>NZ_JAALCQ010000010.1:0-224562 GCF_011065555.1 Rubrivivax sp. JA1026
GTCAGACGGCGGCAAACCGTTCCGGCGGACGATTCGTCCGAAGATCGGTGTCTGTTTCAACCATGCGATGACATCGGCCAGACGACGCTGCCGATGTTCAAGCATGTGAAACATCAACAGAGCCCGTTCCGCGTACGAAGCGTGCCGCCCCGGAAGCCGTCGGAACGCTTCAAGCCTCTGCCGGCTGCGTGCTACCGCGCCGGCGACGTCGGTGAATGCACGGCCATGGCCGGGAATGACGATGCGCGGGGCCAGTCGTTCGATCGACTCGAGCGCCGCCAGGGCGTCGAGATAACCTGTGTCGTCCCCGTCGAGTGACGGAAACACGATCGCGACGCGCTCCTCCCACAGCGCGTCACCGCTGATCAGAACCGCGCTGTCGGGTTGAAACAGCATGAGCGTGTCGGGATCGTGCCCGCCAGCCGGGACCAGGGTCCAGCGGTAGGCTCCCAGCATGATCGAGTCGCCGGCTCGAAGGCCGATATCAGGCCGAAATCGCGGGCATGACTGCCCCGTGTCGAGATAACTCAAGCGCCGTTCGTCCCAGCAAGCCGCGGCGTCGAAACTCGCCTCGTGGATGCAGACCTCGCTGCCCCAGCGTCGCTGCAGCAGCGCGTTGCCGCCGACATGGTCGGAATGCAGGTGGGTATTGACGATGCGTTCGACGGGGGCGCTCGCTAGAACTCGCTCGAGCAGTTCCAGCGTCTGCGCGGCGTGGCTGACATACCCGCTGTCGATCAAGGTCGGTGGGGTGTGCCGGGTGGCACCGAAAAGCAGATTGTTCGAGGACAGCCAGCCGCGTTCGATGAGGCTGAGGCCAAGCTGCGCGAAGACCGGGGCGATGACCGATGCCGACTCCATCCGCGGGCATTGTCCCGGGCCGGCGCGATCCTGCCCTCGGTAGGGACGAGCAGTCGTGCGCTCAGGGCAGGGCCGACAGCTCGCGCGCCGCACGAGGCGAAGCGAGGTCGACGGCAAAGAGCAGCGCGGCAAGGTCGCGTTCACGTTCGGCGATGGTCTGCAGAAACGCGTCGGCGCCCTTCATCGCTCGAAACGTGTCGAAGCCGGCTTCTAGGAAACGCTGCAGCGCCGGAAGTCCCGCCGCCCTTGCTGGTGCCCGCATCAGCCGCAGGCTGTGACGCAGGATCGGATTGCGGGTGTAGCGGTCCAGCGCGCTGCCGACCTGCAGCATCAGCTCGATCTGCCGCGCCCTGACCTGCGGCCGTCCGACCGTCTGCCAGGCGCTGGCGTACTGCCGTGCGTCCAGCGAGTTGGAGCCGGTGGCCGCACCCATGGCCGAGTCCATCTCCTCGGACAACGCATGCAA
Organism: Rubrivivax sp. JA1026; assembly: GCF_011065555.1. NCBI lineage: Bacteria > Pseudomonadati > Pseudomonadota > Betaproteobacteria > Burkholderiales > Sphaerotilaceae > Rubrivivax > Rubrivivax sp. JA1026. The sequence goes on from NZ_JAALCQ010000010.1 coordinate 1,328, forward strand.
CTCGGACAAGGCCTTCACGGTTCCGACGAGCTCCTGGGGGAAGAGCCTCACGAGACCGGGCACGACGCGCGCGAACTGCGTGTCGCGGTCGCTGAAGTCCTGGGGCCCGTACAGCTCGTCGAGGAAAAAACGCGCCGATTCGGCGTAGCGCGGCTGGCTCAGAAGGTCCGCGTAGGTTCGTGCAAACCGGGAGTGCTGATAGGCCTTGACCGCCAGCGTGCTGGCCTCGAGGCCGGCATCGGCTTCTCGACGCTGACGCTCGGCGGCGACCTTCTCCAGGTTCTCCAGGATCGCAAGACCGTCGGGTGACACGGGGATCTTGTTTGCACTGCGCAAACCCGCAGCGCCCCGATGATGCAACATGGCGGGAGATGGACCTTCCTCGATACCTCAACACCTGTTGCGGCGCGGGTGCCGGCCGATAGAACCCGCCGCCAGATGCGTCTCGCGAGAATCCAACAAGCCACGACGATAGGTGGCGTTCTGCTGGCGTTCGGCTGGGCGGTGCATGCCCTGGCCGAGGGCCGCCCGTTCGCGGCGGCCGGGGGCGCGCTGCTGATCTCTCTGGCGTATGCCGCAGTGCTGGCGCTGGAGTTCGCCTGCCTGCGCCTGGCCCACGGCGACGATCCGGCGCCCAGGCCGAGCCATCGCCAACTGCTGCGAGCGTGGTGGGGCGAGGTTCGCTCCGCCCCGCGCGTGTTCTGCTGGCAGCAGCCGTTTTGCAGCCGCCGCTGGCCCGATCACCTGCCGGCCGACGCCACCGGCCGGCGCGGCGTGGTGTTCGTGCACGGCTTCGTGTGCAACCGGGGGGTCTGGAATGGCTGGCTGGCGCGTTTGCGTGCCGCGGGCGTGCCCTATGCCGCCATCGACCTCGAGCCTGTCTTCGGCTCGATCGACGCCTACGTCGAGACGATCGAGCTTGCCGTCCAGGCCGTCGAACGAACGACGGGACGACCTCCTGTCATCGTCGCTCACAGCATGGGCGGCCTGGCGCTGCGCCGATGGTGGGCCGAGCGCGGCGATCTGCAGCGCGTGCACCGCGCGATCACCCTGGGCACACCGCACCGCGGCACCTGGCTGGCGCGTTTCGCGTTCTCGCTCAACGGCCGCCAGATGCGCATCGGCTCGGGCTGGCTGCAAAGCCTGCAGCAACGCGAGCCGCCGGGTCTCGCCGGTGCGCTGACCTGCTTCTACAGCCATTGCGACAACATCGTGTTCCCGCCGTCGACGGCGACTTACCCAGGGGCCGACAACCGGCACCTCGAGGGCGTCGCCCACGTCGACATGGTCGACCGTGCCGAACCCTGGAACGAGTTGCAGCGCTGGCTCGCCGATCAGGCCTGAAGCGCCGGCCGGTCGCCGGTGGCGGCCTGTCCGGCCTCGATTTCGCCGCTTGCCCGGATCGACTGCTTCACGCGCTCGTAAAGCGGCGTGAAGTCCGGCTCGCAGGCCCGGAACAGGTCCTCGAAGCTGTCGATGACGAAGTAGGTCGGCTGGAAGCAGTCGATGCGGTAGCGGCTGCGCATCATGCGATGCACGTCGAACGCCAACCGCCTCGGGCCGGTCGCGCGCACCGCGTGAACGAGTTCGCTCCCCGAGCTGAGCAGGCCCGCGCCATACGCGCGCCAGCCATCGGGCGACGCGATGAGGCCGAACTCCACCGTGTACCAGTACAGCCGGGCGAGCAGTTCGCAGGCCCCGAGGCCCGAGGCCTTCATGGCGCCGGCGCCATAAGCCTGCATGAAGTCGGCGAAGACCGGCTCGAACAGCAGCGGAACGTGGCCGAAGAGGTCGTGGAACAGGTCCGGCTCGACGATGTAGTCGAACTCCTCCGGACGCCGCAGCCAGTCGGTCACCGGAAAGCGACGCCGCGCCAGCAGGCTGAAGAACGCCTCCTCCGGAATCAGGCCGGGAACGGCGACGAGCCGCCAGCCGGTGGCCGCTTCCAGCCGGTCGGAAACCCGCTCGAACCGCGGAATGCGCTCCGCCGGGCCGAGGTGAGCAAGCGCCCGCACGAAGGCGTCGCAGGCGTGGCCGTCGAGCAGCGCGCACTGGCGGGCGTGAAGACGCTGATAAAGCGCATGCTCGGCTTCGCTGTAGGACGCCCAGTCCTGCTCGCAGCAGTAGTCGGCGCCGGCGCGGGTGTAGTCGCCCCGCGGCGGACGCTCACCCTCGCCGTAGGTCGCCGGAGCGCATCCGGCCGGGTTTCGGGCGGCGTCGACTGGCCTCATGCGATGACCCCAGGGCTGCGGCGGGATGCCGCACCGTCACTCTAGACGGCCGCCGACGCAGGATGTCGCCGTTCTCGGGTCTTGATGGCTGTCAAGGCGCACGAAAACTGCAAGAATGCCCCGATGGATCCTTCCGACCCGCTCGACGCCGTGGACCGACGCATCCTGCAGGTGCTGCAGTCGCAGGGCAGGATCACCTACGACGAACTCGCCGCGCGTGTCTCGCTGTCACCCAGTGCGGCGCTGCGCCGTGTGAAGCGGCTCGAGGACGGCGGCGTGATCTCGGGCTACGTCGCGCTGCTGGCGCCGGAGCGTGTCGGGCTGGCACTCACCGCCTATCTGACGGTGCGGCTGGAGAAACACAGCGACCCGCTGGCACGCAGCCCGCTGGACCAGTTCGCGGCCGCGGTCGAGGTCTGGCCCGAAGTCGTGGAGTGTGTGGCGCTCAGCGGCGACATCGACTACCTGCTGCGAGTCGTCGTTCAGGACATGGCGCACTACTCGCGCTTCGTGATGGACACGCTGCTCAAGCACCCGTCGGTGCGGGACTGCAAGACCAGCTTCGTGCTGCAGCGTCTGAAGACGACGACCGCGCTGCCGCTGTAGCGGCTATTCGTCGATGTCGCGCAGCAGGGCCCAGGTGGGCTCGATGCGCATGTTCAGCAGCGAGGCGATCTCGACGATATCGTCCGGGATCGCCGGATTGTCCCAGCCGGACGAGGTGTGACGCGCCAGGCGGATCGCCAGCAGCACGTTGCGCACCTGCACCGACTCGGACTGGCGCGCATTGGTGATCTTCACCAGCAGCGGCGGCAGCCGCCATTGCGTCATCAAGGCCTGCTGCAGGTCGGGCAGGTGAATGTTGAGCACGCGCTCCTGGGCCACCACGCTGCGCAGGGCCGGGTCCTCGGCCTGCAGGCGGGCGATCTCCAGCGCCAGCGTCGGAGCGTGCAGCCACAGCAGCAGTTCGGTGAAGTCGTGCAGCAGCGCCGCCTCGCGGATCACGGCGACGTCGTGGTCCATGCGGTGCACGGCGAAGGCGGTGGCGAAGTTGGCGGCGCGGTGAGCCCGGATGAGCACCTTCCTGAAGCCTTCGAGCGCCTCGGGCTGATCGCCCAGCCAGTCCTCGACGACGGAGGAGTCGGCGAACAGGCGGAAGAAGGGTGCGATGCCGACCATCACCAGCGCGGCGGTCACCGTCTCGATGTCGCCGCGGGTGTCGAAATGGCTTCGCCGCTGCAGGCTGGCCACGTGCGACAGCAGCTTCAGCGTCAGCAGCGGGTCGGCCGCGACCGTCTCGGTCAGCAGGTGCGCGTCGACCTCGTCCTCGTTCTCGCGCAGGCTCTGCAGCGTGGCGGCCGTGTCGGCGAGGATCGGCATGGCCATCGGGTCGAACCGCCGCGCCCAGCCCGCCACGTCGTGCGCGGGTGTCGCGTACGTCAGGGGGCGGGCAGCGGGCGGGGTGGTCATGAGGACACTCTACGCGTTCTTATCGGTCGCGTCGTGCCGACACTTGAGCCCCGCCGGCACGATCACAGGCGCGTGACGCCCGGGATTCGGGCGACGAGCTCGCCGTCGAGGTAGAGCGCACCTTCGAGCGCGTCGGCCTCGGCATGGAACTCGAGCACGGCGTCGCCGTCCGGGCGGGCGGCCTCGGTCTGCAGCCAGCGTGCCAGCAGGGCGAGCCCGCGGCTGGCGGCCTCGAGCGTGCGTGCGCTGGCGCGTCGGATGGGCCCGGGGCCGGCGGGCAGCAGCAGCGGGGCGGTGGTTCTCATCGTCGTCTCCATCGGGCCGCCGTGCCAGAGGCGTGCGACCCGTTCTGTTCAGGGGCTGTGGCTGCAGGCCGCGGCCTGCAGTTCGCGGCGCAGTGCGTGGCGCTCGCGCTGGCGCCGGGCGCCGGCTTCGGCGCGGTGTGCGCCGGCGCGGCGCCGGCAGGCGGCCAGGGCGAACGGATGGCGCGGCTTCAAGGTCGGCAGGGACTTCATCTCGGATCTCCTCGTCAACGGGACGCAGGCCTCGGCATCGAGCGGCCGAGGTGGCGGGCAGGGCCCTGGACGGGCTCGGCAAAAGGCTGGGTTTGGCGAGCGCGAAGGGCGGGCTTCGACGCCCAGGACTCGCGGGGCACCGCAGCACGGGGAACGTGATGCAGTGGACTTGCGCCAATGATAAAGACAACGTTATCAAACGGGCAAGCGCCGGTCGTGCTTCAACGTGGGGGGAGCGTTTGCCCCAGGGCGGGTTCTCCGACGATCGGGACTTCGGGGCGACGAGCGTCGACCGGAACGCCGGCGCCATGCCGCCGCCGTGCGCATGGCGGCGGCGGGCGCGAGCAGCGCGGTCCGCGCTGGTGTGCGCCGGGCGCTTCCTGGCCTGTCGGCCGGGGCTACTTGCGGGGCTTCAGCGGCGCGACACCGGCCTGCGCGCGGCGCCAGAGTTCGCCGGGATCGTCCGCCGGGGTGGGTTGCGTGCTGCGCGCCGGCGGCCGCACGACGCCGGGGGCCAGCGGGCGTTCAGGCGCCTCGGGTGCGGGGGGGGCCGGCGGCGTCAGCACCTCGCCGAGCAGGTCGAGCAGTCGCGTGCGTGCACGCTGCGGATGCCGTCGGTAATAGGTCAGCACCAGGCCGACGATGAATCGCTCGTCGTCGTCGCGCGGCAGGTTGTCGGCCGGCGGCGGCAGCACGCCGGCGGCGGGCATCGCGGCGTCGGCGCCGCGTTCGGCGCCGCTCTCGTGCGGCACGTCCATCCAGCCGCGCGGCTTCTGGCACAGCTGCTCGAACTGGCGCGCCAGGCGTTCGCCGATCTGCCGCGAGCGGCTCTTGATCTGGCTCCAGTAGCTCGGCTGGATCTGCACGCGCTCGGCGAAACGGCGTTCGAGCCCACGCAGCGTGGCGGCGTCGGCGTGGCGCGCGGTCTGGCGCACGAACTCCTCGAACAGTCGGAGCGCGTTGTCCAGGCGCACCTGCGCGAGATCGGGAGCGGCCGTTTGCATCACCCGGGATGATAAAGCCCGGTTCAGCAGGCGCCCGTGCCGTTCAGCCTTGCAGCTCGTAGACGATGGGCGCGTCGGATTCGCACTCGACGGGCCGGCCGTTGTCGGTGCACGGGACGAAGCGTGCCTGGCGCATCGCGCCCAGGGCCTGCTCGTCCAGGCGCGGGAACCCGGAGGAGCGCCGCAGCGTCACGCTGCGTGGATGGCCGTGCACATCGACGACGACCCTCAGCACGACGGTGCCCGATTCACGCAGACGCCTCGAGGCCAGCGGCACCGCCACGGGTGGCTCGGCCAGGTACCGCAGCGCGCTGGCCGGCACCTGGCGGATGCTCGGCGTGACCGGGGCCGGCGCCGCTGCGGGCGGCGGTGCCACCGGCTCGGCGGGTGCGGCGGCGACCCGGATCGTCTCGGCCGGCGCTTCGCGCTGGATCGCCACCTCGGGCACCGGCACGGTCGCCAGCGGGGGCGGCGTGTTCGCCGGCCGCGGTATCAGCGGCTCGGGTTGTGGTTCACGAGGCGCCACCGGGGCCACGATCTGCACCACCAGCGGTGCGGCGCTGGCCACGGCGCGCTCGAGCACGCCGAACTCCAGGGCCAGCCAGAACAGCCCGAGGTGGGCTGCGATGACGACAAGGCTGAACGCCGGCCGCCTGCGGCTCGGCGGCAGCTGCGGTGCCAGGGTCATCGTGTTCATGCGATGACTCTAACATGAATGCGAATGATTCGTATCCGGCAGCGGTCCGCTTGGGACCGACCGGCCCCGCGCCGTGCGGGGCCGAGTTCAGCGCGGCATCACGCCGCGGGACGGTCGCGGTTGATCCTGGGAGCCGTCTTCAGGCTCCAGATCATCGTCACCGCGAGGATCGCCGCGACGACACCCAGCGAGACCAGCACCGGGATCTTGAAGACGTCGATCAGCACCATCTTCGTGCCGATGAAGGTCAGGATCACCGCCAGGCCGTAGCCGAGCAGGTGGAACTTCTCGGCCGCCGCGGCGAGCAGGAAGTACATCGCGCGCAGGCCCAGGATCGCGAAGATGTTCGACGTGAGCACGATGAACGGGTCGGTCGTGATCGCGAAGATCGCCGGGATCGAGTCGACCGCGAAGATCACGTCGGTGATGCCGACCAGCGCGACGACCAGCAGCAGCGGCGTCGCGATGCGCTTGCCGTTCTCGACGGTGAAGAAGTTCTCGCCGTCGAGCTTCGGGCTCACCGGCATCACGCGGCGCAGCAGCTTCAGCGCCGGGTTGGCTTCCATGTCCGGGGCCTCGCCGGCGTGGCGCCACATCTTGATGCCGGTGACGATCAGGAACGCGCCGAAGACGTAAAGCAGCCAGTGGAACTCGGCGATCAGCCAGGCGCCGAGCAGGATCATCACCGTGCGCAGCACGATGGCGCCGACGATGCCGATCATCAGCACGCGCTTCTGGAACTCCGGCGGGATCGCGAAGTACGAGAAGATCATCAGGAAGACGAAGATGTTGTCGACCGCCAGGCTCTTCTCGATCAGGTAGCCGGTCAGGAACTCGAGCGCGCGCGTGTTCGCGACCTCGGGGCCGTGGGTGCCCTGCAGCGCCCACCAGAACAACGCGTTGAACGCCAGGCTCAGTGCCACCCAGACGACCGACCAGCGCAGCGCCTCACGCACACCGACCGCATGCGCGCCCTGATGGCGCATGACGACGAAGTCGACGACCAGCGCGACGACGACCGAGACGAAGAAGACGACCCACAACCACAGCGGCGCAATGCTCTCCACGAGACCTCCAGGAATGGCAACGAACGGACGATTCGTGCCGAAAGGTCTTGCGCGGGAGATCCCGTGCGGGCCCGGGAGCAGGGCGGCGGTGAGCCGGTGCTCCGTATTGACGGGGATCCGCGGCGCCCGGTGGGCGCCGGCTACTCCCCTTTCGACGGGGCGGATTCTAGGAACTGCCGTGCAAACCCCGCAGCCGGCGGGGTGAAGCGGACGGGGCGCCTCCCGGCGGCCCGCCCGTGGAGGCTTAGTCGTCTTCCTTGACCTGGTGCTGGCTCTGCAACTGCTGCTGCACCGTCGGCGGCACCGGGTCGTAGTGCGACAGCTCGATCGTGTAGCGGCCCTGGCCGGCGGTCATCGCGTTCAGGCGCGACTGGTAGCCCGAGAGCTCGGACATCGGCACCTGGCCGCGGATCACCACCGTGCCCGCGGCGGCATTGGCGGTGCCGGTCACCAGGCCGCGTTTGGCCGACAGGTCGCCGGTGATGTCGCCCATCGCCGAGTCGGGCGCGACGATCTCGATCGTGACGATCGGCTCCAGCACGATCGGCCGGGCCTCGCGGATCGCCGCCATGAAGGCCTTGCGGCCGGCCGTGGCGAAGGCGATCTCCTTGCTGTCGACGCTGTGGCTCTTGCCGTCGTAGACGATGACCCGCACGTCGACCACCGGATAGCCGGCGATCGCGCCGCCGGCCAGCACCTCGCGCACGCCCTTCTCGACGGCGGGGATGAACTGGTTCGGGATCACGCCGCCCTTGACCTGGTCGAGGAACTCGAAGCCGGCGCCGCGCGGCAGCGGCTCGACCTTCAGGAACACCTCGCCGAACTGGCCGGCGCCGCCGGTCTGCTTCTTGTGGCGGTGGTGGCCTTCGGCGTTGGCGGTGATCGTCTCGCGGTAGGCGATGCGCGGCGGCCGCGTCGTGACCTCGAACTTGTAGACCTCGCGCAGGCGCTCCAGCAGCGTGCGCAGGTGCAGCTCGCCCAGGCCGTAGATCACGGTCTCGTTGGTCGTGGCGATGTGTTCGACCTTCAGGCAAGGGTCCTCGTCGATCAGCTTGCCGAGGATCTCCCACATGCGCTGCTCGTCGCCGTGGCGCTTGGGGCCGATCGCCAGGCCGTGCACCGGCACCGGGAAGTCCAGCGGCTTGAGATGGATGTGGTCGTCCTCGGCGGCGTCGTGCAGCACGGCGTCGAAGTGCAGCTCGTCGACCTTGGGCACGGCGACGATGTCGCCGGGCAGCGCGCGCGCCACCTCGACGTGCTCCTTGCCCTGCAGCAGGTACAGGTGCGTCACCTTGAACGGCTTGCGGCCGTCGCCGACGTAGAGCATCTGGTTCTGCTGCACCGTGCCCTGGTGGACGCGGAAGATGCCCATCTTGCCGACGTACGGGTCGACCGTGACCTTGAAGACGTGCGCCAGCACGTGTTTGGCCGGGTCGGGCTCGGCCTGCATCGGCACCGCGGCCGCACCTTCGCCGTTCAGGAACTCCGGCGGGTTGCTTTCGGTCGGGTTGGGCAGCAGCTTGACGATGACGTCCAGCAGCTCGGCGACACCGGCGCCGGTGCGCGCCGAGACGAAGCACACCGGGATCAGGTGGCCTTCGCGCAGCGCCTGCTCCAGCGGCTTGTGCAGTTCGGAGGCGTCGACGTCGCCGTCGTTCAGGTAGCGGTCGACGAAGTCGCCGTCGACCTCGACGACCTGCTCGACCAGCGCGCGGTGCGCGGCGTCGACCGAGCCGAAATCGCTGTGGCCTTCGCGGTTGTAGAAGCAGTCGACGACCTTCGTGCCGCCCGCGTCGGGCAGGTTCAGCGGCAGGCACTCCTTGCCGAAGGTGGCCTGGATCTGCGCCAGCAGGCCCGGCAGGTCGACGCCGGCGGCGTCGATCTTGTTGACGACGACGATCCGGTCGAGATGGCGCGACGCGGCGTAGTCCATCATGCGCTGGGCCATCGGCTCGATGCCGGTGCTGGCATTGATGACGATCGCGGCGGTCTCCACCGCCTCCAGCGCCGGCAGGCTCTGGCCGAGGAAGTCCGGGCCCCCGGGGGTGTCGATGAAGTGGATGCGCGTGTCGGCGTGCGTCAGGTGCATCACGCTGGCGTTCAGCGAGTGCTGCATGCGCTTCTCGAGCGGGTCGTGGTCGCTGACGGTGCTGCCGCGCTCGATGCTGCCGGCGGCGCCGATCGCGCCGCTGCGTTGCAGCAGGGCCTCGGCCAGGGTGGTCTTGCCTGCGGCCGAGGGGCCGACGAAAGCCAGCGTGCGGATCGACTCGATGCCTACGCTTGCGCCAGACAGGGTGCTGGGCATGCTCTTCTCCTTCGCGTTCGGCCGCTTGGCGGCCTGAGTTTTGTCAACGGATAGGCCGAGTTCAGGTTAAGGGATCGCCACAGGCGACACAAGCCGGTCACCTGCCGGCCGCTTGAGCCGGCGCAAGCCGTCAACCCCGGGTTCGCCCGCGCTGTGGCCGCCGCGCGGCAGGCACTAGCCTCCCTGCGACGATGACGCACGAGCCCGCCCGCGCCGCCGTGCACGCGCCGCGCCGCGTGCTGCCGGTCATCGTGCTGGCGCAGCTGGCCGGCACCTCGACCTGGTTCGCCGCCAACGCCGTGATGCCCGAGCTGCAATCGGCCTACGGCTGGCCGTCGACGGCCGTCGGCACGCTCACGTCAGCGGTGCAACTGGGCTTCATCGCCGGGGCGCTGTTGTTCGCGCTGCTGGCGGTCGCCGACCGTTTCCCGGCGCGGCTGGTGTTCCTGGTCTGCGCGCTGGCCGGCGCCGGCTGCGCGGCGATGGCGCGGCGGCATGCGGCCGACTTCGACACGCTGCTCGTCTGGCGCACGCTGGGCGGCTTCTGCCTGGCGGGCATCTACCCGGTGGGCATGAAGCTCGCGGCGCTGTGGTTCCCGCGCGGGCTGGGACCGGCGCTGGGGCTCCTGATCGGCGCGCTGATCCTCGGCAGCGCCAGCCCGCATGCGCTGCGTGCGCTGTCCGCCGGCTGGCCTTGGAGCGTGGTCTTCGACGGGGTCGCGCTGGCGTCGGCGGCCGCCGGCCTGCTGGTCTTCCTGCTCGTGCCCGAACCGCCGCATCCACGCGCCTCTGGTTCTGGCCTGCCGCTGCGTGCGCTGTGGGCCGCGGCGACCGACCGGCGCGTGCGTGCGTCGATCCTCGGCTACTTCGGCCACATGTGGGAGCTCTACACGATGTGGGTGCTGGTGCCGGCGGTGCTGGCGACGCGGCTGGCCGGCGCCTCGCTGTCCTGGGCGGCTTTCGTCGTGCTCGGTGCCGGGGCGATCGGCTGCGCCGGCGGCGGCTGGGCGGCGTCGCGCTGGGGCAGCGCGCGTGTCGCCGGCAGCCAGCTCGCGACCAGCGGCCTGTGCTGCCTGATTGCACCCTGGCTGCTGCACGCGCCGGCGCCGCTGTTTGGCGCCTGGCTCGTGCTCTGGGGCATCACGGTGGCCGGCGACTCGCCGCAGTTCTCGGCGCTGACGGCGACGAACGCGCCGCCGGCGCTGGTCGGCAGCGTGCTGACGCTGGCCAACAGCGTCGGCTTCGCGATCTCGATCGCCAGCATCCAGCTCTTCGTCGCCGCGGCGGCGCGCTGGCCGCTGGACGCGGTGCTGCCGGCGCTGGCGATCGGCCCGGCGCTGGGGCTGATCGCGCTGCGCCCGCTGCTCACTCGTGGCGCAGGGCCTCGATAGGGTCCAGCCGTGCGGCACGCCGCGCCGGCACGAAGCCGAAGACGACGCCGATCGCCGCCGAGAAGCCGAAAGCCAGCAGGTTGATGCCGAGCTGGAACTCGTAAGGCACCGACAGCAGCGCCGAGATGCCGATCGACGCCCCGGTCGCCAGCACCAGACCGACCAGCCCGCCCAGCGCCGCCAGCACCACGGCTTCGATCAGGAACTGCGCCAGCACCTCGCGCTCCATCGCGCCGATCGCCAGCCGCAGGCCGATCTCGCGCGTGCGCTCGGTGACGCTGACCAGCATGATGTTCATGATGCCGATGCCGCCGACGAGCAGGCTGACCGCGGCCACCGCGCCGAGCAGCGAGGTCAGCAGCTTGGTCGTGCCCGACAGCGTGTCGGCCACCTGCTGGGTGTCGAGCACGTTGAAGTTGTCGTCGTCGTTGGGGCCCAGCTTGCGGCGCTCGCGCAGCAGCTCGGTGATGCCGGCCTTCACGCGTTCGGCGTCGCTGCCGTCGCGGCGCGACACCAGCAGGGTCTGCACGCGTGTGCTGCCGGTCAGCCGGCGCTGAGCGGTGTAGGCCGGCACGATGATGATGTCGTCCTGGTCCATGCCCATCGCGCCCTGGCCCTTGGACGCCAGCAGGCCGATGACGCTGCAGCTGAACTGCTTGACGCGGATGCTGCGCCCCAGCGGGTCGGCGTTGGCGCCGAACAGCTCGCGCCGCACCGTCTGGCCGATGATGCAGACCGCCGCGCCGGCGTCCAGCTCCGCCTGCTCGAACATGCGGCCGGCGGCGATCTTCCAGTTGCCGGCCGGGAAGTAGTCGTTGTTGCTGCCGGTGACGGTGGTGGCCCAGTTGCGGTTGTCGGCAACGACGGTGACGCTGGAGCGCACCTCGGGCGCGACTGCGGCGACGCCGCCGATCTGGGTGGCGATCGCGGTCGCGTCGGCGAGCTTGAACGACGGCCCGCCGGAGAAGCCGCCCGGCCCCAGGCGCTGGCCCGGGCGCACCATCAGCAGGTTGCTGCCCAGGCTCTGGATCTGCGTCTGCACGGCCTTGGTCGCGCCGTTGCCCACCGTGACCATGGTCACGACGGCGGCCACGCCGATGACGATGCCCAGCGTCGTCAGCACCGAGCGCATCAGGTTGCGCCGGATCGCGCGCAGCGCCAGCAGCAGCGTGTTCAGCAGCATCGTTCGGCCTCCGCGACGCGTTCGTCGCCGGCGATCAGGCCGTCGCGGAAACGCACGATGCGCTGCGCGTAGGCGGCCATGTCGGGCTCGTGCGTGACCATCACGACGGTGATGCCGTGATCGCGGTTCAGCGCGACCAGCAGCGACATCACCTCGCGGCCGCGTTCGCTGTCGAGGTTGCCGGTCGGCTCGTCGGCGAGCAGCAGCGTCGGCTCGGTGACGATGGCGCGTGCGATCGCCACCCGCTGCTGCTGGCCGCCCGAGAGCTCGGCCGGCGTGTGGTGCTCCCAGCCCGCGAGGCCGACCTGTGCGAGCGCACGCCGCGCCGCGGCGTGGCGCTGCTTGGCGCCTTCGCCGCGGTACAGCAGCGGCAGCTCGACGTTCTCCTGCGCGCTGGTGCGCGCCAGCAGATGGAAGCCCTGGAAGACGAAGCCGATGTGGCGGCGGCGCAGCAGCGCACGCTGGTCGCGGCTGAGGCCCGTGACCTCGACGCCGCGGAAGCGGTAGCTGCCGCCGGTGGGCGTGTCCAGGCAGCCGATCAGGTTCATCACCGTCGACTTGCCCGAGCCGCTGGGGCCCATCACCGCCGTGAACTCGCCGGCCGGGATCGACAGGTCGACGCCGCGCAGCGCGCGGAACGCGGCGCTGCCTTCGCCGTAGGTCTTGGTGATGCCGGCCAGCTCGATCAGCGCGGTCATCGGCTCAGCCTCCGGCCTGCGACCGCGCCCGCCAGGCGGGCATCGGTCCCGGTCAAGTCCTGCGCGCTCATGGCGCCGCGCTCGCCTGATCGGTGATGACCGCCAGCCCCTCGGCGACGCCGTCGCCCGAGACCTCGGTCATGCGGCCGTCGGACAGGCCCTTGCGGACTTCCAGCGCCACCGGCTGGCCGTCCTTGAGCACCCAGATCGTGCCCTTGCCGCTGTCGGAGCTGCGGCCGGGGCCGCCCAGCGAACGCCGCGGCCCGCTCATGCCCGGCGGGCGCGGCATCAGCTTGGACATGATGCCGTCGTTGCCGCCGCCGGCGCCCGGCGCGGCGGCCAGGTTGGGCTTGAAGCGCAGCGCGCTGTTGGGCACCAGCAGCACGTTCTCGCGTTCGGTCGCGGCGATCGTCGCCGTCGCCGTCATGCCCGGGCGCAGCGACAGGTCGGCGTTGTCGACCTCGAGGTCGGTGGTGTAGGTGACGACGTTGTCGGTCTTGGTCGAGCCGAAGGCCACGCGCGTGATGCGCGCCGGGTACTGGCGCCCGGGTTGCGCGGCGACGGTGAAGCGCGCCTTCTGGCCCTGGCGCACCTGGCCGACGTCGGCCTCGTCGACGTCGACCGAGAGCTTCATCTTCGTCAGGTCCTCTGCCAGCGTGAACAGCGTCACCGCCTGCAGCGACGCGGCGACCGCGTTGCCCGGCTCGACGCTGCGCGCCAGCACCGTGCCGTCGATCGGCGAGCGGATCGAGGCCTTGGCGAGGTTGGTCTCGTTGGTCGACAGCGCCGTCTGCACCTGGGCCACGCTGGCCTGCGCGGCGGCCAGGTCGGCTTCGGCGCGCAGCGCCGTGGCGCGCGCGCTGTCGAGTTCGGCCGCCGACGGCACCTTGCCGCCGGACAGGCGCGACACCTCCTCGTAGCGCGCGAGGTTGGCACGCGCCTCGGCCAGCGTCGCTTCGGCCTGGCGGCGCTGGGCAATCGCGGCCTGCAGGTTGGCGCGCGAGCCGTTGACCGAGTCGCGCAGCTTGGCGGTGTCCAGCTCGACCAGCACCTGGCCTTTCTTGACACGGTCGTTGACGTCGACGAGCACGCGCGCCACGGTGCCCGACAGCTCGCTGCCGACGGCCACCGAGCGTGTCGGCTGCAGCGTGCCGGTGGCGGTGACGGTGATGGCCAGCGTGCCGCGTGCCAGCGGCGTGGTGACGAAACGCGGCGCGGCGTTGCTCGCGGCGCGCTTCTGCGCCACGACGATGCCGGCGGCCACCAGCACCGCGGCGCCGGCGAGCAGCCAGACGGTGCGGCGGCGCCACCAGGGGCGGTGGGCCTCGGCGCCCAGCAGGGCCTGGACGTCGTTCGGATCGGTCTTCGGTTCGGTCATGGTCTCGTCGCCTCGGCGGTCCAGCCGCCGCCCAGGCCCTTGTACAGACGCACTCCAGCGAGTGCGAGATCGGTGCGGGCGCCGGCCAGCGAGCTGCGTGCCGACAGCAGGCTGCGCTCGGCGTCGAGCAGCGTGCCGAAGTCGATCAGCCCGCTGCGGTAGCGCGCGCGCGCCAGTTCGGCGGCGTTGGCGGCGGCCTCGGCGGCACGCTCCAGCGCGGCGACCCGTTCGCCGCCGCGGTCCAGCGCGACGAGGTTGTCCTCGACGTCGCCGAGCGCCGCGAGCACCGCCGCGCGGTAGCTCGCGCGGGCCGCGTCCAGCGTTGCCTGCTGGGCCTCGACGCGGGCGCGCGCGGCGCCGCCGTCGAAGACCGGCCAGCTGATGCCGGCCAGCACGCTGGCGGCGACGGCACCGGCACCGCCCAGGCCCGACCAGGTCGCGGCGCGCAGCGCCAGGCTGCCGCTGAGGCTGAGGTCGGGCAGGCGGTCGGCTCGCCGCGCGTCCAGCGTCGCCAGTGCCGAGGCGAGCGTCCATTCGGCGGCCAGCAGGTCGGGGCGGCGGCGCAGCAGATCGGCCGGCACGCCGGCCGGCAGCGCCTGCAGCGACGGTGCCGCCTCGGGCGCGGTGGCCAGGCGTTCGCCCAGCGTCGCCGGGGCGCGGCCGAGCAGGATCGCGAGCGCGTTCTCGGTCTGTTGCAGCGTGGTCTGCAGCGCCGGCAGCTGGGCACGTGTCTGCTCGAGGCTGGCGCGCGCCTGTTCGGCGTCGACGGCGCTCGCCAGCCCGGCCTGCACGCGCCACTGCACCAGCTGCAGCGTCTGCGCCTGGCTGGCGGCGGACTCGCGCGCGATGGCGTACTGCTCGCGTGTGCCGCGCCACTGCAGGTAGGCGATGGCGGTTTCGGCGGCAACGGCCAGGCGCGTGGCCTGCAGCGTCGCGCCGGCGGCGGCGAAATCGGCCGCGGCGGCGGTGGCCGTGCTGGCGTTGGCGCCGAAGAAGTCAGGCTCCCAGCTCGCGTCCAGGCCCGCCGAGAGCTGGCGGGAGTAGTTCTCGCCGGAGCGCACGCGCCCGCCGCTGGCCGAGCTGCCCAGCTGCGGCAGGCGGCCGGCGTCGGCCAGGTCGCGCTGCGCCCGGGCGCGCTCGACGTTGGCGCGCGCCGAGGCCAGGTCCAGGTTGGCGGCCAGCGCCTCGTCGACCAGCGCCAGCAGCAGCGGGTCGCCGAAGCCGGCCCACCAGTCGCCGTCGTGGACGGCGCCGGCCGGTGCACGGCTCCAGCCGGCCGGCAGCGTCGGCGCGATCTGCGCCCGGTCGGCGGGCGTGGGGGGCATGGTGCTGGCGCAGGCGCCCAGCAGGGCGGCCAGCGCCAGCGGCGCCAGCCGGTATCGGTGTCGGCTCGTCACGGTGAGGTTGTAAGACACGGTTGCCGACAGTCTGCGGCTCCCGTGTAAAGAAACGCTTACTGGAACGCGACCTCGGCGAAACTGCGCAGCTTTCTGCTGTGCAGCCGGCCCGGTTTTTCCTCGCGCAGCAGTTCGACGGCGCGCATGCCGATGCGCAGGTGCTGGTCGACACGCTCGCGGTAGAAGGTGTTGGCCATGCCGGGCAGCTTGATCTCGCCGTGCAGCGGCTTGTCGCTGACGCACAGCAAGGTGCCGTAGGGCACGCGGAAGCGGAAGCCGTTGGCGGCGATCGTCGCGCTCTCCATGTCCAGCGCCACGGCGCGGCTCTGGCTGAAGCGGCGCTCGGGTGTCGTCGCCGCGTTGCGCCCGGGCAGCAGCTCCCAGTTGCGGTTGTCGGTGCTGGCCACGGTGCCGGTGCGCATCACGCGCTTCAGCTCGTAGCCCGACAGCCGGGTGACCTCGGCGACGGCCTGCTCCAGCGCGAGCTGCACCTCGGCCAGCGGCGGGATCGGCACCCACAGCGGCAGTTCCTCGTCGAGCACGTGGTCCTCGCGCACGTAGCCGTGGGCGAGCACGTAGTCGCCCAGTTGCTGCGTGTTGCGCAGCCCGGCGCAGTGGCCGAGCATCAGCCAGGCGTGCGGGCGCAGCACCGCGACGTGGTCGGTGATGGTCTTCGCGTTCGACGGCCCGACGCCGATGTTGACCATCGTGATGCCGGCGTTGCCGGCGCCGACGAGGTGGTAGGCCGGCATCTGCGGCAGCCGCGGCGGCGCGACGCCGGCGTCGTCACCCGGCTCGGCCGGCAGGCCGGCGCGGCGCGTCAGCACGTTGCCCGGTTCGACGAAGGCGACATAGGGCGAGGCCGGATCGGCCATCGCCTCGCGGCCGAGCTTGATGAACTCGTCGATGTAGAACTGGTAGTTCGTGAACAGCACGAAGTTCTGGAAGTGCCCCGGCGTCGTGCCGGTGTAGTGGCGCAGGCGCTGCAGCGAGTAGTCCACGCGCGGCGCGGTGAACAGCGCCAGCGGCTGCGGCTCGCCGCGTGCCGGCTCGTGGGTGCCGTTGGCGATGCCGTCGTCCATCGCGCCGAGGTCGGGCAGGTCGAACAGGTCGCGCAGCAGCAGCCGCCGCGCCGGCTCCAGCGTGCCTTCGAGGTGGTCGCCCTCGCCGACGGCGAAGTGCAGCGGGATCGGCTGGGTGCTGGTGCCGACCTCCAGGTCGACGCCGTGGTTCGCCATCAGCAGCGTCAGCTGCTCGAGGTAGTAGCGCTCGAACAGGTCGGGCCGCGTCAACGTCGTCTCGTAGACGCCCGGGCCGGCGACGAAACCGTAGGACAGGCGCGAGTCGGCACGCGCGACGGTGCTGGTGCGCACGCGCACGAAGGGGTAGCAGGCGCGCACGTGGCCGTCGAGCGTGGCGCCGCCGACGTAGGCGCGCAGCTGCTCGCGCAGATAGGCGGTGCCGGCGTCGTAGATCTCGCGCACCCGGGCGAGGGCCGCGGCCGGGTCGTCGAAGCGGGCGGGGGCGATGAACGGGGCGTTCGGCATGGATCCCTGCAAGCCGGCGGTCGGGATGCCGCCGCCAGGCGAGTATCGCCTGGGCCCGTGACCGGCGTCAGGCGGCGGCCTGGACCTCGGCCGCGCCGCCGGCGGCCAGCACGCGGTTGCGGCCCTGGCGCTTGGCGGCCAGCAGCTCGTCGTCGGCGGCCTTCAGCAGCGCTGTCTCGTGGCCCGGGCAGCGCAGCGAGTCGGCGACACCGGCCGAGAACGACAGCGATTGCAGTTGTGCGCCGCCGAGTTCGAAACACGTGCTGCGCCAGCGCCGCAGCAAGGCCTGGACCTTGCGCCGCGCCGCGGCGGCGTCGGTGCGCGGCATCAGCAGGCAGAACTCCTCGCCGCCGTAGCGGCAGGCGACGTCGCTGCGCCGGCAGCCGGTGGCCAGCAGCCGGCCGAAGGCGGCGAGCAATCGGTCGCCGCAGGGGTGGCCGTGGCGGTCGTTGACGGTCTTGAAATGGTCCAGGTCGATGATCGCCACGGCCAGCGGCTGGCCCTCGCGGTGCGCCAGCGCCAGCATCTGCGGCAGCGTCTCGTTGAGGTGGCGGCGGTTGAACAGGCCAGTGAGCTCGTCGCGTGTCGCCTGCTGGCGCAGCTGCTCCTGCAGCGCCTGGACCTCGGCGACGCGGCGCGAGAGCTGTTCGTTGACGGCCTCGATCTCGCGCCGGCGGGCGTCGTGTTCGTCGACCTGCTGCTGCAGCCGCAGCAGCTCGGTCTGCAGCGCCGCGGCCTGGTAGCGGGCGCGCGAGGCCAGCGCCGCGCGCTGCAGGTGCACGTGCTGCCACTCGCGCATCGTCGCCAGCGCACCGGCGGCGTCGCCCTGGGCTTCCAGCAGGTCGGCGCGGGTCAGCAGGTACAGGCCGCGCACGCGCAGGCTGAGCCCTTGCGCCGGTGGCTCGCCGGCCAGCCCGCGCACGCCGTCCAGGGCCGCCAGCGCCACCTGCGGCCGGCCCTGGGCGCGTGCCAGCAGCGCGCTGGCGACGGCGAGTTCGACCTGCTCGTCGGGGATGCCGGCACGGTAGGCGCTCTTGGCAAGGGCGACAAGTTCTGCCCCGAGCGCCGTCTCGCCGGCACGCAGCGCGGCGATCGCCAGCGTCTCGTAATGCGTCGCCAGCCGGCCGCGGCCCGAGGCGTCGGCGGGCAGGGCGCAGATGCGGTGGATGTCGGCGACGGCCTCGTGCGTGCGGTCGAGCTCGGTCAGGCCGATGACACGGTTGATCCACAAGACGCTGGCCAGGCGCGGGTTGTGCAGCCGCGCGCAGCGCTGGATGCCGGTGTCGACGTGGCGCAGCGCCTCGTGGCAGTCGCCGATCTGCAGCAGTTCGTGCGCGAGGTTGCAGTGCAGCACCGCGTCCAGGCCGTGGCAGCGTGTGCTGCCGGCGTCGCGCAGCGCCTCGTACATGTAGGCGAAGGCGAGGTCGCTGCGGCCCTGCGCCGAGTAGCAGCCGGCGATGGCGTTGAGCAGCACGCCGCGCTGTTCGCCGCGCAGCACGCGCAGGCCTTCGCCACGCAGCGACAGCGCCAGCCCCAGCGCGTCGTCGTAGCGCCCGGCGCGCCAGGCCGCGCGCGCCAGCCCGGTGCCGGCGAGGATGCGGCCGGCGGCGTCGCCGGCCTCGGCGAACGCGGCCTGCGCCGCTTCAAGCACCGGCCGGGCCTCGGCCGGCGTGGCGAAGAAGAGTTCGTGGAAACCGCGGGTCAGCAGCGCCCAGCCGCGGGCCACGGGGTCGTCGCCGGCGCCGGCCAAGGCCTGCGTGGCCAACTGGGCCGCCCGCTGCGAGTCTTCGTGCAGCAGCGCCCAGGCGCGACGGCCCAGGTGCCGGGCCTGGGTGCGTGCCTTCGGACGGACGGCGGCCGTGGTCATGCTCGATTATTGGCACCGTCCATCGCTTTGGGGGCCTCCGGCCACTGGACCGGGCGGGGGCCGGCATGCCCGGCGCCGAGGCTTCTGTTGTTGGCTAAAATGGCTAATCTGCGAGGAGAAACCACGATGCGTGTCACCGCAACCGAGGCCAAGAACCGGTTCGGCAGCATCTGCGCCCAGGCCAAACGCGAACCGGTGTTCGTGGAGAAGGCGGGCCAGATCGACACCGTCATCGTGTCGGTCGAGCACTATCAGGCGCTGCAGGCGAACCAGGCGCATGCCGGGCTCGGCACGCGCCGACAGGCCTTCGAAGCCGAGTTCGGCGACTGGATCGCGGCGCAGAACGCCTGGGTGGAGGCCCACGGCATTCCCGGTGACGATCTGCGGCCCTGGTGAAGCCGTGGCGCAGTACGACGTCTTCGCCAACCCCAGCGCGAGTTCGGCCGCCGGCATTCCGTATGTCGTGGTGATCCAGAGCGAGCTGCTGGACGGGCTGGCGACCCGGCTCACGCTGCCGCTGGCGCGGCTGGACTTCGCCGGCAAGGTGCCGGCCAAGCTGTGCCCGGTCGTCACGGTCAAGGGCCAGCGCCTGAACGCGCTGGCGCATTACGCGTCGCCGCTGCCTGCCCGCTTGCTCCGCCATCCGGTGGACAACGTCGCCGAGCAGGCCAGCGTGCTGGTCGCGGCCCTGGACGTCGTGCTGTCGGGCGTCTGAAGCCCGAGCGCCACCACGCCGGCACCCGGCCCGGGTGCCGCACGCCGCGCTTACATCGAGCGACGGTACTGGCCACCGACCTCGAACAGCGCGTTCGTGATCTGGCCCAGCGAGCAGACACGCACCGCGTCCATCAGCACCTCGAAGACGTTGGCGTCGGCGATCACCGCCTGCTGCAGCCGGCGCAGCATCGCCGGCGCCTCGGCGGCGTGGCGGGCGTGGAAGTCGGCCAGCCGCGCGAGCTGGCTCTGTTTCTCGTCCTCGGTCGAGCGCGCGAGCTCGATCGTCTCGGGCACCGGGTCGCCGTGCGGGTTGCGGAAGGTGTTGACGCCGATGATCGGGTGCCGGCCGTCGTGTTTCAGCGTCTCGTAGTGCAGGCTCTCTTCCTGGATGCGGCCGCGCTGGTAGCCGGTCTCCATCGCGCCGAGCACGCCGCCGCGTTCGCTGATGCGCTCGAACTCGGCCAGCACCGCCTCCTCGACGAGCTCGGTCAGCTCGTCGATGACGAAGGCGCCCTGGTTCGGGTTCTCGTTCTTCGCCAGGCCCCACTCGCGGTTGATGATCAGCTGGATCGCCATCGCCCGGCGCACGCTCTCCTCGGTGGGCGTGGTGATCGCCTCGTCGTAGGCGTTGGTGTGCAGCGAGTTGCAGTTGTCGTAGACGGCGATCAGCGCCTGCAGCGTCGTGCGGATGTCGTTGAACGCGATCTCCTGCGCGTGCAGGCTGCGGCCGCTGGTCTGGATGTGGTACTTCAGCTTCTGGCTGCGTTCGTTGGCGCCGTAACGCTCCTTCATCGCCAGCGCCCAGATGCGGCGCGCGACACGGCCCATCACCGTGTACTCCGGGTCCATGCCGTTGCTGAAGAAGAAGCTCAGGTTGGGCGCGAAGTCGTCGATGTGCATGCCGCGCGCGAGATACGCCTCCACGTAGGTGAAGCCGTTGGCGAGCGTGAACGCGAGCTGGCTGATCGGGTTGGCGCCGGCCTCGGCGATGTGATAGCCCGAGATCGACACCGAATAGAAGTTGCGCACGCCGTGGTGCACGAACCACTGGGCGATGTCGCCCATCACCTTGAGGCTGAACTCGGTCGAGAAGATGCAGGTGTTCTGGCCCTGGTCCTCTTTCAGGATGTCGGCCTGCACCGTGCCGCGCACGTTCTCGAACACCCAGGCGCGGATCTTGGCCGCCTCGTCGTCGGTGGGCTCGCGGCCGTTGTCGGCGCGGAACTTCTCCAGCTGCTGGTCGACGGCGGTGTTCATGAACATCGCCAGGATCGTCGGCGCCGGGCCGTTGATCGTCATGCTGACCGAGGTGCTGGCGCTGCACAGGTCGAAGCCCGAGTACAGCACCTTCAGGTCGTCGAGCGTGGCGATCGACACGCCCGAGTTGCCGACCTTGCCGTAGACGTCGGGCCGGCGCTCCGGGTCGTGGCCGTACAGCGTCACCGAGTCGAAGGCGGTGGACAGGCGCTTGGCCGGCATGCCCTCGGACAGCAGCTTGAAGCGCCGGTTGGTGCGGAAGGCGTCGCCCTCGCCGGCGAACATGCGCGTCGGGTCCTCGTTCTCGCGCTTGAAGGCGAAGACGCCGGCGGTGTACGGGAACGAGCCCGGCACGTTCTCCAGCAGCAGCCACTTCAGGCGCTCGCCGTGGTCCTCCCAGGTCGGCAGCGCGACCTTGCGGATCGTGTTGCCCGACAGCGTGGTGTGCGTCAGCGCGGTGCGGATCTCGCGGTCGCGGATCTTCACGACGTATTCGGCGCCGGAGTAGGCGCGCTGCATCTCGTCCCACTGCGCCAGCAGCTTGCGGGCGTGCGGGTCCAGTCGCGCCTCGCGCTGCTCGGCGAGGTCGGCCGTGGCCTCCGCGGCGCGCTGGCGCCCGGGTTTGTCCAGCCGCAGCATCGCCGAGGCGGCACGCAGCTGCTGGATCTCGCGCGCCAGCGCCGCCTGTTCGCGCGCGCGGCGCTTGTAGCCGCGCACCGCGTCGGCGATGTCGGCGAGGTAACGCGTGCGCCCGGCCGGCACGATGGCGTGCTGGCCGGTCGAGACGCGGGTGGCCACCGCCGCCAGCCGGCCTTCGGCCAGCGGCAGGCCCAGCGCCGCCAGGCGCGGTTTCATCGCCTGGGCCAGCGCGGTGACGCCGTCGTCGTTGAAGCGGCTGGCCATCGTGCCGAAGACCGGCATCGTCTCGGGCTTGTCGCCGAAGGCGCCGCGGTTGCGCTGCACCTGCTTGCAGACGTCGCGCCAGGCGTCGGCCGCACCCTTGCGGTCGAACTTGTTGATCGCGACGAACTCGGCGAAGTCCAGCATGTCGATCTTCTCGAGCTGGCTGGCGGCGCCGAACTCGGGCGTCATCACGTAGACCGGGACGTCGACGTGCGGCACGATGGCCGCGTCGCCCTGGCCGATGCCCGAGGTCTCGACGACGACGAGGTCGAAGCCGGCGGCCTGCACCGCCAGCAGCACGTCGGGCAGGGCCTGGCTGATCTCGCTGCCGTAGTCGCGTGTGGCGAGGCTGCGCATGAAGACCCGGGAACCGTTCTGCCACGGCGCGATGGCGTTCATGCGGATGCGGTCGCCGAGCAGCGCGCCGCCGGTGCGCCGCCGGCTGGGGTCGATCGAGATCACGGCGATGCGCAAGGCGTCGTCCTGGTCCAGGCGCAGGCGGCGGATCAGCTCGTCGGTCAGGCTGGACTTGCCGGCGCCGCCGGTCCCGGTGATGCCGACCACCGGCGCCTTGCGCCCGGCGGCGGCCAGCGCGGCCTTGAAGCCGGGGTCGGCGCGGCCGTTCTCCAGCGCGGTGATGGCCTGCGCCAGCGCACGCCAGGCGGCGTCGCCGTGGCCCTGCAGCGCGGCGACGTCGGTGGGCGCCAGCGGCGACAGGTCGCGGTCGCAGCGCATCACCATCTCGCCGATCATGCCGGCCAGGCCCATGCGCTGGCCGTCCTCGGGGCTGTACAGGCGCGTGACGCCGTAGGCCTGCAGCTCGCGGATCTCGGCCGGCACGATGACGCCGCCGCCGCCGCCGAAGACCTGCACCTGCTCGCCGCCGCGGGCGCGCAGCTGGTCGACCATGTACTTGAAGTACTCGACGTGGCCGCCCTGGTAGCTGCTGATCGCGATGCCCTGCGCGTCCTCCTGCAGTGCCGCGGTGACGACCTCGTCGACCGAGCGGTTGTGGCCGAGGTGGATCACCTCGCAGCCCATGCTCTGCAGGATGCGCCGCATGATGTTGATCGACGCGTCGTGGCCGTCGAACAGGCTGGCGGCGGTGACGAAACGCACCTTGTGCGTCGGGCGGTAGGCGGCGAGGGCCTGGTAGTCGGCGGACAGCTCGGTCATGGCGGTCGTCGGTGGAGGCGGTGGCACGCGGTTGACGTTTACGTCAACGTCAATGGTGAATCATGCCGCGCGGCCGGCGCCGCGGCGCAGCGATGCCGTCGGGGTTATCCCGCTCGACAGAATCGGGGGCGCGACTTTCCCGGCGCTGTTACGCTCGCGCCCTCGTGCCGCCCGGCCCCTTGTTCACCATGACTTTTCTCGCCATCGACATCGGCAACACGCGCCTGAAGTGGGGCCTGTACGACGCCCCGCGGCCCGGTGCGACGCTGCTGGCGCATGGGGCCGCGTTCCTCGAAACCATCGACACGCTGGCCGACACCGACTGGAAGGCGCTGCCGGCGCCGACCACGATGCTGGGCTGCGCGGTGGCCGGCGACGTCGTGCGCCGCCGCGCCGAGGAGCAGCTCGAGATCTGGGACCTGGAGCCGCGCTGGGTGGTGCCGACGGTGCAGGACTGCGGCGTGATCAACGGCTACGAGCACCCGAGCCGGCTGGGCGCCGACCGCTGGGCGGCGCTGGTGGGCGCGCGCCAGCGGGCGCTGGCCGACGGCGGCCGCCGTCCGGCGCTGGTGGTGATGGTCGGCACCGCGGTGACCGTCGACGCGCTCGACGCCGACGGCCGTTTCCTCGGCGGTCTGATCCTGCCCGGCTTCGGCCTGATGCTGCGTGCGCTGGAGATGGGCACCGCGGGGCTGAAGGTGCCGACCGGCGAGGTCGTCGACTTCCCCCGCAACACCAGCGACGCGCTGATGAGCGGCGGCGCGGCGGCGCTGGCCGGCGCCATCGAGCGCCAGCACCGGCGCCTGGTGCAGGTCACCGGCGCGTCGGCGCTGCTGCTGATGACCGGCGGCGCGGCCGTCAAGCTCGCGCCGCTGGTGCAACCGCCGTTCGAGATCGTCGATTCGCTGATCTTCGAAGGCCTGCTGGCGCTGCAGTCCCGGCGCTGATTGCGCCCCCAAGCTCGCATTCGCTCGCGACCCCGCTGCTGTCGGGGTCAGGTCTCGCGGCTGTTGGGGTCAGGTCTCGTGAGACCTGACCCCAAGGCCTCTGACCCCAAGGCCCCAGCGGCAGTCGGGGTCAGGTCTTGCGAGACCTGACCCCAGGCTTGTCGCGAGACCTGACCCCAGTCTCGATCAGAGGATGTAGCGCGACAGATCCTCGTCGCGCGACAGCTCGCCCAGGCGGCGGTCGACCTCGGCGGCATCGACCGTCACCGTCTGGCCGCCGCGGTTCGGGGCGTCGAAGCTGATGTCGTCGAGCAGGCGCTCCATCACCGTCGCCAGGCGGCGCGCGCCGATGTTCTCGGTGCGCTCGTTCACGTCGTAGGCGATCTGGGCGATGCGGCGCACGGCCTCGGGTGCCAGCTCCAGCGTCACGCCTTCGGTGGCCAGCAGCGCCTGGTACTGCTTGACCAGGCTGGCGTGGGTGCTGGTCAGGATGGCCTCGAAGTCGTCGACCGACAGCGAGCCCAGCTCGACGCGGATCGGGAAACGCCCCTGCAACTCCGGGATCAGGTCGCTGGGCTTGGCCAGGTGGAAGGCGCCGCTGGCGATGAACAGGATGTGGTCGGTCTTGACGATGCCGTACTTGGTGCTGACGGCCGTGCCCTCGACCAGCGGCAGCAGGTCGCGCTGCACGCCCTGGCGCGAGACGTCGGCGCCGCCGTGCTCGGCGCGTGCCGCCACCTTGTCGATCTCGTCGATGAAGACGATGCCGTTGCCCTCGGCGTTGGCCAGCGCGGCGGCGCGGATCTCCTCCTCGTTGACCAGCTTGCCGGCTTCCTCCTCGGTCAGCTTCTCCAGCGCCTCGGCGATCTTCAGCTTGCGCACGTTGCGCTTGCCCTGGCCCATCTGCGAGAACAGGCCCTTCAGCTGCTCGGCCATCTCCTCCATGCCCTGGGGCCCGAGGATCTCGAGCGAGGGCTTCGGGTCGGCGACCTCGATCTCGATCTCCTTGTCGGCCAGCGCGCCTTCGCGCAGGCGCTTGCGCATCACCTGGCGGGCGGTGTTGTCGCTGCTCTCGCGCAGGTCGCGCGGCGGCGGCACCAGGGCGTCGAGCACCCGCTCCTCGGCGGCGTCCTCGGCCTTGGCGCGCTGGCGGCGGATGGCGCGTTCGCGCTCCTGCTTGACCGCCACCTCGACGAGGTCGCGCACGATGGTGTCGACGTCCTTGCCGACGTAGCCGACCTCGGTGAACTTGGTCGCCTCGACCTTGACGAAGGGCGCGTCGGCCAGCTTGGCCAGGCGACGTGCGATCTCGGTCTTGCCGACGCCGGTCGGGCCGATCATCAGGATGTTCTTCGGCGTGATCTCGCCGCGCAGCTTCTCGTCGACCTGCTGGCGGCGCCAGCGGTTGCGCAGCGCGATCGCGACGGCGCGTTTGGCGGCGTTCTGGCCGACGATGTGGCGGTCGAGCTCGGAGACGATCTCCTGCGGGGTCATCGAGTGGGTCATCGCGGGGGCGCCGGCCGCGTGGGCCCGGCGGAGGTGGTGCGGTGGGACGGGGTGCGGGCCGGCTCTCAGGCGCCCAGCACCTCGATGGTGTGCGACTGGTTGGTGTAGATGCACAGGTCGCCGGCGATCTCGAGCGAGCGCTTGACGATGTCCTGCGGTGCCAGCTCGGTGTGCTGCAGCAGCGCACGCGCCGCGGCCTGGGCGTAGGCGCCGCCGGAGCCGATCGCGACGATGCCGTGTTCGGGTTCCAGCACGTCGCCGTTGCCGGTGATGATCAGCGAGTTGGTGGTGTCGGCCACGGCCAGCATCGCCTCCAGGCGGCGCAGCACGCGGTCGGTGCGCCAGTCCTTGGTCAGCTCGATGGCCGCACGCTGCAGATGGCCCTGGTGCTTCTCGAGCTTGGCCTCGAAGCGCTCGAACAGCGTGAAGGCGTCGGCGGTGGCACCGGCGAAGCCGGCGAGCACCTGGTCGCGGTACAGCTTGCGCACCTTGCGCGCGCTGGACTTGACGACGATGGTGCCGAGCGTCACCTGGCCGTCGCCGCCGAGGGCGACGAGCGGGCCGCGACGCACGCTGAGGATGGTCGTGCCGTGAAAGGATTCCATGGTCCGTTGCAAGTGAGGCCGGCCGAGGCCGCTTCAAGTCCGGGCGTTGCCCGCCTAGACCTTGCGCACCTGGACTTTGGCGTGGGCGTTGATGCCCATCGCGCCGAAGAACAGCGCGACGAGGCGGTGGGCGTCGACGAACATCACCGAGCGCTTCTCGGTCTCGCCCTTGGTGATGACCCAGTTCAGCAGGTCGCCGGCGGCGATGAAGTCGACGCGGATCAGGCGTGCGCAGGAGACGCTGACCAGCGGCGCCGCGCCGAGCTGGCCGTCGAGCAGGGCCAGCGTCTTGCCGATGTCGCCGACGAGCTGGCCGGAGAGCTCGACGTGGGCCTGCTCGACCTGCAGAACCGTGTCGTCGGGCATCGCCGACTCGAGGAAGCTGGTCGAGACCTCGCCGATCATCGACATCGGCGGCGTGCGCGTGGACGCGCCGGTGCCGCTGATGCGCACGCGGCAGCGTGCCGCTTCCCAGGACGGCGGCGAGACCTCGTAGGTGACGCAGTAGTCGATCGCCGCCTCGTCGAACTGGTCGGCGCGATTGGCCAGGCGCAGCGCGTCCAGACGTGTCAGCCAGTAGGCCGGGTCGGCGTCGCGCACGCCGGTCGGCGCGGCTTCGGCGAGCACGGCAAACAGCTGGTCGCCGGCGATCCAGCGCATCTCCAGCGCCTGCCCGGCCCACAGCCGGAACAGCGTCGACAGCTGCATCGCCGCCTCGGGGTCGATCGAGCGCAGCCGGCTCCAGTCGAAGACCCAGGGCAGCGGCATCTGCAGCGTCAGCGAACGCAGCCGCGCCAGCGCGTCCAGGTCGAGCGACTCGGGGCAGGCCCAGCCGACCTCGCCCGAGGCGCGTGTGGTGGGCTCGCCCGGGCGCGGGCGCTCGTCGGCCACCGCCTCGGCCACCAGCTTGGGCAGCGAGTACCACTGCGGCGCCGACCAGCCGAACTGCTGCGCGTAGTCGATCGCCAGGCTCTCGAACCGGGCCTGCTGGCCGGTGGCCCGGTACAGGTCGAACAGCACCAGCCAGGTCTCGGCGTGCTGGGCGCGCGAGCCCTCGGCCGCGGTCAGCTGCTGCAGCGCCTGCTCGCAGGTGTTGAAGTCGGCATTCGCGAAGGCGATCACCGCCTCGTCGAGCTCGGGGTCGTGCACGACCTCGCTGACCTCGACGGCGAACGGGCTGCCGAACTCGCTGGGCGTGGCCGCCAGATGGCTCGACACGGTGAGCGGCAGCGTCAGTGTCGGGATGGCCGCCGGCAGCGTGGGCGGCGGCAGTTCGCCGAGCGTCTGGCCCGGCGTGGGCTGGGTCAGCGGCGCGAACTCCAGGCCTCGGCTGGCCACACGCGTCGGCTCGGAACGGGCCGGGGCGGGCGCCGCAGGCGGCGGCGACGGCGTGCGTGCACCGGTGCGGCCGCCGTCGTAGTGGTCGCCGACCATCTGCTGTTCGATGGCGTCGATCTTCTCCTTGACGCCGGAGTCGACGCGGGCGCCAGAGGATTCGGGCAGCCGGGCTTCGGAGTCGTCCAGGCGGGAGGAGCCGCCCAGCGCCGCGAGCTGCTCGGGCGACAGGCCCTCGCGGCGCACGCGGCGCAGCATGTCGAACTCGCGCTTGCGGACGAAGTCGTTGCGCCGCTTGCGCTCGATCATCGCCTTGAGCTCGGTCTTCTCGATCTCGAGCTCGCGGTGGTCGTCCTGGCGCGAGTTCAGCTCGGTCCAGTCGGTCGTCGGGTTGGCGACGAAGCGCACGACCTTCTTGAAGAAGCTGTCGCCGTCCTTGGTGTCCGCCATGGTCGTAATGTAGCCGGCGACGGTGGCGCTCCGGCGGCGCTTGCTGGCGGCGACCTCAGTCGCCGAACATCTTCTGCTTGAGCTCGCGGCGCTGCTGCGCTTCCAGCGACAGCGTGGCGGTGGGCCGCGCGAGCAGGCGCGCCAGGCCGATCGGTTCGCCGGTCTCGTCGCAGTAGCCGTACTCGCCGCTGTCCAGGCGAGCGATCGACTGGGCGATCTTCTTCAGCAGCTTGCGCTCGCGGTCGCGGGTGCGCAGCTCCAGCGCGTGCTCTTCCTCGATCGTCGCCCGGTCGGCCGGGTCCGGCACGATCGAGGTGTCCTCGCGCAGGTGCTCGGTGGTCTCGCCGGCGTTGGACAGCAGGTCGTCCTTCTGCGCCTGCAGCCGCGCGCGGAAGAAGTCGATCTGCTTGTCGTTCATGTACTCGCTGTCGGGCATCGCCAGCAGCTCGGCTTCGGTCAGATCGCGACCGGCCTTGTTCTTCCAGGCCTCGGCCAGCTTCGGGTCGGCCTTGGTGGCCGGCTTGATCACATCCATCGGTTCGGGCGAATTCTTGGGCGCCGGGCGGGCCGGCGCGAAACGGGCGGTGAAACGGTTTTCCGGCTGGGCCGGAACGGGCGAGGGGGCGGGCGATGCCGGGGTCTTGCCGGCCTTGGAGGCCGTCTTGGCGGCGGCGACCGCGGGCTTGGCTGTGGACTTGCTCACGGGAGTCTCTCCTCGCCCTGTGTCCAGGGACGCGCTGAATGTCCGGTTATACCCGCTGCCCTGGGTCGGGTCCTCGGGGCTGGGCAGCCGCAAGGCGCGCGGATTGTAGCCACGTCCCCGACGGCTGCGCGCAAGGCGCAGCTGGCCCGGCGGGCACCCTCAGACGAGGCACTGCTCCAGCCCCTGTTCGAGGATGTCGCGCGGCAGGTCGATGCCGATGAAGACCAGCTTGCTGAGCTTCTCCTCGCCCGGCGCCCACTTCGGTCCCAGGTCGCTGCCCATCAGCTGGTGCACGCCCTGGAACACGACCTTGCGCTCGCTGCCCTTCATGTACAGCACGCCCTTGTAGCGCAGCATCTTCGGGCCGTAGACCTGGACCACCGAACCGAGGAAGTCCTCCAGCTTGGCCGGGCTGAACGGCCGCTTGGCGCGGAAGACGAAGGACTTCACGTCGTCGTCGTGCGCGTGGTGGCTGGGGTGGTCGCAGGCCTCGCCGTCGTGGTGGTGATGGTGATGATGGTCGTGCGCGTGTGCCTGGTCGGCCAGGAAGTCCGGGTCGATGTCGAGCTTGGCGCTGAGGTTGAAGCCCTTGAGGTCGAAGACCTCGGCGATCGCGACCTCGCCGAAATGCACCGAGCGCTGCGGCGCACGCGGGTTCATCTGGCGCAGGCGGTACTGCAGCGCGTCGAGCGCGGCGGCCGGCGCCAGGTCGGCCTTGCTGATGAACAGCCGGTCGGCGAAGCCGACCTGGCGGCGCGCTTCCTGGCGCGTGTTCAGCTGCTCGTCGGCGTGCACCGCGTCGACCAGCGTGACCACCGAGTCGAGCAGGTAGCTCTCGGCGATCTCGTCGTCCATGAAGAAGGTCTGCGCCACCGGGCCGGGGTCGGCCAGGCCGGTGGTCTCGATGACGACGCGGTCGAACGCGATCAGGCCCTTGCGGCGGCGTTCGGCCAGGTCCGACAGCGTCGAGCGCAGATCCTCGCGGATCGTGCAGCAGACGCAGCCGTTGCTCATCTGGATGATTTGTTCCTCGGTGTCGGCGACGAGGATGTCGTTGTCGATGTTCTCCTCGCCGAACTCGTTCTCGATGACGGCGATCTTCTGGCCGTGTGCTTCGGTCAGCACGCGCTTGAGCAGCGTCGTCTTGCCGCTGCCCAGGAAGCCCGTGAGGATGGTGGCCGGGATCAGTCCGTTGCTCATGGTGTCGGGGGGAGTGGGGATGCCGGGAGAGGCCTTCCCAGTTGAGGGCGGCAGACTGTCTTGCAAGCCCCAGACCGTGTCAAGCGCGTGGGGTATTCTTCGCTACCCCCACTGCCGACACCCTCGTGTCCGAACCTCCTTCTCCCAAGTCCGCGCGCGGCGCGACGACGTCGCCCGCGGACAAGCGCTCGTTCTTCGAGCGCCTCGTCGAGTTCGTCTCGCCCGGCCCCGACAGCAAGGACGAGCTGATGAAGACCCTGGCCGACGCCGAGCAGCGCGAGCTGATCGAGCCCGAGTCCAGGCTGATGCTCGAAGGCGTGCTGCGCATGGCCGACCTGAGCGCCGGCGACGTGATGGTCGCCGCGCCGCGCATGGACCTGCTCGACATCGACGCCGGCTACGACAGCCTGCTGTCGGCGGTCATCGCCGCCGGGCATTCGCGTTTCCCGGTCTACGAGGACAAGCGCGAGAACGTCATCGGCATCCTGCTGGCCAAGGACCTGCTGAAGCTGCAGCGTGCGCCCGAGCTGAACCTGCGCACGCTGCTGCGCCCGGCGGTCTTCGTGCCCGAGAGCAAGCGCCTGAACGAGCTGCTGCGCGACTTCCGCTCCAACCGAAACCATCTGGCGATCGTCATCGACGAGTTCGGCAACACCGCCGGGCTGATCACGATCGAGGACGTGCTCGAGGAGATCGTCGGCGAGATCGAGGACGAGTTCGACGATCGCGACGACGGCCGCGGCGACGCCGGCATCTACACGCTGGCCGACGGCTCGCAGCGTGTCGCCGGCGACGTCGAGATCGAGGCCGTCAACCGCGCCTTCGCCGTCGAGCTGTCGACCGAGGACTTCGACACCATCGGCGGCCTCGTCGCGCAGGAGTTCGGCCGCGTGCCGCGGCGCGGCGAGTCGCTGGAGATCGGCGGCCTGCGCTTCACGGTGATGCTGACGCGCGGCGGCGCCGTGCGCTGGTTCCGCGTCTGGCGCATCGGCGAGTCCGGCGAAGCTCGCGCATGACGCGGGCCGCGGCCGTGAACGCCGCCCGCGAGGGGCGGCGGTGACCCGGATCATGTTCACGACGGCGCGCCCGGCCGCGCGTGGGCGCTGGTCGCTGCCGGCGGTGATGGCCGCGCTCGGTGCGCTGCAGACGCTGGCTTTCGTGCAGACCTCGGCCTGGCCGCTGGCCGTGGTGTCGACGGCGCTGCTGGCGCTGGCCTGCGGCCGTGCCGCGCCGGGGCGGGCGGCGCTGCTGGGCTGGGCCTACGGCTTCGGCTGGCTGGTGGCGGGCACCTGGTGGCTGTACGTCAGCATGCACCGCTACGGCGGCCTGCCGGCGCCGCTGGCCGGTGCCGGCGTCGCCGCGCTGGCGGCGGCGCTGTCTCTGTATCTCGCGGCGGCGATGGCCGCCTTCGCGCGCTGGCGGCGGGGCCGTGCCGCGCCCGACGCGGCGCTGTTCGCGGCGCTGTGGCTGCTGGCCGAGCTGGCGCGCGGTGTGCTGTTCACCGGCTTCCCCTGGGTCGCCTCGGGCTACGCGCTGGTCGACGCGCCGCTGGCGGCGCTGGCGCCGTGGGTCGGCGTCTACGGCCTGGGTGCGCTGCTGGCTCTCGCCGCCGGGCTGCTGGCGCATGCCGCGGCCGCGCGGCGCGGGCGGGTCGCGCCGGTGCTCGCGGCGCTGGCGCTGCTCGGCCTGCCCGGGCTGGCGGCGCTGCAGCGTTTCGACGCCCCGGCCGGCGCGCTGACGGTGACGCTGGTGCAGACCAACGTCGCCCAGGACGAGAAGTTCGCCGTCGAGCGCATGCCCGAGGCGATGGCCTGGCTGGAGCAGGCGCTGGACGGCGCACGCGGCCAGCTCGTCGTCGCGCCCGAGACCGCGGTGCCGCTGCTGCCGTTCCAGCTCGCCGACTTCGCGCCCGGCTACTGGGACCGTCTGGTCGCGCGTTTCGCCGCGCCGGGGCGTGCGGCGCTGGTCGGCGTGCCGCTGGGCGACTTCGAGCGCGGCTACACGAACTCGGTCGCCGGGCTCTCCGACGGCGAGCGCTACCGCTACGACAAGCACCACCTCGTGCCTTTCGGCGAGTTCGTGCCGACGGGTTTCCGCTGGTTCACCGAGGCGATGAACATCCCGCTCGGCGACTTCGACCGCGGCGTCGTCGACCCGCCGTCGTTCGCCGTGCTCGGCCAGCGCATCGGCCCGAACATCTGTTACGAGGATCTGTTCGGCGAGGAGCTGGCGCGGCGTTTCGCCGACCCGGCGGCCGCGCCGACGATCTTCGCCAACGTCTCGAACATCGCCTGGTTCGGCCACACGGTGGCGCTGCCGCAGCACCTGAACATCTCGCGCCTGCGTGCGCTGGAGTTCCAGCGGCCGATGATCCGCGCGACGAACACCGGCATGACGGTGGTCATCGACGCCCGCGGCGTGGTGACGGCGCAGCTCGCGCCCGGCACGCGCGGCGTGCTCGAAGCCGAGGTCGAGGGCCGCAGCGGCGTCACGCCGTTTGCCTGGTGGGCGGCACGTTTCGGGCTGTGGCCGCTGGCGGGGCTGGCGGCGCTGGTCGTGATCCTGTCGGCGGGGTGGAGGCGGCGGGCTGCGTAAACTTCCGGGTTTTCCGTTTGCGCGCGCCGTCATGCTCACCTTCCAGCAGATCATCCTCAAGCTGCAGTCCTACTGGGACGCCCAGGGCTGTGCCCTGCTGCAGCCTTACGACATGGAAGTCGGCGCCGGCACCAGCCACACCGCGACCTTCCTGCGTTCGATCGGCCCGGAACCCTGGAAGGCGGCCTACGTGCAGCCCAGCCGCCGCCCCAAGGACGGCCGCTACGGCGAGAACCCGAACCGCCTGCAGCACTACTACCAATATCAGGTGGTGCTGAAGCCCGCGCCGGCCAACATCCTCGACCTCTACCTCGGCTCGCTCGAGGCGCTGGGCTTCGACCTGAAGTCCAACGACGTGCGTTTCGTCGAGGACGACTGGGAGAACCCGACGCTGGGCTGCTGGGGCCTGGGCTGGGAGGTCTGGCTCAACGGCATGGAGGTGACGCAGTTCACCTATTTCCAGCAGGTCGGCGGCATCGACTGCAAGCCGATCACCGGCGAGATCACCTACGGCCTGGAGCGTCTGGCGATGTACCTGCAAGGCGTGGACAACGTCTACGACCTGCAGTGGACCGACACGCTGAAGTACGGCGACGTCTACCACCAGAACGAAGTCGAGCAGAGCACCTACAACTTCGAGCACAGCGACGTCGACTTCCTGCTCTCCGCCTTCTCGGCGCACGAGAAGCAGAGCAAGTACCTGATGGAGCAGCAGCTCGCGCTGCCGGCCTACGAACAGCTGCTGAAGGCCGCGCACACCTTCAACCTGCTCGACGCACGCGGCGCGATCAGCGTCACCGAACGTGCCGCCTACATCGGCCGCATCCGCAACCTGGCGCGCGCCGTCGCCCAGAGCTATCTCGACAGCCGCGCCCGCCTGGGCTTCCCGCTCGCGCCGCGCGAGTGGGCCGACGAAGTCGCCGCGCAACTCGCGAAGAAGGCGGCCTGAACCATGAACGACAAGAAGAACCTGCTCGTCGAACTCTTCGTCGAGGAACTGCCGCCCAAGGCGCTGAAGAAGCTGGGCGAGGCGTTTGCCGCCGTGCTGGCCGACGGCCTGCGCGCCCAGCAGCTCGCCGCGGCCGACGCCGCCGTCACCGCCTACGCCTCGCCGCGCCGCCTGGCGGTGCAGGTCGCCGCCGTCGCCGCCAAGGCGCCCGACCAGGCCGTCAGCACCAAGCTGATGCCGGTGGCCGTGGCGCTGTCCTCCGACGGCAGCGCCTCGCCGGCGCTGCTGAAGAAGCTCGCCGCGCTGGGCCACGGCGCCGAGGTCGTGGCGCAGCTCAAGCGCCAGGGCGAAGGCAAGAACGAGGCGCTGTACCTGGACAGCGTTCAGCCCGGTGCGACGCTGGCCGAGGGCCTGCAGAAGGCGCTGGCCGACGCCGTCGCCAAGCTGCCGATCCCCAAGGTCATGAAGTACCAGCTCGCCGACGGCTGGACCAGCGTCGACTTCGTGCGCCCGGCGCACGGCCTGATCGCGCTGCACGGCTCGCAAGTCGTGCCGGTCGGCGTGCTCGGCCTGCAGGCCGGCCGCACGACGCACGGCCACCGCTTCGAGGCGGCGGCGCCGACCGTCGAGATCCGCGACGCCGACAGCTACGCCGCGCAGCTGCGTGACGAAGGTGCCGTCATCGCCAGCTTCGCCGAGCGCCGCGCCGAGATCGTGCGCCAGCTGAACGAGGCCGCCGCGAACGAAGGCCTGAAGCCGATCGACGACGACGCGCTGCTCGACGAGGTGACGGCGCTGGTCGAGCGCCCGAACGTGCTGCTGGCGCGTTTCGAGCCCGAGTTCCTGGCCGTGCCGCAGGAGTGCCTCATCCTGACGATGAAGGCCAACCAGAAGTACTTCCCGCTGCTCGACGCCCAGGGCCGACTGACCGAACGGTTCCTCGTCGTCAGCAACATCCGCCCGGCCGACGCCAGCCGCGTCGTCGGCGGCAACGAGCGTGTCGTGCGCCCGCGCCTGGCCGACGCCAAGTTCTTCTTCGACCAGGACCGCAAGAAGACGCTGGAGTCGCGCATCCCGGCGCTGGCCAAGGTGGTCTACCACGGCAAGCTGGGCAGCCAGGGCGAACGGGTCGAGCGTGTGCGCACGATCGCGCGCCACATCGGCGAGCAGCTCGGCGGCTCGGCACTGGCCGCGCAGGCCGACCGCGCCGCGCTGCTGGCCAAGGCCGACCTGCTGACCGACATGGTCGGCGAGTTCCCCGAGCTGCAGGGCGTGATGGGCGGCTACTACGCGCGCCACGACGGCGAGACCGAAGCCGTCGCGCTGGCCGTCGAGGACCACTACCGCCCGCGTTTCGCCGGCGACGCGCTGCCGCGCACCGACGCCGGGCTGGCCGGCATCACGGTCGCGCTGGCCGACAAGCTGGAGACGCTGGCCGGCCTGTTCGGCATCGGCCAACTGCCCACCGGCGACAAGGACCCGTTCGCGCTGCGCCGCCACGCGCTGGGCGTGATCCGCATGCTGGTCGAGAAGGCGCTGCCGCTGTCGGTGCCCGAGCTGGTGTCGGCGGCCTTCCGTGCCTTCCCCGAGGGCCACGGCCAGGCCCAGGCCGAGGTGCTGCGTTTCCTCGACGAGCGCCTGGTCGGCTGGCTGCGCGAGCAGGGCTACAGCGCGCACGAGGTCGACGCCGTCGTCGCCTTGCGCACCGAACGCTGGGCCGAGCTGCCGCAGCGCCTGGCCGCGGTGCGGGCCTTCGCCGCGCTGCCCGAGGCGCCGGCGCTGGCCGCCGCCAACAAGCGTGTCGGCAACATCCTGAAGAAGAGCGACGAGGCCGCCGGCGGCGCTGTCGAGCCGGCGCGCCTGGTCGAGCCGGCCGAAGCGGCGCTGTTCGACGCGCTGGGCCGCGTCGCGCCGCAGGCCGACGAAGCCTTCGCCCGTGCCGACTACACCGCCTCGCTGCAGGCGCTGGCGGCGCTGAAGGCGCCGGTCGACGCCTTCTTCGACGCCGTGATGGTCAACGCCGACGACCCGGCGCTGCGCCGCAACCGCCTGGCGCTGCTGGGCACGCTCCATGCTGCGATGAACCGCGTCGCCGACCTGTCGCGTTTGGCGGCCTGACGAGGAGAAGCCGATGCCCGCGCCGTCGATCAAGCTCGTGATCCTGGGCCGCGACGGCATCCTCAACGAGTACCGCGAGGATCACGTCAAGGGGCCCGAGGAATGGGTCACGATCAAGGGCTCGCTGGAGGCCGTCGCGCGGCTGAACCACGCCGGCTGGCACGTCGTGCTGGCCACCAACCAGGCCGGCATCGGCCGCGGCATGATCGACATGGTCTCGGTCAACGCCGTGCACGCACACATGCAGCGCCAGCTGGCCGCGCTGGGCGGGCGTTTCGACGCCGTGTTCTTCTGCCCGCACACGCCCGAGGAGCAGTGCGACTGCCGCAAGCCGCTGCCGGGTCTGCTGCTGGAGGTCGGCCGGCGCTACGGCGTCGACCTGAAGAGCGTGCCGATGGCCGGCGACACGGTGCGTGACCTGGTCGCCGCACGCGCCGCCGGCTGCGAGCCGCACCTGATCCTCTCCGGCCGCGCCGCGGCGCTCGACGACGAGCAGCTGCACCACACGCTGCACCAGGTGCCGGGCGCGCGCGCCCATGCCAGCCTGGCGGCTTTCGTCGACTACATCCTGCAGCGCGACCGCAGCCAGCCGCAGGAGGCGGCCGCGGAGGACCGCAGCTGATGCGCGCCGGCGGGCTGCTGCGCTCGGCGCTGTACTGGGCCTGGCTGACGCTGACCGTCGTGCCCTGGGCGACGGTGCTGGTGCTGGCCTCGGTCGTCGCGCCCAAGCGTGTCTGCTACCGCATCTGCGTCGGCTGGGTGACGCTGGCGATCCACAGCGCGCGGGTCATCTGCGGCGTCGACTGGCGCGTGCACGGCATCGAGAACGTGCCGACACGTGCCGACCGCCGTTCGGCCGTCGTGCTCGCCGCCAAGCACCAGTCGACCTGGGAGACCTTCGCGCTGCCGATGCTGATGCCGCACCCGATCGCCTACGTCTTCAAGCGCGAACTGCTGTGGGTGCCGTTCTTCGGCTGGGCGCTGGCGCGGCTGGACATGATCCACATCGACCGCTCGCGCCGCGCCGAGGCCTGGAACAAGGTCGCCAAGCAGGGCCGGCGCCTGTTCGACCTGGGCAACTGGGTGATCATGTTCCCCGAGGGCACGCGTGTGCCGCGCGGCAGCCAGGGCGCCTACAAGACCGGCGCCGCGCGCCTGGCCATCACCGCCGGCGTGCCCATCGTGCCGATCGCGGTGGCCGCCGGCCGCTGCTGGCCGGCCAAAAGCATGATCTTGCGGCCGGGCTGCGTCGAGGTCTCGATCGGCGCGCCGATCGACGCCACCGGCCGCCGGCCGGATGAGCTGATGCACGAGGTCGAAGCCTGGATCGAGACCGAGATGCGCCGCCTGGACCCCGAGGCCTATGCGGCCAGGCCCGCCGCGTCGTCGGCCCAGGGCCTGGAGCGCGGCGAGGTGTAGGCGCCGGCTGTCGGCGAGCTCGGCCTCGGCGCCGCCGTGTTGGCACGCTCGTTGCGTCCGGCGGCGCCGATGAGCCCGCGCACCGACCTGGAACTTGCCTCGCCGGCCCGGCGCCGCATCGCCTCCACGCCGGCGACGGCGACGCAGCGCGTCTACGACACGATCCACGCCGCGATCGTCGAGCACCGTCTGGCGCCGGGCACGCGGCTGCGCGAGGTCGAGCTGGCCGAAGGTTTCGGTGTCTCGCGCACCGTCGTGCGCCAGGCGCTGCACCGGCTGGGCCAGGACCAGATCGTCGAGCTGGAGCACAACCGCGGCGCGCGCGTGCCGCAGCCGACACGCGAGCAGGCGGCGCAAGTCTTCGACGCGCGCCGCGTCGTCGAGTGCGAGCTGGCGCGGCGCCTGGCCGGCAAGCTGCGCGCCGAGCAGCGGGCCGAGCTCGAGGCCCTGGTGCGCCAGGAAGCCGAGGCCGAGGCGCGCGGCGACGCGCCGGCGGCGATCCGGCTGTCGGGCGAGTTCCACCGCGCGCTGGCGCGTTTCGCCGGCAACCCGGTCTTCGTGCGCCTGCTTGACGAACTGCTGCCGACGACCTCGCTGCTTATCGCGCTGTACCAGGGCGGCAGCGCGCGCACCTGCGCCGCGCACACCCACACCGGGCTGCTGACGGCACTGGCCGGCGCCGGCGGCGGCGCGGCCGGCGAGATGCGCCGCCACCTGTCGGAGATCGAACGTTCGCTGAGCGTCGGCGACACCGTCGCGCCGACGCCCTTGCGCGACCTGTTCGCGCCCTACCGCGAAACCTGAGCCGGCTTTCCTAGAATCGGGCATGCCGTCCGTGCCCGACGCCGCGTCCACGCACCAGCTCTCGTTGTTCGACGCGCCGCCCGCGCCCGCCGCGCCGCCTGCTGCCGCGCGTGCGGCAGCGCCGTCGCCGGGTGGTTTCCTGCACCCCCGCGCCCAGCGCGAGATCCGCCTGGGCGAACACCTCGTCGGCTACGAGCTGCGACGCGCACGCCGGCGCAGCATCGGCTTCGTCATCGGCGCCGAAGGCCTGAGCGTCAGCGCGCCGCGCTGGGTGGCCGCGGCCGACATCGACACGGCGCTGCGCGCCAAGGCCGGCTGGATCCTGCGCAAGCTGCACGAGCAGCGTGAACGCGGCCGGCGCCTGGCCGCCGCGCGCGTGGACTGGCGCGACGGCGCGACGATCCCCTTCCTCGGCCGCGACCTCGTGCTGCGGCTGGACCCGGCGGCCACCGGCGCGATGCTCGACGCCGAGAGTGGCACGCTGCGCCTGGGCCTGCCGCAGGGCGCGAGCCGCGAGCAGTGGCGCGACGCGGTGCAGAGCTGGCTGCAGCGCCAGGCCCGGCGGGTCTTCGAGGAGCGCATCACGATGTTCGCGCCGCAACTGGGTGTGAAGGTCCGCCGGCTGACGCTGAGCTCGGCGGCCACACGCTGGGGCAGCGCCAGCGCCGACGGCTCGATCCGGCTGAACTGGCGCCTGGTGCACTTCGCGCTGCCGGTCGTCGACTACGTCGTCACGCACGAACTGGCGCACCTGCGCGAGATGAACCACAGCGCGGCGTTCTGGGGTGTCGTGCGCTCGGTGCTGCCCGATTACGAGCAGGCACGCGGCGCGCTGCGCCACGAGGTGCTGCCGGTCTTCGACTGACGCGCTGCCGCGCTCACGGCGGCGCCGCGAAGCCCGCACCCTGCAAACGTTTGGGGGCGCAATCCGTCCCTCGGCGTATGGGCGTCGGCGGGGTCTTGCGTCACACTTGGCTACACGCTGTCATCACCGTCGGCGCAGGGAATCGGTTCCAAGAAACCGGCGAGAGGCGGTGGTCCTTCCGGGGGCCGCCGCCCGCTCGATGCCCACCGGGCCTGATCCCGTCGGCCCGCTCCTCCCCCATCCCCCGTTTTCGCTGCCGGCGCTCGCGTCCTGCCTGGCGCCGCGCTCCGGGCCGGCCCTGAGCCGCGGGCCGGCGCCGCGGCTTACAGTTCGGCGTCCCGCTTTACGTTGACGTCAACGTCACTCGCCATGGATCCGACGCGCCCGGGCGCCCGCACCTACACCATCACCGAACTCGCGCAGGAGTTCGGCATCACGCCGCGCGCGATCCGCTTCTACGAGGACGTCGGCCTGCTGACACCCGCGCGCGAGGGCCGCAACCGCGTCTATGCGCCGCGTGACCGCACGCGGCTGAAGCTGACGCTGCGCGGCAAGCGCCTGGGTTTCTCGCTGCAGGAGATCAAGCAGCTCGTCGACATGTACGAGTCGCCGTCGGACACCGCGCAGCAGCTGCAGGCCTTTCTCGCCACGCTGGCCGCGCACCGGCGCCAGCTCGAGCAGCAGCGCGAGGACCTCGAGCTCGCGCTGGCCGAGATCGCGCAGCACGAGGATCGCTGCCGCACGCTGCTGGCCGCTGCGGCGCCGCCGCCACGACGTCGGGTCAGCCCTCGTTGAGCCGCGCCGCCGGGCCGGGTAGATTGACGTTTACGTAAACGTCATCGAGCGGCCGGCATCGCCCCGGCCGCCTCACCCTGGAGACGAGGATGAGCCTGCCCGGCCTGGACTTCATGCTCGGCGACGACATCGAGGCGCTGCGCGACGCGGTGCGCGCCTTCGCTGTCGCCGAGATCGCCCCGCGCGCCGCCGAGATCGACCGCAGCGACCGCTTCCCGATGGACCTGTGGCGCAAGCTCGGCGAGCTGGGCGTGCTGGGCATCACCGCGCCCGAGGAGTACGGCGGCGCCGGCCTCGGCTATCTCGCGCACATGGTGGCGATGGAGGAGATCTCGCGTGCCAGCGCCTCGGTGGGCTTGAGCTACGGCGCGCACAGCAACCTGTGCGTCAACCAGATCCGCCGCAACGGCAGCGAAGCCCAGCGGCAGCGTTACCTGCCCAGGCTGATCAGCGGCGAGCACGTCGGCGCGCTGGCGATGAGCGAGCCCGGCGCCGGCAGCGACGTGCTGTCGATGAAGCTGCGTGCCGTGCCGCGTGGTGACGCCTACGTGCTCAACGGCAGCAAGATGTGGATCACCAACGGCCCCGACGCCGACACGCTGGTCGTCTACGCCAAGACCGAGCCCGAGCTCGGCGGCCGCGGCGTCACCGCCTTCATCGTCGAGAAGGGCATGAAGGGCTTCTCGGTGGCGCAGAAGCTCGACAAGCTGGGCATGCGCGGCAGCCACACCGGCGAGCTCGTCTTCCAGGACGTCGAGGTGCCCGCCGAAAACGTGCTCGGCGAGCTCAACGGCGGCGCCAAGGTGCTGATGAGCGGCCTGGACTACGAGCGTGCGGTGCTTGCCGCCGGGCCGATCGGCATCATGCAGGCGGTGATGGACGAGGTCGTGCCCTATGTGCACGAGCGCAAGCAGTTCGGCCAGAGCATCGGCGAGTTCCAGCTCATCCAGGCCAAGCTGGCCGACATGTACACCGTGCTGCAGGCCGGGCGCTCGTTCTGCTACACGATCGGCAAGAACCTCGACGCGCTCGGCACGGGCCACGTGCGCCGGGTGCGCAAGGACTGCGCCAGCGTCATCCTGTGGTGCGCCGAGAAGGCCACCTGGATGGCCGGCGAGGGCATCCAGATCTTCGGCGGCAACGGCTACATCAACGACTACCCGCTGGGCCGGCTGTGGCGCGACGCCAAGCTCTACGAGATCGGCGCCGGCACCTCGGAGATCCGCCGCATGCTGATCGGCCGCGAGCTGTTCGCCGAGACGATGTGAACGATCGCGTCAGGATGGCTGCGTAAACTTCCCCGCATCCCATCGACGCCCGCCGCCATGACCCAGACGCTGTCCGACCTGTTCGCCAACAACCGAGCCTGGGCGGACGAGATCGAAGGCCGCCAGCCCGGTTTCTTCACCAAGCTGCTGCACCAGCAGACGCCGCAGTACCTGTGGATCGGTTGCGCCGACAGCCGCGTGCCGGCCAACGAGCTGGTCGGCCTGCTGCCCGGCGACCTGTTCGTGCACCGCAACGTCGCCAACGTCGTCGTGCCGACCGACCTGAACTGCCTGTCGGTGCTGCAGTACGCCGTCGACCAGCTGCGCGTGCGCCACATCATGGTCGTCGGCCATTCGCGCTGCGGCGGCGTGATGGCCGCGCTCGGCAACCTGCGTGTCGGCCTGGTCGACAACTGGCTGCGCCACGTGCAGGACGTGCGTGACCGCCACCGCGCCCTGCTCGACGGGCTGAGCGCCGACCGGCGCGTCGACGCGCTGTGCGAGCTCAACGTGCTGGAGCAGGCGCGCAACGTCTGCCGCACGACCATCGTCGAGGACGCCTGGAAGCGCGGCCAGGAGGTCGTCGTGCACGGCTGGGTCTACGGCCTGCACAACGGGCTGCTGGAAGACCTGTCGATCACCGCCTCGGGGCCCGACGGTGTCGAGCCGGCCTACGAGGCGGCACTGGCGGCGCTGCACCGCCGCTTCGGGGACGGCTGATGTTCCCGCGCCATCTCGGGGACGGCCGCGCGTACGAGATCGCGCGTGCGATGCTGGACGGCTTCAACCGCCACTACCGCCTGTTCCGCGAGACGAGCGCCGCCGCCAAGCAGCGTTTCGAGCGCGCCGACTGGCACGGCCAGCAGCGCGCGCAGCGCGAGCGCATCGAGTACTACGACCTGCGCGTGGCCGAGACCGTGCAGCGCCTGCGCGACGAGTTCCACGTCGCCGAGCTGTCGATGAACACCTGGCAGCAGGTCAAGCTGCACTACATCGGCCTGCTGACCGACCACCGCCAGCCCGAGCTGGCCGAGACCTTCTTCAACTCGGTGACCGCCAAGCTGCTGCACCGCAGCTACTTCAACAACGACTTCATCTTCGTGCGCCCGGCGATCAGCACCGAGTACCTCGAGAGCGACGAGCCCGGCACGCGCCCGACCTACCGCGCCTACTACCCGACGCACGGCACGCTGTCCGAGACCTGGCACCGCATCGTGCACAACTTCCAGCTCGACGTGCCGTTCGAGAACCTCGACCGCGACGTCGAGAGCGTGCTGCAGGCGATGCTGTCGGAGCTGGGGGGCTTCCGCCCGCGCGCCAACTTCCAGATCCAGGTGCTGTCCAGCCTGTTCTACCGGAACAAGGGCGCCTACCTGGTCGGCAAGATCATCAACGGCTTCAACGAGACGCCGTTCGCGCTGCCCATCCTGCACGGCGAGCGCGGCCAGGGCCTGGTCATCGACGCCGCGCTGTTCGGCGAGGACGACCTGCTGATGCTGTTCAGCTTCGCGCGCGCCTACTTCATGGTCGACATGGAGGTGCCGTCGGCCTGCGTGCAGTTCCTGCGCTCGATGATGCCGCACAAGGACCGCTCCGAGCTGTACAGCGCGCTGGGCCTGCAGAAGCAGGGCAAGAACATGTTCTACCGGGACTTCCTGGCCCACCTGCGCTACAGCAGCGACAAGTTCCGCATCGCCCCGGGCATCAAGGGCATGGTGATGCTGGTCTTCGATCTGCCGTCGTTCCCGTACGTCTTCAAGGTCATCAAGGACTACTACCCGCCGCAGAAGGAGACGACGCGCGAGCAGATCAAGGCCAAGTACCTGCTCGTCAAGCAGCACGACCGTGTCGGGCGCATGGCCGACACGCTGGAGTACAGCAGCGTGGCCTTCCCGCGCCACCGCTTCGAGGACGAGCTGGTCGCCGAGCTGCGCCGCTTCTGCGGCAGCCTGCTCGAGGAGGACGGCGACATGCTGATCATCCACCACCTCTACATCGAGCGGCGGATGATCCCGCTGAACATCTTCCTGCAGGAGGCGCCACCCGACCAGGTGGCGCACGCCGTCGTCGAGTACGGCAACGCGATCAAGGACCTGGTGGCCGCCAACATCTTCCCCGGCGACATGCTGTGGAAGAACTTCGGCGTCACGCGCCACGGCAAGGTCGTCTTCTACGACTACGACGAGATCGAGTACGTCACCGACTGCAACTTCCGCCGCGTGCCGCCGCCGCGCAATGAAGAGGACGAGATGTCGGGCGAGATCTGGTACTCGGTCGGCCCGAGGGACGTGTTCCCCGAGACCTTCGGCCCCTTCGTGCTCGGCAACCCGGCGGTGCGCGAGGTCTTCATGGCCCACCACGCCGACCTGCTCGACGCGGCGTTCTGGCAGACGCACAAGGAACGCATCGCCGCCGGCCACGTGCACGACGTCTTCCCCTACGAGCCGTCCAAGCGGTTTTCGCTCGGCCGGCGCGACGAGCCACGACAACACCAGGAGACACGAGATGCCTGATTCCATCGTCATCGCCTCGGCCGCGCGCACGCCGATCGGCGGCCTGCTCGGCGACTTCGCCGCGCTGCAGGCCTGGGAGCTGGGCGCCGTCGCGGTGAAGGCCGCGGTCGAGCGTGCCGGCGTGCCCGGCGACGCCGTCGACGAGGTGCTGCTCGGCAACTGCCTGATGGCCGGCCAGGGCCAGGCGCCGGCGCGCCAGGCGCTGCGCCGCGCCGGGCTGCCCGATTCGGCCGGTGCCGTCACGCTCAGCAAGATGTGCGGCTCGGGCATGCGCACGATGATGTTCGCGCACGACATGCTCGCCGCCGGCAGCGCCGACGTGCTCGTCGCTGGCGGCATGGAGAGCATGACCAACGCGCCGCACCTCGTGTTCGCGCGCAAGGGCGTCAAGTACGGTGCCGCGCCGATGTACGACCACATGGCGCTCGACGGCCTCGAGGACGCCTACGAACGCGGCAAGGCGATGGGCGTCTTCGCCGAGCAGTGCGTCGCCAAGTACGGCTTCAGCCGCGAGGCCCAGGACGCGTTCGCCATCGCGTCGACCGAACGTTCCAAGAAGGCCAACGAGGACGGCAGCTTCGACTGGGAGATCGCGCCGGTGACGATCGCCGGCAAGGGGGGCGAGACCGTCGTGCGCCGCGACGAGCAGCCGTTCAAGGCGCGCCCGGACAAGATCCCGGGCCTGAAGCCGGCGTTCAAGAAGGACGGCACGATCACCGCCGCCAGTGCCTCCAGCATCTCCGACGGCGCCGCCGCGCTGGTGCTGATGCGCGAGTCGACCGCCGCCCGCCATGGCATCACGCCGCTGGCGCGCATCGTCTCGCACGCCGTGCATGCCCAGGCGCCGGAGTGGTTCACGACCGCGCCGGTCGGCGCCATCGGCAAGGCGCTGGCCAAGGCCGGCTGGACCGCCGCCGACGTCGACCTCTGGGAGGTCAACGAAGCCTTCGCCGCGGTGACGATGGCCGCGATGCACGAGTTCGCGCTGCCGCACGGGATCGTCAACGTGCACGGCGGCGCCTGCGCGCTGGGTCACCCGATCGGCGCTTCCGGCGCACGCATCGTCGTCACGCTGCTGGGCGCGCTGCGCCAGCGTGGCCTGCGCCGCGGCGTCGCCGCGCTGTGCATCGGCGGCGGCGAAGCGACGGCGATGGCGGTCGAACTGCTGTAGCCCTCGCCTCCGGCGGCCGAGCGGGCGGCCCCCGTGGCCGCGCTACAGTGCGGCGCAATGACCGAAGAAGAGGCACGCCGCGTGGTCCTGGTCCAGGCCGTCGAGACGGCCGGGGACTCGCCGCTGTGGACCGCGGAAGACCGCGCCTGGGCCACCCGGCTGGCACAGCAGACGGCCGGCGCCGACGCGACGCCTGAACGTTTCGTTGTCGAGCGCTCGCGCCACGCGCTGGAGCGCCTGCTGCCGCGCGACGCCGCAGCGCGGCGCTGGCTGGAGCGTGGCACGCGGCGCGGCGCGCTGGCCTTCGGCGTGCTGCTCG
The DNA here is from genome assembly GCF_011065555.1 of Rubrivivax sp. JA1026. NCBI lineage: Bacteria > Pseudomonadati > Pseudomonadota > Betaproteobacteria > Burkholderiales > Sphaerotilaceae > Rubrivivax > Rubrivivax sp. JA1026. The sequence goes on from NZ_JAALCQ010000010.1 coordinate 45,693, forward strand.
CCGCCTTCGTGCTCGGCGCGGCGGTCGACCACCTCGGCTCGATGCAGCGCATCGACCTGCTGGTGCCGCCGGTCTGGGCCGTCGTCGCCTGGAACCTCGTGATCTACCTCGGCCTGCTGGTGCCGCGCCCGCTGGCCGGTCTGCGTGCGCTGCTGGCGCGGCGCTGGGTCGCCGACACCGCCGGCGTCGGCGCGCTGTGGGCCCGGCTGGCGCTGCCGCTGTCGCTGGCGCGTGCGACGGCGCTGCTGCATGCCGCCGCCGCGGCGCTGGCGGCGGGCGTCATCGCCGGCATGTACCTGCGCGGCCTGGTGCTGGACTACCGCGCCGGCTGGCAGAGCACCTTCCTCGAGCCCGGCGTGGTCCAGCCGCTGCTGCAGGCGCTGCTGGCGCCGGCCTCGTTCGTCACCGGCATCGCCGTGCCCGACGCCGTGCCGCTGCGGCTGCAGGCCGGCGCCGCCGCCAGCGCGCCGGCGGCCGACTGGATCCACCTCTACGCCGCGACGCTGGCGCTGGCCGTCGTCGTGCCGCGGCTGCTGCTGGCGGCCGTCGCCATGCTGCGTGCCGGCGCGCTGGCGCGGCGTTTCCCGCTGCCCTTCGGCGACCCGTACTTCGAGCGCCTGCGCCTGCACCAGCTCGGCGCCCGCGCCCAGGCCCAGGTGCTGCCGTACGCCGCCGGCCTCGGCGCGCAGGCGGCGCTGGGCCTGCGCGCCCTGCTGGCCGCCGTCTTCGGCGACGAGGTGCGGCTGCGCGTCGGCCCGCTGACGGCCTTCGGCGACGAGGACGCGGCGCGCGCGCTGCGCCCCGAGCCCGGCGACACGCTGCGCATCGCCGTCTTCGACCTCGGCGCCACGCCCGAGGCCGAGGCCCAGGGCCGTTTCGCTGCCGCGCTGGGCCGTGACCTGCCGCTGGTGCTGCTGGCCGACGAGTCGGCTTTCCGCCGCCGCTTCGGCGCCTACCCGGAGCGCCTGGCGCAGCGCCGCGCCGCCTGGCAGGCGCTGGCCGAGGCCCAGGGCCTGCCGCTGGTCTGCGCCGACCTGGACGCCGGCGAACCCGCCGCCGCCGAGGCGGCGTTCAAACGCGCGCTGGGGCGATGACGAGCATCCGCCTGTCGCTGGTCTCGCACACCAACGTCGGCAAGACGACGCTGGCGCGCACGCTGCTCGGCCGCGACATCGGCGAGGTGCGCGACGCGCCGCACGTCACCGAGTTCGCCGAGATGCATCCGCTGCTGCAGAGCCCGGCCGGCGACGTGCTCGAACTCTGGGACACGCCGGGTTTCGGCGACACCGTGCGCCTCGTGGGCCGGCTGCGGCGCGAGGGCAGCGCGCTCGGCTGGTTCCTCAGCGAGGTCTGGGACCGCTGGCGCGACCGCCCGTTCTGGGCCACGCAGCAGGCGCTGCGCCACGTGCGCGACACCAGCGACGTCGTGCTCTACCTCGTCAACGCCGCCGAGTCGCCCGAGGCCGCCGGTTACGTCGGCCCCGAGATGGAACTGCTGGCCTGGATCGGCAAGCCGGTCGTCGTGCTGCTCAACCAGCTCGGCCCGCCGCGCGGCCCCGAGGCCGAGGCCGCCGACGTCGAGCGCTGGCGACAGCGCCTGGCTGCCCAGGCGCCGGTGCGCGCGGTGCTGCCGATGGACGCGTTTGCGCGCTGCTGGGTGCAGGAGGGCGTGCTGCTGCGCACGATCGCCGGCGTGCTCGACGGCGAGGCGCGGGCCGCCGCGTCGCGCCTGGCCGCGGCCTGGGCGGCGACACGGCGCGAGACCTTCGACGCCGCGGTCGACGAGCTCGCCGCCAGCCTGGCGCGCATCGCCTGCGCCCGCGCGCCGCTGCCTGACGGCGGCTGGCTGTCTCGCCGCCAGGATGCCGACGCCGCGCGCCATGCGCTGGCCGACATGCTGGACCGCGAGGTGCGCGCCAGCACCGGCCGGCTGCTGGCGCTGCACGGCCTGGACGGGCGTGCCGAACGCGAGATCCTCGACCGCGTCGCGGCCCAGGTGGACCTGCACGCACGGGTCGGCGAGGGCCGCGCGGCGCTGGTCGGCGGCGTGCTCAGCGGCGCGCTGGCCGGGCTCAAGGCCGACCTCGCCACCGGCGGCCTGACGCTGGGCGGCGGCATGCTCGCCGGCGGGCTGCTCGGCGCCCTCGGTGCCGCGGGCATCGCGCGCGGGCTCAACGTCGTGCGCGGCACCGACCGCGGTTTCGCCAGCTGGAGCGCCGAGGCCATGGCGCCGCTGGCCGAGGCGGCGCTGCTGCGCTACCTGGCCGTGGCCCACTTCGGCCGCGGCCGCGGCGAGTGGGCGCAGGGCGAGGCGCCGCCGCACTGGCGCGCCGTCGTCGCCGAGGCGCTGGCCGCGCGGGCGCCGGAGATCGACGCGCTGTGGGCCGCGCGCAGCACACGCGCCGACAACGCCGGCGACGCCGAGTCCCTGGCGCGCGCCTTGCGCACGCCGCTGACCACAGCCTTGCGCGTGTCGCTGGAACGGCTCTATCCGGGCGCCTGGGCGGCTGTCGATAATCCGCCGCCATGAAGATCCTGATCCTCGGCGCCGGGCGCGTCGGGCAAAGCGTCGCCGCGAGTCTGCTGTCGGAGCGCAACGACATCACGATCATCGACACCGACCCGGTGCGGCTGCGCGAGCTGCAGGACCGCATGGACCTGCGTGGCGTGGTCGGCAACGGCATCCAGCCCAGCGTGCTGCGCGAAGCCGGCATCGAGGACGCCGACATGCTGATCTCCTGCGCGCCGCTGGACGAGACCAACCTCGTCGCCTGCAAGGTCGCGCACGACGCCTTCAACGTGCCGACGACGATCGCCCGGCTGCGCAGCCCCGAGTTCGTCGACGGCAGCCCGCTGCTGGGCCACGAGGGCGGCTTCGCCGTCAACCAGGTGATCTGCCCCGAGCAGAGCGTCACCGCCTACATCCGCAAGCTGATCGAGTACCCCGAGGCGCTGCAGGTGCTGGAGTTCGCCGACGGGCTGGTGAGCCTGATCGCGGTGCGCGCCGGCCCCGGCGCGCCGCTGGTCCAGCACTGCCTGTCCGAGATCCCGGCGCTGGCGCCGAGCGCGCCGATGCGTGTCGTCGCCGTCTACCGCGGCGACAAGGTCATCGACTCGCTCAATGGCGACACGCGCATCGAACCCGGCGACGAGGTCTTCGTGCTCGCCGCCACCGCCGACATCCGCCGCGTGCTGCACGCGCTGGCGCCGCGTGTCGAGCCGGTGCGCCGGCTGATGATCGGCGGCGGCGGCAAGGTCGGGCTGCGGCTGGCGCGCGAGCTGCAGGCCAGCTACCGCATCAAGCTGATCGAACGCGGCCGCACGCGCTGCGAGTACCTGGCCACCGAGCTGCCGGCGCCGGTGCTGGTGCTCGAGGGCGACGTCACCGACGAGGAGCTGCTCGAGAGCGAAGGCGTGCGCGACATGGACCTGTTCCTCGCGCTGACCGACGACGACGAGGACAACATCATGGCCTGCCTGCTGGCCAAGCGGCTGGGCGCGCGGCGCGTGTTCTCGCTGATCAACCGCCAAGCCTACGCCGACCTGGTGCAGGGCGGGCAGATCGACATCGCGATCTCGCCGGCGCAGACCGTCATCGGCGAGCTGCTGGCCTACGTGCGCCGCGGCGACGTCGAGGCCGTGCACAGCCTGCGCCACGGCGCCGCCGAGGCGCTCGAAGGCGTGGTGCGCGGCGACCGCAAGACCTGCCGCATGGCCGGCCGGCGCATCGACGAGATCGCGCTGCCGGCCGGCGCGCAGGTCGGCGCCATCGTGCGCGGGCTGGAGGACGCCGACGGCAAACGCCAGCGTGCGCGCGCCGAGGTGCTGATCGCCCACCACGACACGGTGGTGCAGACCGGCGACCACGTCATCGTCTTCGTGCCGACCAAGCGCCTGCTGCGCGAGGTCGAACGCCTGTTCCAGGTGTCGGCCACCTTCTTCTTCTGAGCCCGGCGATGGACGCGCTTGCCGTTGTCGCGCTGATCGGCCGCATGGTGGCGGGGTTCTCGCTGCTGATGGCGGTGCCGATGGTCTACGCCATCTACGCCGGCGAGCTCGTGGCCGACGACTTCCTCAAGGCCACCGCGACGACGCTGGCCATCGGCGGGCTGGCCAGCCTGATGACGCGGCGCTTCCGCCGCGAACTGCAGCCGCGCGACGGCTTCCTGCTCGTCGGGCTGACCTGGGCCGTGCTGCCGACCTTCGGTGCGCTGCCGCTGTACCTGGCGCTGCCCGGGCTGTCGCCGACCGATGCCTATTTCGAGGCCGTCTCGGCGCTGACCGCCACCGGCGCGACGGTGCTCTCCGGTCTGGACACGATGCCGGCTTCGGTGCACGTCTGGCGCTGCCTGATGATGTGGGTCGGCGGGCTGGGCATCATCGTGCTGGCGGTGGCCATCCTGCCGATGCTGGGCGTCGGCGGCTCGCAGCTGTTCCGCGCCGAGATCACCGGGCCGATGAAGGACAGCAAGCTGACGCCGCGCATCGCCGACACCGCGCGCGCGATCTGGGGCGTCTACGTGCTGCTGTCGCTGGCCTGCGCGCTGGCCTACCGCGCTGCCGGCATGAGCTGGCTCGATGCCTTCGTGCACATGGGCTCGACCGTCAGCCTGGGCGGCTTCTCCTCCTACGACGCGAGCTTTGGCCACTGGAACTCGCCCGACATCGAGGCCGTCGCGATCTTCTTCATGCTGCTGTCGGGCGTGAACCTGACGCTGTACTACGTCGTCTGGCGCGAGCGTTCGCCAGCGCCGCTGTGGCGCAACGCCGAGGCGCGTGCCTTCTACCTCGTGCTGGCCGCCAGCATCGCGCTGATCGCGGTCTACCTGTGGGCCACCGGCGCCTATGACAGCCTCGGTGCGGCCTTTCGCCACTCGGCCTTCCACGTCGTCTCGATCGCGACGACCACCGGCTACGCCGCCTACGACTACGCCAGCTGGCCGCTGTTCGCGTCGCTGCTGATGATCCTGCTGGGCTGTTTCGCGACCTGCGCCGGCTCCACCGGCGGCGGCATCAAAATGGTCCGGCTGATCCTGCTGCTCAAGCAGGCGCGCCACGAGTTCGTGCGCATCGTGCATCCCAACGTCGTCAACCCGGTGGTGCTCAATGGGCGCGCCGTCAGCGACCGGGTGATGAACAACGTCGTCGGCTACATGATGACCTACGGCGCGGTGCTGGTCGGGCTGACGATGGCGATGCTGTTCACCGGCCTGGATGCGGTCACCGCGTTCACCGCCATCGTCGCCTGCGTCAACAACATCGGCCCCGGCCTGGGCGAGGTCGGCCCGGCGGTCAACTACGGCGGCCTCAGCGACGTGCAGACCTGGATCTGCGCCTTCGCGATGCTTGTCGGGCGGCTGGAACTGCTGGCCGTCCTCGTCCTTTTCATGCCCGCTTTCTGGCGGGACTGACTGTGAGCCCCGGCCGCCTGGCGGCCGCCCCCGAGGGGCTACCGAAGCCGACCGGGGGACCCGGATCGGCTTCGGCCCGTTTGCCGTCGCCGCTCCCCCTGGCCGCCTCTGGCGGCCTGTCCCCGCGGGGATTGCGCTCCGGCCGCCAGGCGGCCGGGGCTCAAGCTCTCGGTAAGTACAGCCGGTCGGTGTAGGTCGCCAGCCAGTGCGGGCGGAAGGCGACGAAGATCGCGACCAGGATGCCGGCCAGCCAGGCGTCGCCCCAGGCGGCGAGCCAGCGCGCCAGCGCCAGGTCGTCTCCGCCCAGGCCGTTCGGCGGCGGGTGCAGCGCCGCGGCTAGCGCGCCGGCCAGCGCACCGGCGACCGCGGTGACGAAGAAGCCGCGGCCGAGGATGTAGACGAACAGGTGCTTGGGCAGCCAGCGCCGCACCGCGGCACCGAGCACGACGGCCATCGTCGCCGGCACCAGGCCCAGCCAGACGAAACGTTCGAGGCCGGCCTCGGGCGTCAGCCCGCCGGCGAACATCGTCACCAGCGCGACCGGCACCAGCGCCAGCACGGCCAGCGGCCAGCCCATCATCAGCATCAGCAGGCAGGCGCCGGACAGCGGCTGCGCCACCGCGCTGTCCGCGTAGCGGTCGGCGCCCCACATCAACGGCAGCATGGCGGCCCAGGCCAGCCAGGGCCAGGGCGGACCTGCGGGGCCGACGCCGCGCCACGGCCGCATCGCCAGGGCCGCGGCGATGGCCGCGGCGGCCAGCGACGTTTCGAGCCACACCATGCGGCCCATGCTACGCCCGGGCCCATGTCCGTGCGCTTATCCGAGGATCGGCCTCGGGGGCGCCCGGTCTCCGGGCCGTCCCTGAGGCGGCGGCACGGGGGCGCTGTCAGAATTGACGTTAACGTAAACGTCAATCGGCCGTTCCTGACGGCCGCGGGAGACACCGTGCCGGTCCTGAACTCGCAGCTCAACCCGCGCTCGGAGGAGTTCCAGGCCAGCGCGCTGGCGATGCGCCAGCTCGTCGGCGACCTCAACGCCCAGCTCGCACGCATCGCCGAAGGCGGCGGCGAGGCCGCACGCGCCAAGCACACGGCACGCGGCAAGCTGCTGCCGCGCGAGCGTGTCGAGATGCTGCTCGATCCCGACACGCCGTTCCTGGAGATCGGCGCGCTCGCCGGCCTGGGCCTGTACGACGGCGCCGCGCCGGGCGGCGGGCTGATCGCCGGCATCGGCCGCGTCAGCGGCGTCGAGTGCATGGTCGTCTGCAACGACGCCACCGTGAAGGGCGGCACCTACTACCCGGTCACGGTGAAGAAGCACCTGCGCGCCCAGGAGATCGCGCAGGAGAACCGCCTGCCCTGCGTCTACCTCGTCGACTCCGGCGGCGCCAACCTGCCGAACCAGGACGAGGTCTTCCCCGACCGCGAGCACTTCGGCCGCATCTTCTACAACCAGGCGCAGATGTCGGCGCTGGGCATCCCGCAGATCGCGGTCGTGATGGGTTCGTGCACCGCCGGCGGCGCCTACGTGCCGGCGATGAGCGACGAGACCATCATCGTGCGGAACCAGGGCACGATCTTCCTCGGCGGCCCGCCGCTGGTGAAGGCCGCGACCGGCGAAGTCGTCAGCGCCGAGGACCTGGGCGGCGGCGACGTGCACACGCGGCTGTCGGGCGTCGCCGACCACCTCGCCGAAAACGACCTGCACGCGCTGGCGATCGCACGCGCGGTGGTCGCCAACCTCAACTGGCAGAAGCCGGCCCCGCTGCGCCTGCAGCCGCCGCGGCCACCGCTGTTCGACCCGGCCGAGCTGCACGGCGTCATCCCGACCGACCCGCGCAAGCCCTTCGACGTGCACGAGGTCATCGCACGCCTGGTCGACGGTTCGGAGTTCGACGAGTTCAAGGCGCGCTACGGCACGACGCTGGTCACCGGCTTCGCCCACATCGAGGGCCTGCCGGTGGGCATCGTCGCCAACAACGGCGTGCTGTTCTCCGAGAGCGCGATGAAGGGCGCGCACTTCATCGAGCTGTGCTGCCAGCGCGGCGTGCCGCTCGTGTTCCTGCAGAACATCACCGGCTTCATGGTCGGCCGCAAGGCCGAGGCCGAGGGCATCGCCAAACACGGCGCGAAGATGGTCACCGCGGTGGCGACGGCGACGGTGCCCAAGTTCACGGTGATCATCGGCGGCAGCTTCGGCGCCGGCAACTACGGCATGTGCGGCCGCGCCTACGGGCCGCGGCTGCTGTGGATGTGGCCGAACGCCCGCATCGGCGTGATGGGCGGCGAGCAGGCCGCCAGCGTGCTGGCCACGGTGCGCCGCGACGCGATCGAAGCCAAGGGTGGCCAGTGGCCGGCCGAGGACGAGGCCGCATTCAAGCAGCCGATCCTGGAACAGTTCGCGCGCCAGGCGCATCCGTACTACGCCAGCGCCCGGCTCTGGGACGATGGCGTCATCGACCCGGCCGACACGCGGCGCGTGCTCGCGCTGGCGCTGTCGGCCAGCCTCAACGCGCCGATCCCCGAGACGCCGCGTTTCGGCGTCTTCCGCATGTGACGAGCATGACGACGACCCCCGATTCCGGCGCCGAGGCGCTGCGTGAACACCTCGCCAGCCTGGCGCGCTACAACGTCTGGGCGACACGCCGCCTGCTCGACGCCGTCGACGCCGTGCCCGAGGCCGACTACCGCCGCGACCTGGGGCTGTATTTCCGCAGCATTCACGGCACGCTGAACCACCTGCTGGTCGCCGAGCACCGGCTGTGGTCGGCGCGCTTCACCGACGGCACGACGCCGCCGATGCGCCTGGACGAAGAGCTGGAGAGCGAGCGCGTCCGGCTGCGCCAGCGCCTGCTCGACGGCGCCGAAGCCTGGCTGCCGCTGATCGCCGGCTGGCCGGCGGCGCGTTTCGGCGGCCGGCTGGACTATCTGCGCCTGGCCGGCGGCACGGTGTCGCTGCCGTTCGCGGCGACGCTGGCCCACGTCTTCAACCACGCGACGCACCACCGCGGCCAGATCAGCGCCGCGCTGACCCTGCTGGGCCGCCCGGCGCCCGAGCTTGATCTGGTCTACCTGCTGCAGGCCGAGGCTGCGCGATGAACCCGACGACGCTGGAGATCCGCCGCCCCTCGCCGCAGGTCGCCGAGGTCTGGCTGAACCGGCCGGAAGTGCGCAACGCCTTCAACGACGGTGTCGTCGCCGAGCTGACGGCGGCTTTCGCCGCCTTCGCCGCCGACGAGGCGCTGCGGGTCGTCGTGCTCGGCGGCCGCGGCAAGGCCTTCTGCGCCGGCGCCGACCTGGGCTGGATGCGGGCGATGGCCGGCTACTCCTGGGACGAGAACCAGGCCGACGCCGCGCGCCTGGCCGAGATGCTGTGGACCGTCTGGCGCTGCCCGGTGCCGGTGATCGGCCGGCTGCACGGCGACTGCTACGCCGGCGGTGTCGGGCTGGCGGCGGTCTGCGACGTGCTCGTCGCCGCCGACGGCATGCAGTTCTGCCTCAGCGAGGCCCGGCTCGGGCTGCTGCCGGCGACGATCGGCCCTTACGTCGTGCGCGCGCTCGGCGAGCAGGCGGCGCGGCGCTATTTCGTCACCGCGGAGCGATTCAGCGCCGCCGAAGCGAAGGCGCTGGGCTTCGTGCACGAATGCGTCGCGCCCGAGGCGCTGGACGCCAAGGTCGCCGAACTCGTCGCCACCATCGCCGCCAATGGCCCGCAGGCCGTGCGCGCCTGCAAACGCCTGGTGCAGGACCTCGCCGGCCGCGAGATCGACGCCGCGCTGCGCGCCGACACCGCGCGCCGCATCGCCGACGCACGTGCCGGCAGTGAAGGCCGCGAAGGCGTCTCGGCCTTCCTTGGCAAACGCGATCCGGCCTGGCGATGAACCTGGACACGACGCAGCTCGTCGCTCTGGCGGCCGCGCTCGGCTGGGCCAGCGGGCTGCGTCTGTACGCGGTGCTGTTCATCACCGGCGCCATCGGTTTCCTCGGCTGGGTCGAGCTGCCGCCGGGCCTGCAGATCCTGCAGCAGCCGCTGGTGCTGGGCGCCAGCGGGCTGATGAGCGCGGTCGAGTTCCTGGCCGACAAGATCCCCGCCGTCGACACCGTCTGGGACGGCGTGCAGACGCTGCTGCGCATCCCCGCCGGCGCGGCGCTGGCCGCGGCGGCGATCGGCGCCGATTCGGCGACATGGACGCTGCTCGCGGCGCTGCTCGGCGGCGGGCTGGCGGCCAGCGCGCATGCCGCCAAGGCCAGCGTGCGCGCCGCGGCCAACACCTCGCCCGAGCCCTTCAGCAACGTCGCGTTGTCGCTGGCCGGCGACGCGGCGGTGCCGGCGCTGCTGTGGCTGGCCTGGCAGCACCCGGTGGCGGCGATCGCCGCCGTCGCGCTGGCCACCGTCGTGTGCATCGTCGTCGTCGCCGTGCTCTGGCGTGTCCTCAAGGGGCTGCTGGCGCGCTGGCGGCCGCGCCCGTCCTGAACCCGCTCCCATCCGAGAGAGAGCCGATGTTCCGCAAGATCCTGATCGCCAACCGCGGCGAGATCGCCTGCCGTGTCGCCGCCACCGCGCGCCGCCTGGGCGTGCGCACCGTCGCCGTGTTTTCGGACGCCGACGCCGGCGCGCGCCACGTGATGGCCTGCGACGAGGCCGTGGCGATCGGCGGCGCCGCGCCGCGCGACAGCTATCTGCGCTGGCCGCGCATCCTGGAGGCCGCACGCGCCACTGGCGCCGAGGCCGTGCACCCGGGCTACGGATTCCTCAGCGAGAACGAGGAGTTCGCCCAGGCCTGCGCCGACGCCGGCCTGGTCTTCATCGGCCCGCCGCCGGCGGCGATCCGCGCGATGGGCAGCAAGGCCGCGGCCAAGGCGCTGATGGCCGAAGCCGGCGTGCCGCTGGTGCCGGGTTACCACGGCGAGGACAACGACCCGGCGCGCCTGGCCGACGAAGCGGCGCGCATCGGCTACCCGGTGCTGATCAAGGCCAGTGCCGGCGGCGGCGGCAAGGGCATGCGCCGTGTCGACCGCGCCGAGGACTTCGCCGCCGCGCTCGTCTCCTGCCAGCGCGAGGCCCAGGCCAGCTTCGGCGACGCCCACGTGCTCGTCGAGCGCTACGTGCTCAAACCGCGCCACATCGAGATCCAGGTCTTCGCCGACACGCAGGGGCACTGCATCCACCTCGGCGAACGCGACTGCTCGGTGCAGCGCCGCCACCAGAAGGTGCTGGAGGAGTCGCCGGCGCCCGGGCTGACGGCCGCGCGCCGCGCCGAGATGGGCGCCGCCGCGGTGGCCGCGGCGCAGGCCGTCGGCTACGTCGGCGCCGGCACCGTCGAGTTCATCGCCGAGGAGCGCGACGACGGCGACCTGCGTTTCTATTTCATGGAGATGAACACGCGGCTGCAGGTCGAGCACCCGGTGACCGAGGCCGTGACCGGGCTGGACCTCGTCGAGTGGCAGCTGCGGGTGGCCGCCGGCGAGCCGCTGCCGGCGCGCCAGGCCGACATCGTGCAGCGTGGCCACGCGATCGAGGCCCGCATCTGCGCCGAGAACCCCGAGGCCGGTTTCCTGCCGGCGACCGGGCGCTTGGTCGTCGCGCGATGGCCCGAACACGTGGCCTTCCGCCGCGACGAACACCTGCCGCGCCTGGACGGCGGTTTCGGCGAAGGCGACGCGATCACGCCCTGGTACGACTCGATGATCGCCAAGCTGATCGTCTGGGGCGAGGACCGCGCCCAGGCGCTGGCGCGGCTGGACGCGGCGCTGGCGGCGACGCAGCTGGTCGGCCCCGCCACCAACGTCGCCTTCCTGCGCCGCGTCGTCGCCAGCCGCGCCTTCGCCCAGGCCGACCTGGACACGGCGCTGATCGAACGCGAGCACGCGGCGCTGTTCGACGCGCCGGGGCTGGCGCCCGAGTGGGCCGCGGCCGCCGTCGTCGCCGACGCCTGGGCCGCCGAGGCGGCGACGGTCGACGCCGACCCCTGGTCGCGGCGCGACGGCTGGCGCCTGCACGGCGGCGCACGCCGGCGCTTCGAGCTCGAGATCGGCGGCGAGCGCCAGGTCGCAGTCGTGCAGCGCCGCCACGACGGCGAGGCCGTGCTCGAACTCGGCGAGCGCCGCTGGCCGCTGGCGCTGCGTGCGCTGGGCGACGGCCGCCACGAAGTGCGCCTGGGCGACGAGCGGGTGCTGCTGGCCGTGCACCGCGACGGCGACAGGCGCGCCGTCTTCGCGCCGGCCGGCCAGCTGATCGTCACGCTGCACGATCCGATCGCCCATGCCGGCGACCACGCCGGCGAAGCCGGCCGGCTGACGGCGCCGATGCCCGGCAAGATCGTCGCCGTCGCCGTCGAGACCGGCCAGACGGTGCGCCGCGGCCAGGCGCTGGCGGTGCTGGAGGCGATGAAGATGGAGCACACGATCGCCGCGCCGCGCGACGGCGTCGTCGAGGCGCTGCTGGTGCGCGCCGGCGACACGGTGGCCGAAGGCACCGAGCTGCTGCGCCTGTCGGGGGACGAATGAGCGCTGTCCGGACCCGGCGGCCGTCGAGGCGATGGCCCGCTCGCTATAGTGCCCGGCGATGAAACCGGACCGTGTCACCCTGGTCGAGGTCGGCCCGCGCGACGGCCTGCAGAACGAGGCCGCGCCGGTCGGCGCCGCCGAGAAGATCGAGCTCGTGCGCCGACTGCAGGACGCCGGCTGCCGCGAGATCGAGGTCACCAGCTTCGTCAGCCCGAAATGGGTGCCGCAGATGGCCGACGCGGCGCAGGTCATGGCCGGCATCGAACGCCGCGCCGGCGTGCGCTACTCGGTGCTGACGCCCAACCTGAAGGGACTGGAAGCGGCGCTGGCCACGCGCCCCGACGAGGTCGTCGTCTTCGGCGCCGCCAGCGAGGCCTTCAGCCGGCGCAACATCAACTGCTCGATCGCCGAGAGCCTGGAGCGTTTCGCGCCGGTCGTAGCGGCGGCGCACGCCGCCGGCGTCAAGGTGCGCGGCGCCGTGTCCTGCGCGCTCGGCTGCCCCTACCAGGGCGAGGTCACGCCGGACGAGGTCGAACGTGTCGTCGTCGGCATGAAGGCCATCGGCGTCGACCACGTCGGCATCGCCGACACGATCGGCGTCGGCACGCCGCTGGCGGCGCAGCGGGCGCTGGAGCGCGCGCTGAAGCACTACCCGCTGGCCGAGGTCAGCGGCCATTTCCACGACACCTACGGCCAGGCCCTGGCCAACATCCTGGCCTGCCTGGACCTCGGCGTGCACGTCTTCGACACCAGCATCGCCGGCCTCGGCGGCTGCCCCTACGCAAAGGGCGCGACCGGCAACGTCGCCACCGAGGACGTGGTCTACCTGCTGCACGGCCTGGGCATCGACACCGGGCTGGACCTGGACCGACTCGTCGACGCCGGCGCCTACATCTCGGGCGTCGTCGGCCGGCCCACGGCCTCGCGCGCCGCGCGGGCGCTGCTGGCGCGGCGCGCCGCTGCCGCTTCTTGCTGAACCATGAACGCCATCGATTCCCTGCTCGACCGTCCCGAAGGTTTCCAGCGCGTCACGCGCGCCCTGGCCGAACGTGGCCACCCGCATGCGCCGCTGTGGCTGGAAACGCCGGCGCGCACCTCGGCCGAAGCCGCTGCGGCGCTGGGCGTCGAGGTCGGCCAGATCGCCAAGAGCGTCATCTTCCGCCGCAAGGCCGACGACAGCGCGGTGCTGGTCGTCACCTCGGGCGACCGGCGCGTCTGCGAGAAGCGCGTCGCGGCGATCACCGGCGCGCTGGGCCGCGCCGACGCCGACTTCGTCAAGGCACGCACCGGCTTCTCGATCGGCGGCGTCTCGCCGCTGGCGCATGCGACGCCGGCCTTCACGCTGATCGACCGCGACCTGTTCCGCTTCGACGTCATCTGGGCCGCCGCCGGGCATCCGCACGGCGTCTTCAAGCTGTCGCCGGCCGAGCTGGAGCGCCTGACCGGCGCGCCGGTCGCCGACGTGGTGCAGCAGCCATGAGCACACGTTTCGGCTCCGGCGTGCCCTCGCCCTGCATCGACGTCTGCCGCATGGACGCCGCCAGCGGCTGGTGCGAAGGCTGCCTGCGCACGCTCGACGAGATCGCCGCCTGGTCGACGATGGCCGACGACGAGCGCCGCGCCGTGCTCGATCGCCTGGCCGAACGCCGCGTCGTCTGGCAGCAGCGCCCCGCAGCACCACGATGAACCGCCTGGTCTTCCGTTTCGACGTCGTCTCGCCGTACGCCTACCTGGCGTTCGAGCGCCTGCCCGACGTGCTCGAAGGCCTGGACGTCGAGGTCGAGTACCGCCCGGTGCTGCTGGGCGCGCTGCTGCAGCACTGGGGCCAGAAGGCGCCGGTCGACGTGGCGCCCAAACGCGACTGGATCTACCGCCACACGCGCTGGCTGGCGGCGCAGCACGGGCTGCCGTTCGAGATGCCGCAGCCGCACCCGTTCAGCTCGCTGGCGCTGCTGCGGCTGATCATCGCCTGCGGGCCCAACCGGCGTGTCGTCGAGGCCGTGCTGCGCCATGTCTGGGCCGAAGGCGGCGACCCGCACGACCCGGCGCGCCTGGCGGCGCTGGCCGCGACGCTGGCGCCGGCGGCCGACCCGGCCGGCGACGCCGTGAAAGCCGCGCTGCGGGCCCACACCGAGGAGGCCGCCGCACGCGGCGTCTTCGGCGTGCCGACCGTCGAGTTCGACGGCGAGCAGTTCTGGGGCCTGGACGGCCTGCCGATGCTCGCCGACCGCCTGCGCAACCCCACGCGCTGAACGCACTCCGGGACATCCCGGAGCCACTGGTTGACCAGCGTCGGAACCCCGGTCGGGACTATCCCTGATAGGGCAAATCGGGAGAGGTGATCCCCAGGGGCCACGCTCCCAGGAGAGCCGGCGCTCTTGTAAGCGAACGTTCAGTTCGGCGTCAGGCCCTGTTGGCGAACCGTCAGAACTCGGTCAGTCCGCGCACGAACCATGGGTGCCAAGTCCTCAAATTCCGGAGACAACCCATGGACGCAGAACTCGCACGACGTATCGCGAGCCACCCGAAGTACCAGGAACTGAAGTCCAAGCGCTCGAGCTTCGGCTGGTGGCTGACGGCGGCGATGATGGTCGTCTACTACGGCTTCATCCTGCTCGTCGCCTTCGACAAGCAGTTTCTCGCCCAGCGCCTGGGCGACGGCGTGATGACGCTGGGCATTCCCATCGGCTTCGGCGTCATCGTCTTCACGATCGTCATCACGGCGATCTACGTGCAGCGTGCCAACAAGACCTACGACGATCTGGCCGACGAAGTCGCCAAGGCGGTGCTGAAATGACCCACCCCCGCAGCGCCTTCGGCGCTCCCCCTCAAGGGGGCGCCGCCAGCGGCCGGTCGGAGCCCGTCCGCGGCGTCCGCTCGATGATCCAGATTCATGCAAAAGAAGTGGCGTTTGGCGCCATCGAGGGCTGACACGATGCGTTCAAACTCTCTCTCCACCCATCTGCGCCGTCTGCTCACGCTGGCCGCGCTCGGCGGCGTCTCCGCCGCGGTCTGGGCCGCCGGGGCCGACCTCGGCCAGGCCGCCAAGCAGGCGACCAACTGGACGGCCATCGGCATGTTCGGCCTGTTCGTCGTCGCCACGCTCTACATCACGAAGTGGGCCGCGTCCAAGACCAAGAGCGCCGCCGACTTCTACACCGCCGGCGGCGGCATCACCGGCTTCCAGAACGGCCTGGCGATCGCCGGCGACTACATGTCGGCGGCCTCGTTCCTCGGCATCTCGGCGGCGGTGATGGCCTCCGGCTTCGACGGCCTGATCTACTCGATCGGCTTTCTCGTCGGCTGGCCGGTCATCACCTTCCTGATGGCCGAACGCCTGCGCAACCTGGGCAAGTTCACCTTCGCCGACGTCGCCGCGTTCCGCTTCGAGCAGACGCCGGTGCGCGTGTTCGCGGCCTCGGGCACGCTGGTCGTCGTCGCGTTCTACCTGATCGCGCAGATGGTCGGCGCCGGCCAGCTGATCAAGCTGCTGTTCGGCCTGGAGTACTGGATCGCGGTGGTCATCGTCGGCGCGCTGATGATGGTCTACGTGCTCTTCGGCGGCATGACGGCCACCACCTGGGTGCAGATCATCAAGGCCTGCCTGCTGCTGGGCGGCGCGTCGTTCATGGCCTTCATGGTGATGCTGCACTACGGCTTCTCGCCGGAGGCGATGTTCGCCGACGCGGTGCGCGTCAAGGCTGACCTGGCCGCCAGCGGCGGCAAGACGGCCGAGGAGGCGGCGGCCGCGGGCCAGTCGATCATGGGCCCGGGCAACTTCGTGAAGGACCCGATCTCGGCGATCAGCTTCGGCATGGCGCTGATGTTCGGCACCGCCGGCCTGCCGCACATCCTGATGCGCTTCTTCACCGTGCCCAACGCCAAGGAAGCGCGCAAGTCGGTGATGTGGGCCACCGGCTGGATCGGCTACTTCTACCTGCTGACCTTCATCATCGGCTTCGGCGCGATCACCTTCGTGCTGACCAACCCCGGCTTCCTCGACGCCAAGGGCGGGCTGCTGGGCGGCAACAACATGGCCGCGGTGCACCTGGCCAACGCGGTCGGCGGCAACGTCTTCCTCGGCTTCATCTCGGCGGTGGCCTTCGCGACCATCCTCGCGGTGGTCGCCGGCCTGACGCTGTCGGGTGCCTCGGCGGTCTCGCACGACCTCTACGCCACGGTCATCAAGAAGGGCAAGGCTGACAGCGCCGCCGAGCTGAAGGTGTCGCGCATCACGACCGTCTGCCTGGGCATCGTCGCCGTCGTGCTCGGCATCGCCTTCGAGAAGCAGAACATCGCCTTCATGGTCTCGCTGGCCTTCGCGATCGCGGCGTCGGCCAACTTCCCGGTGCTCTTCATGAGCGTGCTGTGGAAGGACTGCACGACCAAGGGCGCGGTGATCGGCGGTTTCCTCGGCCTGATCTCCTCGGTCGGCCTGACCATCGTCTCGCCGTCGGTGTGGGAAGCGACGCTGGGCAACCCCAAGGGCTCGGCGCTGTTCCCGTACACCAGCCCGGCGCTGTTCTCGATGACCATCGGCTTCGTCGGCATCTGGCTGTTCTCGGTGCTCGACAAGAGCGCCCGCGCCAAGGCCGACCGCGCCGGCTTCCTGGCGCAGCAGGTGCGGTCGGAGACCGGCATCGGCGCCGCCGCGGCCAGCGGCCACTGACGCGAGGCCCGCACCCGTGTCCGACCCCCGGCAGGAAGTGCTGTCGCTGGTCACGGCGCGGGTGCGCGACGCCTACGTCCGCAAGGCTTTCGTCGTCGATGGCGGCACCGACCTCGTGTCGCTGTGCCGCCAGCTGTCCGAGCGCGGTCTGACCCACGCGCTGGTGCAGGACGGCGAACGCCTGGGCATCTTCACCACCACCGACCTGCGCGACGCGCTGCTGCGGTCCGAGCCGCCGGCGGCGCTGGCGGTGCGCGAGGTCGCGCGTTTCCCGGTGATCGCCGTCCAGGCCGACGCCGAGGTCTTCGAGGCGCTGTGGCTGATGGTGCGGCATCGCGTGCACCGCGTGCTGGTGCGCGACGGCGAACGCCTCGTCGGCCTGCTCGGCCAGCTCGACCTGGTGAGCTTCGTCGCCAACCACTCGCACCTGGCGGCGCTGCAGATCGACGAGGCCGGTTCGGTCGACGAGCTGAAGGCCGCGGCGCTGCAGATCGACCGCATGGTCGGCCTGTTCGCCGCCAGCGGCGTGCACGTCGAACGCATCGCGCACCTCGTTGGCGAGCTGCACGCGCGGCTGTTCCAGCGCCTTTGGTCGCTGGTCGCGCCGGCCGAGCTGGTGGCCGCGAGCTGCCTCGTCGTGATGGGCAGCGAAGGCCGCGGCGAGCAGGTGCTGAAGACCGACCAGGACAATGCGCTGATCCTGCGCGACGGTTTCGAGCACCCCGAGACCGAGGCCGCGGTGCGGCGCTTCAGCGCCGCGCTGGCGGACTTCGGCTACCCGCCGTGCCCCGGCGGCATCATGGTCACCAACCCGCTGTGGCGGCGCCCGGTCGCCGAGTGGCGCGAGCAGCTGCGCGACTGGGTGATGGGTCGCGACGCCGAGGGCCCGATGCGGCTGGCGATCTTCTGCGACGCCGTCGCGGTGGCCGGCGACGCGACGCTGCTCGACGGCCTGCGCGAGCACCTGCACCGCCTGTTCGGCGACCACGACGCCTACCTCGCGCGTTTCGCCGCCGCCGCCGACCAGTTCCAGGAGCCGCACCACTGGCTGGGCTGGCTGCCCGGCCGGCGCGACGAGGCGGCGCTCGACCTGAAGAAGCTGGGCCTGTTCCCGATCGTGCAGGGCGTGCGCGCGCTGGCACTGCAGCGCCACCTGCGCGAGACCGGCACCGTCGCGCGGCTGCACGCGCTGGTCGCCGCCGGTGCGCTGGACACGACGCTGGCACGCGACCTCGAGGACGCGCTGCACCTCTTGATGACGCTGCGCCTGCAGCACCAGCTGCAGGCGCAGGCCGCCGGGCGCGTGGCCGGCAACGAGATCCAGCCCGCGTCGCTGGGCCTGCTCGAGCGCGAGCCGCTGCGCGACTCGCTGGCCGTCGTCAAGCGCCTGCGCGCCTACCTGCGCCAGCACTTCCGCTTCGACAAGCTCTGAACGATGGCGCGGCAATCCGTCGTCCCGGCTCCGCGGGTTCGCCGCCACTGGCGCGGCGCGCCCGGATCGCGCAGCATCGCGCCGGGCGCCGCGACGACGCGCCCGCCGGCCGCCTGCGCCGCGACGAGAGGAGACTCCCGATGAAGACCGTGCTCCTGGCCGACGCCGAGGCCAACAGCGTCATCCCGCTCGAGTTCCTGATGAAGCGCGAAGGCTGGCGCGTGCTGGTCGCGCGCGACGGCATCGAGGCGCTGGACACGGCGCGCCGCGAACATCCCGACCTGCTGCTGATGGACGTCGTGATGCCCGGCCGCAGCGGCTTCGAGGTGCTGCAGGCGCTGCGCGCCGACGAGGCCTGCGCCACGACCAAGTGCCTGCTGCTCAGCGCCCGCTGCGGCGAGACCGACGTCGCGCAGGGCCTGGGGCTGGGCGCCGACGCCTACGTCGCCAAGCCGTTCTCCACGCGTGAGCTCGCCGAGCGGGTGCGCCAGCTGCTTTCATGAAACCCGACCGCCACGAGTGGCTGGCCGCGCTGGCGCCGGCGGCGATCCTGCTGCTGGCGGCGGCGGCGGTGGCGGCGCTGCTGCTGCTGACGCTGGCGCCGGCCGAGGCCGCGGCGCTGGGCGCGCTGCTCGAGCCGCGCGCGGCGCTGCTGGTGCTGGCGCTGGTCGTCGTCGCCATCGCCGCCGGCGTCGGGATGCGCTGGGCCTGGCACCACTTCGGCGCCGCGCCGGGGCGCATCGCCGAGCTGCTGCAGGTGCTGCTGGCCGGTGCGCCGGGGCGCGAGCTGGAGCCGCGCGGCAGCGCCGGCAGCCGCGCGCTGGTCGACACCGTCAACCGCCTGCTGCGCGAGCGCGCCGCCTGGCGCGCCGACGTCGAGGCGCGGGTGCGCGAGGCCAGCCGCCAGGTCGAGCAGGAGAAGAGCCGGCTGGCGGCGCTGATGTCCGAGCTGGCGCAGAGCGTCGTCGTCTGCAACCTCGACGGCCGCATCCTGCTCTACAACGGCCGCGCGCGGCTGCAGTTCCGCGCGCTGTCGCCGGCGCCGGCGATCGGCGGCGCCGAGTACCTGGGCATCGGCCGCTCGATCTACGCCGTCTTCGACCGCGCGCTCGTCGCCCATGCGCTGGAGATGGTGCAGCAGCGGCTGCAGCGCGGTGTCGCGCACCCGTCGGCGCAGTTCGTCACCGCGACACGCGGCGGCCAGCTGCTGCGTGTGCAGCTGGCGCCGGTGCGCGAGCACGACGGCGGCCCGCTCGCCGGCTTCGTGCTGATGCTGGACAACATCACGCGCGACTTCGCCGAGGAGTCCGAACGCGACCGCCGGCTGCACGAGCACACCGAGGCCGGGCGCGCGTCGCTGGCCAACCTGCAGGCGGCCGTCGAGCTGATCGACGATCCGGCGCTGGACGCGGCCACCGCGGCGCGGCTGCAGGGCGTGATCCGCGACGAGGTGCGTGCGCTGGGCCACCGCATCGGCGAGCTGGCGCACTACACGACCGAGACGATGCGCACGCGCTGGCCGCTGGAGGACATGCAGGGCGCCGACTTCGTCACCGCGGCGCTGCGCCGCATCGAGGCCGAGCACCGCTGCCGCACCGCCGGCACCGAGGTCGACCCGTCGCTGTGGCTCAAGCTCGACAGCTTCTCGCTGATCCAGGCGCTGGTCTTCCTCGCCGGGCGCGTCGTCGAGGAATACGGCGTCAAGGTCGTGCAGATCCGGCTGCAGCGTGCCGGCACGCGCGCCCAGCTCGACCTGGCCTGGATCGGCCCCGGCGTCAGCACCGAGACCGCGGTCGCCTGGGAGACCGAGGCGATGCGTGTCGGCGGCGAAGCCAGCGCGCTGACCGTGCGCGACGTCGTGCAGCGCCACGGCGGCACGTTCTGGTTCGAGCGCGAGCGGGTGCGTGCCGAGGCGTTCTTCCGTTTCCTGCTGCCGCTGGCCGACGCCGCCGAGCCGCTGGACAGCGGGCTGCTGGCGCGCCGCGAGAGCCGGCCGGAGTTCTACGACTTCGACCTGTTCCAGACCCGCGAGATGGCGCTGGAACTGGCCGACCGCACGCTGGCCGAACTCGCCTACACGGTGTTCGACACCGAGACCACCGGGCTGGAGCCCTCGGCCGGCGACGAGATCATCCAGATCGGCGCGACACGCATCGTCGCCGGCAAGCTGCGCCGCCACGAGAGCTTCGAGCAGCTCGTCGACCCGCAGCGCGCGATCCCCGAACGCACCGTCGCGATCCACGGCATCACGCCGGCGATGGTCGCCGGCCAGCCGACGATCCGCGAGGTGCTGCCGGCGCTGCACGCCTTCGCCCACGACACCGTGCTCGTCGCCCACAACGCCGCCTTCGACCTGCGTTTCCTCGAGCTGAAGGAGCGTGCCGCCGGCGTGCGTTTCGACATGCCGGTGCTCGACACGCTGCTGCTGTCGCAGGTGCTGCACCCGAACCAGGAGCGGCACTCGCTGGAGGCCATCGCCGAACGCCTGGGCGTGCCGGTGCTCGGCCGGCACACGGCGCTCGGCGACGCGATCGTCACCGCCGAGGTCTTCCTGAAGATGATCCCGCTGCTGCAGGTCGCGGGCATCCGCACGCTGGGCGAGGCGCTCGAGGCCTCGCGGCGCAGCGCGCTCGCCCGGCTCGCCTACTAGCGCACTGGGCGGCGGCGCCGGCGCTCAGTTCGGCGCCGGGATCAGCACCTGCGTGATGACGTGGATGACGCCGTTGCGCGCGATGACGTCGGTCGCGGCGATCGTCGCGTCGGGGCTGTCGACGTCGTCGTCGACCAGCGTCAGCGTGTCGTTGCGCAGCTCCAGGTCGTTGCCGGCGAGCAGGGTGTCGACGAAGGCCGGGTTCGGCAGCGCCAGCACGTCGGCGGCGCGCACGTCGCCGGCGACGACGTGGTAGAGCAGCGTGTCGGCGAGGCCGGGCGAGGCGAGCAGCTGCTCGGCGCTCAGGCCGGTGCGCGTGAGCAGCGCCGAGAAGGCGTCGTCGGTCGGCGCGAAGACCGTGAACGGGCCGGTGCCGGCCAGGTCGTCGTCCAGCCCGGCGGCGGCGACCGCCGCCACCAGCGTCGAGAACGCCGGGTTCAGCCTGGCCATCTGCACGAGGTCGAGCACGCCCGGCGGCACCAGCACCTTGTCGATGACGTGAACGACGCCGTTGCGCGCCGCGACGTCGGCCGTCGTCACGCGGGCCCGGGTCAGCACCTCGTCGCCGAGCGTCACGCCGTCGGCGGTCGCCACGTCCAGCGTCGCCGGCGCGCCTTCGAACTCGTACAGCGTCGGCTCGTCGCCTGCGGCGAGCTCGGCGGCGGTGCGGCGCGCCGGCAGCACGTGGTAGGCGAGGATGCGGCCCAGGGTCTCGGCGTCGAGCGCGGCGACCATCGCGCCGGCGTCGGCGAAGCCGAGTGTCGTGGCCAGCGCGTCGAAGGCCGCGTCGGTCGGCGCGAAGACGGTCAGCGCCGCGTCTTCGGCGCTCAGCTCGTCGACCAGCCCGGCCTTGTCGGCCGCGGCGACGAGCGCGCTCAGGTTCCGTTCGGTCGCCACCTCGGCGATGGTGCCGGGATGGTCGTCGCCGCCGTCGCCGCCACAGGCGGCGAGCAAGGCGACGGAGGACGTGGCGATGAGGGTCTTCAGCCAGCGGGTCATCGGTGCTCCTTGATCGAGCTCAATCGCTCGCGGCCGGAAGTTACCGAAAGGTTTTCGTGAACTACTTAACGGTCGCAAAGTGACCGTTTGGTTGGTGCGGGATCTCCGGCCCTCGCGGGCGTGGCTGGAGTGCAAAACCGAGGGAATCCACTGCCTCTTGATACCGCTGCAAAACGCTGGGGAATTTCCCGAATCCGCGGCCGAAATTCTGCAATGCGAAAAGAAAGCTGCGGGTAAGGCCGGAAATCGTCAGCGAACGTTCAGTTTGGCGTCAGAAAGCGGTCAGAGGTCGATTCGACATTGCGCCGCACGTGCCGCCGTCGGGCGTGCGGCACCGTGAAATCAACAGGAGACAACCCCCCATGGCAGCCACGACCGCCGCGATGCCGTCGAAAGCGCCGATGACCCGCGAGGAGAAGAAAGTCATCTTCGCCTCCTCGCTGGGCACGGTCTTCGAGTGGTACGACTTCTACCTGTACGGCTCGCTCGCCGTCTTCATCGGCAAGCACTTCTTCGCCGCGCTGGACCCCACGGCGCAGTTCATCGCCTCGCTGCTGGCGTTCGCCGCCGGCTTCATCGTGCGGCCCTTCGGAGCGCTGGTCTTCGGCCGCCTGGGCGACATGATCGGCCGCAAGTACACCTTCCTGGTGACGATCCTGATCATGGGCCTGTCGACCTTCATCGTCGGCATCCTGCCCACCTACGCCTCGATCGGCATCGCCGCGCCGATCATCCTGATCCTGCTGCGCATCCTGCAGGGCCTGGCGCTGGGCGGCGAGTACGGCGGTGCCGCGACCTACGTCGCCGAGCACGCGCCGCAAGGCAAGCGTGGCGCCTACACGTCGTGGATCCAGACCACGGCGACGATGGGCCTGTTCATGAGCCTGCTGGTCATCCTCGGCACGCGCACGCTGATGGGCGAGGAGGCCTTCGCCGCCTGGGGCTGGCGCATCCCGTTCATCGTCTCGATCCTGCTGCTGGCGATCAGCGTCTGGATCCGCCTGTCGATGAACGAGTCGCCCGCGTTCCGCAAGATGAAGGAAGAGGGCAAGACCTCGAAGGCGCCGCTGACCGAGAGCTTCGGCCAGTGGAAGAACCTGAAGATCGTGCTGCTGGCGTTGTTCGGCCTGGTGATGGGCCAGGGCGTGGTCTGGTACTCGGGCCAGTTCTACGCGCTGTTCTTCCTGACCAGCTCGCTGAAGGTCGACCCGGCGACGGCGAACATCATGATCGCCGCCTCGCTGCTGATCGGCACGCCATTCTTCGTCGTCTTCGGCACGCTGTCGGACAAGATCGGCCGCAAGCCGATCATCCTGGCCGGCATGGCGCTGGCGGTGCTGACCTACTTCCCGCTGTTCAAGGCGCTGACCAACACCGCCAACCCGGAACTGGCCGCCGCGCAGGCACGCTCGGAGATCGTCGTGCGGGCCGACCCGGCCACCTGTTCGTTCCAGGGCAGCCCGATCGCGCGCGAGGTCGACTTCACCTCGGCCTGCGACATCGCCAAGCGCGCGCTGACGCAACGTTCGGCCAGCTACGTCAACGAGGCCCTGCCGGCCGGCTCGCCGACCGTGGTGATGATCGGCCAGACGCCGATCACGCCGCCGACGGCGACGACGATCGCCGGTGGCCACAAGTTCTCGGAGGAATCGACCAAGGCCATCGCCGACTTCAAGAAGTCGCTGGGTGACACGCTGAACGAGGCCGGCTACCCGGCCAAGGCCAAGCCGATCGAGTTCATGGGCGGCCAGTGGTGGACCATCGTCGGCATCCTGACCATCCTCGTGATCTACGTGACGATGGTCTACGGCCCGATCGCGGCGATGCTGGTCGAGCTGTTCCCGACGCGCATCCGCTACACCTCGATGAGCCTGCCGTACCACATCGGCAACGGCTGGTTCGGCGGCCTGCTGCCGTCGATCACCTTCGCCATGGTGGCGGCCAACGGCAACATGTACCACGGCCTCTGGTACCCGATCGTCATCGCGTCGGTGTGCTTCGTCATCGGCCTGCTGTTCATCCGCGAGACCAAGGACCGCGACATCTACGCCGCGGACTGACGACCACCTCCGTCGCGCCGGCGGCCCGCACGGGCCGCCGGATGGAATGCAAAAAGCCGGGCGATGCCCGGCTTTTGTCTGGGGGAGCGGAAACCTCAGACCGCGTGGCGGACGTAGACGTCGGTGTCGGGCAGCGCGCGGCGCAGGGCCTGGAAGGCGCCTTCGGCGAGGTCGCGGCCGATGCCGCAGCTCGGCGGGAAGCTGACGGTCAGCTCGGCCTCATCGGCGCCGATGTGCAGCGCCTTGACGAGCTGGCGGTCGACGATGTTGCCGCCGTCGGCGGCGACGACGCCGCGCAGCGACTCCAGCACGCCTTGCACCAGCGCCGGGTTGCCACGCAGTTCGGGCGCGGGACACGGGCGGCCGAAGCCGCCGCCGCAGCCGGCATGGCTGGGCATGCAGCCGCCACAGCCCGGTTCAGGCAACAGACGGATCGGCTGTGTCTTGTTCATTTCCGTGATTATGGCGGGGACATGACCCCAATCAACCAGGACACTCGGAAATTTGCTCTCGGCTTTGTCATGGACAAAGCCAGGCGATCCCGGATTCCCGTCGTGTGCGGCGCGATCCCGCATCGTGGTGGTCTGGGGCCGCCGATGCGGCGCCTCAGCCGGAGAAGCTGCGCTGGAAGGTCTGGCGCAGCAGGTTCTTCTGCACCTTGCCCATCGTGTTGCGCGGCAGCTCCTCGACGACGAAGACCCGCTTGGGCACCTTGAAGTGCGCGATGCGGTCCTTCAGTGCCGCGATCAGCGCCTCGCCGTCCAGCGTCGCGCCCGGCTGTGCGACGACGGCGGCGACGACGGCCTCGCCGAAGTCCGGGTGCGGCACGCCGACGACCGCCGACTCGACGACGCCCGGCAGGTCGTCGATCAGCGCCTCGACCTCGGCCGGGTAGACGTTGAAGCCGCCGGTGATGACCAGGTCCTTGCTGCGCCCGACGATCGTCACCCAGCCGTCGGCGTCGACGCGGCCGACGTCGCCGGTCTTGAACCAGCCGTCGGCGCTGAACTCCTCGGCGGTCTTCTCCGGCAAACGCCAGTAGCCCGAGAAGACGTTGGGCCCGCGCACCTCGATGCCGCCGATCTCGCCCGGCGGCACCAGCTCGCCGTCCTCGCCGCGCGCCCGCAGCTCGACACCCGGCAGCGCCGGGCCCACGGTGCCGGCGCGCCGCGCGTCCTCGGGGCGGTAGGGGTTGGAGGTCAGCATGACGGTCTCGCTCATGCCGTAGCGCTCGAGGATGACGTGGCCGGTGCGGTTGCGCCAGGCGCGGAAGGTGTCGACGAGCAGCGGCGCCGAGCCGCTGACGAAGAGGCGCATGCCCGCGCAGCGTTCGCGGTCCAGCGCCGGCTCGGCCAGCATGCGCACGTACAGCGTCGGCACGCCCATGAAGACCGTGGCCTCGGGCAGGCGCTCGACGACGGCTCGGGCGTCGAAACGCGAGAACCAGATCATGCGCGCCCCGGCCAGCAGCGCACCGTGCGAGGCGACGAACAGCCCGTGCACGTGGAAGATCGGCAGCGCGTGGATCAGCACGTCGTCGCGCTGCCAGGCCCAGGCTTCGTGCAGCACGCGCGCGTTGCTCAGCAGGTTGCCGTGCGAGAGCATCGCGCCCTTGCTGCGCCCGGTGGTGCCGCTGGTGTAGACGATGGCCGCCAGATCGCTGGCGGCGCGTGCCACCGTCTCATGCACGTCGGGCTGGAACGCGGCGCGGTCCAGCAGCGTGCCGCTGCGGTCGTCGCCCAGCGTGTAGACGTGCTTGGTGCCGGCCTGGAAGGCGATGCGGCTGGTCCAGCCGAAGTGGCGCGGCGCGCAGACCACGACCGCCGGCTCGGCGTCGCCGATGAAGTACTCGATCTCGGCGGCCTGGTAGGCGATGTTCAGCGGCACGACGACGTGGCCGGCACGCAGCACCGCCAGGTGCAGCATCAGCGCCTCGACGCTCTTGTCGACGTGCATCAGCACGCGCGAGGCCGGCGGCAGGTCCAGCGAGGCCAGCAGGTTGGCCAGCATCGCGGTGCCGCGGTCCAGGTCGCGCCAGGTGTAGGCCAGCGGCTGCGGGCTGTCGCCGCAGTCGATCGCGATCGAGTCCAGGTCGTCGGGGAACGCGGCGCGCAGCGCGGCGAACAGGTTCTGGTCGGACATCGTCATCCAGTCGGGAGCGGAGGGCTCGCCGATCCTAGGCTTTCCGGGCCGACGTTCCCAGCGTGTTCAGTCGAGCTTGGCGCCGGAACGCTTGACGACCTCGGCCCAGCGCCGCGTCTCGGCGGCGACGAACTTGCCCAGCGCCTCGCCCTGCAGGTCCGGCGGCTCGGCGCCCAGCCCGGTCCAGGTGGTGCGCAGCTCGTCGCTGGCGATGGCGCGCCTGACGTCGGCGCCGAAACGCTCGACCGCGTCACGCGGTGTCGCCTTGGGCGCGAACAACGCGTACCAGGTCGAGACCACGTAGTCGGGCAGGCCCTGCTCGCGTGCCGTCGGCACGTCGGGGAAACCGGGTGCGCGGCGTGTGCCGGCGACGGCGATCGGGTGCAGCTTGCCCGACTTGATGTGCGCCGCCGACGAGGCCAGGCCGTCGAACATCAGGTCGACCTGGCCGGCGATCAGGTCCTGCAGCGCCGGCCCCGCGCCCCGGTAGGGGATGTGGGTGATGAAGGTCCCGGACTGCTGCTTGAACAGCTCGCCGGCCAGGTGGTGCGAGGTGCCGTTGCCGGCCGAGCCGTAGTTCAGCCCGCCGGGTTTGGCGCGCAGCAGCGCCAGCAGCTGCGGCAGCGTGCGCGCCGCGACACGCTGCGGGTTGACGACGATGACCTGCGGCACGCTGGCCACCAGCGTCACCGGCACGAAGTCGCCCTCCAGGCTGTAGTCCAGCTTGGGGTACATCGCCGGCGCGATCGCGTGGTGCACCGCGCCCATGAAGAAGTTGCTGCCGTCCGGCGCGGCCTTGGCGGCGAGGCCGGCGCCGAGATTGCCGCCGGCGCCGCCGCGGTTGTCGATCAGGTACTGGCGGCCGGCGGCGCGGGTCATCGCGCCGAACAGCGGGCGGGCGAAGGCGTCGGTGCCGCCGCCGGGCGGGAAGGGCACGACGATGGTCACCGGGCGGGTGCCCGCGGACTGCGCACGCGCCCAGGCCGGCGCGAGCAGGACGGAACCGACGGCCAGCAGCCGGCGGCGGGACCAAGGCGGCATCTGTCTCCTCCTCATGTGTCCCGCGGACTGCGGGCCGGGCCATGCTGCCATCGGCCGGTGCCGATGACGCCCGGGTGAAGCCCGGGGGCATACCCGCAGCGGAGCCCCCCGCGTTCCGGGCGGCGGGTTTGCCCGCTGCCGCCGGCTGCCGGCCACGGGGCATCCTGCGCGCCGGCGCCTCCAGCGCCGGGCGAGGCGACGGCCCGCTCCCCCGTCAGGAGAACCGACCGTGAAGCACACCCCGACCTGGACGGCCGCCGCGGCCGCCTGCCTGCTGTCCGGCGCCGCCGCCTGGGCCGCCCCGGCCAACACCCTGCCGGCCGGCGTGCGCGGGCCGGTCACCGAGGCCGTCTACGACGGTGTCGCCGACGACCTGCTGACCGCCGGCCTCGGCAAGACCGGGCTGATGGGCGCGACGCCGGCCTTCGCCGACCCGCTGGCGCCGACACCCGCCGAACTGCGCCGCAACGCGATCTACGTGAACTATCGCGCGCTGGTCGACTACACCGCCGCCGGCGGCATGGGCGTGTTCTACGGCCCCAACATCGACGCCGACGGCCGCGACACGCTGGGCGAAGGCAAGGTCGCCGGGCGCGAGACCTTCGCCTGGCTCGACGACGGCAGCGGCCGCGAGAACGTCACGCTGATGGTGCAGGTGCCCGAGCGTTTCGACCTGGCGCGGCCGTGCATCGTCACCGCCACCTCCTCGGGCTCGCGCGGCATCTACGGCGCCATCGGCACCGCCGGCGAGTGGGGGCTCAAGCGCGGCTGCGCCGTCGCCTACACCGACAAGGGCAGCGGCAACGGCCTGCACGAGCTGGGTGCCGACCGGGTGACGCTGCGCGACGGCCGTGTCGTCGATGCCGCCGCCGCCGGCGCCGAGGCGCTGTTCCGCGCGCCGCTGGCCGACACCGAGCGCCAGGCCCTGCTGGCCCAGGCGCCGCACCGCGTGGCCTACAAGCACGCGCATTCGGGGCAGAACCCCGAGGCCGACTGGGGCCGGCACACGCTGCAGGCGGTGCGTTTCGCGTTCTGGGTGCTCAACGAGCGTTACGGCAAGCTCGGCCGGGACGGCCGCCGCGAGGCGACGCTGAACGCCCGCAACACCCTCGTCATCGCCAGCAGCGTCTCCAATGGCGGCGGCGCCGCGCTCGCCGCCGCCGAGCAGGACCGCGAGGGCCTGATCGACGGCGTCGCGGTCAGCGAGCCCAATGCCCAGCCGCGCTGGATGCACGGTCTGTCGATCCGCGAAGGCGACACGCCGGTGGCGACGATCGGCCGGCCGCTGGCCGACTACTTCACGTTCGCCAACCTCTACCAGCCCTGCGCGCTGCTGGCGCCGGCCGCCGGCGGCGGCACCGCGGTGGCGCCGGCCTTCTGGCCCGCGGCCTTCACCGCCGCGGCGCAGAACCGCTGCAGCGCGCTGGCCGCCCGGGGGCTGGTCGCCGGCGCGACGACCGCCGAGCAGGCCGCCGACGCGCTCGCCCGGCTGCGGGCCTACGGCTGGACGGCGGAGGCCGACTTCCTGCACCAGTCGCACTACCGCTTCGCCACCAACTCGATCGCGACGACCTACACCAACGCCTACGGCCGCTTCGGCGTCGAGGACCGGCTCTGCGGCTTCACGTTCGCCAACACCGACTCGTCGGGCGCGCCGGCCGCACCGTCGGCGGCCGGCGTCGCGTCGATCTTCTCGACCGGCAACGGCGTGCCGCCGACGACCGGCGTCAACATCGTCTACGACGCCTCGTCGGGCGGTGCGAAGCTGGACTTCCTCGCCGTGTCGCCGGGCAGCGGGCTGGCCGATTTCGCGCTCGACGGTGCGCTGTGCCAGCGTTCGCTGCTCACCGGCCGCGACACCGCCGGCCGGCTGCTCGGCGGCGCGATGCGCGAGGCCTCGCAGCGTGTGCGCCGCGGCGTCGCCGAGGTGCGGCTGGATGGCCGCCTGCGCGGCAAGCCGGTGCTGATCGTCGCCGGCCGCAGCGACGCGCTGCTGCCGGTCAACCACACCGCGCGGGCCTTCTACGCGCGCACCCAGGCCCACGGCGGCGCCGACGGCGTTCGCTACGTCGAGGTGACGAACGCGCAGCACTTCGACGGCTTCATCGCGCTCGGCGCCTTGCTCGGCTACGACACGCGCTTCGTCCCACTGCACGTCTATTTCAACCGCGCGATGGACCTGATGTGGGCCCACCTGACGCAGGGCGCGCCGCTGCCGCCCAGCCAGGTGGTGCGCACGCTGCCGCGCGGCGGCAGCCCCGGCGCCGCGCCGGCGCTGGCGGCGGGCAATGTGCCGCCGATCCTGGCCGAGCCGGCCGCGGGCGACCGCATCGTCTTCGGCGACGGCACGCTGGTGGTGCCGCGCTGAACCGGCCTCAGCGGCGGTAGTAGCCGCCGCTGATGATCGACAGTTCGGTGAAGTTCAGCCCCGAGTGGTCGTTCGGGCCGTAGCTCAGCTCCAGGCCGCCGAGGTCGACGTTGCGCAGGCCCTCCAGGGCCTGGCGCAGCGTCTGGCGCGTCGGGTTCGGCCCGGCGCGGCGCAGGCCCTCGACCAGCACCTTGGCGCCGGCGAAGCCCTCGATCATCGCCGGCGTCAGCTCGGCGATGCCGGCGGCGCGCGCCAGCTCGCTGGCCTCGCGCACCAGCGTCGTCGACAGCGCCCGCTCGCTGGGGAAGACCTGGGTCACGATCGTGCCGTTGGCGTGTTCGCCCAGCGCCTTGATGAAGCCGCTGGAGGCGTTGTTCGACAGCGTGCCGATCTGCGCCAGCGAGCCGGCGGCGCGCAGCGCCTGGGTGCCCTCGACGACGGCGTCGGCGGTGCCGATGAAGACCACCGCCTGCGCGTCGCCCGCCTTGGCCTTCTGCACGACCGAGGTGAACACCGGCTTGGCGCGGTCGTAGCTCTCGACGAACAGCGGCTTGATCTTCGTGTTCTCGAAGCCGCGCAGCGCGCCGGCGGCGCCGTCCTCGCCGAACGAGTCGGCGACGTGCACGAGGCCGATGCGGCGCATGCCGATCGTCGCCAGGTGCTGCACCAGCTTCTCGGCCTCGCGCTGATAGGGCGCGCGCACGTTGAAGATCCACGGGTCCACCGGCTTGTGCAGCAGCATCGCGCCGGTCGACGGCGCGACCAGCGGCACCTCGTACTGCGCCAGCATGTGGCGCAGCGCCTCGGTGTGCGGCGTGCCGCGGGTCATGAACAGCGCCATCACCTGGCGCACCATGATCAGCCGCAGCGCGTTCTCGGCCGCGCGGGCGGGCTCGAAGCGGTCGTCCAGCGTGACCAGCTCGATGCGCTTGCCGCCGATGCCGCCGGTGGCGTTGACGCGGTCGAACCAGAGCCGGGCGCCGACCATGTTCTCGTTCGAGCCGGCGGCGGCCGGGCCGGTGAGGCCGGTCGTCTGCCCCACCACGATCTGCGCCATGGCGGCGGTGCTCGTCACGATGCCGAGGCAGAGGACGGCGGCGAGTCGCCGGAGTTCACGCATGACGGACGGCGCTGGAGGTTGCGAAGCCGTCGAGGATAGCGAAGCGTCTTCGTTCTAGGGGGGCGCCGCGGCCCCAACAGTTCACACCCGGCGCGCTCTCGTGCAAGGCGGGGGTGTCCGGCAGGCGTCGCGGTCGACTCCTAGAATGACCGGTTCGCCTTTCCGCCGAGCCCTCCAAGATGTCGTCCGGCTCCATCCGCATCCGCGGCGCCCGCCAGCACAACCTCAAGAACCTCGACCTGGACATCCACACCGGCGAGTTGACGGTGGTGACCGGCCCCAGCGGCTCGGGCAAGTCCAGCCTGGTCTTCGACACGCTGTACGCCGAAGGCCAGCGCCGCTACGTCGAGACCTTCAGCGCCTACGCGCGCCAGTTCCTGGACCGCATGGACCGCCCGGCGGTCGACCGCGTCGACGGCGTGCCGCCGGCGATCGCCATCGACCAGACCAACCCGGTGCGCACCAGCCGCAGCACGGTCGGCACGATGACCGAGCTGAACGACCACCTGAAGCTGCTGTACGCACGCGCGGCCCAGCTCTTCGACCGCCAGACCGCGCTGCCGGTGCGCCACGACACGCCGGAGACGATCCACGACGACCTGGCGGCACGCGCCGCCGCCGCCGGCGACCCGCGCCTCGTGTTCAGCTTCCCGGTCGAGCTGCCGGCCGACACCACGCCCGAGCAGCAGGAGCAGTGGCTGTCGGCCGCCGGCTTCACGCGCGTTCAGGGCGAACGGGTCGCGGGCGACCGCAAGATCCTCGACGTCGTCGCCGACCGCTTCCGTTTCGCCGGCGCCGAGCGCGCGCGCGTGATGGAGGCCATCGAGCTCGCGCTCAAGCGCGGCGGCGGCCGGCTCACGGTGCACGTCGGCGACGACGGCACGGCCTGGAAGTACAGCACCGGACTGCACTGCCCCGAGAGCGACATCCGCTACGCCGAGCCGCAGCCGGCGATGTTCAGCTTCAACTCGGCCTACGGCGCCTGCGACACCTGCCGCGGTTTCGGGCGTGTCATCGGCGTCGACTTCGGCCTCGTCATCCCCGACGGGCGCAAGACGCTGCGCAACGGCGCCATCAAGCCGCTGCAGACCCCGGCCTGGGCCGAGTGCCAGGACGACCTGATCCAGTACGCCGGCGAGGCCGGCATCCCGCGCGACACCGCCTGGAACCAGCTGACCCCGGCCCAGCGCGACTGGGTCATCGAAGGCTCGCCGAACTGGACCGGCAACTGGAACAAGCAGTGGTACGGCATCCGCCGCTTCTTCGGCTACCTGGAGAGCAAGGCGTACAAGATGCACATCCGCGTGCTCTTGTCCAAGTACCGCAGCTACACGCCGTGCACGGCCTGCGGCGGCGCGCGGCTGAAGCTCGAGCCGCTGCTGTGGCGCCTGGGCACGAAGGCCGACGCCGACGCGGTGCTGCCGCCGTCGCAGCGTTACCTGCCCGTCGGCGTCGGCTGGAGCCGCGAGCAGCTCGAAGCGCTGCCGGGCCTGGGCCTGCACGACCTGATGCAGCTGTCGATCGAGCGTCTGCGGCGTTTCTTCGACGGCCTGACGCTGCCCGGCACGATGCTCGACGAGGCGCTGAAGCTGCTGCTCGACGAAGTGCGCACGCGGCTGAAGTACCTCGTCGACGTCGGCTTGGGTTATCTGACGCTGGACCGCCAGAGCCGCACGCTGTCGGGCGGCGAAGTCCAGCGCATCAACCTGACGACGGCGCTGGGCACCTCGCTCGTCAACACGATGTTCGTGCTCGACGAGCCGTCGATCGGCCTGCACCCGCGCGACATGGGGCGCATCGTCACCGCGATGCACCGGCTGCGCGACGCCGGCAACACGCTGGTCGTCGTCGAGCACGACCCGGCGGTGATGCTGGCCGCCGACCGCCTGATCGACATGGGGCCCGGCCCCGGCGAACGTGGCGGCCGCATCGTCTTCGACGGCACGCCCGACGCCGCGCGCGAGGCCGACACGCTGACCGGCGCCTACCTCGGCGGCCGGCGCCAGGTCGGCATGGGCATCCGGCGCGCGGTCGGCGCCAGCACGCCGAAGCTGATCCTCGAAGGCGCGCGCCAGCACAACCTGAAGAACGTCAGCGTCGAGCTGCCGCTGCAGCGCCTGGTCGTCGTCACCGGCGTCAGCGGCTCGGGCAAGAGCACGCTGGTCCAGGACGTGCTGCACCCGGCGCTGGCGCGCCATTTCGGCAAGGCCACCGAGACCCCCGGCGAGCACGACCGGCTGCTCGGCGCCGACTGGCTCAGCGACGCCGTGTTCGTCGACCAGAGCCCGATCGGCAAGACCGCACGCAGCAACCCGGCGAGCTACGTCGGCGCCTTCGACGAGCTGCGCAAGCTGTTCGCCGACGCACCGCTGGCGCGCGAGCGCGGCTACACCGCCGGCACCTTCAGCTTCAACGCCGGCGACGGCCGCTGCCCGACCTGCGGCGGCTCGGGTTTCGAGCACGTCGAGATGCAGTTCCTGTCCGACGTCTACCTGCGCTGCCCCGACTGCGACGGCCGCCGCTACCGCGCCGAGATCCTCGACGTGAAGCTGGTGCGCGGGCCCATGCAGTTGTCGATCGCCGACGTGCTGGACCTGACCGTCGCCGAGGCCGTGCACTGGTTCCAGCAGGACCGCGACGTGGTGCAGCGCCTGCAGCCCATCGTCGACGTCGGCCTGGACTACGTGCGCCTGGGCCAGCCGGTGCCGACGCTGTCGGGCGGCGAGGCGCAGCGGCTCAAGCTCGCCGGTTTCCTCGCCGAGGCCGCGGCCGGCAAGCGCCCGGCGGTGCCGGCCGGCGGCGGCAGCGCGGCCTGGGCCGGTGCCTTCGCCGACCGCGACACCCGCCTGGCGCTGCGCCGCGGCACGCTGTTCCTGTTCGACGAGCCGACCACCGGCCTGCACTTCGACGACATCGCCAAGCTGATGCGCGCGATGCGCAAGCTGCTGGAGGCGGGGCACTCGCTGCTCGTCATCGAGCACAACCTCGACGTCATCCGCGCCGCCGACTGGATCGTCGACCTCGGCCCCGACGGCGGCGAAGCCGGCGGCGAGCTGGTCTGCGCCGGCACGCCCGAGGACCTGAAGGCGCACCCGCGCTCGCACACCGGCGTCGCGCTGCGCGAGTACGAGGCCGCGCTGGGCCTGGGTGTCGCGCGGGCCGCCGAACGCACGGCCGAGGGCCCGGACGGCACGCCGCTGCAGACGCTGGTGCGCGCCCGCCGCCGCGAGCGCCAGGCCGACGACGACACGATCCGCATCGTCAACGCCAAGGAGCACAACCTCAAGAACCTGTCGGTGGACATCCCGCGCGGCAAGTTCAACGTCGTCACCGGCGTCAGCGGCTCGGGCAAGAGCACGCTGGCCTTCGACATCCTGTTCAACGAAGGCCAGCGGCGTTACCTGGAGAGCCTGAATGCCTACGCGCGCAGCATCGTGCAGCCGGCCGGACGGCCCGAGGTCGACGCCGTCTGGGGCATCCCGCCGACGGTGGCCATCGAGCAGCGCCTGTCGCGCGGCGGCCGCAAGAGCACGGTGGCGACGACCACCGAGCTGTGGCACTTCCTGCGCCTGCTGTGGGTGAAGCTGGGGCTGCAGCACTGCGTCAAGGACGGCGCGCCGGTGCGCGCGCAGAGCACCGAGAGCATCGCCGCGCAGCTGCTGCGCGACCACCGCGGCCAGCACGTCGGGCTGCTGGCGCCGCTGGTCGTCAACCGCAAGGGCCTCTACACCGACCTCGCGAAGTGGGCCTCGGCGCGTGGCCACACGCATCTGCGTGTCGACGGCGAGTTCGTGCCGGTGTCGCCGTTCCCGCGCCTGGACCGCTTCAAGGAGCACACGATCGAGCTGCCGGTCGGCGATCTGGTCGTCGACCCGGCCGGCGAAGCCGAGCTGCGCACGCTGCTGGCCAAGGCGCTGGAGCTGGGCAAGGGCGTGCTGCACCTGCTGCACCCGCTGGATGGCCTGGCCGCGGCGATGGACGGCGGCGGCAATGGCCGCGGCATCGGCGAGCTGAAGGTCTTCTCGACCAAACGCGCCTGCCCGGTCTGCGGCACCAGCTACCCCGAGCTGGACCCGCGCATGTTCAGCTACAACAGCAAGCACGGCTGGTGCACGCACTGCGTCGGCACCGGCCTGGCGCTGACACGCGAGCAGCGCAAGGCCTTCGACGACTCGGTGCGCGACGACAGTGACAAGGGCCGCGAGCAGAGTTTCCCGTCCGAGGAGCCCGAGGTCGAGGGCCTGGCCGACCAGCCCTGCCCGGAATGCCACGGCGCGCGCCTGAACCCGGCGGCGCTGGCGGTGACCTTCGACGACGAGTCGATCGGCGCCATCGCCCGGCTGTCGGTGCGCGAGACGCGCGCCTGGGTCGAGGCGCTGGATCTCACCGGCCGCGACGCCGAGATCGCGCGCGACATCGTCACCGAGATCCGCAGCCGGCTGCAGTTCCTCGAGGACGTCGGCCTGGGCTACCTGACGCTGGACCGTGCGGCGCCGACGCTGTCGGGCGGCGAGGCGCAGCGCATCGGCCTGGCGGCGCAGCTCGGCAGCAACCTGCAGGGCGTCTGCTACGTGCTCGACGAGCCGACGATCGGCCTGCACCCGCGCGACAACCGCATCCTGCTCGACGCGCTGCACAAGCTCGGCGACCAGGGCAACACGCTGGTCGTCGTCGAGCACGACGAGGACACGATCCGGCGCGCCGAGCACATCATCGACATCGGCCCGAGCGCCGGCGTGCGCGGCGGCCGCCTCGTTGCCCAGGGCACGGTGGCCGACCTGTCGGCGGCGCCCGAGTCGCTGACCGGGCGTTTCCTCGCCACGCCGCCGAGACACCCGCTGCAGCCGCGCCGCCCGGTCGAGGCCGACGCCCCGGCGCTGACGCTCAGCGGCGCGTCGCTGCACAACCTGAAGAACGTCGACGTCACGGTGCCGCTGAAGCGCCTGGTCGCCGTCACCGGCGTCAGCGGCTCGGGCAAGAGCACGCTGGCGCGCGACGTGCTGCTGGCCAGCGTGCAGGCCGCGGTGACGCAGAAGTCGACCCGGGCCGGACGCGACGCGATCATCGCCAACGGCTTCCACGGCCTCGTCGGCTGCAGCGGGCTGACCGGTTTCGAGCCGGTCGACCGCGTGCTCGAGGTCGACCAGACGCCGATCGGCAAGACGCCGCGCTCCTGCCCGGCGACCTACATCGGCTTCTGGGACGCGATCCGCAAGCTCTTCGCCGAGACGCTGGAAGCCAAGGCGCGCGGCTACGCCGCCAACCGCTTCAGCTTCAACACCGGCGACGGGCGCTGCCCGGCCTGCGAAGGCCAGGGCATGCGCACGATCGAGATGAGCTTCCTGCCCGACGTGAAGGTGCCCTGCGACGTCTGCCACGGCGCCCGCTTCAACGCCGAGACGCTGGCCGTCACCTGGCGCGGCAAGAGCATCGGCGACGTGCTGCGCATGGAGGTCGACGAGGCCGTCGGCTTCTTCGCCAGCATGCCGGCGATCGCGCACCCGCTGCAGCTGCTGAAGGACGTCGGCCTGGGCTATCTGACGCTGGGCCAGCCGAGCCCGACGCTGTCCGGCGGCGAGGCGCAGCGCATCAAGCTCGTCACCGAGCTGTCCAAGGTGCGCGACGACGTCACGCGGCGCGGCAACCGATTGCCGCACACGCTGTACGTGCTCGACGAGCCGACGGTCGGCCTGCACATGGCCGACGTCGAACGCCTGGCGCGTGTGCTGCACCGGCTGGTCGACGCCGGCCACAGCGTCGTCGTCATCGAGCACGACCTCGACGTCATCGCCGAGGCCGACTGGATCCTCGACCTCGGCCCCGAAGGCGGCGGCGAGGGCGGCCGCGTGGTGGCCGCCGGCACGCCGGAGCAGGTGGTGGCCGCCGGCACGCACACCGGGCGCGCGCTGGCGCCGGTGCTGGCGCGCTAAGGCAGCGCCGGGCGCGGCGCCGGCCGCAGCCGGCGCCAGACACGCCAGCCGAGCAGCACGCCGAGGATCGCGGCATAGACCGCGACCTCGGCGTAATCGTGTTTGCCCGAGCGCATCCAGAAGAAGTGCAGCAGCGCCAGCCCGGCGGTCGCGTAGACGGCGCGGTGCAGCAACTGCCAGCGCCGCCCGCCCAGCGCCTTGATCGCCGCATTGAACGAGGTCGCGGCCAGTGGCAGCATCGTCAGCAGCGCCGCCGTGCCGACGAGGATGAACGGGCGTTTGGCGATGTCCTGCACGATGGCGCCGACGTCGAGGCCCATGTCCAGCCAGGCGAAGCACAGGAAGTGCACGACGCCGTAGAAGAAGGTGAAAAGCCCCAGCAAACGCCGCAGCCGCGCCAGCGCGTGCCAGCCGGTGGCCTGGCGCAGCGGCGTCACGGCCAGCGTCAGGCACAGGAAACGCAGTGTCCAGTCGCCTGTGGCGCGGATCAGTGCCTCGGCCGGGTTGGCGCCCAGCGTGTCCGCGACGGCGCCCCAGACCAGCCACGCCGCCGGCAGCAGCGCGAGCACGAAGACGATCGGCTTGGCCGCCGGCGAGGCCAGCAGCTGGTTCGGCGCGGACACGCTCAGTAGTTCTTCTTCAGGTCCAGCCCGGCGTAGAGCTGGCCGACCTGCGGCTCGTAGCCGTTGAACATCAGCGTCGGCCTACGCTTGGCGAACAGGCCTTCGCCGATGCGGCGCTCGGTGGCCTGGCTCCAGCGCGGATGGTCGACCGTCGGGTTGACGTTGGCGTAGAAGCCGTACTCCTGCGGCGCCGTGCGCTGCCAGGCGCTGCGCGGCGGCTGCTCGACGAAGCGGATCGCGACCAGGCTCTTGGCCGACTTGAAGCCGTACTTCCAGGGCACGACCAGGCGCAGCGGCGCGCCGTTCTGCGGCGGCAGCAGCTCGCCGTAGAGGCCGAAGGCGAGCAGCGCCAGCGGGTGCATCGCCTCGTCCAGACGCAGCCCCTCGACATAGGGCCAGGGGATGATGTTCGAACGCAGCCCGGGCATCTGTCTCGCGTCCGCCAGCGTCTCGAACTGCACGTAGCGTGCGCTGCCCAGCGGCTCGACGCGGCGGATCAGCTCGACCAGCGAATAGCCGACCCAGGGGATGACCATCGACCAGCCTTCGACGCAGCGCAGGCGGTAGATGCGTTCTTCCATCGGCGCGAGCTTCAGCAGCGTGTCCAGGTCCCAGCGGCCGGGTTTCTTCACGAGGCCGTCGACGACGACGGTCCAGGGCCGGGTCTGCAGCTTCTGCGCGCGCTGCGCGGGGTCGGCCTTGTCGGTGCCGAACTCGTAGAAGTTGTTGTAGCTCGTGACGTCGCCGTAGGTCGTCGGCGCTTCCATCGTCGCCGCGCCCGGCACCGCGCTGCGTGCGCCGGGCAGTGCGTCGCGTTGGCCCGGCCGCGCGGTCGCGGCCAGCGCCGGCAGCGCCGCGGCCGCCGCACCTGCGGCCAGGCCCTGGATCAGCGTGCGCCGCTGGCGCCAGACTTCGCGCGGGGTGATCTCGCTGGCCAGCGGGTGCACGTGGCCGCGGTCCTTCAGGTACAGCATCGGGAACTCGGGGAAAGACGACGGCGCAAGGTAGCGCAAAGCGCTTCGGCGCGTCGGCCGTGCCCGCAGATCACGGGTCTGCCGTGGGGCATGGCGCACACCAAACAAAACGGGCCGGCGAATGGCCGGCCCGTCGTGATGGGTGCTGCGTGCGGTCAGTGCAGGCCGGCGATGTAGTCGGCCACGGCCTTGATCTCGGCGTCGCTCAGCTTGGCGGCGATGGCCGTCATCTGGGCGCTGTTGTTGCGTTCGCCGGAACGGAAGGTGTTGAGCTGCGCCGTCGTGTACTCGACGTGCTGGCCGCCCAGGCGCGGGTACTGCGCCGGGATGCCGGCGCCGTTCGGGCTGTGGCAGCCCGAGCAGGCCGGGACCTTCTTCGAGGCGATGCCGCCGCGGAAGATGGCCTGACCCAGGGCGATCGTCTCCTTGGAGGTCGCTTCACCCTTGACCGGCGGCTTCGAGGCGAAGAACGCGGCGACGTTGACCATGTCTTCCGGGCTCAGCGGCGCGGCCATGCCCATCATGATCGGGTTCATGCGCTTGCCGGCCTTGAACTCGGTGAGCTGCTTGACGATGTAGGCCTGATGCTGGCCCTGCAGGATCGGGTAGATCGGGATCCCGCGCGTGCCGTCTGCCGAGTGGCAGGCCATGCAGGTGGCCGCCGTGATCTGGCCCTTGGCGAGATCCGGCTTGGCGGGCTTCGCTTCCTGGGCGAAGGCGGTGCCGGCAGCGAGCGCGGCGATGGTCAGGGCGACGGCGAACTTCATGCGGCGGGGGCCTCGGTCGGCAGGTGTTCGGGTGTCAAACCGCAGGATTTTACAATGCCCCATGACGTCTACCTTTCGAGATGTGCCCAGCGATGCCGAAAAGTCGGCTTTGGCCTGGGCGCACACGGCGCGATTCCTCACGACCGCGAGCCGCCTGGACCAGTTGCCGCAGGGCGAACTGCCGGAGATCGCCTTCGTCGGACGCAGCAATGCCGGCAAGTCCACGGCGATCAACACGCTCGCGCAGCAACGGCGCCTGGCCTTCGCGTCGCGAACGCCGGGGCGCACGCAGCACATCAACCTCTTCGAGGTCGGGCCGAAGGACGCGCCGGATGCCTTGTTCGCCGACCTGCCCGGCTACGGCTACGCCGCCGTCGAGCGCAGCGCCAAGCTGCGTTGGCAGGAGGTGATGGCGCAGTACCTCGAACTGCGGCGTGCGCTGCACGGCGTGGTGCTGATGATCGACTCGCGGCTGGGCTTCACCGACCTCGACCGCCGGCTGCTGGCGCTGATCGCGCCGCGGGTGGCCAACGGCGAGGTGCGGCTGCTGGCGGTGCTGACCAAGTGCGACAAGCTGAACCGGCGCGAGGCCGACGCCGCGCTCGCCGGGGCGCAGCAGGTGCTGGCCGAGATCGCCACCGAGAGCGCCGAGATCGGCGTCGCGCAGTTCTCGGCGCTGTCGCGTCGCGGCCTGGGCGATGTCGCGACGACGCTGCGCGGCTGGCTCGCGCCTGCGGCCTAGCCGAGGTTGATCGTCCGGCGCATCACGCGCTTGGCGGCCGAGCGCACCAGTGATCGCGGCTTCAGCGTGCCGAGCAGGCGCTCGGCATGCAGCGTCTGCATCGCGCGCCGGCGCACGGCCCAGGTCTCGCTGCTGCCGGCGTCGCCGAGCAGCCAGAGCTCGCCCAGTTCGCCGGGCCACAGGATCTGGGCCTTGACCCAGCGCCCCTGCAGAAAGATGTTGAGCCACTCGCCTGGGCGGCGCGCCAGCAGCCAGGCTTGCGCGTCCTGCGGCTCGCCGGGGCCGTCGGCCGGCATCAGCTCGGCGGGCACGGTATCGAGCTGGGCGATGTCCAGGGTGCCGCCCAGCGTCGACGGCGGCGCCATCGACGAGCACAGCCGCTCCTCCAGCCGCTGCAGCTCGGCGATCTGCGCCGCAGCCTCGGTGCAGCGGTGCGCGAAGCGGTGCTGCGCCTGATGCTGCAGGCGCTCGCTCGCCCACTCGAACAGCGGCGCCTGCGGCGCCGGGTCGGCGGCCAGGTGCTCGACCAGGCCCTGGGCGAAACGCAGGGTCTGCGTGCGCTCGGGGTCGCCCTGGGGCGGGAGCACGTCGCCGAGGAAAGCCAGGCCGTCGACGAAGCGCCACAGCGCGTGCGTCTCGTCTTCCAGCGTGCGCGGTTCACGCAGCACCAGCCGCGTGGCCACCGACTGCAGCCGCGAGAGCATCAGCGCGATGTCCTGCGACAGCCGGCGGTCGGACAGCATCGCGTCGAACAGGCCGGTCAGCAGCTCGACCGCACGGTGGTCGGCCGGTGATGCGCCGGCGTCGGCACGTGTCGGCGTCACGGCGGGTTCGATCGCCAGCGTCGGGAAGTCGTTGCCTTCCAGGCTGAAACCGAGTTCGCTGGTCGGGGCGATCGCCGAACGGACGAGGTCGAGGCCGGCTCCGTGGCTGATCTCCGGCCCGCGCGTGCGCCGCGCGCCCGACGGCAGGATCATCGTGCGGTAGGCCGCCGGCGTGACGCCCTGGCTTTCCAGGCGCGACGACGAGGCCGCATAGGCGCGCCGCAGCGCGCTCGCCAGCGCCGGTGCGGCGTTGCGCGTGAACAGCAGATGGTGGCCGCGCGACAGCGGCAGCGCCTGCGCGGCGGCCCACAGCGCACGCGCGTGCTGGGCCGGGCCGAAGGGGTTGTGGTCGTGCGCCAGGTCCATGTCGCCGACCAGCGCCGCGGTGAAGGTCTGCAGCTCGCGCAGCTCGTACTCGGCGGTGCTGCGGATCAGCTCGATGACGTGCGAGATCTCGACGTCGATCGCCACCGAGTCCTCGTCGACCAGCGACAGCGTCGTCGGCAGGCCGCCGCCCTGGGCACCCGGCCCGCGTTCGGCGATCTGGCGCCGCAGCGAGCGCACGTAGTAGTCGCTGATCAGCTCGCGCTGCGTGCCGAGCGCATGCAGCACGTCGGCCGCCGAGGCGCGCGGCTGCGGCGCCAGCGTCGGCAGGCTCTGGCGCATGCGGTCGACCGTGCCGTCGACCAGCTGATCGACGAGCATGGGCATGCGCAGAAGTTCGTCGTCGACGAACTGCCGCAGCGCTGCCGAAACGGTCGTGGCGGAGGACATCAGCACTGATTATCGGACGCCGCAGCGCCGGCGGAAGGCCGGTAAAGCGCCCGGGATGCGGTTCAAAACGAAAAAAACCCGCCTCCGGCGGAGGCGGGTTTTCGCTCGGCAGGCGTGCCGGGCCGGACTTACATGTCCATGCCCATGCCGCCCATGCCACCCATGCCGCCGCCGGCGGGCATCGGGGCTTCTTCCTTCGGCGCCTCGGCGACCATGCACTCGGTCGTCAGCATCAGGCTGGCGACGGAGGCGGCGTTCTGCAGCGCGGTGCGGGTCACCTTGGTCGGGTCCAGGATGCCCATCTCGATCATGTCGCCGTAGGTGTCGTTGGCGGCGTTGTAGCCGAAGTTGCCGGCGCCTTCGAGGACCTTGTTGATCACGACGCTGGGCTCGCCACCGGCGTTGGCCACGATCTCGCGCAGCGGCTGCTCGACGGCGCGCAGCACGATCTTGATGCCGGCGTCCTGGTCGTGGTTGTCGCCCTTCAGGCCAGCGGCCACGGCGGCGCGGGCGCGCAGCAGCGCGACACCACCACCGGCCACGATGCCTTCCTCGACGGCGGCACGGGTGGCGTGCAGCGCGTCTTCGACACGGGCCTTCTTTTCCTTCATCTCGACTTCGGTGGCGGCACCGACCTTGATGACGGCCACGCCGCCGGCCAGCTTGGCCACGCGCTCTTGCAGCTTCTCGCGGTCGTAGTCGGAGGTCGCTTCCTCGATCTGGACGCGGATCTGCTTGACACGCGCCTCGATGTCGGCGGCCTTGCCGGCGCCGTCGATGATCGTGGTGTTTTCCTTGGCGACTTCGACGCGCTTGGCTTGGCCCAGGTCGGCCAGCGTGGCCTTCTCGAGCGTCAGGCCGACTTCCTCGGCGATGACCTTGCCGCCCGTCAGGATGGCGATGTCCTCGAGCATGGCCTTGCGGCGGTCACCGAAGCCCGGGGCCTTGACGGCGACGACCTTCAGGATGCCGCGGATCGTGTTGACCACCAGGGTGGCCAGCGCTTCGCCTTCGACTTCCTCGGCGATGATCAGCAGCGGGCGGCCCGCCTTGGCGACTTGCTCGAGGATCGGCAGCAGGTCACGGATGTTGCTGATCTTCTTGTCGAACAGCAGCACGAACGGGTTGTCGAGGACGGCAACCTGCTTTTCCGGGTTGTTGATGAAGTACGGCGACAGGTAGCCGCGGTCGAACTGCATGCCCTCGACGACGTCGAGTTCGTTGTTCAGGCTCTTGCCGTCTTCGACGGTGATGACGCCTTCCTTGCCGACCTTGTCCATCGCGTCGGCGATGATCTTGCCGATCGACTCGTCGCTGTTGGCGGAGATCGAGCCGACTTGGCCGATTTCCTTGCTCGTCGTCGTCGGCTTGGAGGCCTTCTTCAGCTCGTCCGTCAGGGCGGCGACGGCCTTGTCGATGCCGCGCTTCAGGTCCATCGGGTTCATGCCCGCGGCGACGAACTTCATGCCTTCGCGCACGATCGACTGCGCCAGCACGGTCGCGGTCGTGGTGCCGTCACCGGCGTTGTCGCTGGTCTTGGAAGCGACTTCCTTGACCATCTGCGCGCCCATGTTCTGGAGCTTGTCCTTGAGCTCGATCTCCTTGGCGACCGAGACACCGTCCTTGGTGACGGTGGGGGCGCCGAACGAGCGCTCGAGCACCACGTTGCGGCCCTTCGGGCCCAGGGTGACCTTGACGGCGTTGGCGAGAACGTTCACGCCTTCGACCATGCGGTGGCGCGCGTCAGCGCCGAAAACCACGTCCTTAGCAGCCATGTGCTACCTCTTCGAAATCTGGGGGGAGGGGGATTACTTCTCGACGACGGCGAAGAGGTCTTCTTCGCGCATCACCAGCAGCTCGTCGCCGTCGACCTTGACGGTCTGGCCGCTGTACTTGCCGAACAGCACGCGGTCGCCGACCTTGATGTTCAGCGCGACGAAGTCGCCCTTGTCGTTGCGCTTGCCCGGGCCGACCGCCAGGACTTCACCCTGATCGGGCTTCTCGGCCGCGTTGTCGGGGATGACGATGCCGGAGGCGGTCTTGGTCTCGTTCTCGAGACGCTTGACGATCACGCGATCGTGCAGCGGACGAAGCTTCATTCACATCTCCTTGGGAGTCACGTTATGGCACTGGAGCGCCGCGCAGGCAGCGCTCGCTGACATGCGGCAACCGGGGGGCAGCGAATCTGCCTCGGTCGTTAGCACTCACCCGTGGCGAGTGCTAGCAAACGGATTATAGGGGTCGGTTCCCGGGCTTCAAGAGCCGGCCGGGCATCTCCCTATGCCGTGGCCGGCGGCCCGCGGCGCGGCACCGGCCGCCGGCCCGTGCGCGGCGGTGCGGCTCAGAGCTTGCGCACCTCGATGCGGTGCTTCTGCAGCGCGTAGCCGAGCTGGCGCGGCGTGATGCGCAGCAGCCGCGCGGCCTTGGCCTGCACCCAGCCGCACTGCTCCATGGCCCAGATCAGGCGGTCACGCTCGCCGTCGGGCGCCGGGCCGGCCTGGCGCGAGACCGGCGGCGGCAGCTGCTGCGTCGGGCCGATGCGCGTGACGCCGTCGGCCGCCGTCTCCGCCGCGCCGGCCTCGGCCAGCGGCGGGGCCGGCGCGGGGGCCGGCATCGACCACGACGACGCGTCGGCCGCCGCCGGCGAGGGCGCGTGGCCGTTCGCCGGTGGCGCCGCGTGGCCGTTGAAGCCGTGGGCGCCGGCCACGGCCGCCACGGCGTCGGCCTTGTCGAGGAAGTGCAGCGTCTGCGTCAGGCAGCGGTTGTTGCGGCAGGGGAAGGCGAGGTCGCGGATCAGGTCGCCCTGGACCATCGTCGCGGTGCGTTCGATGCAGTTCTCCAGCTCGCGCACGTTGCCCGGCCAGTAGCAGGCGGTCAGCACCTTCATCGCCTCCGGCGTGACCTTCAGCTGGCGCCGGTTCTCCTTGTTGAAACGGTCGATGAAGTGCGTG
The DNA here is from genome assembly GCF_011065555.1 of Rubrivivax sp. JA1026. Classification (NCBI taxonomy): domain Bacteria; kingdom Pseudomonadati; phylum Pseudomonadota; class Betaproteobacteria; order Burkholderiales; family Sphaerotilaceae; genus Rubrivivax; species Rubrivivax sp. JA1026. Next base: position 89,677 of record NZ_JAALCQ010000010.1, read on the forward strand.
ACCAGCGGCGGGATGTCGCTGCGGCGCTCGCGCAGCGGCGGCAGGAAGATCGAGACGACGTTGATGCGGTAGTACAGGTCGGCGCGGTACTCGCCGCGCTGCACCATCTTCTCGAGGTCGCGGTTGGTGGCGCAGATCAGGCGCACGTCGACCTTCACCGGCTTGCTGCCGCCGACACGCTCGAACTCGCGCTCCTGCAGCACGCGCAGCAGCTTGGCCTGGAAGCCGGGCGAGACGTCGCCGATCTCGTCGAGGAACAGCGTGCCGCCGTGGGCCAGCTCGAAACGGCCCTTGCGCTCGCCGACGGCGCCGGTGAAGGCGCCGCGTTCGTGGCCGAAGAGCTCGCTTTCCAGCAGCGACTCGGTCAGCGCCGCGCAGTTGACCTTGATGAACGGCGCGTCCTTGCGCGGCGACAGGAAGTGGATCGCGCGGGCGATCGCCTCCTTGCCGGTGCCGCTCTCGCCGCGCAGCAGCACCGTGGCACGCGACGGCGCGGCCTGGTGCACCTCGGTGAACACCTGCTGCATCGCACGCGATTCGCCGATGACGTTGTCCAGCGCCAGCCGGCCGCGCGGCTCGCGCGCCAGCGCCTTCTGCAGCCGCGTCGTCTCCTGCAGCAGGCGCGAATGCTCCTCGGCCACCGCCAGGTGCAGCGCCGCCGACTGCGCCAGCAGCGTCGCGACCATCGTCAGCAGGCGCTGGTCGTCGGTGAGGCGCGCGCCGTCTTCCATCTCGCGCTGCGCGGCGAGCACGCCGACGGTCGCGCGCTCGGTCTTCATCGGCACGACGATGAAGGCCAGGCGGCGGTCGTCGCGCGCGCCGAAGGCGCCGGTGCGGTCGAGGAACTCGGGCGAGTCCTGCACGTCGGGCACGACGGCGGCCATGCCGCTGGCGTAGACCCGGCCGATGACACCTTCGCCGCTGCGCCAGTGGCCACGCGCCGCCTGGTCGCGGTCCAGCCCGACCCAGCTGTGGATGCGCAGCAGATGGCCGCCGTCCTCGGCCGGCATCACGACCATCGCGCGCTGCAGCCCGAGCTGCGCCGACAGCGTGTTCAAGGCCACGCGGAAGGTGCGCTCGATGTCGAGCGACGCTCCCAGAACGCGGCAGACCTCGTAAACCGTGCTGAGCTGAACCTGATAGCGCTCGCTCAGCGCCGTGCGACTCGACATCACGCACCTCCTGCGTCTGACCGGCGGGCGAGACGGTGCGGCGGGCCACCTCGGGGCGCCCGGCGCATCGTTGGCGGGCATCGCCCGCCTTGCCGCCGCCGGTCTATGGTGTCAGTGCAAGAAGCACGCCGAATCGCGCCGACAGTCGAGGGAGGCCGACGGCGGCTTGAGGCAGCGCAAAGGGCCTGCCTGCAGAGCGCGGGGGGCGGGTCAGCGGGCCGCGGCGGCGGCGAGCTTCTCGAGCTCGGCGACGTGCTGCGCTTCCTCGGCGGCGAAGTCGCCGGCGAGCGCACGCACCTCGGCGTCGGGGCTGATCGCCGCGATCGCGGCGTAGAAGGCGTGGCCGCGGCGCTCGCTTTCCAGCGCCAGCGCCAGCGCGTCGGTGGGGGCCATCATCGGGTCGACGCCGGCCCATTCGGCGGTTTCCGGCGGGATGCCGTCGGGCCACTCGAACTCGTCGGCCGACAACTCGGGCAGCGTGCGCCAGCCGGCGCGTGCCTGGGCCTCGGCCAGGTGCAGGCGCGAGAAGTGCGCCATGCGGGCGAAGAAGGCGCGCAGCTCGGCGTTGCCGTCGGTGGCCATCGAAGCCGCCAGGTCTTCGTAGCGCCGGGCCGCGTCGCGCTCCAGCGCGACGGCGTGGGCGAGGAATTTCTCGACGTCGTTCATCGCCGCTCTAGCCGAATTTGAAAAGGATGCCGTAGCCGCCACGCGGCCAGTCCCACTCGACGTTGGCGTGCTCGGTGCAGATCACGCGGCAGCTGCCGCATTCCAGGCAGCCGTCGGTGATCAGCGTCACCGTGCCGTTGCCCTCGGCCTTGTAGCAGCTGGCCGGGCAGACGTAGGTGCAGGCCTGCGACTGGCAGCTGTTGGCGCAGACCTCGGGCTTCCGGATCCGGATGTGCGGCCGGCCGTGGTCGACCTTGTACCGGTTCTGGAACAGCTTCTCCTCGACGTTGACGACCGTCGTGCTCATCGCATCGCCCTCCACAGCTTGAACGCGTCGCCGACCAGCCCGGTGACGCGGCGGGCGGCCTTGAAGCTGCCCAGGATCTCGCGCTGCTTGGTCGTCTTGTCGACGCCGTCGACCGTGAAGTAGGTCTTGGCGGCGCGGTTGACCAGCGCGGGGTAGGTGTCGAAGAAGTGCGGGCTGCGCTCCAGCACCTCGGGCAGGTGCTTGTACTTCTTCAGGTCCTTCATCACGAAGCTGGCGTCCAGCGCCGCTTTGTAGGCCGCCAGCGTCTGCGCCGTCATCGCCTTGCCGGCGGCCTTGGCCGCGGCGACGGTCTCGCCGGCGAGGCGGCCGCTGGTCATCGCCAGGTTGGAGCCTTCGCGGTGCACGGCGTTCACGAAGCCGGCCGAGTCGCCGACGATGAGCCAGCCGTGGCCGTAGAGCTGCGGCACGGCGCGCAGCCCGCCTTCGGGGATCAGGTGCGCGGCGTATTCCTTCATCTCGCCGCCTTCGAGCATCGGCGCGATGCTCGGGTGCTTCTTCAGCTTCTCCAGCAGCGCGTACGGCGAGGTGCGCTTCTCGTTGGCCTTGAAGTCCGACAGCAGGCAGCCGACGCCGATCGTCAGCGAGTCCTTGTTCGTGTAGAGGAAGCCGGTGCCGACCATGCCTTCGGTGACGCTGCCGACCATCTCGATGACGACGCCTTCCTCCTCCTTGACGTTGAAGCGCTGCTGGATCACCTCCTCGGGCATGAAGAGGATCTCCTTGACCGCCAGCGCGACGTTCTTGGCCTGGATCTCGCCGTGCAGCCCGGCCTTGCGCGCCAGCACCGAGTTGACGCCGTCGGCGAGCACGACGACGTCGGCGAAGACCTCGCCGCCGATGCGGTCGCAGCGCACGCCGACGCAGCGCTCGCCGTCCATCAGCAACTCCTCGACGGTGGTCTCGCAGATCACCAGCGCGCCGGCTTCGCGCACCTTGGAGCTGAACCACTTGTCGAACTGCGCGCGGATGATCGTGTAGCGGTTGTAGGGCGGCTTGTTGTAGTCGTCGCTGCGGTAGTGGCTGCCGACGAAGCTGTTGTCGTCGAGCACCCACATGCGCTGCTCGATGATGTGGCGCTCCAGCGGCGCGTCGTCGCGGAAGTCGGGGACCAGCTTCTCCAGCGCGTCGGCGTAGAGGATCGCGCCCTGCACGTTCTTGCTGCCGGGGTACTCGCCGCGCTCGATCTGCAGCACCTTCAGCCCGGCCTTGGCCATCGTCAGCGCGGCCGCGTTGCCGGACGGGCCGGCGCCGACGACGATGGCGTCGAACTTCTCGTGGGACATCGTGGGCTCCTTCAGGCGACCTTGCGGACGCGCTTGGCCAGGTGGTTGCGGAAGGTCTGGGTCAGCACCGGCAGCACCTGCATCGCGTTGCCGACGATGCCGTGGTGGGCGAAGTCGAAGATCGGTGCATTGGGGTCGGTGTTGATCGCGACGATGCAGTCCGAGCTCTCCATGCCGACGCGGTGCTGGATCGCGCCGGAGACACCGGCGGCGATGTAGAGCTTGGGCCGCACGGTCTTGCCGGTCTGGCCGACCTGGCGCTCGGTCTCGGTCCAGCCGGCCTGGGTGACGGCGCGCGTGGCGCCGACCTCGGCGCCGAGCACGCGCGCCAGCTCCCAGACGAGCTTGAAGTTCTCGGCCGTCTTCAGCCCCTTGCCGCCGGTGACGATGATGTCGGCGTAGGCCAGGTTGACGGTGTTGCGGCTGGCGTCGGGGATGAAGTCGAGCAGCTTGGTGACGATGTCGGTCTCGACCATGCCCAGCGCCATCTCGACGATGTCGCCGCTGCGTGTGTCGTCGCGGCGCGGCATGGCCATCACGCGCGGGCGCACGGTCGCCATCTGCGGGCGGTAGGCCAGCGTCATGATCGTGCACAGCAGCGAGCCGCCGAAGGTCGGCCGCGTCGCGGCCAGAGCGCGGCCGTCGATGCGCAGTTCGGTGCAGTCGGCGGTGAGCCCCGTGCCCAGCGTCGTCGCGACACTGCCGGCGAGGTCGCGGCCCATCGTCGTCGCGCCCAGCAGCAGGATCTCGGGCTGGTAGGTGTTGACGAGGTCGGTCAGGCCCTTGGTGAAGGGCTCGTTGCGATAGCCCTGCAGCACCGGGTCGCGCACCAGGTAGCAGCGGTCGGCGCCGTAGGCGTAGGCCTCTTTCGCGTAGCGATCCAGGTCGTCGCCCGGGCCGCCCATCAGCACGCCGCTGACGGTCACGCCCAGCGTGTCGGCGAGCTTGCGCGCCTCGCCCATCAGCTCCCAGCTGACGCTGTGCACGTGGCCGCGGTCGTGCTCGATGAAGACCCAGACGCCTTTGTAGGCCTTCAGGTGTTCGGGCAGTTCGGTGTTGCGCCCGGCGCGACCGGCCGGTTTGGCGGGCGCGGGCTTGGCGGCTTCGCTCATCTCGACTCCTTCAGGCGCTCAGGCGCTCCACCGTCTCTTCTTCCAGAGTCGGGTGGGTGGTGAAGATCTTCTGCAGCAGGTTCAGGCAGACGTCGTTGACGCTGGAGTCGGCGACGACCTGCATTTCGGCCTTGGTCGCGCGCGGCGTCGGGCCGAAGACCTTGCTGACGACGGTCGGCGAGCCCTTCAGGCCGATCTTGGAGACGTCCTCGATGCCGGCGTCGTCCTTGTTCCAGCGCCGCACCGGGCAGCGGCCGGCGCGCAGCATGTCGGCCATCGTCGCGAAGCGCATCTCGTTGGTGCCTTCGAGCATCGTGATCAGCGAGGGCAGCGTCGTCTCCAGCAGCTGCACGCCGCCTTCGGCGCGGCGCTCGACGCGGATGCGGCGGCCGTCGAGGTCGACCTCGACGATGCGGCTGACGTAGGTCAGCAGGTTCACGCCCAGGCGCTTGGCGATGCCGGGGCCGACCTGCGCGGTGTCGCCGTCGATCGTCTGCTTGCCGGTGAAGATCAGGTCGACGGCCTGCTCCTGGCCGATCTTGCGGATCGCCGCGGCCAGCGCGTAGCTGGTGGCCAGCGTGTCGGCGCCGGCGAAGGATCGGTCGGTGACGAGGATCGCGTCGGTGGCGCCGAAGCTGATGCACTTGCGCAGCGCGTCCTCGGCCTGCGGCGGGCCCATGCAGAGCACGGTGACGCGGCCGCCGAACTGGTCCTTCAGGCGCAGCGCCTCTTCGAGCGCGAACAGGTCGTACGGGTTGACGATCGCCGGCACGCCCTGGCGCATGATGGTGTTGGTCACCGGATGGACGCGGATCTGCGCCGAGTCCGGCACCTGCTTGATGCAGACGACGATGTGCATGGGGTTCCTCGCGTGAACGTTCAGACGCCGGCGTTGCGGCGCTCGGCCAGGCTCTGGCGCAGCGAGGCCAGCGGCACCGCGCGCACGCCCTCGGCGTCCTGGAAGACCTTGAACACCTTCTCGCGCTGGGCGCTGGAGGCGACGAAGTCGTTGTAGGCCTGCGTCAGCAGCACGCGGTAGCGGCGGAAGGTCTCGACCTCGTCGAGCCCTCCGAGCCCGGGCGCGGCGTTCAGGTACTGGTGGAAGCGCTTGAGGATGTGCAGGCGGTTGACCTGCACGACGCGCTCCTCGTAGGCGACGCCGAAGAAGCGCAGGAAGTCCTCGGCGCTGGACAGACCCTGCAGGCGGTGGGTGAGGCTGGTCATCGGCGTCTCCTCGGAACGGTCAGGCATGGGCGCGGGCCGGCGTGTCCTCGCACAGGTCGAGGTAGAAGCGCGCCAGGTCGTCGGCGCTGGGTTCGAGCTTGGTGTCGGCGACGTGGGCGCGGATGCGCGCCAGCAGCCGCGGCACCTGGCGCGGCGCCACCGGCAGGCCCAGGCGCGCGTAGCGTTCGATGACCGCGGCGCTGCCGGAGTGCTTGCCCAGCACCAGCCGGTGCGTGCGGCCCAGCTCCTCGGGCGCGAAGGCCTCGTAGTTGCGGCGGTCCTTCAGCAGGCCGTCGACGTGGATGCCGCTCTCGTGGCTGAACACCGCGTCGCCGACGATGGACTTGCCCGGCGCCACCGGCCGGCCGGAGGCGTGCGCGACCAGCGCGCTGATCGCCGGCAGCGTCTCGGTGCGGATGCCGCACTCGATGCCGTGCACGTGGCGCAGCGCCATCACCACCTCTTCCATCGCCGCGTTGCCGGCACGTTCGCCGAGGCCGTTGACGGTGGTGCTGGCGTGCGTGGCGCCGGCCATCGCCGCGGCCAGCGTGTTGGCGGTGGCCAGGCCCAGGTCGTCGTGGGCGTGGATCTCGATCTCGAGGTCGACCTCGGCGCGCAGCGCGGCGATGCGCTCGCGCGTCTGGAAGGGGTCGAGCAGGCCCAGCGTGTCGGCGTAGCGCACGCGGCGCGCGCCGCTGTCCTGGGCCGCCGCGGCGGCGGCGGCGAGGAAGCCGCCGTCGGCGCGCGAGGCGTCCTCGAAGCCGACGCTGACCGAGACGCCGCCGTCGGCCAGCCGCGCGACGTGGTGGCGGATGGTCTGCAGCACCCAGGCGCGGTCGCGTGCCAGCTTGCGTTCGATCTGCACGTCGGACACCGGCACCGAGACGTGCACGATGTCGGCGCCGCAGCGCAGCGCGGCTGCGATGTCGCTGTCGGCCATGCGTGCCCAGACCATCGTGCGCGCCTGGCGCACGCGGCGCGTGATCGCCTGGATCAGCTCGACCTCGTGCGCGCCCATCGCCGGGATGCCGATCTCCATCTCCGGCACGCCGGCGGCGTCGAGCGCGCCTGCGATCGCCAGCTTCTCGTCGTCGGTGAACGCGACGCCGGCGGTCTGTTCGCCGTCGCGCAGCGTCGTGTCGTTGATCGTCAGTCGGTGCGGTAACGAGGCCAGGGACACGGGCGGACTCCTGCTGCTGTGAGCAGGGTTTCGCAAGCCGCGTGCCACCCGTGTGTCGCGCGCAAGTGACTGTTTTTGAAGGGTTTTGGGCTTGCGCTTCGGGCTGTGCCGTTTGTGCGGTTGGCGACAGTTGCGCGTGGCCGGTGACAGCGTGCGGGGTCAGGTCTCTGCGTGCGGGGTCATGCGTGCGGGGTCAGGTCTCACGAGACCTGACCCCGGACTTCCGCGCAAGACCTGACCCCGGACTTCCCGGACTTCCGGCGACGCCCGAAACGACGAAGCGCCCGCGGCCAGGGGCCGGGGCGCCTCGATGTTCAGCGGCGTGCGATCGCGGACAAGTGGTGCGGCGCGATCAAGCTTCCCGCCTCGGGCCGGCTTTGCCGGTTCGTTGGCGGACGGCCTTGCAGGCCGCGCCGGGCCAATGGCCCGGCTCTTCGCATGGCGGGGCCAGTCCACCGGACTGGCTCCGTCCGTGCTCAGCCCCCTCGGGGGTAGCGAGCGCCAGCGAGCTTGGGGGCTCACCTTTCTCTGGCGTGGTTCTTGGAGTAGCGCGGCAGCTCGATCACCAGCTCCGGCCCGCCAACCTTCACGCAGCACGACAGCCGCGAATCGGCTTCCAGCCCCCAGGCGTCGGAGAGCTGCTCGTCCTCGTCGTCGTCGACCGGGTTCACGTGTTCGGCGCCCTGGCGCACGTAGACGTGGCAGGTGGCGCAGGCGCCGACCTTGTCGCAGGCGTGCTCGATCGCGATGCCGTTCATCAGCAGCTCGTCGACCAGCGAGTTGCCGGCCCCGGCCTCGAAGACGAGGCCGTCGGGGCAGAGCTGGGCGTGCGGCAGGACGGTGATGCGGGTGGGGGTGTCGTCGCTCATGCAGCCATCTGTTCGAGCGTGCGACCGGACAGCGCACTGCGCACGCGCTCGTCCATTCGGCGCGCCGCGAACGGCGTCGTGATCCGGTTGAGCTCGTCGCCCGCACGACGCAGGCGCTCTCGCAGCGCCCGGTGGGCTTCCGGCGTCGTGCCTTCACCCTCGGCGCATTCTGCCAGCGCGTCGATGACGTCCTGCATCGCACGCAGGATCTGGAACAGCTCGGGGCTGGACAGCAGGCGCTCGCCGTCTTCGTGCAGCGCGGCCTCGGTGGCGTCGAGCAGGCGGCGGGCGTCGATCTCGGCTTCGCGCAGCGCGCGTGCCGCGGCGTCCTCGGCGGCGTGGCCCAGCGCCTGCTGCAGCATGCCGGCCACCTGCTCGGTGCCCAGGCCGTAGCTCGGCTTGACCTCGACCTGGGCGCGCGCGCCCGAGGTCTGCTCGACGGCGCTGACCGACAGCAGCCCGTCGGCGTCGATCTGGAAGGTGACGCGGATGCGCGCCGCGCCGGCGACCATCGCCGGGATGCCGCGCAGCGTGAAGCGCGCCAGCGAGCGGCACTCGCTGACCAGCTCGCGTTCGCCCTGCACGACGTGCAGCACCATCGCCGTCTGGCCGTCCTTGAAGGTCGTGAAGTCCTGGGCGCGCGCCGTCGGCACGGTGCTGTTGCGCGGGATGATCTTCTCGACCAGCCCGCCCATCGTCTCCAGGCCCAGCGACAGCGGGTTCACGTCCAGCAGCAGCAGGCCGTCTGCGCCGCGGTTGCCGGCCAGCTGGTCGGCCTGGATCGCCGCGCCCAGCGCCACCGCCTCGTCGGGGTCGATGCCGGTGTACGGCTCGCGGCCGAACAGCGCGCCCACGGCGGCGCGCACCGCCGGCATGCGCGTCGCGCCGCCGACCAGCACGACGCCGTCGACCTCGGCGGGCTTGAGCTTCGCGTCGCGCAGCGCGCGTTTGACCGGGCCCAGCGTGCGCTCGACGAGCGGCCGCGTCAGCGTCTCGAACTGGCTGCGCGTGATCGTCGCCGTCGCCGGCGTGCCGTCGGCGCGCAGGCAGTGCATGACGACGCGGTCCAGCCCGCTCAGCGTCTCCTTGGCGTGGCGCGCCGCGGCGTGCAGCCGCGCCAGGTCGGCCGGGTGCCAGCCGCCGGTCTCGCCGGCGAACCACTGCGCCAGCGCGTGGTCGAAGTCGTCGCCGCCGAGCACCGCGTCGCCGGCGGTCGCGACGACCTCGAAGACGCCGCGCGACAGCCGCAGGATGCTGACGTCGAAGGTGCCGCCGCCCAGGTCGTAGACGACGTAGACGCCTTCGCTGGCCGACTCCAGGCCGTAGGCGATGGCCGCAGCGGTGGGTTCGTTCAGCAGGCGCAGCACGTTGAGGCCGGCCAGCGCCGCGGCGTCCTTGGTCGCCTGGCGCTGGGCGTCGTCGAAGTAGGCCGGCACGGTGATCACCGCGCCGACCAGCTCGCCGCCCAGCGAAGCCTCGGCGCGTTCCTTCAGCACCTGCAGCACCTCGCCGCCGACGTCGACCGGGCTCTTGACGCCGGCGCGCGTGCGCACGCCGACGGCGCTGTCGCTCAGGCGCTCCAGCGCATAGGGCAGGCTGCCGGCGGCGATGTCTTCCAGCGCGCGGCCGATCAGGCGCTTGGCCGAGGCGATCGTGTTCTGCGGGTCGGCGGCGGCGAAGGCCGTGGCCGCGGCGCCGACGGTCAGCACGCCGTCCTCGCCGTAGTGCACGACCGAGGGCACGAGGCGCCGGCCGTCGCCGTCGGGCAGCACGACGGCCTGGCCGCTGCGCACCGTGGCGACCAGCGAGTTCGTCGTGCCCAGGTCGATGCCGACGGCCAGCCGGTGCTGGTGCGGCGCGGCGGCGCGGCCCGGTTCGGCGATCTGCAGCAGCGCCATGGCGTTCTCAGACGGCGAACGACTCGCCGCAGCCACAGGTGGCGGCGGCGTTCGGGTTGTCGAACTTGAAGCCTTCGTTCAGCCCTTCGCGCACCCAGTCCAGCCGCGTGCCGTCGAGCAGCGGCAGGCTGTTGGCGGCGACGAAGAGCTGCACGCCTTCGGACTCGAAGGCCAGGTCCTCGGGCGCGGCGGCGTCGGCGAACTCCAGCGCGTAGGCGTAGCCCGAGCAGCCGCTGGTCTTGACGTCCAGCCGCAGGCCGACGCCGCTGCCGCGTTTGGCCAGCGCCTTGCGGATCTGGGCCGCGGCCTTGGGGGTGACGCTGATGGCCATGGCGTCACACCGAGAAGGACGAGCCGCAACCGCAGGTGCTGGTCGCGTTCGGGTTGCGGATGACGAAGCGCGCACCGTCCAGGCGGTCCTCGTAGTCGATCTCGGCGCCGACGAGGTACTGCAGGCTCATCGCGTCGACGACGACGGTGATCGGCTCGCGCGCGACGCGCACGTCGTCTTCCTTGACCTCGTCGTCGAAGGCGAAGCCGTACTGGAAGCCCGAGCAGCCGCCGCCAGTGACGTAGATGCGCAGCTGCAGGCTGGGGTCGCCTTCCTCGGCCAGCAGCTCGCTGACCTTGGCGACGACGGCGTCGCTGATGCGGATCGGCTGCTCGCCTTCGGGCAGCAGCGGCGGGTCGGCGCGCGGCACGAGTTCGGCGGGCGCGGCGGCGTTTCCTTGAGACTGGCAGGCCATCGTGGACTCCTGGTGGTCGGCGCGGCGCTTCAGGCCGCTTCGCTGTGCTGTTGATCGGGCGACGAGGGCGAGCAGGCGCGCTCCTCGATCAGCCCGCCCGGGCCGGCGTGGCGCTGGCGGTAGTCGGCCACCGCGGCCTTGATCGCGTCCTCGGCGAGGATGGAGCAGTGGATCTTCACCGGCGGCAGCGCCAGCTCCTCGGCGATGGCGGTGTTCTTGATCGCCAGCGCCTGCTCCAGCGTCTTGCCCTTGACCCACTCGGTGACCAGCGAGCTCGACGCGATCGCCGAGCCGCAGCCGTAGGTCTTGAAGCGTGCGTCCTCGATGACGCCGGTGCTCGGGTCGACCTTGATCTGCAGCTTCATCACGTCGCCGCAGGCCGGCGCGCCGACCATGCCGGTGGCCACCGTGTCGTCGCCGGCCGCGAAGCCGCCGACGTTGCGCGGGTTCTCGTAGTGGTCGATGACCTTTTCGCTGTACGCCATGTCGGCCTCCGGGTGTGCAAAGGAATCAGTGCGCCGCCCACTGCACGGCGGCGAGGTCGACGCCGGCGCAGTGCAGGTCCCACAGCGGGCTCAGCTCGCGCAGGCGCTCGACGGTGCGGCGCGTCTGCTCGACGGCGGCGTCGATCTCGGCCTCGGTCGTGAAGCGGCCGACGGAAAAGCGGATCGAGCTGTGCGCGACCTCGTCGGACAGGCCCAGCGCCCGCAGCACGTAGCTGGGCTCCAGGCTGGCCGAGGTGCAGGCCGAGCCCGACGAGACGGCGATGCCCTTCAGGCCCATCAGCAGCGACTCGCCTTCGACGAACTGGAAGCTGACGTTGAGGTTGTGCGGCACGCGTGCGTCGAGCGAGCCGTTGACGCGGATCTCGGGGATGTCCGACAGCCCGGCGAGCAGCCGGTCGCGCAGCGTGCGGATGCGTTCGTTCTCGGCGGCCATCGACACGCGCGCCAGCCGGTAGGCCTCGCCCATGCCGACGATCTGGTGCGTGGGCAGCGTGCCCGAGCGCATGCCGCGCTCGTGGCCGCCACCGTGCGTCTGGGCCTCGATGCGCACACGCGGCTTGCGCCGCACGACCAGCGCGCCGATGCCTTTGGGGCCGTAGGTCTTGTGCGCCGACAGGCTCATCAGGTCCACCGGCCAGGACGCGAAGTCGATCGCCACCTTGCCGGTGGCCTGGGCGGCGTCGACGTGCAGCAGCACGCCGCAGGCGCGGCAGATGCGGCCCAGCGCGACGACGTCCTGCACGACGCCGATCTCGTTGTTAACCAGCATCACCGAGGCGAGCACGGTGTCGGGCCGCAGCGCGGCCTCGAAGGCCGCCGGGTCGACGAGGCCGTCGGCGCCGACGTCGAGGTAGGTCACCTCCCAGCCGGCGCGTTCGAGCTCGCGCATCGTGTCCAGCACCGCCTTGTGCTCGGTCTTCACGGTGACGAGGTGGCGGCCGCGCGAGCGGTTGAACTGCGCCGCGCCCTTGATCGCGAGGTTGTTGCTCTCGGTGGCGCCGGAGGTCCAGACGATCTCGCGCGGGTCGGCGCCGACGAGCGCGGCAACGTGTTCGCGGGCGATCTCCACCGCCTCCTCTGCCGCCCAGCCGAAAGCGTGGCTGCGCGACGCGGGGTTCCCGAACTGTTCATACAGATAGGGCAGCATCGCCTGCACGACACGCGGGTCGACCGGCGTCGTGGCCGCGTAGTCCAGGTAGATCGGCTTGGCGCTGGGATCCATCACGAGGCTCCGGCGGAAGTGGCGAGGCATCCCCATAACGCAGGGACCGTGCCAACCCGTGCCGCAGGAAAAATCTGATCTGGATCAGACACTTGCCTGGCCTCGGCCGGATCGTCGGTGGTGCCGTCGGCACGGCCGGGCCTGTCGCTTTTGTCGCCATTGCGACGCGGGCGGTCTGGCACCTGCCGTGCTTGCCCGGATGCAGGCCCGTGCCCACGGGCAGACAAGGGGAGCGCAGATGAACCTGTTCACCGGTGTCGCGTCCGACGCCTTCTTCGGCGGCCCGGTGCCGGCCGCCGTGCACGGCCTGCTGCGCCAGGCCGCGGTGGCCGGCCCCGCGCAACGGGGCGCGCTGCTGTGGACGGCGCAGGCCATCGCGCCGCAGGCCCTGGTGCTGTACTTCGCGCTGGCCAAGCACCACGCGCAGCGGCGCGAGTTCGAGCTCGCCGAACGCGCCGCGGCGCGCGGCCTGCTCGAAGCCGGCCGCGCCGCCGGGCTGGACGACGACGGCCGTGCACTCGACGGTGCGCCGGCACCCGACTTCAACGCCGACGGCCCGGCGCGTTTCTGGCTCTTCATGCACAAGGCGCTGGCCTTCATCGCCTTGCGAGCCGGCGACCTGGACACGGCGCGCGAGCGGCTGGAGCTGATCGAGCGGGTGGCCCCGCACGCGCGCCTGGGCGACGAGGTCGTCAGCGCGCTGCTGCGCGCGACGCCCGACGAGTGATCCGTCAGGCGCGCCCGCCTCAGGGCCGGTAGTCGAAGAGTTGCGGCGCCTCGCGCCGGTACAGCTTCAGCCAGCCCAGCGTCGCCGGCAGCAGCGAGCTGGCGGCGAACCAGGCGGCGTCGTCGGCGCCGGGGCCGTCGTCGATCAGCGCGCTGCCGATGACACGCCAGCCGTCGAGGTCGATCTCGGGCATCGTGCGCCGCGCCTCGGGCGGCAGCGCGTCGAGCGTGCGTGCGACGACGAGCAGCAGCCGGCGCACCTCGGCGCGTGTCAGCCGCGAATGGCGGAAGTCGGACTCGTCGATGCCGTCGACGAGGATCAGCACACCGTCCCCGGACTGCTGCACCAGGTCCAGCAGCGCGGCGGTGAACATCGTGCCGGCGTGCTCAGGCGGCCACGGCCACGGCGCGGCGCGCGCCGTCCTCGGGGCCGAAACACAGCGCGTGGTCGCAGCAGACGGCGCAGCTCGGCGCCTTGCAGACGAAGAGCTGCTCGCGCTCGCACAGCTGCTTGTAGAGGAACTTCTTCCACTTCATGTCGGCGCTGTTCTTGCGCACCAGCGCCGGGAACCACCAGGTCATCAGCGCCGACAGCTCGGCGCGCGAGCCCAGCTGCAGGTCCTGCCAGAGGTGGTTGTCGCCCAGGCAGGCGACGGCCAGCGTCTCGGCGATGGCGGCCGCGGCTTCGCGCGGGCCCTCGGCGTGGTCGAGCAGCAGCGCGACCAGGTCCTCGACCTCGTCGGCACGCGCCGCGCGCCGCGCCAGCGCCTCGGGCACCGGCCGCGGCTCCATCAGGCGGCCACCGGGGCGTGCGAGTAGCACTTCTTCGGGCAGATCTTCGAGCACGCGGTGCAGCCGATGCACAGCTCGCCGTGCGCGATCGTCATGACCTTCTTCTCGTACTCCTCGTCGTCGTCGCCGTCCGGGTCCAGCGAGACCCGCTCGCCGTCCTCGTCGAGGCCGATCAGTTCGAGCACGCCGCGCGGGCAGACACGGAAGCAGCGGCCGCAGCCGATGCACTTGCCTTCGTCGATCTTCTGCACGAAGGAGGGCGTCCAGGTGGCGCCCGAGGGCAGGGTGATGCTGAAGTCGGACACGGTGTTCTCCGTCAGGCGGCCTGGGCCGCGGCGAGCTGCGCGCGTGCGGCGACCAGCGCCGCATGCGCCTCGTGGGCGACCCGGGCGACCTCGGGGATGCGCTCCCAGTTCGTCGGCAGTTCCTCCGACAGGTCGTGCAGGTCCATCTTGGCCTGCGTCGCGCGGGCGTTGAGCTTCTTGATCTCGGCCTTCAGGGTTTCGAGGTCGGCCATCTCATGCTCCCCAGGTGGCGACGTCGCGGTGGGCGTTGATCATCGACACGCCTTCGGCGACCAGCTTGCTGCCGGCTTCGGCCAGCTTGGCGAGGCTCGGGTAGCCGAAGCGGTGCACGTCGCGCAGATGGCGGTTGACGACGACCAGCCGGCCGGCGGTCAGCACCGTGCGGCCGAAACCTTCGTGGCTCATCTTCGTCATCGGGCTGACCATGATCCCGGTGGCACGTTCGATCGCCAGGCCGACGGCGTTGTGGAACAGGTCCAGCCGCCACAGCGTGTCGGGGTCGGGGTCGCCCATGATCGGCAGCGCGCGGCGCTGCTCGGCGCTCAGGATGAAGGGCTCGAGCAGCGTCGTGTCGCTCTTGCCGTCCCAGGTGCCGTGCGTGTCCTGGGCGCGGATCTGCTTGATCAGCTCGCGCACGAAGCCGTCCTGCAGCGCGGCCTCGTCGGCCGCCGGGCTCTCGACGGCGGCGCTCATCGCTTCACCTCGGCATCGTCCTCGAAGTCGAAGGAGCGTTCCTGGCCCTTCATCAGCGCCTTGCGCAGCCACGGAGGCGGCGTGCCGCGCAGCACGTTCTGCAGCTTGTCGAGGATGTCCAGGATCGGTTCGGGCTGCGTCACCTTGACCGGGTGGATGCGGCTGGCGACGACACGCGCCGCCGCCGAGCCGCCGATCGCGGCGACGTAGACGATGGCGCAGTCGCCGATCGCGGCCAGCTTCGGTGTCAGCTTGTCCTCGTCGCCGTCCTCGTCCAGGCCGTCGCCGAAGGCGAAGTCCTGCACGAAGGCATAGCCCTCGGGGGTGACGTCGTAGACCGCCAGATGCGGGGCCCAGCCGAAGTGCGCGTCCACGCGCTGCTGGTCCTGTGTGGCGAAGGCGACTTTCATGGTTCGCTCCGGGAAGTGACGGGATCGGTGGCCGCCGGGCGGCGGCGCGGGATGACGGCGCTGACGTGGGCCACGGCCGGCGGCACGGCTTCGACGGCGGCCAGGCTGGCGGCCGGCAGCGGCCAGTCGTCAGGGCCGTGGTGAGCGATGCACTCGATCAGCGCGTTGCCGACGGCGTTGACGAAGTCGCGTGTGCCGCGGTAGCCGACCATGCGCACGTGGGCGTTGCCGATGCGGTCGAACATCGGGATGCCCAGGCGGAACAGCGGCCGCCCCAGGCGCTCGGCGGCCTGGCGGCCGTGCGAATGCGTCATCAGCAGCTCGGCGCCGGTGGCTTCGGCCGAACGTTCGAAGTCCTCCAGGTCGCCGATCAGCACTTCGCTGGTCGGCAGGCGTTCGAGCAGCGGTGAGCGCGTCGTCGTCACGCAGGTCGCGAGTTCGGCGCCCATCTCGGCGAGAAAGCTGCCGGCGGCCCACAGCAGGTCGGGCTCGGCGGCGAGCGCGATCTTCGCGTTGCCGGTGTGGAAGTGGGCGTCGAGCATCGCGTCGACCAGCTGGCTGCGCTGGCGGCGCAGCTTGGCCGGCACCTCGCGGCCCGACAGCTCGGCCAGGCGGCGCACGAAGGCGTCGCTGGCGGCCAGGCCGGTCAGGCGGTCGAACAGCGTGTAGGGCACGCCGCAGCGCGATTGCAGCGCCTCGGCGGCCGGGCGCATCTGCTCGCCGACGGCCAGCACCTCGATGACGCCGCCCAGGGCCTCGATGTCGGCGCGCGGCGTGCCGCCGATCGTCGTGCCCTGCCAGGTGTCGGGGATGTGGCCGTCGAGCGAGCCCGAGATGTCGGGCACGACGACGGCCTGCAGGCCGAAGGCCTCGATCGTCTCGCGCAGCTCCTCCAGGTCGGCCGGCGTCAGGTGGAAGCCGGGCAGCAGCGCGACGACGCCGTCGCGGCGCGGCTCGCCGACGCGCGGCAGCGTCGAGACCAGCGCCGTGACGGCGGCCGCCCAGCCGTCCTGGAAGGCGCCGACGTAGTCGGGTGTCGAGGCGTAGACGACGGCCGTGTCGGCCAGCTCGGGGTGCTGCTGGCGCGCGAGGCGGATCGTGCCGTCGACGTCGTCGCCCTTGGTCTCGGTGAGCCCGGTCGAGCAGATGCCGATGATCTTCGGCTGGGCGCGCTGGCGGATGTTGAGCAGCGCCTTCACGAGGTTGTCGTCGCCGCCCATGATGGTCGTCGCCTCGTTCATCGCCGTCGTCTGCAGCGGGATCGCCTCCTTGAAGTGGCGCACCAGCAGCACCAGGCCGAAGGAGGTGCAGCCCTGCGAGCCGTGCATCAGCGGCATGCAGGACTCCAGCCCCATGAAGGCGAAGCTGGCGCCCAGCGGTGCGCTCATCTTCAGCGGGTTGACGCTGCAGGACTTCTTGCTTTCGGTGACGAGGGCCATCGTCTGCTCCCGTTCAGGCCGCCAGCGCCACGGCCGGGGCTTCCCAGGGCGCGGGCGCCCGCACCTGCTGCCAGACCGGGTTGAAGATCGCCTTGTCGATCTCGGCGACCATGGTCACGATGCCCTCGTAGCCGGCGAAGGCGTGGTGGCGCTCCTGGTTGATGTCCATCCAGGGCATGCGCGCCTTCAGCGCGACGAACTGGCTGCGGCCGCCGGACAGCATGATGTCGGCGCGCGCCTCGCGCAGCATGCGGTACATCTCGCGCGGCGCGAGGTCCTCGATCATGTGGGCGTCGTCGCCCATGATCTCCTGGATGCGCTGCTTGTCTTCCTTGGTGCTCTTCTTGACGCTGGTGCCGACGATCTCCAGCCCGGCTTCCTGCAGCGCCGAGACCACCGACCAGCTCTTGACGCCGCCGGTGATCAGCAGCACACGCTTGCCGGCCAGGCGCTCGCGGTAGGCGCGCAGGCGCTCGTAGGCGCGCGGCTCCTCGGCGGCGATCAGGGCCTCGGCGCGGTCGACGATGTCGGCCGGCGCGCCGGTCTGCACCAGCAGCCGGGCGATGTCGCGCAGCGTCCGGCTCATGTCGGCGATGCCGTAGAACGAGCCTTCGAAGTACGGGATGCCCCAGCGCTGCTGCATGCGCGTGGCGACGTTGATCATCGACTTCGAGCAGACCATCATGTTGGCCTTGGCCCGGTGCGCCGACGCGATCTCGCGGTAGCGGCCGTCGCCGGTGATGCAGGCCAGCACGCGCACGCCCAGCGCGTCCAGCAGCGGCTTGACCTGCCAGAGCTCGCCCGACAGGTTGTACTCGCCGATGATGTTGATGTCGTAGGGCGTGCTGACGTCGGGCTCGACGGTGCCGATCACGTAGTCGAGCAGCGCCTCGGCGCCGAGCTTGTTGCCCAGGTTCTTCGGGCCGGCGAAACCCGGCACGTCGACCGGCACGACCGGCAGGCCGAAACGTTCGCTGGCGCGTTTGCAGACGGCCTCGATGTCGTCGCCGATCATCGCCGGCACGCAGGTCTGGTAGACGAAGATCGCCGGCGGGCGCACGGTCTCGGCGATCTCGCGGATGGCCTTGAACAGCCGCTTCTCGCCGCCGTAGACGACGTCGAACTCGTCGATGTCGGTGGTGAAGCCGGTGCGGTAGATCTTCGGGCCGGAACTCGCGCTGTGGCGGTTGTCCCAGCTGTTGCCTTCGCAGGCGATCGGGCCGTGCACGAGGTGGGCGACGTCGGCGATCGGCTGCAGCGCGATCTTGGCGCCGTCGAAGGCGCAGCCGCCGGCGGCGGCACCGGGCGTCAGCTGCTTGGTGCAGCCCTTCTTGCGCGCCTTCTCGCCCTTGGCCTGGTTGACGTCGCAGCCGGGCTCGTCGAAGACCTGGGCGATCCTGGCGTTGAGCGATGCGGACATGCGGCGGGCTCCTGTGGGCGGCCCATGCCGTGTTGCACGATCGGTGCCAGTCGTGCGCCGCGCGTTTTCTCCTTCGCCGACAAGGACTTGGCGATCTGCGCCGGCGTTGCCGGCGTTGGCGGGATCACGACAAACGCGACGCCTGGGTTTCGGCCGCCGGCGTGCCGAAGGCCGCCGCCAGGCCGTCCAGCACCTGCCGCAGCTCGGCGTCGAAGACCGGTAGCGCGGCGTCGATCGCGGCGCGTTCGCCCGAGCGCACCGCGGCTTCCAGCGTGCGGGTGGCCTCGCGCAGCGCGGTGGCACCGATCGTCGCCGACTCCGACTTCAGCATGTGCAGCGCCGAAGCCGCGGCGGCCAGATCGCCGCCGCGACACTGTTCGACGATCGTCGCCGGCATGCCGGCGCGCGACTGCGCGAAGAGTTCCAGCACGCGCCGGTACAGCGCGGGCTGGCCGGCGGCAAAACGCAGGCCGGTGGCCCTGTCCAGGCCCGGCAGCGTGGGCGGCAGCACGGCGTGCGCCCCTGCCGCCGCTGGCGCAGCGGCCGGCGCGACGGCGGGCGCGGCGTCGATGCCGGTCCAGTGCCGCAGCCGCTCGATCAGCACGTCGGGCTCGAAGGGTTTGGCCAGGTGGTCGTTCATGCCGGCGGCCAGGCAGGCCTCGCGGTCGCTGGCCATCGCGTGCGCGGTCATCGCGATCACCGGCAGCGCCTCCAGCCCGGGCAGTCGGCGCAGCCGGCGCGTAGCCTCCAGGCCGTCGAGCACCGGCATCTGCACGTCCATCAGCACGGCGTCGAAACGTTCGCGCGCCAGCCAGGCCAGGGCCTCCAGGCCGTCGCCGGCCAGTGCCGTGCTGGCGCCGGCCTGGCGCAGCAGCTCCAGCGTCAGCTCCTGGTTCACCGGGTTGTCCTCGGCGAGCAGCACGCGCAGGCCTTCGAGGCGGCGCGGCGCCGGCGGCCGCGGCAGCGGCTCGCCGGGGGCCGGCGCATCGCGACCGAACAGCGACTCCAGCAGCGCGAGCAGCGTCGCCGTCGTCACCGGCGCGGCCAGCAGCGTGTCGACACCCGCCGGCAGCGGGCGCGCGGCGTCGTCGGCACCGTAGGGCACCAGCGCCACCAGCCGCGCGGCGGGGCCGGCCAGCGCCCGCAGCCTTGCGGGCAGGCCGGCGTCCGCCGCGATCAGCGCCGCGTCGAGCAGCACCAGGTCGACGGCGCTGGCGGCCAGGGCGGCGGCGGCTTCGTCGCCCGAGCTCGCCGCGGCTGCGCTGCAGCCGATCTCGGCCGCCCGGGCGGCCAGGATCGTGCGTGCGCGCGCACTGGCGTGGGCCGCCAGCAGGCGCAGGCCTTCACGCGGCGCCCGCCGGGCCGCGGCGGCGGGCCGGTCGCTGCGGCCGAAAACCGCGTCGAAGGCGAACTCGCTGCCGCGTCCCGGGCTGCTGCGCACCGCGATGTCCCCGCCCATCGCCTGCACCAGCTGGCGGCTGATCGCCAGGCCCAGGCCGGTGCCGCCGTAGCGCCGCGTCGTCGAGGCGTCGACCTGGCTGAACGGCCGGAACAGGCGCTCCAGATCCTGCGGCGACAGGCCGATGCCTTCGTCGTGCACGACGAAACGCAGGCGCTGCAGGTGCGGGTCGGCGGCGTCCAGCGCCTCGACGCGCACGAGCACCTCGCCGCGTTCGCTGAACTTGACCGCGTTGCCGCACAGGTTGACCAGCACCTGCGACAGCCGCAGCGCGTCGCCGACCAGCCGCCGCGGCACCTGCTCGGACACGTCGAGCAGGAAGCCCAGGCCGCGGTCGTGCGCCTGCAGCGCGACGATGGCCGCGACGCCGTCGAGCACCGCGTCGAGCTCGAACTCGTCGTGCTCGAGCTCCAGCCGGCCGGCCTCGATCTTCGAGAAGTCGAGGATGACGTTGACGATGCCCAGCAGCGACTGCGCCGCGGCGCGGGTCTTCTCGAGGTAGTCGCGCTGGCGCGGGTCGAGTTCGGTGCGCAGCGCCAGCGCCGTCATGCCGAGGATCGCGTTCATCGGCGTGCGGATCTCGTGGCTCATGTTGGCCAGGAAGTCGCTCTTGGCGCGCGTCGCCGCCTCGGCGGCCTCGCGTGCGGCGACCAGCGTGCGTTCGGTCTCGCGCCGGGCGCTGACGTCGCGCAGCACCAGCTGCACGCGCACCGGCGCGCCGGCGTCGGCGCGTGCGAAGACCGCGAAGCTGGCCTCGGTGGCCAGCGTGCCGCCGTCGGCGCGGCGCAGCGACAGGTCTTCGGCGGGCAGCGTGCCCGCCTGCGCCAGCCGCGCAGCGAGCGTGTCCCACGACGGTTCGGCGAGCCAGGCCGTGGCCGGCAGCCCGAGCGCCTGCGCGGGCCCTGCGGCGCCGAGCATCGCCGCCCAGGCTGGGTTGCAGACGACGATGCGGCCATCGGCGTCGACGACGCCGGCGCCGTCGGCCATGCGGCGCAGCACTTCGTCGAACTGCCGCGTCTGCAGCGCCAGCTGGTGCTGCAGGGCGCGCTGCAGGCCGGTGATGCCGTCGGCAAGTGCGTGCAGTTCGTTGGCCGGGCCCGGCGGCCGGGGCGCCGGTTCGCCCAGCCGGCTGAGGTCCAGCGCGCGCACGTGGGCGTGCAGCCGCTCCAGCGGCCGCGAGACGCTGCGCGCGACCAGCGCGTACACCAGCGCCGCGAGCAGCAGCATCTCGACCAGCGCCGCGGCCGCGAACTGGCGCGAGGCCTGCCAGACCTGGCCGTTCAGCCAGTCCTCGTCCAGGCGCAGCTCGAGCACCGCGACCGTGCCCTGGCCGTCCGGGGCCGGCAGCGGGTGGCGCAGCGTCTCGCCGGCGTGCACCGGGTTCGCGCCGGGCTTGGCGTAGCGTTCGTCGATGCCGCGCCCGCGCACCTCGGCCGACAGCAGCGCCGGAAAGCTGCGCAGCCCCTGCAGCTGCACCTGGACCGAGGCGTCGTCGAGTTCCCAGACCGCCTTGGCGAGCGCCGGCCCGTAGGCGCCGAGCACCGCCTGCACCTGCTCGCGCTGGCGGCCGCGTTCGTCGCGATGGCTGATCCAGGCGTTGGCCAGCGTCGCCAGCAGCACCAGCACGACGCTGGCCGCGGCCACGCGCAGCAGCAGTTCACGCGACAGGCGGCGCATCGCCGGCGGCATCGCGGCGGGCCGGCTCACAGCGCGTGGCGCACCACCGCGCCGATCCGGATCGACGGCTCCACCGGGTGGCCGGTGGCCAGCCGCTTCATCGCCCGGTAGGCGTAGCGGCCCATCTGCTCGTAGTCGACCGACACGTAGCCCTGCACCAGCCCGTCGGCCAGCAGGGCCTTCTGCCCGGCCGTGAGCGCGCCGGTGGCCGCGACGACGACACGCTGCCGGTCCTGCGCGGCCAGCGGCTGCACGGCGGCGCGGTAGGCGCCCGGGTCGGCGAAGGGCCAGGCGCCGAGCGCCACGACGGCGTCGGTGTCCTCGTCGCGGAACGCGGTGGCGAGCTGGCGCAGCGCACGCCGCGCGTCGTCGCCGTTGAACCACGGGCAGCGCGCGACCTCTCGCCAGCCGCGTTCGCCTGACAGGCGGGCGCCTTCGGCGAGTTTCGGGTCCTGCGCCAGCGTGCGCCGCAGCGCCGTCACGCGGGCGGCCGTGGCGGCGTCGTGCGAGTCGCCGGCGAGCAGGCAGAGCTGGCCGCCTGCCGGGCGGCGCGCGGCGACCAGGGCCGCGAGCTGGCGGCCGATGTCGGCGTTGTCGGCGCCGATGTGCACGCGGCGCAGCGCGCGCTGCGCCGGGTCGACGTCGGTCTCGAAGGTGACGACCGGCACGCCGCGTTCGGCCGCCAGCGCGAGGGCCGACTCGCCGAGATAACGCGAGTTGGTCACCGCGACGGCCAGGCCCGAGAGCCCGCGCTGCAGGCCGGCGACGATGGCCGCGTCCTGGGCGCGTGCGCGGGCCGGGCCGCGCACGCCGAGCGCGATGCAGCGGTCGCCCCAGGTCTGGGCCTCGGCGGCACAGCCGCGCCAGGCGGCGACGTAGTTGGGGTCGTCGGTGCTCTTGCCGGCCAGCCCGTAAACCTGCCCCTGGGCCTGGGCGCCCGCGGCCCACAGCAGCCCGATCAGGAACCGCCATGGCAAACGCATGCCTTGTCTTCGCCTTCCCGGCGGGGGCCGTCGGCTGCACCCGGGCGGGTGCACCGGACCGACAGGCGTCCCGTTCGGAACGATGATGCGCGGCTCGCGGCCGGCGTCAAGCGCCGTTACCGCGTCAGGACTTTGTCACGCGTCGGCCAGCGCCTCGGTGGCGACGAGCTGTTCGCGCAGCGCGTGGCGTGCGCGCCAGCCGGCGCCTTGCCACAGCACCAGCGTGTCGTCCTCGAACGCCAGGATCGCGCTCGTGTCGTCGGGCCAGATCACGGCCGGCGAGCCGCCGGCGTCCAGCGTCGCGGCGCAGGCCTCCAGCGTGTCGACCGCCACGGCGGTCATCACGCCGCGGCCGAGCAGCGCGTCGGCACGGTGCAGCGGCGTGTCCCAGCCGTGTTCGGCGCCGAGCGCGCACAGCGCCGGCAGGCGTTGGGCGACGCCGGGGGCCTCGGGGTGCTCGCCGCACATCGCGAGCAGTTCGCGCGGGCTGCGCCGGTCCCAGACCTCCCAGGCGGCCAGTCCGCGGCGGTCGGCGACGCGCTCGACCAGGTCCTCGGCGTCGTAGGCGAACCAGGCGCGTGCCGTGCCGGCGGGCGGGCACTCGAGCACGTAGATCATTCGTCGACGCCCTGGCCGACGATGCTGCGCTGCCAGACGGCCTGGCGCAGGCGCTCGCGCACCGCGGCCTCGCTGCCGTCGAAGCCGTCCCGGGCGCGGCGCAGCGCGGCCTGCGCGACCGAGGCCTCGGCCAGCGTCAGCGCCAGCCGGCCGGCCATGTGGCTGGCGTCGGGGCACAGCGCGAGCACCGCGCTGCGGTTGGGATGTTCTGAGAGGGGCACGAGCTCGTGCGCCTCGGGGCGGCCGTCCAGGCAGACGGCGCCGGCGATGACCTCGACGCGGCGGCCGTCGCGCGTGAGGCGCACGAGCACGGGGCTGTCGCGGTCGGGGTCGGTCATCGCGGGTTCTCCTCGTGAGGGCGGCGGGCCGGGGCGAACCGGCCCGCCGTGGCCGTCAGCGGATGATGTCGAACGAGATGTCGGTCTTGCCGGCGATGTTGGTGTTGGCGTCCAGCTTCTCGAAGTACTCGTCGAGCAGCATCGTCAGCAGCCGCATGCCGCCCTCGTAGCCCCAGGTGGGGTAACGGTGGTAGTGGTGGCGGTCGAAGATCGGGAACACCAGGCGCACCAGCGGCGTGCCGGCGTCGCGCTCGAGGTACTTGCCGTAGGTGTTGCCGATCAGGAAGTCCACCGGCTCGGTGAACAGCAGGCTGCGCAGGTGCCAGAGGTCGCGCTTCGGGTAGACCTTGCAGTCCTGGCCGTAGGGCGAGGCGGCGAGCACCGCACGCACCTTCTCGGCCCAGTCCTCGTTGCCGTTGGTCGACAGCACGTGGGTCGGCTCGGCGCCCAGCTCGAGCAGGAACTTCGTGTAGCCGATCAGCTGGTCGGGATCACCGTAGAGCGCGTACTTCTTGCCGTGCAGATGGGCCTGGCTGTCGGCGATGGCGTCGACGAGCTGGCCGCGTTCGAGTTCCAGCTCGGCCGGCACCGGCTTGCCGGTCAGGCGGCTGATGGCCATCAGCAGCTCGTCGGTGCCGCCCACGCCCACCGGCGCGTTCAGCACGACGACCTCGTGGCCCTTCTCGCGCAGGTACTTGGCGGTCTTCTCGCAGCTGTATTCCTGGAAGACGATGGTCGCCTTGGCGTGCAGCGCACGCTCGACCTCGGCCTTGGTCGTGCCGCCGGAGAACATGCGGAACTCGCCGTCGGTCGGGGTGTTCCAGACCTCGGACGGGTCGCAGAGGATCGTCGCCTCGACGCCGAACAGCGCGAAGATGCGCTTGATCTCCTTCAGGTTGCCGACGACGAAACCGTCGAAGCCGCCGATGAAGTTGATGCTCTCGTCGGGCACGCGCTCCAGCGGCGCCGTGACGCCGGCCTTGCCTTCCCAGAAGTGCTGCAGCACGCCCAGCAGCGCGTTGTCGTAGCCGGTGACGTGGCTGCCGACGAAGGCCGGGGTGTGCGCGAACGGCACGTCGAAGTCGGCCGGGATGCTGCCCTTCTCCTTGGCCGTCTTGATGAACGCGTTCAGGTCGTCGCCGATGACTTCCGCCATGCAGGTCGTCGACACCGCGATCATGTCGGGCTTGTAGAGGTTGAAGCTGTTGGCCAGGCCGTCGACCATGTTGGTCAGGCCGCCGAAGACCGCGGCGTCCTCGGTCATCGACGAGCTGACGCAGGACGTCGGCTCCTTGAAGTGGCGGCTGAAGTGGCTGCGGTAGTAGGCGACGCAGCCCTGCGAGCCGTGCACGAACGGCAGCGTCCTGGCGAAGCCGTTGGCGACGAAGACGGCGCCCAGCGGCTGGCAGGCCTTGGCCGGGTTGACGGTCAGCGCTTCGCGGGCGAAGTTCTTCTCGCGGTACTCCGGCGTCTTGGTCCAGTTGCGGATCTCGTCGATCTTGACGTCGGCGTGCTTGTATTCGAAGTTCGCCTTCTTGTCGGCGAAGAGCTTCTGGTACTCCGGCTCGCGGAACAGCAGCTCGTGGTCGATGATCTTGTCGGCGTTTTGCGGCATGGTGTGCTCCTTGATGCGGTGGCGGGCTCAGGCCGCTTTCTTCCAGGGCGCGCCCTTGGCGAGACCCCAGACCGGCGAGCTGATCGCGATGTCCATGTCACGGGCGAAGATGGCGAAGCCGTCGTAGCCGTGGTAGGGGCCGGAGTAGTCCCAGCTGTGCATCTGCCGGAACGGCAGGCCCATCTTCTGGAAGACGTACTTCTCCTTGATGCCCGAGCCGATCAGGTCCGGCTGCACGCGCTCGACGAACTTCTCGAACTCGTAGCCCGTCACGTCGTCGTAGATCAGCGTGCCGTCCTTGATGTAGTGGGTGGTGCGCTGGTAGTCGTCGTTGTGGGCGAACTCGTAGCCGGTGCCGCAGATCTCCATGCCCAGGTCCTCGTAGGCCCCGATGACGTGGCGCGGACGCAGGCCGCCGACGTAGAGCATCACCTTCTTGCCGTCCAGGCGCGGCTTGTACTTGGCGATGACGGCGTCGACCATCGGCCGGTACTTGGCGATCACGCGCTCGGCGTTGGCCTTGATCGTGTCGTCGAAGTGGCTGGCGATCTCGCGCAGGCTCTTCTCGATCTGCGTCGGGCCGAAGAAGTTGTATTCGACCCAGGGCACGCCGTACTTCTCCTCCATGTGCCGGCTGATGTAGTTCATCGACCGGTAGCAGTGCAGGACGTTGAGCTTGGCCTTGGGCGTGTTCTCCAGCTCGGCGATCGTGCCGTCGCCGGACCACTGGGCGATGACGCGCAGGCCGATCTCCTCCAGCAGGATGCGGCTGGACCAGGCGTCGCCGCCGATGTTGTAGTCGCCGATGATCGCCACGTCGTAGGGCGTGGAGACGAACTCGGCGTACTTGCCCGGGTCGGTCTTGTCGAAGACCCAGTCGCGGATCGCGTCGTTGGCGATGTGGTGGCCCAGCGACTGGCTGACGCCGCGGAAGCCTTCGCAGCGCACCGGGATGATGGTCTTGCCGTCCATCTCCTTGCTCTTCTTCTTGCTGACGGCCTCGATGTCGTCGCCGATCAGGCCGATCGGGCACTCGCTCTGGATCGAGATGCCCTTGTTCAGCGGGAACAGCTCCTCGATCTCGTCGATGATCTTCTCGAGCTTCTTGTCGCCGCCGAAGACGATGTCCTTCTCCTGGAAGTCGGACGTGAACTGCATCGTGCCGAAGCTGTCGACCCCGGTGATGCCGACGTAGTAGTTGCGGCGCGAGGCCCAGGAGTACTGGCCGCAGCCCACCGGGCCGTGGCTGATGTGCACCATGTCCTTGATCGGGCCCCACACCACGCCCTTGGAGCCGGCGTAGGCGCAGCCGCGGATCGTCATCACGCCGGGCAGCGACTTGATGTTGGACTTCACCCCGCAGTCGGGACGGCCCTCTTCGTAGGCGTTCAGGTGCTTGGCGCGCTTCTTGGCCATCTTGTCCGGATAGGCCTTCAGCACTTCGTCGATCAAGGCCTTGTTGGCGGCCTTGCGCTCTTCAGCGGTCATGGTCATGGGTCGTTCTCCGTGGGCAGGGTGGGCGGCCCGGCACCGGGGCGTGCCCGGTGCCGCAGGGCCTGTATCAGGCCGCTGCTTGGGCCGCGGTCTTGCCGACGATGGACTCGTCTTCCTTGCTCATGATCCCGAACTCCATCAGCAGGTCTTCGAGCTCGTCCATCGTGATCGGGGTCGGGATGACGCCGTTGCCGGCGTTGGCGTGCACCTTGTTGGCCAGGGTGCGGTACTCCTGGGCCTGGGCGCAGTTCGGGTCGTACTCGACGACCGTCATGCGGCGCAGCTCGGCGTGCTGCACGACGTTGTTGCGCGGCACGAAGTGGATGAGCTTGGTGCCCAGGCGCTTGGCCAGCGCTTCGGCGAGCTCGTATTCCTTGTCGGTCTTGCGCTCGTTGCAGATCAGGCCGCCCAGGCGCACGCCGCCCGAGTTGGCGTACTTCAGGATGCCCTTGGAGATGTTGTTGGCCGCGTACATGGCCATCATCTCGCCGGACATGACGATGTAGATCTCCTGCGCCTTGTTCTCGCGGATCGGCATCGCGAAGCCGCCGCAGACCACGTCGCCCAGCACGTCGTAGCTGACGTAGTCGACGTCGTCATAGGCGCCGTTCTCCTCGAGGAAGTTGATCGAGGTGATGACGCCGCGGCCGGCGCAGCCGACGCCCGGTTCCGGGCCGCCGGACTCCACGCACTTGATGCCGCGGAAACCGATCTTGAGGACGTCCTCGAGTTCGAGGTCCTCCACCGAGCCGGCCTCGGCGGCCAGCGACAGCACCGTGTCCTGCGCCTTGGCGTGCAGGATCAGGCGGGTCGAGTCGGCCTTGGGGTCGCAGCCGACGATGAGGATCTTCTGGCCCATCTCGGCCAGCGCCGCGAGGGTGTTCTGCGAGGTGGTGGACTTGCCGATGCCACCCTTGCCGTAGAAGGCGATCTGCCGAAGCTTGCTCATGGGTTGAACTCCGTTAGGTAGTGAGCTTTGGGGTCGAGACGAATCAACGAGTGGCTGCGAAAGCCTGTTCGCGAATTCCTTGCCGCCTTCGACTGCTGGGTTTTCTTCTAGGAGGTGCCTTCGGGCCGGCGGGCATTGAAGCGCAGCCAGCGCATCGCAACCGCCGTGCCAACCCCGTGCAAATCGCCTAAGTGCTTGTCGTGAAAGGAAAAACATCTCGATTGGCGGCTCTTCGTGGCCCCGGTGTCGAATGTCCGAAACACGACAAAGCCGGGACGCGCGTGGCATTCGTCGGGGGCGAAATGGCGTCCGCCGCGTGAGGTTCACGACGAAACCGGGCCTGCAATGGCGTGGTACGGGTGTTGCTGTCTTGTGGTCGATGTCCAGGCCGCCGTAGGCGGTGCCCACCGGTTCCCGTTCGACCTTTCCAATTGCGGAGATCCCGATGACCCTCTCGATCCAAGACACCGCTTTCGCCCGCCTCGAAGCCGAAGGCCGCCTCTTCAACAGCGTGCTGAAGGCGCCGACGCACAAGGCCGGCCGTTTCGGCTTTCGCGGTGACCTGGCGCTGAAGTTCCAGGCCAAGCTGGCCGACGAGGCGCGCCCGCCCGAGATCGCCTGCGAGCAGGTCATCGCCGCGGCCAACGCCGGCGAGTCGCAGATCGGTTTCCTCTGCGGCTTCCTGCTGTCCTTCGAATACCTGAAGCTGCTGGCCGAGGTGCTGGGCGAGACGCTGTCGCCCCAGGGCAAGTACTTCCTGTTCTGCGACAACATCGACCTGTCCAAGCGCTACCAGGTCGAGTACGGCGGCGCCACCTTCTACGTGCTGCCGATCGACGAGGCCACGGTCTACAACGAGATGCTCGAGCTGCTGTACCTCGAGAAGACCGAGCTCAAGCGCCTGGACACCGCCGGCAAGACCGACGCCGTCACCGAACGTGCGCTGGCCTTCAAGGACAGCTTCCCGAAGATCAGCTACGAGGAAGGCCTGGCGCTGATGGGCCCGGTGCGCAACCCGTACGAGAACCGCCCGGTCTGAGCCTGCGTTCGGTGGCCGCCGCCGACGCCCACGACCCGCATCCGGAGCGCTGGTACACGACCAACCTGGTCGGCATCCCGGCGCCGGTGCTGGCCAGTCTCGCCTTCAACGCGCACCCGCAGCCGTTGCGCATCGCGGGTGCGCGCGAGACGCAGCCGGGGCTGTTCGCGCTGCTCGGCCGCTGCCCCGACGCCGAGCAGGCGCGCGAGGTCTTCCAGCACTACATGAGCCTGGGCTTCGGCCTCGGCACGCCGGCGGCCGACGCCGGCGAGGCCGAGCGCCGCCGCTGGCGCACCAGCTACCTGAAGCTGATGCAGGGCTGGGTGCTGGACAGCAACAGCCCGGCCGGCGCGGTGCTGAAGGGCTGGGTCGAGAGCCGCTTCGGGCTGGCGCCCACCTACCACCGCGAGGCGCTGGCGCGCTACCCGTCGCCGGCCTGGATGCGCTACCTCGAGGAGAAGGCCGGCAGCCGCTTCCACAACAACTGCATCTGGCAGCAACTGGACCTGGTGTTCGAGTACTGCCAGTGGATGCTGGCGCGCTTCGAGCTGATGGGCGCAGGCCCGCACGTCACGCTGTGGCGCGGCAGTTCCAACGTCGAGGAGCAGATCGTCGCCGGCTCGCTGCGCGAGCGCCGCTGCACGGTGCGGCTGAACAACATCGTCTCGTTCACGCGTTCGCGCGAGCAGGCGGGCTGCTTCGGCGACTGGGTGTTCGAGGCGCGGGTGCCCTTGTGCAAGCTGCTGCTGGCACCCGGCGTGCTGAGCACACGCTCGCTGCAGGCTGAAGGCGAGGTGCTGGCCATCGGCGGCCTCTACGACCTGAAGGTGAGTTATGAGTGAGGACCTGGCCGGGCGCATCGCCGCGGCCGGCGGCCTCGCCGCGGTGGCCGACCGTGCGCTCGGCGCCTACCTCGGGCTGGCGCTGGGCGACGCGCTGGGCGCGACGGTCGAGTTCATGACACCGCGCGAGATCGTGCACCGCTGGGGCGTGCACCGGCGCATCGTCGGCGGCGGCTGGCTCAAGCTGAAACCCGGCGACGTCACCGACGACACGACGATGAGCCTGGCACTCGGCGCGGCGCTGCTGCGCGGCGCCGCCGAAGGCCGGCCCTGGGACACGCGGCTGGTCGCCGAGGCCTTCGTCGGCTGGCTGCGTTCCAAGCCGGTGGACTGCGGCAACACCTGCCGCCGCGGCATCCAGCGTTATCTGGCCGACGGTTCGCTCGAAGGCCCGTACAACGAAGGCGACGGCGGCAACGGCGCGGCGATGCGCAACCTGCCGGTGGCGCTGGCGACGCTGGGCGACGAGGCCTTGTTCGAGCGTGTCTCGCTGGCCCAGGCGCGGGTCACCCACCACCACGCGCTGTCCGACGCCGCGACGCTGGCGCTGGGCCGGCTGCTGCAGGGCCTGCTGCTCGGCGATGGCCCGGCGCAGAGCGCCGAACGCATCGCCGCGATCGTCGATGCGCACCCCAAGTTCCGCTTCACGCCCTACCGC
This sequence comes from Rubrivivax sp. JA1026, assembly GCF_011065555.1. Taxonomy (NCBI): domain Bacteria; kingdom Pseudomonadati; phylum Pseudomonadota; class Betaproteobacteria; order Burkholderiales; family Sphaerotilaceae; genus Rubrivivax; species Rubrivivax sp. JA1026. Next base: position 119,340 of record NZ_JAALCQ010000010.1, read on the forward strand.
GGCCGTGCCAGCGCCTACGTCGTCGACACGATGCAGACCGTGCTGCACTACTTCAGCACGCGTGAAGGCTTCGAGGACGCGCTGGTCGACTGCGTCAACCAGGGCGAGGACGCCGACACCAACGGCGCGCTGGTCGGCATGCTGGCCGGCGCCCGCTGCGGCGCCAGCCGCTTGCCACGCGAGTGGCTGACACGTCTGAAACCCGACATCCGCCACGCGGTCGTCGAACAGGCCAGCGCGCTCACGGCGCTGGCGCTGGACCCGCCGCGCTGACACGAGGACCGAACGATGGCCCACATCACCTTCTTCGAGAAACCGGGCTGCGGCGGCAATGCGCGCCAGCGCGCCGCGCTGGAAGCCGCCGGCCACACGCTGGAGCGGCGCAACCTGCTGGCCGAGCCCTGGACACGCGAGACGCTGCTCGCCTTCCTGGCGCCGCTGCCGCCGGCGGCGTGGTTCAACCGCTCGGCGCCGCGCATCAAGAGCGGCGAACTCGACCCCGACGCGGTGAACGCCGAGGCCGCGCTGGCGCTGCTGCTGGCCGAGCCGCTGCTGATCCGCCGCCCGCTGCTGCGCCGCGAAGACGGCGCGACGCTGGTCGGCTTCGACACCGCCGAGGTGCACGCCTTCGTCGGCCTGCCCGACGCACCGCCCGGCCGGCTGGACGTCTGTGTCTCGCCCAGCGGCCACTGCGCGAGCCCCGAATCCTGATCCTGGAGACCGCGATGCCGATCTACGAATACCGCTGCCCCGCCTGCAGCCACGAGTTTGAACTGCTGGTGCGCAGCAGCACCGTGCCGTCGTGCCCGCAATGCGGCGCCGGCGAACCCGAACGCCTGGTGTCGCGCATCGCGCCGCACGGCCAGACCGCCGGCAAGCTGGCGCTGGCGCGCCGGGCGGCGGCGAAGGAGGGGCACTTCAGCCACTACAGCGCGGGGGAGAGGGCGAAGGTGTTGAAGTGAAGAGGCGGTGGACGCGGGACCGCTGTGTTCGCGGACAGTGAGAAGACAGGCGGGAGGGCTGTCTCCCGATGGAAACGTGCTTCGGAATAACAGAAACATGTCACCTGGTGCGCCATCCGGACCAACGGTTTCTGATTTGCCGAAACTGTGGTGGATGAGCGGCCGCAGGACCGCTAAGATTTCGGAGTAGCAGAAATTCCGTCACGGAGGCCCGCTCGCCGGGGCTCCCCACTGGAACTCCGAAATGACCGACACCTCCAGTCGCAGCCCGGTCCTCCTGAACTCCGCTCCCGAGCTGGGCCCGGTCGTGCGCGAGCGCCGCAAGTCGCAGTCGCTGCGCATCGACGATGCCGCCGGTCTGTTGGGCGTCTCGGTGGACCTGATGTCCCGGCTCGAGAACGGCCAAGGCTCGGTGCGCCTGGACAAGGCGCTGGCCGTGCTCGACGGTCTGGGCCTGGCGCTGATGGTGCTGCCCAAGGAGCACCCCTGGGCCCGGGAGGCGGCCAGCCACAGCCCGTCCGCGCCCGCCCGCGACAGCAAGCCGTGAGGCCGTCAGCATGACCCACGCACTGCACGTCTGGGCGGACGAGACCCGGGTGGCCACCGTCGAACACGAGGGACGCGACGACCGCTGGAGCCTGAGTTATGCCGAGCCTTGGGTCGCCGACGCCCGGTCCTACCCGCTGTCACCGGCGCTGCCGTTGACGCGTCCGCCGGCCGACTACCCGTCCGCGTCCATCAAACGTTTCATCGAGCACCTGCTGCCCGAAGGCCGGGCGCTGGACGTGGCGGTCGCCTACAACGGCCTGGCCAGGACCAACGTCTTCGGTCTCATCTGGGCCCTGGGCACCGAGACGGCGGGCGCGCTGCGCTTCACGGGTGACGCTGCGGCGGCGCAGCCGGCGGGCGATGCCGTGCTGCGAGAAGTCTCCCGCCAGGAACTCGACCGGCGCATCGCCGAACGCGAGCACGTGCCGCTGACGGTGTGGGACGGCAAGGTCCGCATGTCGGTGGCCGGCCTGCAGGACAAGCTGCTGGTCTATCTCGACCGGCCGCTCGGCGACGGCGGGCGGATCTTCCTGGTGGACGGGCCGCGCCTGGCTTCGACGCACATCCTCAAGCCCGACACCGGCAACCCGAAGACGCCGCACCTGGCGGCCAATGAACACTTCTGCCTGTCGCTGGCCCGCCGCATGGGCCTGCCGGCGGCCGAGGCCGGGCTGCTGCGCACGCCCCGGCCGGTGCTGGTGGTGCGGCGCTTCGACCGCGAGCTCGACAACGCTGGCGGCCAACCCCGGGTTCGACGCCGGCACATCATCGACGCCTGCCAGGCCTGCGACCTGCCGGTCGCCTACAAGTACGAGCGCAACCTGGGCAGCGCCGAGGCGGTGCGCCACATCCGCGACGGCGTCAGCTTCGAGCGCCTGTTCGGCTGCGCCGAGCTCACGGCCAACAAGGCGGCCGCCCGGCTGGCCATGCTGCGTTGGGCGCTGTTCCAGTTCCTGATCGGCAACAGCGACGCCCACGGCAAGAACTTCTCGTTCTTCGTGCGCCCGGGCGGCCTGCTGGAACCGACGCCCTGGTACGACCTGGTGAGCGTGCTGCAGTACGACGGGCTCGACACCGAGCTGGCCATGGCCTACGGCGACGTGTTCAACCACGCCGAGCTGTCGCCCTTCGCGTTGGCGGACTTCGCCGCCCGCTGCGGCGTCGACCGCAAGCTGATGCGGCGGGAAGGCCAGCGGCTGGCCAGGCTGGCCGAAGCCGCGGCGGCGGCCCAGGCGGAAGACCTCGCCTACGAAGGCGCGGCCGAGCGTGCCTTCGTCCAGCGCATCGCCCGCTTCGTGGCGGAACAGGCCCGGCGGCTCACGTTGTTGGTGGCGGACGCCGCGGGCCTGAAGGACGAGTACCTCTGAGAGCCGCGAGAAGCGGCCCCGCCGCTGACGAAGCGCCCCGCCTCAATACCCGTTCTCGAACCACACCGGCTCCCGCCGCCGCAGCTCCGCCAGCAGCCCCATCGTCTGCGGCACCAGCGCGCTGACCGCGTACCAGACGGCTTCGCGGCGCGGCTCGTGGCCTTCGCGCAGCGCCGCGTGCAGCGCCTGCCAGCCGGCCCAGTCGGCCAGCGCCAGCTTGTCGCGCAGCACCGGCGTCAGGTTGCCCAGCGTGTGGGCCATCGTCAGCAACTGGGCCTCGACGGCGGCCAGCGTGCGCGGGCTGGCGAAGAGTTCGTCTTCGCCCTGCATCGCCCGCGTCAGGTCGCCGACGGCGGCGCCGGCGTCCATCACGATGGCGTACAGCGCCTGGTGGTACACGGCTCAGGCCGGTTGCGGCACGCCGGTCAGCGCTTCGGCCACCTCGGCCAGCGGCAGCGCGATGCGCACGATGCCCTGCTCGTCCAGGAAACGCTGCTCCATGCGCGTCGGCGTCTCGGGCAGCACGGCGTAGTGCGGCCCGGCGCTGCGCTTCATCACCTGGCGCGCGAAGGCGCGCGGCAGCTGGTCGTCGAAGCGGCAGCCGAGGAAGACGAAACCCAGCGCCGCGCGGCGCTGCTGCACGACGGCCGGGATCGGCGTCTGGATGTCGATCTCGGTCAGCACCTCGACGAAGTCGGAGTCCGAGATCAGGTAGTTGGACGCCGGCGAGCGTCCGCCCCAGGGTTTGTAGAACACGGTGCGCGGCGCCAGCGGCGCGTCGGCGGCGTGGCCGTCGGCGCCGTACCAGCCGGTCCAGGTGCCGAAGTGTTCGCTCTGCGACAGGCCCTGCACCTCGGCCCAGTCGTCCCGAGCGGCGAGCGCGCGGCGCAGCGTGTCGTCGTACCAGCAGTCGACGATCAGCGGCGCCGGCAGCGCCGCCAGCCAGCGGTGCAGCGCCGACGGCGCGGCCGGCGCGGCGAAGGCCTGGTCCATCGTGTTGACCAGGGTCTTGCGGTGCTTGAAGTTCTCGATGAACTGCGCTGCGGCGGTGAGCCGGTTGCGGATCTTGGCTGGCACCGAGACGCGCGCCGTCAGCACCGCCGCCAGCGCCAGCGCGTCGGCCGGCGGCCGCGGGCCGTCGCACAGCGCCAGCAGCCCGGGGCCGAGATAGGGGCACAGCGTGCCGGCGGCCAGGCCGGCGGCGACGGCCTCGGGCAGCGTGTCGATCGTCGTGTGACTCATCGCGGTTCTCCGGTTCAGCGCCGTGCGGCGACGAAGACGGCGGCGGCCTGCGCCGGGTCGGCGGTGACCTGCCAGCAGTGGCCGTCGGAGGCGCCGAGAAACAGCGCGCAGCGTTCGCCGGCGGCGGCCGGCGTCTCGTCGCGCAGGTCGACGGCGTCGACGACGACGACCCGCAGCGGCGCCAGGCGCTCGCGCAGCCGCGTGGCGGCGGCCCGCAGGTCGGGCGCCGCCTCGGCCAGCGCCAGCGCGTCGGCGAGCGTGGCAGCGTCCATCAGTCCTCCGCCAGCTTCTTGGCTTCGACGGTGATCGGCAGCGTCGTCGTCTCGGCCATCTCGGGCAGCGACAGCACCCAGCCGTTGGCCAGCGTCACGGTGCCGCCCCACAGGCCCGGCTTCTCCTGCGCGACCACGGGCTCCTCCAGGTCCTTCTTCGGCACGTAGGCCGAGAGAACCCCGGCGGAATTGCGGCGCATCATCACTTTCATCGTCGGCTCCAGTCGTGGAATCGTGGATTCAGGGGCAGGCCGCCGCCACGGCGTCCTGCAGCAAGGGGGCGATGGCGGCGTGCACGGCGTCCAGCGCCTGCTGCACGTCGGCTTCGGTGCTGTCGCGGCCGAGCGAGAAGCGCAGCGCGGCGCGCGCATGCAAGGCCGGCTCGCCCATCGCCAGCAGCACGTGCGATGGCTGCGTGCCGCCAGCAGCGCAGGCCGCGCCCGAGGAGGCGACGACGCCGGCGCGCTCCAGCCGGCCGAGCACGAGTTCGGCGTCCAGCGTGCCGAAACGCAGGCAGCAGGTGTTGACCACGCGCACGGCGCGGCGGCCGTAGACCTGCACGCCGGGCAGGGTGGCGCAGCCGGCTTCGAGCCGGTCGCGCAGCGCGGCGATGCGCGGCAGGTCGTCGGCCAGCGTCGCCGCGGCGCGGTCGCAGGCGGCGGCGAAGCCGGCGATGCCGGGCAGGTTCTCGGTGCCGCCGCGGCGGTGGCGCTCCTGGCGCCCGGGCAGCAGCGGCGCCAGCGCGAAGCCTTTGCGCACGACGAGTGCGCCGACGCCCTTGGGCCCGTGCAGCTTGTGCGCCGAGACGCTCAGCAGGTCGGCGCCCAGCGCGGCGAAATCCAGCGCCGCCTTGCCGGCGAGCTGCGTCGCGTCGACGTGCAGCCGGGCGCCGGCGGCGTGCGCCAGCTCGGCGAGTTCGGCCACCGGCATGCGCACGCCGGTCTCGTTGTTGGCGCCCATGACGCTGACCAGCGCGGCGTCGGCGGCGATCGCTTCGCGCGCCGCGTCCAGGTCGACGCGGCCGTCGGCGTCGACCGGCAGGCGCGTCACCGGCACGCCTTCGGCCTCCAGCCGCGCGGCCAGCGCCATCAGGCCCGGGTGTTCGACGCTGCTCAGCACGAGGCGCTGGCGCCCGGTGCCGCGGGTCGCCGCCAGCGCGGCGTGCACGGCGCTGTGGTTGGCTTCGGTGGCGCCGCTGGTGAAGACCAGCTCCGCCGGCTGGCAGCCCAGGAACGCGGCGACGCGGGCGCGGGCGTCGGCCAGCAGCCGCCGCGCCTGCTGGCCGGGCTCGTGCGTCGACGAGGGGTTGGCCCAGGCGACTTCGAGCGCGTGCAGCATCGCCGCCACCGCTTCGGGCGCCGGCGCGGTGGTCGCGTTGTGGTCGAGGTAGACGCTCACGGCCAGAAGATCCGCGTCTCGTCGTGGCAGACCTGGGCCAGCGCGGCGTCCAGCGTCAGGCCCTCGCCGACCAGCGTCCAGCGGCCTTCGGCGTGGTCGCGCGCGTGCAGCCGCCAGCGGCCGGAACCGTCGGGCTCGAACCAGGCGATGGCGATCTCGCCGCCGTCGGGGTCGACATTGCGCGAGCAGTTGGCGCTGAGGATCTTCCAGCCCGCGCCTTCGGCCGCCAGGCGCGGGCGCACGTAGCGGTAGCGGCTGCGTGCAGCCAGCGCACGCTCGATGCGCGCCGCGTCCAGCGCGACGACGGCGGCCCGCGGGCCACGGTCGACGGGCGGGCGGCGCACGGCGGCGTTCATCCGCCGGCCCCGGCTTCTGTGGCCGGCACGATCTCCTCCTCGAGGCAGCCGAGCACGCACAGGCCGAAGTCGACCATGTACAGCGGCACGTTGGCCTCGGCGTGGTGGCCGACCTGGACGATCTCGCCCGGGCCGCCACGCACGATCAGCAACTGGTCTTCTTCGGCGTCGGGCACCGAGCCGTCGTTGTAGAGGTCGACGGCGGCCCGGACTTCCAGGCCCCAGGGGTAGCGCGGCAGGCGGGGGTCGAGCATCGTGGGTCCTCAGCGCAGGTCGTCGAGTTGGCCGGCGCGCTCGCCCAGCCGGGCCAGCACCTCGGGCGGCAGATGGTCGAGCGTGCACAGCTCCTTGGCGCGCATGCCGACCTGGCGGCCGCTGGCGACGAACTCGACGGTGTAGATGTAGTACTGCTGCAGGAAGCTGCCGACCGAGCGCACGTAGCCGACGTCGCCGCGTTCGACCAGCACGTCGCCGATGTCGCGGCCGCCGAAAGTGCCGTCGTTGCGCACCTTGATGCGGGCGGCGACGCGTTCGCCGATCTCGAAACGCGGCGGGCCCGCGAGTTCGACCTCGTCGTCGTCGCGCACGATGTCCGCCATGTCGGCCTCGCTAGGCGCGGCTGATGCGGCGCAGCGAGTCCAGCGACACGCTGGCCTGCGCCGGCGGCGCCGCACCGGCGCTGGAGCAGCCGCAGGCGGCCTGCCTCGGGTCGTGGAAACGCAGGCCGCTGGAGGTCGGCGTGTCGGCGAAGTCGACCGTCACGCCGTCCAGCAGCGCGGCGCTGGCCGCGGGCAGGAAGACACGCAGGCCGTTGACGTCGAGCACGGCGTCGCCATCCTGCGGCTCGGCGTCGAGGCTGAAACTGCTCGACAGCCCCGAGCAGCCGCCCGGCGTCACCGTCAGCCGGAACCCGCCGGCCGGGTGCTCCGACAAGCGCAGCAATCGCCGCATGAACTTCTCGGCGGCGGGGGTGACGACGACGTTCGCCGCGCCCATCGTCAGACCTTCTTGATGCAGTTGTCGACGGGGCAGACGGCGATGCACTGCGGGGCGTCGAAGTGGCCTTCGCACTCGGTGCACTTGGCCGGATCGATGATGAAGCTGCCGCCCTTTTCGCGGATGGCGTTGTTCGGGCATTCGGCTTCGCAGGCCGAGCAGCCGGAGCACATGGAGGCGATGATCTTCAGGGCCATGGGGTTCTCCTCGTGGGGCAGGGAAGGGGACGGGATCAGGCCGCCGCGGTGCCGGTGAAGGCCCCCAGGCGCAGGCGCGCGTCGCCGCGCGGCTGGTGGACGACGGCGCCGCTGGCGATGCGTTCGCGGTAGTCGGCGAACCAGGCCAGCGCGGCCTTCTCGATGAACTCGTGGGCGTAGCGGTCCACCGGCTCGATGCCGGCGCGTTGCAGCTCGTCGCGCGGGCAGGCGCCGATCTTGGCGACCAGCACCGCGTGGCAGTCGGCCAGCGCCTGGACGATGGACGGCAGCTGCTCGTCCTCGCCGTAGCCGCCCTGGCAGTACAGGTCGACGCGGCGGTGGCCGACGAAGCTCGCGGCGCCGGCGCCGACCTCGTAGATCTGGAACTCGGTGGCGTGGCCGAAGTGCTGGTTGACCCGGCCCTGGCTCTCGCTGGCCACGGCGACCAGCACCTTCAGCCCGTCGTCGGCGAGGCGCGTGTCGAAAGCCGCGGCCAGCGCGTCGACCTTGGCCTGGTGCTGGGCCTGGCGCTGCAGCTCGACCTGCTGCTGGTAGGCGCGGCGCTTGTCCAGGTCGTAGACGACGGCCAGGTCCTCGATCTTCTCGAGCGTGAACTCGTCGCTGCGGTCTTCGCCGAGCATGCCGACGGCGTCGGCGCGGCACTGGCGGCAGTGGCGCATCAGGTTGGCGCCGCCGGCGCAGGCGTCCTGCACGGCCTTCAGCTCCTGCGCCGTCGGGCCGCGCTGGCCGTTGAGGCCGTAGAAGGTGCCGTGCTCGGCCTCCGAGATCAGCGGCATGATGTTGTGCAGGAAGGCGCCGCGTGCCTTGACGGCCTTGTTCACCTCGATCAGGTGCTCGTCGTTGACGCCCGGGATCAGCACCGAGTTCACCTTCACCAGCACGCCGCGTGCGGTGAGCATCTCCAGGCCCAGCATCTGCCGCTCGTGCAGGATGCGCGCCGCTTCCAGGCCGGTGACGCGGCGGTGGTCATGGAAGATCCAGGGATAGATCTTCTCGCCCACGGCCGGGTCGACCATGTTGATCGTGATCGTGACGTGGTCGACGTTGTACTTGACGATCTCGTCGACCCAGTCGGGCAGCGCCAGGCCGTTGGTCGACAGGCAGAGCTTGATGTCCGGCGCGTGCTGCTGCAGCAGGCGCATGGTCTCGAAGGTCTTCTGCGGATTGGCCAGCGAGTCGCCGGGGCCGGCGATGCCCAGCACCGTCATCTGCGGGATCGCGCTGGCCACCGCCAGCACCTTCTTCACCGCCTGCTCGGGCGTCAGCTTCTGGCTGACGACGCCGGGGCGGCTCTCGTTGCTGCAGTCGTACTTGCGGTTGCAGTAGTGGCACTGGATGTTGCAGGCCGGGGCGACCGCGACGTGCATGCGCGCGAAGTGGTGGTGCGCTTCCTCGGAGTAGCAGGGATGGTTCTTGACCTTCTCCCAGATCTCCGCCGGCATGTCCTCGGGGCCGGCCGAGGAGCCGCAGCCGGACTTGCCGGCACCGCCGCTGCTGCTGCAGCCGCCAGCACTGGCGGGCGCGGCGTCGCCGAGGGCGGGCCGGCTGCGGCGCAGGTCACCGATCGAGATGAAGGCTGTGTGGCTCATGGCGGGCCCGTCGGTTGAGGACGAGCCCGCACTGCGAGAGCCGTGCCATGCCTCGATCCCTTATGGATCAAGGACTTGCGGAAGGTGTCGGGCGTCGGCCGGCTGTGCTCTTCGCGACAAAGCCGACAGCGGCCGGGGCGTTATTGGCGTGTCGGCGGGCTCGGCGTGTCGTCGCCGGCGTCGGGCGGCGCCTCGGCGGCGACGCGGTAGCTCTCGCTGGCCCAGGCGCCCAGGTCCAGGCTGCGGCAGCGTTCGCTGCAGAACGGGCGCCAGCGGTTCTGCGGCGAATACGGCGTCGGCGTCTTGCAGGCCGGGCAGGGGACGAGGCGGGCAGCGGTCACGGGGAAACGAAGGGGAGACAGGTCAGGCGCAGAGCGTCAGCTCGAAGTCGCGGTCTTCGGCGGCCAGGCGCAGCCGGCCGTCGGCGTCGGGGCGCATCAGGCGCACGCCGACCATCAGCCGGTGGCCGGTCATCTCGGGCACCAGGCCGTCGGCGGCGTCCAGGCGCACGCGCATCAGCTGGTAGGTGCGCCCGGCCGGCAGGCTCTGCTGGTACTGGCCGCCGGCGGCGACGACCCGCTGGGCCACGCCGCTGTCGCGCAGCAGGCCCAGCAGCACCTGCAGCGCCTCGGCCAGCGGCGACAGCGTCGCGATCCAGCCCATCAGGTCGGCGCGGCGCCTGGCCGGGTCGAGCTGCTGCCAGGCGTAGTACGAGGGCAGGTCGAACTCGCAGGTGCCGCCGGGGATGCCGATGCGGCTGCGGATGCCCATCAGCCAGTCGTTGCCCTGCAGCGCCTGGCCGGCCTTGCCCTGGAGCTGGTTGAGGCCGCTGAAGGCGGTGTCGATGCGGCCGACGATCTGGTCGAGCGCGGCCTCGGAGATGTGCGGGTTGCCGCGGTAGGACTGCAGCTGGGCGCGGTGGCGCTCCAGCTCCTTCAGCAGGTCGCTCTTCAGATCGGCGCGCGAGGCGACGTCCATGATCTCGAAGATCGTCGCCAGCGCGAAGTGGTGGTCCACCGGCGCGTCGCGTGCGACGAGCTGCCCGAGCCGGTCGAACAGGTGCTCGAGCCGCAGCATCGTGCGGATGCCCTCGTTGAACGGGTACTCGTACAGGACCAAAGTCGGCGCTCTTCGGGGGAATGCTCAGTGAGGACCATTGTTCCACAGCGCCCACAGCGCCCGGACCTCGGCGGCCAGTTCCCCGGGGGTGATCCCGTCATTGAAGATCACCGCGTCGGCGATGCGCCGGCGCGTGGCGCGGCTCGCCTGCTGGGCGATGACGCGGCGCACGGCGTCATCGCTCCAGCCCGAGCGCCGTGTCACGCGCTCGACCTGGGTGGCTTCGCGGCAGTCGACGACGAGGATGCGCTGGCAGCGTGCGCGCCAGTGCGCCGACTCGGCGAGCAGCGGCACGTCGAACACCACCGGCGCGTCGCCGGCCGCGGCGGCGCGCGCCAGCGCCTCGGCGCCGATCATCGGGTGCAGCACGGCTTCGAGCCGGCGTTTCGCGCCGGGGTCGGCGAAGGCCAGCGCGCGCATGCGCTCGCGGTCCATCGCGCCGTCGGCGCCGACGATCTCCGGCCCGAAGGCCGCGGCCAGCGCCGGCAGCGCGGCGCCGCCGGGCGCGGTGAGTTCACGCGCGATCGCGTCGGTGTCGACGACGACGGCGCCGAGTTCGGCCAGCAGCGCGGCGACGGTGCTCTTGCCGCTGCCGATGCCGCCGGTCAGGCCGAAGCGGCGCGGCCGGGGCGTCAGGCCCAGCCGATCCACGAGAGCACGGTCTCGCGGCCGGCCAGCAGCACGACGAGGCCGCCGCCGGCCAGGAAGGGCCCGAAGGGCACGAAGCGGCCTTCGCGCAGCGAACCGGTGGCCTTCATGCCGAGGCCGACGACGGCGCCGATGACCGAGGCCATCAGCACGATCGGCACGATGGCCTGCCAGCCCAGCCAGGCGCCGAGCGCAGCGAGCAGCTTGAAGTCGCCGTAGCCCATGCCTTCCTTGCCGGTGGCGAGCTTGAACAGCCAGTAGACCGACCACAGCGACAGGTAGCCGACCGCCGCGCCGGCGATCGCGTCGGCCAGCGTCTGCCCCGGCAGCCAGCCCAGCGCGGCGGCGACGAGGCCGGCCCACAGCAGCGGCAGCGTCATCCCGTCGGGCAGCACCGTCGTGTCCCAGTCGATCAGCGCCAGCGCCAGCAGCACGGCGACGGCGCCGCACCACAGCAGCACCGCCGGCTGCGCGCCCAGGCGCCAGGCGACGAGGCCGAACAGCGCCGCGGTCGCCAGCTCGACCAGCGGGTAACGCACCGGGATGCGCGTCTTGCAGGCCGAGCAGCGGCCGCGCAAGGCCAGCCAGCTCACGAGCGGCACGTTCTCGTACCAGCGGATCGCATGGCCGCAGGACGGGCAGCGCGAGCGGGGCCGGACGATGCCCAGCGGCGCCAGTGCCTCCAGTTTCTTGTCCAGCCCCAGCCCGGCCTGCGCCAGCCCGGCCGGCGCGTCGGCGCCGAAGACGCGGCGGAACGAGTCGCGGTCGGTCAGCTGGCCGGCGACGTCGGCCCACCACTGGCGCTCCAGCATCAGCGGCACGCGGTGGATGACGACGTTGAGGAAGCTGCCGACGGCCAGCCCGAACAGGGCCAGCAGCCAGGGGCTCAACAGCAGGTCCAGCGGCAGCGCCGCGCTCCAGTCGGCGGGGATCAAACGACGGCGCCCAGCTTGAAGATCGGCAGGTACATCGAGACCACGATGCCGCCGATCAGCACGCCCAGGATGACGATGATGAAGGGCTCCATCAGGCTGGACAGACCCTTGACCATGTCGTCGACCTCTTCCTCGTAGAACTCGGCGGCCTTGCCCAGCATGTGGTCGAGCGAGCCGGACTCCTCGCCGATGGCCGACATCTGCAGCACCATCGTCGGGAAGACCGAGGTCGCGGTCATCGAGGTCGTCAGCGCCGAGCCGGTGGAGACGTCCTTCTGGATCTGCTCGGTGGCCTGGGCGTAGACGGCATTGCCGGAGGCGCCGCCGACGGAGTCGAGGGCCTCGACCAGCGGCACGCCGGCGGCGAACATCGTCGACAGCGTGCGTGTCCAGCGCGCGATGACCGACTTCTCGATCAGCGAGCCGAACACCGGAATGCGCAGCAGCAGCCGGTCCATGACCATCTGCATCTTCTCGGAGCGCTTCCAGGACTGGAAGAAGAAGTAGGCGCCGCCGAACAGGGTGCCGAAGATCACGTACCACCAGTTCACGAAGAACTCGGACAGCGCGATGACGAACAGCGTCGGCGCCGGCAGGTCGGCGCCGAAGGAGCGGAAGACCTCCTTGAACGCCGGGATCACCCAGATCATGATGACCGTCAGCACGACGAAGGCGACGACCATCACGGCGATCGGGTACATCAGCGCCGACTTGATCTTCTGCTTCAGCGCCATCGTCTTCTCCTGGTAGATGGCCAGGCGTTCGAGCAGGGCCTCCAGGATGCCGCCGGCCTCGCCGGCTTCGATCAGGTTGCAGTACAGCGAGTCGAAGTGCTGCGGGTGCTTGCGGAACGCGGCCGACAGGCTGGTGCCGGTCTCGACGTCGGAGCGGATGTCGTTGAGCAGCTTGGTCATGCGCGGGTTGGACGCCCCGCGCGCGACGATGTCGAAGGCCTGCAAGAGCGGCACGCCGGCCTTCATCATCGTCGCCAGCTGGCGCGTGAAGATCGCGATGTCCTTCTGCTTGATCGAGCGGCCGCCGCTGGTGCGGCGCTTCTTGACCTTGGTGACCAGGATGCCCTGACGGCGCAGGCTGGCGTTGACGACGGCCTCGCCGCCGGCGCGGATCTCGCCGCGCACCAGCTTGCCGTTCTTGTCCTTGCCCTCCCACTCGAAGATCTGTTCCTTGGCGGCGCTCTTGGCGCGCGCTGCGGATGCTGCTGTGGCCATGGGTGTCGGGAGGGAGTTATTCGTTGGTGACGGTGATGACTTCTTCGAGCGAGGTGACGCCCAGGCGCACCTTCACGAGACCGGACTGTCGCAGGTCGCGCACGCCCTCGCGCTGCGCCTGCTCGGCGATGTCCAGCGCCGTGCCCTCGGACAGGATGACACGCTGGATGGCCTCGGTGATCGGCATCACCTGATAGATGCCGACGCGGCCCTTGTAGCCGTTGTTGCAGGCGGAGCAGCCGACCGCACGATACGGCTTCCAGCTTCCGTCCAGATCGGCGTCGGTATACCCCGCCTTGAGCAGCGCCTCGCGCGGATAGTCCGCCGGTTTCTTGCAGACTTCACACAAACGCCGAGCCAGGCGTTGCGCGGTGATCAGCAGCACGCTGGCGGCGATGTTGAACGGCGCCACGCCCATGTTCAGCAGCCGCGTCAGCGTCGTCGGCGCGTCGTTGGTGTGCAGCGTGCTCATCACCAGGTGGCCGGTCTGCGCCGCCTTGATCGCGATGTCGGCGGTTTCCAGGTCGCGGATTTCGCCGACCATGATGATGTCCGGGTCCTGGCGCAGGAAGGCCTTCAGCGCCGCGGAGAAGGTCAGGCCCGCCTTGTCGTTGACGTTGACCTGGTTGATGCCCGGCAGGTTGATTTCGGCCGGGTCCTCGACGGTGGCGATGTTCACGCCCGGCTGGTTGAGGATGTTCAGGCAGGTGTAGAGCGACACCGTCTTGCCGCTGCCGGTCGGCCCGGTGACCAGGATCATCCCGTAGGGCCGCTGGATCGCGGCGAGCAGGCGGTCCTTCTCGACCTTCTCGTAGCCCAGGGCCTCGATGCCCAGGCGCGCCGACGACGGGTCGAGGATCCGGATCACGACCTTCTCGCCGAACAGCGTGGGCAGCGTGCTGACGCGGAAGTCGATCGCCTTGCTGCCGAACTTCAGCTTCATCCGGCCGTCCTGCGGGACCCGCTTCTCGGCGATGTCCATGCGCGAGATGACCTTGATGCGCGAGGCGAGCTTGTCCTTGATGGCGATCGGCGGCTGGGTGATCTCGCGCAGCTCGCCGTCGATGCGGAAACGCACCCGGTAGTTGTACTCGTAGGGCTCGAAGTGCAGGTCGGAGGCGCGCGCGTTGATCGCGTCGATCAGCATCTTCTGCAGGAAGCGCACGACCGGCGCGTCCTCGACCTCGGTGGAGATCTCGGCCTCGGGGCTGGCCGTCGTGTCGTCGCTGACGTCGAAGTCGAAGTCCTCGCCGGCCAGCGACTCGAGCACCTCGGTGGCGCTCTGGCCCTGGGCTTCGAGCTGGCGCATCAGCTTGTCGTACTCGACGATGACCCACTCCGGGGTCAGCTGGGTCGCGAACTTGATGCGCTCGACCGCTTCCTGGTCGGTGGGGTCGGCGGCGCCGATGAACAGCCGGTTGCCGCGTTTGCCGAGCACGATGACCTGGTACTGCGCGGCGGTCTTGGCGTCGAGCAGGTTGCGCGGCAGCTTCTGCGTGTCGACGGCGTTCAGGTCCAGCAGCGGCAGCGCCAGCGCGCCCGACAGCGCATGCGCCAGCTCGTCGGGCTTGAGCGCGCCGGCGGCGACGACCGCCGAGACGAAGCCGGTCTTGCGCTCGCGCGCGCTGCGCGCCAGGTCTTCCGCGGTGCGCGCGTTGAGCTTGCCGGCATGCACCAGCACCCGGGCGACACCGGACAAGGCGGTCTGCTGGGGCTCGACGGTGGTGTCTGGCGGCATGTGCAGTCAGTGCGTGCGGGGCATAACCGGTCGATCATCGCCGATACCGCCCCCCCGTGTAAACGCCGAAGGACGGCCGCGCGCGACCGTCTGTGACCGCTTCCGCTCAGCCCATGAACAACGCGGCCAGCAGCACCCCGACCGGTATCGAAACGTAAGGCGGCTGGCGCCAGCGCAGCACCAGCAGCGCCGCGGCCAGCGTCAGTGCCGCGCAGCCCAGCGGCTGGGCGGCCAGCGGCAGCTTCCACCACAGCGTCGCGGCGGCGCCGGCGATCAGCCCGACGACGGCGCAGCGCACGCCGATCATCGTGTGCTGGAAGCCGCGCAGGCCGCGCAGCCGGTCGGCCGCGCCGTCGACGCCGACGGCGATGATGGCCGTCGGCGTGTAGACGCCGATCGTCGCCGCCAGCGCGCCGGCCAGGCCGGCGATCTCCATGCCGGTGAAGGTCGCGATGCCGACGATGGGCCCCGGCGTCAGCTGGCTGGCGGCCAGCCCGGCGGTGAAGCCGGCGTGGTCCAGCCAGCCCAGGCGATCGACGATCAGGCCTTCGAGCAGCGGCACCATCACCAGCGCGCCGCCGAACAGCGTCGTCGCGATGCCGCCGAAGGCCAGCGCCAGCCGTGCCACCGTGTCCTGCGGCAGCAGCGCCGGCATCAGCTGGAACAGCGCCAGCGCCGCCGGCGCCAGGCACAGCAGGATGCGCGACGGCGCCATCGGCGGGCTGCTGGGTGCGGGTGCGGCCTTGGGGGCCGGCCAGAACAGGCGGCTGATCAGCCCGCCGGCGGCCAGCACCAGGATCGACGCCGACCAGAACGGCAGCGCCAGCAGCGCCACCGCGGCGGCCACCGCCAGCGCCTTGTCGCGTGGCGCCGGCGTCGCCTTCTTCGACTGGTTCCAGGCGGTCTGCGCGAGGATCATCGCCAGCGGCGGCAGCACGCCGACGATCACCGCCTGCAGCAGCGCCGGATGCCCGGCCAGCGCCGCGTAGCCGGCCCACAGCGCGACCAGGATCACGAAGCTCGGCAGCACGATGCCGGCCAGCGCCGCGGCGAAGCCCGTCCAGCCGCCGAGCCGGTGGCCCATCACCGCCAGCGCGTTGACGGCCTGCGGCCCGGGCAGCATCGCGACCAGCGCGATCAGGTCGAGGAAGTCCTTCTCGGCGATCCAGCCGCGGCGGTTCACGAAACGCTGCTGCGCCTGGGCGAGCAGCGCCATGAAGCCGCCCCAGGCGGTGAGGCCGAGCACGGCGCAGTCGGCGAACAGGCGCAGCGCGCTGTATCCCGGCGGCGCGGCCGGGACGGAGGCTGGGCGGGTGTCGGGCATCAGGCGGTCACGGCGCGGCTGCGGATCTCGGCCAGCAGGTCCTCCTGCGGCTTGCGTGCCGCGGCGTCGGCCGGCGGCAGCGTCTCGCGGGCCAGCGCCTTGCGCCGGCGGTTCTCGGCGTCCAGCGCGGCCAGCGCCGCTTCATCGTAGCGCCGGGCCTCGCGGTCCTGGCCGACGAAGTGCAACTCGTAGCCGAGCTCGGCGAGCGAGGCGCCGGCCACCGACTCGAAGTCGACGATGTCGTCGGTGCGCATCTCGGCCAGCCATTTGCGGCTGTTGCCGGCCATCACCGGCTTGCGCACGTTCTCCCACATCCGGCCCGACGAGGCCGTGCGGTCGGCCTCCTCGGAGCCGTGGTAGTCGAGCATCGAGGCGTGGAACTCGATGCCCAGCCAGGCGCACAGGCGGCGCAGCGACGGCTCCGGCGCGGTGGTCAGCGACTCGTAGGACAGCGCCAGGAAGCGGTCGGCCGGCACGCGCCGGCCGCAGGCCAGCGCCAGCTGCTGTTCGGCATGCCACTGGCGCGCGACGTGGAAGGCGGTCTTCTCGCCGACGACGGCCTTCATGAACGACAGGCAGACGTCGCGCCCGTCGCGGTACAGGTAGAGGTAGCGCGCGTCGTCGCCGAAGTAGCGTTCGATCTCGGGCAGGAAGTGCACGTTGGCCAGCGACTTGCACACCCAGTCGGGCTTGCCGGCGGCCTCGGCCATGCGGTCCATCACGGCGCCGAAGACGGCAACCAGGCTGCGTTCGCGGCAGCGGCGATGCAGGTCGGCACGCTCCAGCGTCACCGGCCAGGGCACCGGATTGGCTTCGACGAGACGGGCGACGTCGTCGACCAGGGTCGCGAACGCGGCGTCGCCCTGGAGGTTGCCGTACAGCGACAGCAGCGGCGCGAAACGTTCGAGCACGTGCGGCGGATGCGGTGCCGCGAGGCTGGGCGCCTGGTTGAGCATCAGGCGCAGCAGGTTGGATCCGGAACGCTGGGTTCCGACCATGAAGATCTTCACGAGGGGGCTCTCCGATGACGGCGCAAAGTCGGGCGGGCGCGGCCCGCGCCGCGGCCGCGCCCGACGGAAAGACCGCCCCCTGGTGTCAGGCAGTCGTGGCGACGCGGAAGACGCGCACCGCGTCGACCAGCGTCTGGGCCTGTTGTTTCAGGCTCTCGGTGGCCGCGGTCGTCTGCTCGACCAGTGCGGCGTTCTGTTGCGTGACCTGGTCGAGCTGCGTCACCGCGTCGTTGACCTGGCCGATGCCGCCCGTCTGCTCGACGGTGGCCTGGCTGATCTCCTGGATCAGTTGCGACACGCGCTGCACCTGGGTGACGATGTCGGTCATCGTCGTGCCGGCCTCGCCGACGAGGCGGGCGCCGACCTCGACGCGCTCGACGCTGGCGCCGATCAGGCCCTTGATCTCGCGTGCCGCCTCGGCGCTGCGCTGGGCCAGCGAGCGCACCTCGCCGGCGACGACCGCGAAGCCGCGGCCCTGCTCGCCGGCGCGGGCGGCCTCGACCGCGGCATTGAGCGCCAGGATGTTGGTCTGGAACGCGATGCCGTCGATGACGCCGATGATGTCGGCGATCTTGCGCGAGCTCGCGGTGATCTCCTGCATCGTGCTGACGACCTCGGTCACGACCTCGCCGCCGCGCGTGGCCGCGGCGCTGGCCGAACCGGCCATCTGGGCCGCGGCGCGCGCGGTGTCGGTGTTGTTGCGCACCGTCGAGTTCAGCTGCTCCATCGACGCCGCCGTCTGCTGCAGGCTGGAGGCCTGCTGCTCGGTGCGGCTGCTGAGGTCGGCCGTGCCGGTGGCGATCTCGGCGGACGCGGTCTGCAGCGTCTCGGCGGCCTCGCGCACCTGGTTCATCGTCCGGCTGAGATTGGCGTTGACCGTCTCCAGCGCATGCAGCACGCGGCCGACCTCGTCGTTCGCGTCGACCTCGACGCGGCGCGTCAGGTCGCCGGCGGCGACGGCCTGGGCCACCTCGACGGCACGCTCGAGCGGGCGGGTGATGCTGCGCTGGATGCGCCAGGCGACCACGGCGCCGAACACCAGCGCCGTCGCCGCAAGGCCGACGATCAGCGCCACGGCGCGCTGGTAGGCCTCGTCGGCGGCCAGATTGCGCTGGCGCGAGGATTCCTTGATCGCCTCGACCACCTCGCCGAGCGCGCCGATGTGGGCGAGCTGGGCCGGGCGGAGTTCGGCGCGCACGACTTCGGCGGCGCCGGCGAGATCGTCGGACATCGAGCGCTCGACCGCCTTCTCGGCCGGGGCGCGTGTCGCGGCCATGGCCAGCTGGGCCTTGTCGAACGCGGCCTTGATCTGGGGTTCGTCGGCGAGCAGCTCGTCCAGCGCCTTGGCGGTGCGGTCGTAGTCCTCGCGCGCCTTGCGCATCAGGTCGATCTCCTTCTTCTTGAAGGCCATGTCGTCCTGCAGCACGACGTCGCGGATCGCCATGCCCTGGAAACGCGCCAGGTCGCGGAGGTTGCCGGCCAGGCGTTCGGGCGCCTCGCCGGTGACGGCGGCCAGGTCGGCCTTGATCGCCGACAGCCGGGTCAGCGAGATCGTGCTGATCAGCGCCATCAGCGCCAGCACGGTGGCGAATCCGAGCGCGAGCCGGACACCGACCTTCATGTTCTTGAACATCGAAACGACTCCCTGGGGTGAAGTGCGGTGCCGAGGCGGGCCGGCCTGGGCGGCCGGCCCTGCCTTCACTTGGCCGTCAGGCCGGCGTGGATGACGCCGATCGGCTTGCCGCCGTCGAGCACCGGGGCGGAGACGTGCACGCTGGGGATCTGCGTCGTCGTGTCCGGCTTGATCTCGTCGGCCGCCCAGGGCTGGCCCTTCAGCGCGTTGGCGAACACCGGGCGGGTCGCGTTGTTGTAGATCAGCGGCTTGGTGCTGCCGGCGACGATGTTGCCCTTCTGGTCGCGCAGCAGGATCTTGTTGATCGTCGGGTCGGCCTGTTCCCACTTGACGATCAGCTGGCTGGCCTTGCCGCCCAGCATCGCCTTGACGAGCGGGTCGCTGTCGGGCAGGTCGACCCACTTGCCGTTGTTCATGCCCGAGGCGTCGCGGGTGTTGGCCTCGCGCACGGTGGCGATCACCACCGGGTCCGCCGCCATCTCCACGAGGCGCTTCTTGGCGCGCTCGACCTTGGCCTGCACGTCGGCGGGCAGTTCGGCGGCGGCGACGAAGCCGGTGCCGCAGGCCAGCAGGGCGGCGGTGATCACGAGACGGCGTGCGGGACGAAAACGATGCATGGCAGAGCTCCTGTGGACGGCGGGCCCGGTTCGGGCAGGCATTGAGTTCACGTCATCGGCAGACGTCCGCGCGAATTAAGTAGTTTCCGCATGTCGATATGCCGGTTCATTAGGTTCTTGTTTCAGATCATCTGGTGTGATGGGCGGACGCCCTACGGCGATGTCATCGGAGCTCTGTTGGGAACGTCGTTGGACGTTGCATGTCAGGGGCGTGTCGAGGGCGAGCGGCCTTCTTCAAGGTGAGAACAGGTTCACGCCGGAGATGGCAGAGGCCATGGAGGTCGCCGTCGGTGCAGCAAGACGGCGTGACAAATTGCCGTCCATTCGCTGTCTTGTTCCCTATGGAGGCGTTCAACTCGCGAGTCGTGAATTCGTGATGAATTCGATGGTTGTTCGCCATGGAGTTCGGTCATCATCGCATCATCAATTCAGATGATGAGCGAATGCCTTCGGCATGGGTCGATGCGGCGCTTACGGCGGCCGGGGCCGTGCCGGCGTGCTGCCTGGCGCAGCGGCGGTCGGGCGGCGCGAAAGAGGGGGTAATTGCGCTGGCGCGTGGGCGACGAGCCGGGTGCCGCGACGCTGTGATCCGTGCGGTCCGTGGTCGCGGACGCCGGAAAGAACAATGCCCCAGCCGCCGTGAGGCGCTGGGGCATCGAGGATGGGGTTCTTCGTGTCAGCGCGTCTGCTGCGCTGTGGGCGACCGTGTCGCCCGGAGACGAAGAAGAAAGAAGTCTGGTCGGGGTGAGAGGATTCGAACCTCCGGCCTCTACGTCCCGAACGTAGCGCTCTACCAGGCTAAGCTACACCCCGATTCGGCACCGGCTGCAAGAGCTTGTCTTGCGTCGGGCCTCTCGTCTCGGCTGCTCAGGTCACGAAGACCGGTGAACAGCGCGAAAACAGAATTCTAGCAGAGCTTCGCGGGCTTTGGAAACAGGCAGCAGCTCGAGCGTTGCGCGGGCGATGTCGGCCTGGGCCTGGGCGGCCTCTCGCGTGGCCTCCAGCGCACCCGTGCGGCGCACGATGTCGATGATCTGCTGCAGGCGTTCGAGCTCGCCGTGCTCGATCGCGTGGCGGATCAGCTCGCGCTCCTCGGCCGTGCCGCGTTCCATCGCGATCAGCAGCGGCAGCGTCGGCTTGCCTTCGCGAAGGTCGTCGCCGACGTTCTTGCCGAGTTCGCTGGCGTTGCCTTCGTAGTCCAGCAGGTCGTCGACCAGCTGGAACGCGGTGCCCAGCGAGCGGCCGTAGTCGGCGCAGGCTTCCTCGACTTCCGCCGAGGCGCCGGCCAGCACCGCGCCCAGGCGGGCGCTGGCCTCGAACAGCTTGGCGGTCTTGAAGCGGATGACACGCAGATACTCGTCGACCGCGAGGTCGGCGTCGTGCATGTTCATCAGCTGCAGGACCTCGCCCTCGGCGATGACGTTGGTCGCCTCGGCCAGCACCTCGAGCACGCGCATGCTCTTGACCGAGACCATCATCTGGAACGAGCGCGAGTACAGGAAGTCGCCGACCAGCACCGCGGCAGCGTTGCCGAACATCGAGTTCGCGGTTGCGCGGCCGCGGCGCAGCGAGGACTCGTCGACGACGTCGTCGTGCAGCAGCGTCGAGGTGTGGATCAGCTCGACGACGGCAGCCAGCTCGTAGCGCTCCGGCCCGCGAAAGCCCAGGGCCTCCGAGAACAGCAGCAGCAGGCGGGGACGCATGCGCTTGCCGCCGGCGCTGATGATGTAGCTGGCGATCTGGTCGATCAGCGCCACCTTCGACGACAGCCGGGCGCGCAGGACGGCGTCGACCTGGCGCATGGCGGCGTCCATCGGGTCGTCGACGTGAGAGAGGGAATCGGTGGTCTGGAGCACGGAACGCGCCGGTTGATTCGGCCGGATTATAGGAAGGCGCCCTGTTCGCTGTCCGTCGGAGGGCGGACACCGTCGGGGCGGCGGGCGCCGTGTCGTCCTGCACGGGCGGGTGCCGATCGACGGGGCCGGCCATGCTATACTGAAAGGCTTCGTGCTGTTTGTGGTCTGTCACAGGGCGTCAAGCACACGAAGGTTCAACAGAAGGAAGGCACACATGTACGCGGTCATAAAAACCGGTGGCAAGCAATACAAGGTTGCTGCTGGCGAAAAGATCAAGGTAGAACAGATTGCTGCGGACGTGGGCCAGGAAATCGTGATCGAGCAGGTGCTGGCCGTCGGCAACGGCGCTGACCTGCAGATCGGGGCTCCCTGGGTCGCGGGTGCAAGCGTGAAGGCCACGGTCGTGGCGCACGGCCGGCACGACAAGGTGCGCATCTTCAAGATGCGTCGCCGCAAGCACTACCAGAAGCACGGCGGCCACCGCCAGAACTACACCGAGCTGGAAATCGGCTCCGTGAACGTCTGAAGGAGCAGTAAACCATGGCACAGAAAAAGGGCGGCGGCTCAACCCGCAACGGTCGCGACTCCAAGCCGAAGATGCTCGGCGTGAAGGTGTTCGGCGGCCAGGTCATCTCGGCCGGCTCGATCATCGTTCGCCAGCGCGGCACGCGCTTCCACGCCGGCGTCAACGTCGGCATGGGCCGCGACCACACGCTGTTCGCGCTCGTCGATGGCAACGTCTCGTTTGCCGTCAAGGGCGAGAAGAACCGTCACACGGTCAACGTCACGCCGGTCTGAGGCCGACGTCACCGTGAACCCGAAGCCCCGGCCCGCCGGGGCTTTGTCTTTTTAGAATCGCGCACCATGAAGTTCGTAGACGAAGCCACCATCGACATCGCCGCGGGCAACGGCGGCGCCGGCTGCGTCAGCTTCCGGCGCGAGAAGTTCATCCCGTTCGGCGGCCCCAACGGCGGCGACGGCGGGCGCGGCGGCAGCGTCTGGGCGCACGCCGACCGCAACATCAACACGCTGATCGACTACCGCTACGCGCGCCGCCACGAGGCGCGCAACGGCGAGTCCGGCCGCGGCGCGGACCAGTTCGGTGCCGCCGGCGAGGACATCGTGCTGCGCATGCCGGTCGGCACCATCGTCACCGACCTGGACAGCGGCGAGGTGCTGTGCGAGCTGCTCGAGCACGACCAGCGCGTGCTGCTCGCCAAGGGCGGTGACGGCGGCTTCGGCAACCTGCACTTCAAGACCAGCACCAACCGCGCCCCGCGGCAGAAGACGCCCGGCTGGCCCGGCGAGGCGCGCAAGGTCAAGCTCGAGCTGCGCGTGCTGGCCGACGTCGGCCTGCTGGGCATGCCCAACGCAGGCAAGAGCACGCTGATCTCGGCGATCTCCAACGCCCGACCGAAGATCGCCGACTACCCGTTCACGACGCTGCACCCGAACCTGGGTGTCGTGCGCGTCGGCCCGGAGCGCAGCTTCGTCGTCGCCGACATCCCGGGCCTGATCGAGGGGGCGAGCGAAGGCGCCGGCCTCGGCCACCGCTTCCTGCGCCACCTGCAGCGCACGCGGCTCTTGCTGCACATCGTCGACATCGCGCCGTTCGACGAAGGCGTCGACCCGGTGCAGCAGGCCAAGGCCATCGTCGCCGAGCTGAAGAAGTACGACCCCGAGCTGCACGCCAAGCCGCGCTGGCTGGTGCTGAACAAGGTCGACATGCTGCCGGCCGAGGAACGCGAAGCGCGCGTGAAGGACTTCGTCAAGCGGCTGCGCTACAAGGGGCCGGTCTACGTGATCTCGGCGCTGGCGCGCGAGGGGCTGGAGCCGCTGGTCGAGGGCATCTGGAAACACGTCGCCAGCTACCAGCAGGAAGCCCCGCTGCCCGACCCGCGCTTCGACAACCCGCCTGCCGAATGAGCACCGTTCTCGCGACCGCCCGCCGCATCGTCGTCAAGGTCGGCTCCAGCCTCGTCACCAACGAGGGGCGGGGCGTCGACGCCGAGGCGATCGGCAACTGGTCGCGGCAGCTCGCCGCCCTGGCGCGCGACGGCCGCGAGGTCGTGATGGTGTCCAGCGGCGCGATCGCCGAGGGCATGAAGCGCCTGGGCTGGACGACGCGTCCCAAGGAGCTCAACGAGCTTCAGGCCGCCGCCGCCGTCGGCCAGATGGGCCTGGCTCAGATGTACGAGACGCGGCTGTCCGAGCAGGGCCTGCGCAGCGCCCAGGTGCTGCTGACGCATGCCGACCTGGCCGACCGCGAGCGTTACCTCAACGCACGTTCGACGCTGCTGACGCTGCTCGCGCTGGGCGTCGTGCCGGTGATCAACGAGAACGACACCGTCGTCACCGACGAGATCAAGTTCGGCGACAACGACACGCTGGGTGCGCTGGTCGCCAACCTGATCGAAGCCGACGCGCTGGTCATCCTGACCGACCAGCGCGGCCTGTACTCGGCCGACCCGCGCAAGGACCCCGAGGCGCGTTTCATCGACGTCGCCACTGCCGGCGACCCGGCGCTGGAGCAGATGGCCGGCGGCGCCGGTTCGAGCATCGGCCGCGGCGGCATGATCACCAAGGTGCTGGCAGCCAAACGCGCTGCCGGCAGTGGCGCCTCCACCGTCATCGCCTGGGGCCGCGAGCCCGAGGTGCTGCTGCGCCTGGCGCGCGGCGAGGCGATCGGCAGCGCGCTGGTCGCCGGGACGCCGAAGTTCGCGGCGCGCAAGCAGTGGATGATCGACCACCTGCAACTGCGCGGTGCGGTCGTCGTCGACGCCGGCGCGGCGCTGAAGCTGCGCGAGGACGGCAAGAGCCTGCTGCCGATCGGCGTCGTCGAGGTCCAGGGCGAGTTCGCGCGTGGCGACGTCATCGCGGTGCTGGCGCCTGCCGGCGAGGTGATCGCGCGCGGTCTGGCCAACTACTCGTCAGCCGAGGCGCGGCTCATCGCGCGCCATGCGTCGTCGCAGATCGAGTCTCTGCTGGGCTACGCCAACGAGCCCGAGATGATCCACCGGACCAACCTGGTCCTGGTCTGATCGTTCAGCGCGGGGCGGCCGGCTCCGGCGCCGCGCGCGGCGCCTCGTCGTCGCGGTGCGTGCGCAGCCCGGCGCGCAGGTAGCGGTTGTGCGTGTTCTGGCGCGGTAGGTAGCGCGCGAGCTCGGTCAACGCCATCTCGTAGACGCCGCGCTTGAACTCGATGACGACGTCCAGCGGCACCCAGTAGTCGTTCCAGCGCCAGGCGTCGAACTCCGGGTGATCGGTGGCGCGCAGGTTCATGTCGCTGTCGCGCCCGACCAGGCGCAGCAGGAACCAGATCTGCTTCTGGCCGCGGTAGTGGCCGCGCGCGTCGCGGCGGATGTAGTGCTCGGGCACCTCGTAGCGCAGCCAGTCGCGCGTGCGACCCATGATCTGCACGTGCTCGGGCTTGAGGCCCACCTCTTCATGCAACTCACGGAACATCGCCTGCTCGGGCGACTCCCCGTGCTTGATGCCGCCCTGCGGAAACTGCCAGGAGTGGGTGCGCAAGCGCTTGCCCCAGAAAACCTGGTTTTTCGCATTCAGCAGCACGATGCCGACGTTGGGCCGGAAGCCCTCCCGGTCGAGCATAATCGGACCCCGAATCTGTGACTCAGATCATTATTGCACCGGGCAGGTGCGGCACAAAGGCTCTCGGTTTCCCGCACGCGGGCGGCAGCCGAACCGCACGGTCCGGGCCGCGCCCATGAAAGCCTCCCAGACCTTCATCTCCACCCTCAAGGAAGCTCCCGCCGACGCGGAAATCGTCAGCCACAAGCTGATGATGCGCGCGGGCATGATCAAGCGCCTCGGCGCCGGCATCTACAACTACATGCCGATGGGCTTGCGGGTCATCCGCAAGGTCGAGGCCATCATCCGCGAGGAGATGAACCGCGCCGGCGCCGTCGAGCTGCTGATGCCGGTGGTGCAGCCGGCCGAGCTCTGGATGGAGACCGGCCGCTTCCAGGCCTACGGCCCCGAGCTGCTGCGCGTGAAGGACCGCCACGACCGCGACTTCGTCATCCAGCCGACGAGCGAAGAGGTCATCACCGACATCGCGCGCCAGGAGCTGCGCAGCTACAAGCAGCTGCCACGCACCTTCTATCACGTGCAGACCAAGTTCCGCGACGAGCGCCGTCCGCGCTTCGGCGTCATGCGCGGCCGCGAGTTCACGATGAAGGACGCCTACTCCTTCGACCGCGACAAGGCTTCGGCGCTGAAGAGCTACGACACGATGTACCGCGCCTACTGCGCGATCTTCGACCGCTTCGGCCTGACCTACCGCGCGGTGGCGGCCGACACCGGCGCCATCGGCGGCGACGCCTCGCACGAGTTCCAGGTCATCGCCGACACCGGCGAGGACGCGATCGTCTACTGCCCGACCAGCGACTACGCCGCCAACATCGAGCTCGCCGAGGCGGTTTCGCTGATCGCCGAACGCGCGGCGCCGACGCAAACGATGGCCAAGACGCCGACACCGGGCAAGAGCACCTGCGAGGACGTCGCGGCGCTGCTCGGCATTGCGCTGCAGAACACCGTCAAGTCGCTGGTGCTGGCCACCGACGAGAAGGACGAGGCCGGCGACATCGTCAAGACGACGGTCTGGCTGCTGCTCGTCCGTGGCGACCACGCGCTCAACGAGATCAAGGCCGGCAAGCTGCCGGGCCTGAAGGCCGGCTTCCGCTTTGCCACCGTCGCCGAGATCGAGGACCACTTCGGCTGCAAGCCGGGTTACCTCGGCCCGATCGGGCTGAAGAAGCCGGTCAAGGTGGTTGCCGACCGAACCGTCGCGAACATGAGCGACTTCGTCTGCGGCGCCAACGAGCCCGACTTCCACATCGCTGGCGTCAACTGGGGCCGCGACCTGCCCGAGCCGGACCTCGTCGCCGACATCCGCAACGTCGTGGCCGGCGATCCGTCGCCGGACGGCCAGGGTGTGCTCGCGATCCAGCGCGGCATCGAGGTCGGCCACGTCTTCTACCTCGGCACGAAGAAGTACAGCGAGCCGATGGGCGCGACCTATCTCGACGAGAACGGCAAGCCGCAGCCCTTCGAGATGGGCTGCTACGGCATCGGCGTGACGCGCATCCTGGGTGCCGCGATCGAGCAGAACCACGACGAGCGCGGGATCATCTGGCCGGACGCGATCGCGCCGTTCACGGTGGCCGTCTGCCCGATCGGCTACGACCGCAGCGCCGACGTGAAGGCCGCTGCCGACCAGTTGCACGACGAGCTCGCGGCGCTGGGCATCGACGTCGTGCTCGACGACCGTGGCGAGCGCCCCGGCGCGATGTTCGCCGACTGGGAGCTGATCGGCGTGCCGCACCGCGTCGTCGTCTCCGACCGCGGCCTGAAGGCCGGCACGGTCGAGGTCCAGGGCCGGCGCGAGACGGCGGCCCACACGGTGCCGCTGGCCGAGGCCGTCGCGTTCGTGAAGGGCCGCCTGAAGGCATGATCGGCCGCCGCGCGCTGCTGGCCCTGCCGCTGGCGGCGGCCTGCGGCGCGGCGCGGGCCGGCGCGCAGGTCGAGGAGCCGCTGGCCGACTCGGTGCGCAGCGCGCTGGCCGCGGCCGTGGCCGACGGTGCCCCGCCCAAGCCGAGTTTCGCCCGCGTCGAGGACCGACTCGCCTACCTGCGCTGGCTGAGCGCGGCGAGCGAGAAGCTCAAGCGCCGCAAGAGCGAGAACCGCACGCGTGTCGAGTTCCTCGAGACCGTCTGGTACGAGAGCCGGCGCGCCGGGCTGGAGACCTCGCTGGTGCTCGGCCTGGTGCAGGTCGAGAGCGGCTTCCGCAAGTACGCGATCAGCCGCGCCGGCGCACGCGGCTACATGCAGGTGATGCCGTTCTGGGCGCGCCTGATCGGCGACGGCGACGCCAGCCGGCTGTTCCACATGCAGACCAACCTGCGTTTCGGCTGCGTGATCCTGCGCCACTACCTCGACGTCGAGCGTGGCGACCTGTTCATGGCGCTGGGCCGCTACAACGGCAGCCGTGGCCGGGCCGAGTACCCGAACATGGTGTTCGGCGCGCGCCGCGCCTGGGACATCAAGGCCTGATCTACAGGCCGCGCCACTCGCGCGGTGTCGCGCCGTCGAGCTGCAGCAGCGAGAGCACGCGCTCGACGCCGTCGTCGACGATCTCGGCCACCGTCTGCGGCCGGTGGTAGAAGGCCGGCAGCGGCGGGAAGACGATCGCGCCCATCTCGGTGGCGGCCGTCATGTTGCGCAGGTGCGCCAGGTTCAGCGGCGTCTCGCGCACCATCAGCACGAGGCGCCGGCGCTCCTTCAGCGCGACGTCGGCGGCACGTGTCAGCAGGTTGTCGGCCAGGCCGTGGGCGACCGCGGCCAGCGTCTTCATCGAGCACGGCGCGACGACCATCGCCGAGGTGCCGAAGCTGCCGCTGGCGACACAGGCGCCGACGTCGCCGGGCGCGTACGAGTGGTCGGCCAGCGCCTCGAGGTCGCCGCGCGACAGGCCCAGCTCGTGGTGGGCGTTGAGCACGCCGGCCGGCGTCGCCACCAGGTGGGTCTCGACGCCCAGCGCCCGCGCGCGCTCCAGCAGCCGCACGCCGTAGACGGCGCCGCTGGCGCCGGTGATGCCGACGACGAGCCGCTGGTGCGGCATCAGGCCTTGGCCAGCAGCTGCTGCAGCTCGCCCGACTGGTACATCTCCATCATGATGTCCGAGCCGCCGACGAACTCGCCGTCGACGTAGAGCTGCGGGATCGTCGGCCACTGGGCATAGTCCTTGATGCCCTGGCGCACTTCCTCGTCCTCGAGGACGTTGAAGGTCTTGAACTCTTCCACGCCGCAGGCCTTCAGCACCTGCACCGCGCGGCCCGAGAAGCCGCACATCGGGAACTGGGCCGTGCCCTTCATGAAGAGCATCACGCGGTTGCCCTTGACCAGTTCGTCGATGCGTTGTTGAACGTCGCTCATGGCTGTCTGCCGCCGTCTGTCTTGGAAAGGCGGCAAGGATAAGCGATCACGGCGCCGGCCTCGGGCCGGCCCCGCGAAGCCCGCACGCGACTCAGAACGAGTAGCGCAGCCCCAGCTGGAGCACCGGCGCGAGCTGCATCTCGCGCAGCGCGCCGTCCAGCGCCTGCTCGCCGAGCAGCACACGCCCGGGGCGCAGGCTGCCGGGCCGGTCGGCGACAAGCCCGATGTCGGCACTGAAGGCCCAGGCGCCGTCGCGCGGGCCGGCGCTGTAGCCGAGCCCGAGGTAGGGCATCGTCTCGGTATCGTCGGCCAGCCCCGGCGGCGGAGCCGCCAACCCGAGCCGAGGCGTCGACGGCGGCCCGAGCGGCAGCCCGCGGCCGCTGAAGGCCACGCCGCCCGTGGCGCGCAGCCCGCCGGTCCAGGACCGGATGCGCAGGCCGGGCGTGTCGAAGTAGTAGTCGCCGAGCAGCGAGCCCGCCTCGCGCATGCCTCCGGCGAGCGTCACCGGGGCCAGCGTCGTCGCGCCGAGTTGCGCACGGGCCTGCCAGCGGGGCCACACCTGGTCGCTGTCGGGTGGGTTCAGGCCGTCGGCGGCCACGGCGAAACCGGCGAGGGCAAAGCCCGCGACCGTCACGGGAGCGGATCGCATGCGCATGGCAGGACTCCTCGTGCAGAAGACTTCATCATGCTCCGATGCGCCCGCCGCAGCAGGAATCCACGCGACGAATCGTGACATGCGCGCCGTGTGCCGCGCGCGGTGCGGCGTTTCAGCGACGCCCGCCGGTGCAGCGCGGCTGGTCGCCGAGGTCGCGGCGTGTCGACACCTGGGTGAAACCCGCTTCGGCGAGCAACGCCTGCACCGCGTCGGCCTGGTCGTAACCGTGTTCCAGCAGCAGCCAGCCGCCGGGCTCCAGATGCGCCTGCGCAGCGCTGACGATCGCGCGCAGCGCGTCCAGCCCGTCGCCCTCCGGCGTCAGCGCGCCACGCGGCTCGTGCTGAAGCGCCGTCAGGTGCGGGTCGGCGCCGGCGATGTAGGGCGGGTTGGACAGCACGAGGTCGAAGCGCCGGCCGGCCAGCGGCGACCACCATTCGCCATGCACGAACTCGATTTCCAGACCGAGGCGGCCGGCATTGTCTGCGGCGACGGCCAGCGCCTCGGCGCTGCGGTCGGTGGCGGTCAGGCTGGCCTGCGGACGCGCGTTTTTCACCGCCAGCGCGATCGCGCCGCTGCCGGTGCCCAGGTCGGCCACGCGTGCCGGCGCGCCGGGCGGCAGCAGCTCCAGCGCCCAGTCGACCAGCACCTCGGTGTCCGGCCGCGGCACCAGCACGTCGGGCGTGACGCGCAAGGTCAGGCCGTGGAACTCGCGTTCGCCGACGAGATAGGCGAACGGCACGCCGGCGGCACGTCGGGCGAGGTCCGCGGTGAAGGCGGTTGCCGTCGCTGCGCTCAGCAGGTCTTCGTCGTGGGCCAGCAGCCAGGCGCGAGAGCGCCCGAGGCGGTGCGCCAGCAGCAGCTGGGTGTCCAGCCGGTCGACGCCGAGTTCACGTCCGGCGGCCAGCGCGTCGGCGATGCGCATCAGCGCTCCCCGGTCTCGAGCTGCGCGAGCTGCTCGGCCGCGCGGGCGGCCTTCAGCGCCGCGACGACGTCGTCGAGCTCGCCGTCCATGATCTGGCCGAGCTTGTACAGCGTCAGGTTGATGCGGTGGTCGGTCAGCCGCCCTTGCGGGAAGTTGTAGGTGCGGATGCGGTCGCTGCGGTCGCCGCTGCCGACCAGGCTCTTGCGCGTCGCGGCTTCCTTGGCGGCGCGTTCGGCGCGGTCCTTCTCGCGCAGGCGCGCGGCCAGCACCGCCATCGCCTTGGCCTTGTTGCGGTGCTGCGAGCGGTCGTC
Source organism: Rubrivivax sp. JA1026 (assembly GCF_011065555.1). Taxonomy (NCBI): domain Bacteria; kingdom Pseudomonadati; phylum Pseudomonadota; class Betaproteobacteria; order Burkholderiales; family Sphaerotilaceae; genus Rubrivivax; species Rubrivivax sp. JA1026. The sequence continues at coordinate 149,243 of NZ_JAALCQ010000010.1, forward strand.
CTGGCACTCGGCGACGATGCCGGTGGGCAGGTGGGTGATGCGGATCGCGCTGTCGGTCTTGTTGACGTGCTGGCCGCCGGCGCCGCTGGCGCGGAAGGTGTCGATGCGCAGCTCGGCCGGGTTCAGCTGAACCTCCTCGGCCTCGTCGGGCTCGGGCATCACGGCCACCGTGCAGGCGCTGGTGTGGATGCGGCCCTGGGCCTCGGTGGCCGGCACACGCTGCACGCGGTGGCCGCCGGACTCGAAACGCAGGGTGCCGAAGACGTCGGTGCCGTCGACTTTCAGCACCAGCTCCTTGTAGCCGCCGAGCTCGGATTCGCTGGCGCTCATCACCTCGACACGCCAGCCCTGGCGCTCGAAATAACGCAGGTACATGCGCGCCAGGTCGCCGGCGAACAGCGCCGACTCGTCGCCGCCGGTGCCGGCGCGGATCTCGACGAAGGCGTTGCGTGCGTCGTCGGGGTCGCGCGGGATCAGCGCCAGTTGCAGCTCGTGCTCCAGGCGCGCGAGGTCGGCTTCGGCGTCGACGACTTCCTGCTCGGCCATCGCCGCCATCTCGGCGTCGCTTTCGGCGACGAGCATCTCGCGCGCCGCAGCCAGATCCTGTTCGCGCTGCAGGTAGCGCCGCCAGCGGCCGACGACGTCGGCGACCTCGGACTGCTCGCGCGACAGCGTGCGCAGCCGCTTGACGTCGGCGGCGACCTGCGGGTCGGCCAGCAGGGCGTCGAGTTCGGCGAGACGCATCCCCAGGCGCTCGAACCGTTGCCGAAGCGAATCGTTCATCGTCGTTCCAACGTGAAAACGCCCGGGCCCGCGGACAGCGGGCCCGGGCGACGGGGAGGGGGCTCTAGCGTTCGGCGCTGGTGGCGCGCGAACTCTGGCGCAGGAACAGGCGCGAGACGGTCTCGGCGAGATGCTCACGCTCGCTGCCGTCGGCGGCGTGCAACTCGGCCAGCGTGCCGTGCAGCATCTTGTGCGTCAGGCCGCGCGACAGCGCTTCGAGCACGCTGTCGATCGGCTCGCCGCGCGCCAGCAGGCGGCGCGCACGCTGCATCTCGATGGCGGTCCAGTCCTCGGCCTGGCGGTTCAGGGCCTGGATCAGCGGCACCGCGGCGCGCTGGTCCAGCCAGTGCGCGAAGCTCTGCACGCCGGCGTCGATGATGGCCTCGGCCTGCTGGACGGCGGCCTGGCGCTTCTCGCCGGCGGACTGGACGACGGCCGACAGGTCGTCGACCGTGTACATGTAGACGTCGCGCAGCTTGGCGACCTCGGGCTCGATGTCGCGCGGCACGGCCAGGTCGACCATGAACATCGGGCGATGGCGGCGCTGCTTCAGCGCGCTCTCGACCGCGCCCAGGCCGATGATCGGCAGCGAACTGGCGGTGCAGGAGATGACGGCGTCGAACTCGTGCAGGCGCTGCGGCAGGTCGGCCAGGCGCAGCGCCTGGGCGCCGAAGCGGCTGGCGAGATGCTCGCCGCGTTCCAGCGTGCGGTTGGCGATCGCCATGCTGCGCGGCGTGCGCGCCGAGAAGTGCGTGGCCACCAGCTCGATCATCTCGCCGGCGCCGACGAACAGCACATGGATGTCGGCCAGGTCCTCGAAGATCTGCGAGGCCAGGCGCACGGCCGCGGCGGCCATGCTGATCGAGTGCGAGCCGATCTCGGTGGCGGTGCGCACTTCCTTGGCGACCGAGAACGAGCGCTGGAACAGCTGGTGCAGCGTCGTGCCCAGCGTGCCGGCTTCGTCGGCCTGGCGCACGGCCTGCTTCATCTGGCCGAGGATCTGGGGCTCGCCCAGCACCATCGAGTCCAGGCCGGAGGCGACGCGGAAGGCGTGGCGCGCGGCGTCACGGTTCTCGCGCACGTAGGTGTGCGACTGCAGGTGGCCGCCGCTGACGCCGCCTTGTTCGGCCAGCCAGTCCATCGTCGGCCGCACCAGCTCGTGCACGGTCTTCGGATCGGCTGCGACGTACAGCTCGGTGCGGTTGCACGTCGACACCAGCGCGGCTTCGGGCGTCGCGATGTGCAGGCGTTCACGCAGAGCACGCAACGCCGACGGCATCTGTTCCGGCGCGAATGCGAGCCGCCCGCGAAGATCCAGCGGGGCGGAGTGGTGATTGAGGCCGAGGGTGAAGACGCTCACGGAGCAGGATTGTAGGAGGCGGCCGACAGGAAGCGAGGGGTCAGGCTTGAGCAGGGTCAAAGCGAGCGTCCGGGGCAGAATCGAGTCCGATGGGACCCCTGGACGCTTTCTGGCACGTGCTCAACTTCGTTCTGCCGGCGCTGGCCGTCGCCTCGTTGGCGGCCGGCGCGGCAAAACTGCTCTGGCGTCGCGAACTGAACACAGTGTCCTGGGCCCGGCTGGCGCGCGACGCCTCGCTCGCCAACCTCGCCGTGCTCTTGGCCGGCCTGCTGCTCACGCGGCACGACGGGCGCATGCTGACCTACGGCGCGATGGTGCTGGCCTGCGCCGCCACGCTGTGGTGGCGCGGTTTCGGCCCGGGGCGCCGCTGAGCCGCATCGCGCTCAGTCCGCCAGCACCGGCGTGCCGCGCAGCGAGTGCGGCAGCGCCTCGGTGATCGTCACGTCCAGCATCTGGCCGATCAGTCGCGACGGGGTCGGGCCGCCGTCGAAGTTGACGATGCGGTTGCACTCGGTGCGGCCCATCAGCTCCTGCGGGTTCTTCTTCGACGGGCCTTCGACGAGGATGGTCTGGCGCGTGCCGACACGCGAGGCGCTGATGCGGCGCACGTTGGCCTCGATCGCCGCCTGCAGCGTCTGCAGCCGCGCGAGCTTGAGTTCCTGCGGCGTGTCGTCGTCCAGCGCCGCGGCCGGCGTGCCCGGGCGCTGGCTGTAGACGAAGCTGAAGCTGGCGTCGTAGCCGACGTCGTCGATCAGCTTCATCGTCTTCGCGAAGTCGTCCTCGGTCTCGCCGGGGAAGCCGACGATGAAGTCCGACGACAGGCTGATGCCGGGGCGCTGCTCGCGCAGCTTGCGGATCGTGCTCTTGTATTCGAGCGCGGTGTAGCCGCGTTTCATCGCCGAGAGGATGCGGTCGCTGCCGTGCTGCACCGGCAGGTGCAGGTGCGAGACCAGCTTCGGGATGCGGCCGTAGGCCTCGATCAGGCGCTGCGTGAACTCGTTCGGGTGGCTGGTCGTGAAGCGGATGCGCTCGATGCCCGGCACCTCGGCCACGTACTCCAGCAGCAGCGCCAGGTCGGCGATCTCGCCGGAGCCGCCCATCGCGCCGCGGTAGGCGTTGACGTTCTGGCCCAGCAGCGTCACTTCCTTGACGCCGCGGTCGGCGAGGTCGGCGACTTCGGTCAGCACGTCCTCGAACGGCCGGCTCACTTCCTCGCCGCGCGTGTAGGGCACGACGCAGTAGGTGCAGTACTTGGAGCAGCCTTCCATGATCGAGACGAAGGCGCTGGCACCTTCGATGCGCGGCGGCGGCAGGTGGTCGAACTTCTCGATCTCCGGGAAGCTGATGTCGACCTGCGGCCGGCGCTCGTTGCTGCGCGCGGCGATCATCTGCGGCAGCCGGTGCAGCGTCTGCGGGCCGAAGACCATGTCGACGTAGGGCGCGCGCTCGATGATCGCCGCGCCTTCCTGGCTGGCGACGCAGCCGCCGACGCCGATCAGCACGCCTTTCTTCTTCAGGTGCTTGACGCGGCCGAGGTCGCTGAAGACCTTCTCCTGCGCCTTCTCGCGCACCGAGCAGGTGTTGAACAGCACGAGGTCGGCCTGCTCGGGGTCGTCGGTGGGCTCGTAGCCGCCGGCGGCGTTGAGCACGTCGGCCATCTTGGCCGAGTCGTACTCGTTCATCTGGCAGCCGAAGGTGCGGATGTAGACCTTTTTCATGTCACTGGGTCCAGGTCTGGGACTGGGGCTCGAAGCGCCACTTGGCGGCTTCCTCGGCGGTCTTCGGCCAGCGCTTGGCGCGTTCGCTGGCGTTGAGGATCCAGACGTCGAGCAGCTGGCCGTGCAGCTCCCGCGTGTAGTTCACGACGAGCTTCTGGCCGGTGAGGCTGGCCGACAGCACGATCAGGTTGTTCTCGCCGCGGATGCGCGCGCCCGGCGCGAGCAGCGCTGGCTGCCCGTTGAGCAGCACCGCGGGGGCCTGGGTGACCACGAGCTCGCCGCGCAGCGAGTTCGGTGCCAGCTTGCGCTGCACGACGATCTGCGCGCTGGCGGGCAGGGAGACGGCAGCGACCAGCGTTGCCAGCGTGACACAGCGGAGCATGGTGTGGATCCAGTGGCCGTGAAACGTAAAACGGCCCGAGGCGGTGAACCTCGGGCCGGTATCTGGTGGCGCTTCAGGGACTTGAACCCCGGACCTGCGGATTATGATTCCCCACGAAACACCTTCAACCGCGCATCGTACACCATCAGGCACCATGCCAAAGCGGAGGAGTGCACGAGTGACGCGCTTGGCTCGGCGGCATCAGTGCAGACGTCTGGATGTGAAAAGGCCCGCCGGAGCACCCCTGAGAGGGGCGATCGCGGCGGGCCGTTAGCCTGTGCGTCAGCTAGGCGGCCGAGCGGGTCTTGTGGGCGTACTCCTCGTCAAGAAAGCCCTGCCAGCCTTCGATGCTGCCGTAGAAAGGCGTGTCACCCACTTGCTCGGAGAGCTTGTCGACCGTGAGCCCCATCAGCTCGCTGTGTGACCTCGCCGCGAGCAGTAGCGCCGATGTACGGGGATCGTCGCCAGCGGTTTCATGGAATGCCGCGTCGATCAGGTGTAGCAGGGTCATGATCGAGGTTCGGAGCTCGTCCGCCAGTTCCCGCGGCCCCCTGTCCTTGGCCTTGGTCTGGGGCAAGGGGGTGTGCACGCGTTCCTTGCGCAGCCGCGTTACAGTGGATTGAGCACTCATGTTGATTCCCTTCACGAATCGATGTGGGTGTTAGGCCGGTCGTCGTGTTGCAGCACGGCGCCGGCCGCCTACTAATGCACTCCCCGAGTTCGCCTGCCGATACCGGCCTGGGGTTGCTGCGGGTGCTTCTGGTCGTCCCAGCGCCCCGCGAGCTTCTCCGCCTTCTCCGTAAGCTGCTTCAGGGCGAGGATGGAGAGCCGCTGGAGAGCTGCCAGATCCTGAGTGCTCAGAAGCTTCGGCAGCGGTTCGCCCCGCTCGTCAACGAACGTCTCGTCTAGCGCGTCCTGCTCGACGATCTCCATAACCACCTTGGCGCCCGCGGCCACGTCACGAACCTCTTCAGCAAGATTGCGTGCGTCGCGCCCATCGACACTCCAACAGACAGGCGCACCGTCGTCGTTGTGCCAGGAGAACGCTCTAAACAGGGGCTTTGGACCCTTATCTTCACTCTCCATGACTTGTTTCCCTTCACGAATCAAGTGGCTGTTGCATCACGTTGCAGCGTGATGCAACAGGCTCCACCGCAGGGCCGCTGCGGCGCCGGTGTCACTTCTTTGTAGGCAGAACCGCTTCGCGGATCTGCTCGCGAATCCAGCGCGCACCGCCGAGTTCGCGGTACTTGTGCAGCAGCTCAAGCGAGAGCCTGACCATTACAGGCTTGGACAGGCTTTTCTCCGTCGGCAGCTTTGGACGACCACGGGGCTGTTTCTCCATGTATTTATTGTCAATCAAAAAATAGAGCCGTCAACCCCCATGTTCAAGTCAACGTGCCATCCACTTGGCGCGCGCGCCGACCACACGCTTTGCGCAGACGTCCGTGCTGGTTGCTCCGCCTGGACGTTTGTGTGCGGATCTCACCGGAGGTCGCCGCGCGTGATGACGAAGTCGCGCTTGGCCTTGCGCATCGTCTTGACCAAGTCGTGCACGGTGATCAGGTCGTTCATGCTGCGGGCCTTGATGACCATCGGTTCGGCGCCGCCGGCCGCCTGGTCACCGCCGCCGAACCCGCCGCCCGCGAGCGCGGCCCGCAGCGGGTTGGCGATGTGCGCGGGCAGCACCATCTCCTCTTCGTGCAGCTGCGTCATGGGGTTGACGCCGCTGGGGATGTCGTAGCCGCGGGCGGCGGACTTGCGGCCCATGGCCGACACGGCGGCGAAGATGGCGGCCATCGCGGCCAAGGCCATCATCGGGCCGACGAAAGGCGTGGGCGCTACTGCCGCCGCGGCGCCGGTGCCGGCTTGCGTGGCGTTCATCATCGTGACGGCCTCGGTCTCGACGCCCTTGGCGCCGGTGATCGCCGTGCTGGCCGTGGTCTGCGCGGTGGTCTCTGCCGACAGGAATCCCATCTTGGCCGCGAACTGTCGAGCCATCGCGGCGAGGTACTGCGCCATCGGCTTAGTGACCATTTCCGCCAGGAAGACGGCACCCGTCTGTCGGTAGATCCCTTGAACCGCCTGGCCCCAGCTCTGCGTGCGGGTGAGCATGGCGTTCATGTTTTGGTCGAGGCTGTTCTGGAACGACCCGAAGATGTTTGCCGCATCGCCGCCGAAGATCGTCGAGCCGGCCCCTTTCGCGGCCTGCTTGCCTTGCAACTCAGCCATGCGCTGCTGGTGCTGCTGCTCGAGCAGAAGCAGCTGCATGTTCAGCCGCTCCTTGGCCGCGGGCGTCGTGGTCGGGTCATCGGCCAGAAGCTGCAGGCGCTGGGCCAGGGCGGCGCGCTGGATCTCGTAGCGCTGCGTTTCGTACTGCTGTTCAAGCTGCAGGAGCTGCAGAGTGCTGATCTGGCCCAGGTCCTCCAGCTGCTTGGCCGCGGCTTGCTCGGCATCCACCTTGGCCAGCGCCAGGCGCTCGCTGCCGGCCAGCTGTTCCTCGGTCAGCGCCTTCTGGTCGTTGGCCACCTTCTGTGCGATGTCGACTTCCAGCGTCGCCGTCTTGCGCATCACCGCCACGCGGTCGGCGCTGGACAGCTTCACGGTCGCGAGGATGTCGCGCCAGAAGGCCAGCTCCCGCTCCTTGCTGTACTCGCGGCCCTGGTCGAGGATCGCGGCGACGCGGCGTTCTTCGGCGAGCCGGCCTTCGAGCGCGGCCATCTGGCTTTTCTCGGTGACGGGAAGCGGCGGATCCCGATCCGGGATGCCGCGACCAGGCTTGCCTCGGGTGCCATCGCCGGCCTTACTGCCATTCGAGGTGATGCGATCCAGTTCAGCGCCAGCCTCGGCCGCCTGACGCTGGACGTCGACCAACTTGGCCTGCAGAGTATGTAGCCGGCGCAACGCCATCGCGTTGTCGGGGTCCATGCGCAGGGTGTTCTCGACACCAACAATGATGTTCTGAAGTCGTTCGACTTCGGCCTGCAGGCCCTTGTAGCGACTCTCGGCCCTTCCGACTTCGTCGATGCCCAGAGCTTTGGCCATTAGGGCGCCAATCGAAATCAGCGTGCCTTCCAGGAGGCCGGCGTCTTTCGTGGCCTGCACGAAGTAGGAGGATGCAGACTCAAGGTAGGGAACCAGTGACGTCGCGATCCGCAGGCCGGCGCCCTGTACAGCCGTCTGCACTTTCGTCATCTGGTCGTTGAACTCTTCCGCCTGGCGACCGGCTTCGGTACTGATGACGACTCCTAGGCGTGCGGCTTCTTCGCGCAGCTCTTCAATGCCCGCACGGCCGGCATTGAGCAACGGCAGCAGCTTGGGGCCGGCCTTCTCGCCGAAGACGTCGACGGCCAGAGCCGTCTTGCGGGCGCCGTCGTCCATCGACGCGAATCGATCGGCCAGCTGCAGCAGCAGTTCGTCGGCGTCGGCAATGCCCTTGGGATCGATCTTCAGCCGCGAGAGCGTCGCGACTGCTTCCTTCTGTCCGCGCTGCGCTTCGGTCAGCAGCACGCCCAACTTTGCGTAGGCCTTGCCCAGATCAGTGACGTCGACATCTGCCAGCTTGGCCGCGTAGGCCATGCTGGAGAACTGCTCGGTGGTCACGCCGGCGCGCTGGGCGGCCTTCGACATGCTGTCCTGCATGTCGATCGAACTTTTCAAGAAAGCCGCGAATGCTCCGCTACTCAGCGCCGCCACCAGGCCGGCGATCTTGGTCTGGAATGCAGCGGCAGGGGCGAGGGTGTCGCCCAGCGCGCTGGAACTGTCCCTGCCGAAGTTCGTGATATGCGCCGTCGCCTCACGAAGCTTCTGCCGCAGTGGGCCGACATCGCCATCCAGGACGATCTGAGCTCTGGGAGCGTTCATCGTTCAGCCCGCCTGCTCACGTCGAGGTTGCCGCCGCGACCGAGGCCGCCGCGACGCCGGACAGCTCCTGCCTCATCGCCTCGTCGTAGCCGGAGACCCGCACCAGAACAGCGAGCGCCTCGGCGATCTCGGGAATGGTCGTCGGCAGTTCATCGAGTCCCTCGCGCGGGACATCGAGGCCTACCGAGATCGCGTCGATCATCGCGTCGAGAGAGGCGTCAGTCATCCGTCCGCCCTCCATCGCCGCTACGACGCGGTTGAAGTGGCTCACCAGCTTGGTGACGCGTTTCAGCGGCAGTGCCTGGATGGCGAACTCCCGACCGCCGAAGTTGATGCTCTGGCGCTCAGGCATGGCGGACCTCCTCGCTCACCTCGTCGAGTTCCGGCACGTCGACGCCGCTCGCGACGAGGTGGGTACGCAGTTTCTCTGTGGCCGCGGCCATCGTCTCGCCGCCGGCGCGCTGAGTCTGCTCGAGTTCCGACAACATGCGGCGACCGTGCGCTTGCATGTCGTTCTGCGCCTGCGCCAGCGTGGCGCCCAGGCGCGCCGCCTCCTTGGCGATGTTGTCGGCGACCTGAGTCATCAGGGGGCCGAGCCGTTCTTTCAGTTGCGACGGGTCGGAGCGAAGATTTCGAAGCATGGTTTGCTTCCTTTCCTGTGGTCGGTTGTTCAATGACCGCGGCACTTGCCGAGGATCGATGCGTCGAGGGCAAGACTGGGCGGGCGGGCCCAAGACAGTCGAGCCGATGCTTCGCGTCCAGCGGCATGCGCCCCGAACGGAATGGGAAGAGGCGCACTCTGGAAACGGACGCGCGTCACGAGGATCGACCAGTAGATCCGCTGCTGGTACGGCGTCAGGGTGTAGAGGAACGGGGAGAGGCTCTCGACTGGCGTGGTCGGGAACAGCACTGCCCCAGCGTGGCCAGCGCAGGCCGGCGCGAACGCTTGGTGTACGGCCGTCGGTGTCGGCGGAACAGGGGCCGCGTCAGCTCGCATTGCCCCCACCCGTTGCGGCGGTTGGGTACGAGCGCGCCCATGCCTGTACGTCTTCCGCGCGGAACCGGACACGGCGCTCCCCGATGCGGAGAGGGGCTGGAAACTTGCCATCCGCGATCAGGCGGCGTGCCATGCGCTCGCTCAAACGTGTGGCCTTCAGAACTTCCGGCCAAGTGAGCAGAACAGGCGCGATCGAGGACTGTGCAGATTGGTGCATGGTTCCCCCAGGTCAGTTGGTGCGGCCGAGAACCTTGCGGTCCGGAGCGAGCTGCGTGGCCTCCGGCATGGCCGGTTGCGCGGCGGCCGAGAGGGACGCAACGAGGGGCACGAGGCCCCAGGCGTCCGGCTTCGGCACAGACCGCAGCGTCTCGACGGAAGGAGGAGCAGTGCACAGCAGGCGCACCGCTTCAACCAGGTGACGTCCGACGGACATGAGCCCGGGCTGTCCCGGCTGGCCACTCTTGCCGACCATCACCCACAGGCGCCGCGCATCGCCGACGGCCACATTCAGGTTCCCGACCGCCTGCAGCAGACTCGACGCCGCCGCATGCCCATTGCCGGCGGCGAAGGCCATCTCGGCAAGTCGCATCAGGTAGTCGCCCGCAGCTCGGTCGATCTCGACCTCGTGCATGGTCGTGATGGCCTTCGCCAAGCGCTGTTCCTGCTCGACCAGCTGCGCTTGCAACTGATCGATCTTCGCCTGCGCGGCCTCGACGAGTTCCCGATACTGCTGCAGACGCAACGTCTCGGCTTCGTTGCGGCCCTTGCTGGCGACCCGTTCGTCGGCGAGCCTTTGCACTTGCTCCGCCGCAGCGTCCTCCTCTGCTTCGCTGCCGCCGCGCGCAATGACCTCGCGCAGCGCGCCCTGCGCTGCCGAGATCTGGGCATCGAGGGTGGCATCAGCACTGGCCCGCGCCTGCTCGAGGGCTTCCAGGCGGTCGCGCGTCTTGGTGAGCTCGGCCTGCACCTTCGTGGCCTCGCCCTGCAGTCGCTCGATCGCCTTACCCGCGGCCTTGCGTTCGGTTTCCGCGTCGGCCAAGTCGGAGGCCTGAACGGAGAGAGCGCGCGCGATGCTCTCGCGCAGCATGTGCCGGCTGATGCAGTCCCGGACGATCTGGCGGTGCTGGCGCAGCGTCGCCTTTTCCGGGCCACTCAGCGGCAGCGAGTCTTCGCGCTCCTGCAGCGCGATGTCGGTCTTGCTCGCCGCATCCGCCGTTGCAAGGTGACCAGGCATGCCGGCTGGCAGCACACGATCGGCGATCGTTCGAAGGGTGTGGTCCGGGTCGGTCGACTTCTCGCCGATGCCGAGGAACTTGAGGATCTGGTTCATCGTGGTAGTACGGTCAGCGTTGGGAGTTGCGGGTCATGGCATGGGCCAAGTCGTGGTGAAGGGTGACGCCCAGGCCGGCGGCGCGGCGCCTCTCGCGAGCGATGCGAAGTGCGCTTTCCCTGGCGTCGAGCGCGCTCCGGTTCGCGAAGCTCAGTGACGCCCTGCGAGCCGGGAACACGAGGCATTCGGCCTCCGACATGCTCAAAGGCACCCCGAGCGCCTTCGCTTCTGCAAGCAGGCCTCGAAGATCCAAGGACTTCGATGTAACGAGTGCTTGCCGCGCTTTGGCGTTCTGACTGCCTACCCGGAGGCGAGTCAGGCGAGCCTCGTTGGTCTGCTGCGCAAGCCAAGCGTTGTGAGCCGCGATGGGGTCATAGCCCATCTGCTGTTGCAGACGTTTGATCTCCTGCTCAGCAGGCGTCAGCGAGCGGCGCGCAGGTGCGCCGCGAAACAGAGTTGTGGCCATCGGTGTTGCTGTGCCGAGGAGGCCTTCCTGAGTGAATGGAGCCACACGGTGCGCTTTATGGGTGTCCCGCTTCTAGGAAATGGCGGGACACGCGTTCAATGCAGTCTCACGAACCGGCACGGCAGGCGGCGGCAACATCGAAAACTCAGGTGCTACTTGAAGTCGTCCACCAAGCCGGCGATAACCCTGTGGGCTTATCCGCGTCTTCCGGCCCGTGCTTCTTGGCTGTCGATTCCGAGTTCGGATTGCTCGACGCGGACCCAGAGCCCACGATGCGCTGCACCTGGCTCTTACTCAGCGAGTGTTCGCGCGCGACCAGGCGGAGGCTGCGGCCGGCGCGCACGGCGGCCCGGATCTCGGCGTTACGGTCCTCCAGCGTCTGCCAGCGACGTAGTGCGAAATAGACATCCTCGCCCGCGAACTCGGTGCAGATCATTTCGGCATAGCCGGCGGCGATGTCTTCCGGAAGACCGGCGCGACTCAGGACACGAGCGATAACGGCGCGTGGGCTGTCGTCTGCAGCAATTTGCCTTGTCATGTGATGGAGCCCCTGACGCGGCGGGGTCGCGGCATCGCCCACAACGGCGACGACGCGGGAACCGATTGGGTATGGATCGGCGTTGCGCCAGCGCGTGGTGCAGACGCCTGCATCGTGTCTTCTTCGCTCGCGACACGGATGTCCTCGAGCCTTGGGGGTGGTTCCGGCATCTCAGCCGGTGGCGGCAGCGGCTCGACAACCGGCGCCGCGCCGCTGAAGAGGTCGGCCGGCGGGCACAGCGCGCGCTCCAGGCGCGACCATTCGGCGTCGGTGTACTGGTGCAGCTTCATGCGCGCGAAGACGAACTCAGCGCCGACGGTGCAGTCGAGCACCTCGTTGCGGGTCGCCTCGGTCGGCTTCTGCCAGCGCCAGACCAGGCCGCGCGCGGTGCGCTGCTGGACGCGCTCTTCGGACGTCAGCTGGCCAAAGAAGACGTCGGGCAGCTCGGCGCACATGTGCATGTAGCCCGGGCCCGGCGCGATGATCTGCAGCCGGCTGTGGATCAGGTCCTTGGCGGTGCCGGTGCCGATGTGCCACAGCTTCACACCGGCCTTCACGATGCGGTCGTCGACGTTGACGTCCATCGCACGCGGCGCGCCCGCCACGATGGGCTGGCCGTCGAGCGTCGAGCCACGGGTGGCGTACACGCGCCGAGCCTGGCGCAGCATGCAGTAGCGGTAGACCTGGTGTGTGAAGTGGCCCTGCGTGTCGATGCCGACACCGTCCAGCGCCAGCGACTGGCCGCCCTCGTGGGGCCACCGGGTGGCCAGGTAGGCGTCGAGCCCCATCCACGTGGTCCACAGGCCCGGGCTGCCCCAGATGACGCGGTAGTCGATGCACCAGCGTTCGTCGTCGCGGCCGGCGGCCCAGACGACGGCCTCCAGCCGGTTGTCCTGCACGTCCACGCCGGCGGCCAGCACCAGGCCCGCACGCGGCACTAGGCGGAGCCGGTAGGTCTCGCCCTTGGCACGGGCGATCAGCACGTCGGCGCTGGTCTTCGCGCCCTCGAACTTGAAGCTCTGGCCGAGCGTGGTGTTCGTCCAGGTCTTCATCGCCGTGTGGTCGCCGCGCTTCTGCAGCTCGCGCGCGGCGAGGAACTCCTCGACGATGGCCTGCCAGGTCGCCTGGGGCGAGTACGCCGTCCAGATCGAGAAGCCGATCGACACCGGCGCCGGCACCTCGACGTCGTCGACGGTGCGGCGGAAGCGGCATTCAGCGTCGATGTACACGCCGCCGTCGCGCGAGACCCAGCGGCCCCGGTGCCACACCGCCAGGTACTCGCCCTGGGTGAAGCCGACGCCGCAGCCCGAGCACATGTGCACGACGGTGGAGGCGTCGCCGACCGACCACTTGAAGCCGAAGCGCACGTCCTTGCCGCCCCACTCCAGCGGCTGCTCGTGGCTGCAGGTCGGGCACGGCACGCAGAAGCGCATCTGCAGCGCGGCGGCGTCGTGCTCCTCGTCGGTCAGGCTGTGGCCGGCGAGCTTGGGCGTGCTGCCCTTGATGTGCTTGGGGAACAGCGCGCCTTCGAGGCGCTTGGCGGACAGACGCGTCGGCGAGCCCTCGCGCTCGATGTCGCGGTCGAAGCCGTCGACCTCGTCCAGCACGACGACGTCGACCGTCAGGCGGCGGTAGTTCTTGGCGGCCTTGCCGCCGCGGATGTAGAGCTTCGAGCCAAGGAAGGTCTTCTGCCGAAGGGTGTTGTCCTTCGACCGGCGCATGAAAGCCGGGAAGATCTTCGACATGACGCCGACGTCGCGCAGCATCGTGTCGAGCTCGGTCTTGCACCAGTCCTCGGCGTCCTCGTCCGTCGGCTGGTAGACGACCTGGTTGCGGCGCTTGTGCTGGGCGAAGTACCCCAGCGCGGCGCCGAGCATCTTGGTGTAGCCGATACGCGCGCTCTTGCGGACCGTGACGCTGCGGATGTCGTCGTGGCCCATGCAGTCGAGGATGGCCGTCTGGAACGGCCAGGCCTGCCAGCGCTGCTCGACGTAGCTGCTCTCGGCCGACAGGTAATAGTGCTTTGCCGCCCACTCGCTGACGCGCATCGGCTCGGGCGCCGCAAGCGCTTCGAGGCCGCGGCGCGCTGCCAACCCGATCGCGGCCTGCAGTTCTAGCGTCAGGGCGGGCGGCATACGGCTCATTGGTCGTCGGCCTCGTCTTCCGCGTCGACCAGGTCGGCCAGCGACATCGCAGCAGCCATGTTCCTCGCGGAATTGACAGCCTTCTCGACCAGCTGGCGCTGCTCGGCGGTGATCTCCGGCCAGCGCAGCACCAGAGCCGGCACGATGCCTTCGAGCACGCCGGCAGCCTGGCGGCCGACCTTCGCGATCACCTGCTCGATCAGGCCGACAGGCGCGTACTCTTTCGCCTTCACGGCGTTGCGCATCGCGATCTCGCGCCGGCGCTCTTCGTCCAGCGCAGCGCGAGCTTCGGCCAGGCGGCCGGCACGGCCTGCCGCTTCCTCGCGCAGCTGCCCGCAGTACGCGAGCAGCCAGGTGCGGCCGGTGGCGTTTGCCTTCAGCACGCCGCGCTTCTGCAGGTCGCTGACTGCAGGTTGCGTGATACCGACTAGCTCGGCGAACTGAGACTGGGTCAGAACTTGGTCTAGCACGACATAACCCCCCTATAGAGCCCTGTGACTAGGCTGAGTGCGGGCCTCGAATTACCCCTGCGGGCAGGTCCCCGGGAGGACCCGTTGACCACATGGGCAGGCACCCCTGCCTGGGGCGTGCAGACGTCCGCACGGTCGATCGCGCGGGTCATCGGCTGCCCCGCAGGAAGAAGGCGGCGTTGATGGCGCGCACGCTGTCGTCCAGGTGCTGCGGGAAGCGATCGCGCACCAAGCGCTCGCCCACGCCGAAGAAGTCAAGCGCCTTGGAGTAGCGCGTCGACTTCACGAAGAAGAGCACCGGCCGCACCGACGAGCCCCATGCGTGCTGCCGGCGCTCCCAGACGCCACGGGGCAGGTGCTGGGGGTACTGCGCCCGGCCGCGGCCAGCGACGCCAGAGCGCTGCCCGTCTGCGGCGCGAGTGCAGAAGTAGGCGACCGTCGAGCGCTTGGCCATCGAGCGCTTGCTCCAGCTCGCGTTCGAGAAGTCGCCCTGCACGACGGCGGTCCGCAGCTGCGACAGGATCTTGGTGATCTGCCCGCGGCTCATGTTCCCGTAGGCGTCGAGCTGGGCCGCAGTGCCCGGCACGGCGCGCTCGTCTGCAGCCATGTAGCCCGTCATGCGCAGGCGCTGCTCGAAGCGCTTGAGCGGACGGCCGCCGCCTTCGATCAGGGGCAGCATGTGGTTGTCCTTGCCCGATGGCGTGTCCTTCAGCCAGACGCGGGCCTGCAGGCGGCTCTTGGTCGCCGGCTGCAGGAAGACCGCGTTCAGGCTGTACGGCGTCGGCTTGTCGATCGCCTTCTTGATCAGCTCGACCTCGGCAGCCTTGACGTCCACGCCGGTCTTGGTCATCGCCCTGGCCAGCGCGTAATCGGCCTGGCGGTCGACGTCCTGCAGCGCCGACAGCGCGGCCGACATGTCGGAGCGCACGCGGATGGCGATCACGGCTTGGCCTCCGGCGGGCGCATGACGAGCAGGCCCTGCGTCCTGGTGATCTGCCACAGCGCGATGTCGGCCATCGCGTCCCAGGGCATGCCGATGGAGATGCCGCCTTCGCGCGCGAACAGCCAGCCCGGTTCCTGCTGGACGACGCCGCGCTTCCAGCACTCGTTGACGTGCGCGTCGCCGAACTCCTTGCGCTTCTCGGCCATGAGACGCGCGACGTTCGGCATGGCCTTCGGGAGCCAGTCCCAGCGGCTCTTCTGCTGCCCCTTGTCCGAGTTGTCCATGTTCTTTCTGATGAGAGGTGTAGGTGGTTGGGTGCTTGCGCCCGCCCGCGTGCGGGCGTCTGCACGCCACGCGGCGTGCGCATCTGGATGCACCCGGATCCGCCGCGCAAAGCTCCGCCCGCGAGCCCTGGCCGGTGGTTTGCCGATAAGCCAGGACTCAGTGAAACGAACGTGGACAACGCGGACAGATCCCGGTGCGCCGGGTCGCGGTGGTCTACATGGCCGTCAGCGCCTCGCCCCGCCCGACCTTTTCCGCGTACGCACGCGCTCTCTGGTCAGAACGGCGGGGCATCGAGGGCCTCCGTTTCGGATTGGGGCTGCGTCACCCCGGTGGATTGGCTCGCGCCGGCCCGTGCCGGCTTCGCGCTGCGCTGAGCAGGGCGTACGTACACCCGAGGCCTACGACCTTCGTCGTCGGCACTCAGGCGCCTCGTCGTCCAGCCCAGCGCGTTCAGCACCGAGCCGGCACGCTTGACCACGGCGTCGGTCTGCTTGTCGACCGAGTAGCCGATCCGGCCCAGCAGTTCGGTCATGCCGATCTCGTCGACCAACCAGCCGCTCAGTTCGCCGACCGCGACGCGCTGATGGGGGTCATAGAGATACGTCCGAATCGCGGCCTCGATCGAGCTTTCGACCGTGCGCTGGCGCTGCTGGAGGTCGAAGTACCGGGCCTGCTCGGCTCGGTCGGGATAGAAGCGCTCGCCGGCGTCTACGTAGTGCAGGGCCTCGGCCAGCAGCTGCTCGACGTGGTCGCGCAGCCAGTCGGTATCCAGCGGCCGCGTCACCCGCAGCGGCCAGAAGCGCCGGTTGCCCGTCGTGTCGGTCAGGTAGTGCGCCTCGTTCGTCGTGCCGATGAACACGACCTGACGCGGGTACTTCGCCGGCCGCCGGTCAAAGGTGGCGCGGAAACGGTCCTCGCACGACGAGATGAAGCGCTTGACCGCGCCGACCTCCTGCTTCGTCAGGCTCTCCAGCTCGGACCACTCGTACACCCAGACGCCCTGGATGTTCATGAGGCTGTCCTTGTGCTGGATGTCCAGGCCGGTGTCGGCGAAGTAGTCGCCGCCGAGGATGCGCGCGAAGGTCGACTTCCCCATGCCCTGCGGACCTTCGAGGATCAGCATGTAGTCGAACTTGCAACCGGGGCCAATGACGACGTGGCCGCCGCGGCGCACCTCAGGCAGCACGCGGGCCACCATGGCCATCAGGAAGAAGCGGCCGGCCAGGCGTAGGTACTCCTGCAGGTCGGCCTCGTGCTCGTCCTCCTCGAGACAGACGCGCTCCAGCCAGCGGTCAAGGCGAGGCTGCCCGTCCCAGGTGCCGCGCAGGGCGAGCACACGCTCCCGCAGCGGGTGGTACGCATGCCGGCGCGCCACGATCATCACGGCCTCTTCCAGCGCCTGGCGACTCATGCTGGGCAGCCAGTGCTCGCGCACCAGCCAGTCGCCCATCATCAGCTCGTCGGCCTCCAGCCAATCCCCCGGCGGCGAGCCCCACGGCGCGGCCCGGGTCTTCTCGACGTTGTTGGTGAAAGCGTTGAAGCGGATCAGCCCAGACACTTCCGGGATGCCCGGCACGTTGCGGTCAGGCCGGCCATCGAGAGCCGTGACGACGTTCTCACGGCATGCCGTGATGGCGCCCTTCGCGCTGGTCAGCAGGAAGCGCACCCAGCGCCGTGCCGGGTCCTCGCCGTCGTCCTCCGTGCTCGCGCCAGCCGGTGGAGGGGTAGATCCGCCCGCCTGGCCCGCAGCAGCCCGTGGCGCCGCGTCGGGCCCGACGAACGGCCGTGCGCCGCGGATGTAGTCGCGCACGCGGGCAGCGTCCCAGCCCTCGGCGATCGCGTCGGCGATGTCCCAGCCGTCAGGACGCTCGCCGGGCTTCAGCATGCCCACCATGTAGACCGTGCAGCCGTGGTCGGCCTGCAGCTGCTGGCCAATGCCCACCATCGCCTGATAGCCGGGCTGCTTCTCCAGCGGCAGGATCGGCTTACTCTCTTCGCTGACACCTTGCTCACGGTCTTGCGCCGTCAGCCCCACCCGCTTGGCATCCGCGTCAGGCCACAGGTAAACCGTTCGGCCCATCAACAGCGACCATCGCGCCAGCGGCCAGGCCTTGCCGCCGCCCGGCCAGCTGACAAAGTCAAACTCGTGGCCCAGCAGCAGGTGGCCAGCTTCGGCGCACTTTTCGCCCTCTACCAAGACCACCGGCACGTCGGCCGGTGAGCCGCTCAGGACCGTGGCGGGAACATACAGAGGTCTCGGGGCCGCCCATTGCTTCCAGTGCCACCTGGCGCCGCGCCTGTCGTCTTGGGTGTCTTCGCACCAGGTCAAAGGCACCGCGTCCTTGACGAGCTTGCCTTTGCTGTTGATCCGCTCGAATCGCGCCACGAAGCCGAGCAGCTCACCCTCGAAGACGTAACGCCACACTCGCACGGCATCGAGCTCGATGCGTTCGTTGGTCTTTCGGTCGACCACGAAGCCGAAGCGGAAGCGCTTGGGCTCCGGCGCGTGCTTGGGCACGGGCAGGATGGAGCGCCAGCGCTCGCCGGCGCCGGGCTTGGCCGTCTCGGCGGCCCGCTGCGGCGGCGGCTCGGCGGGGTCAGGCGTCGGTGCAGGCGTCTGCGCGGCCTGGCGCTGCTCGGGCTCGCGCCGGCGCTCGTCGCGCAGGAAGTCGCGCTCCCATCGGAACTGCTCGATCAGCTCCAGCGCTGCCTCGCGGTTGCCCAGGTTGCGCACCCGCGCGTACAGGCTCACCAGGTCACCACCGACCTCGTCATCGGGCGCGGCGTTGTCGATCCACTGCCCGGTGCGCAGGTTGACGTTCGCGCTCTCGCCATCGGCACCGTCGAAGTCGCCGATGTACCAGCGCCCGTTGCGCTCGACGCCGTTGGGCAGCCAGCGCGGCACGAGCTCGTGCGCGCGCTCGAGCAGCGCCCGTGAGAGGCCGGCGAAGTCGATCATCTGCGGCTACCGCTTCCCCTGCCTAGCCAGAATCGCCAGGCGGTGCTCGTGATGAACGGCGAGCCCATCAGGCGATCTCCTCGCGTACGCTGGAATGCAGGGCGCGGAAGTCGCCCACCAAGGGAGCGCCGCCGATGAAACCGAACCTTGACTCGCAACTGCTAAACACTGCCTGCCCTCACTGCGGCCAGCACTTCCGCGAGACACTCTGCCGGCTCAAGGCGGTACCGGATCGCACCTGCAGCGCCTGCGGGCAGGCCTTCCGGGTTGATCACAGCCAGTTGGACGCCGCTGTCGCACAGGGCGCGAAGGCGCTGGCGGATTTCGAGAGAGCCGTCGGCCGCATCGGCAAGCGCTGACAGGCACGCTTCAAACGGACTGGTGTCCAGGCTCAGCTGGACGCTCAACGTCGTCATGCCGCCCTCCTGATCGCCGGCTCCAGCGCCTGGTGGCAGCGTGTGCCTCTTGGCCGCCACGACGCCGCAACCCTTGTAGCCGGCCATCTCCCCGAATCGTCGGGCGAGGTCGTGGTGGCCGTGCTCGGCTGCGAGCTTGAGCAGGCCGAAGAACTCGCGATGCCCAAACTTCTCCCGCCGTTGCGGGTCCAGGCAGGCGCGAAGCCACGGGCCAGCCTTCCTCTTCGGTAGGTCGGGCCGGAGGAGATACCCCACGACGTTGTAGCCGCCGATGGCATCGACCGCCTGGCCGATGAGTTCAAGGAGTTGGGCCTCCTCGACGGCGCGATGTTCGACGGCGTTCATGCGGCGCGGCCCGCGGCCAAGCGCCGCCCGATATCGAGCAGAGCCGCGTTGCATTCCACGGGCACGACGAACGACCGCTTGTTCAACAGGCACAGCGCGCCGCGGGCCAGCAGCTCGGCCCGGTTTTGCCGGACAAACCAGCGCCACGCTTCGGCAGTGGGGAAGACGTGGTCGTTGGCTCGCTGGTAGTCCTCCCACGGCACCAGCTGCGCCCTCAGATCGAGGACAGGTTCAGCGAGGAGGGAGCCGCCTTCAGTCGCAGTCTCGACGTATTCCAAGTGGTTCTCCGGTGTAGCGGGCGTTGCAGACACCCGCGAACACCGGCACTCTCGGCCTGTCGCTGTCCCGTTTCTAGGAAAACGGGGGACAGTTGCAACGAGGGCGCTCAGCAGGAGCGGCCCACGGGCTCGCTCAGCGGATGTCGCCCATCACGCGTTCCACCAGCGCACTACGGTCGCCGGCCGCGAAGTGGCTGTAGCGCTTCGTCATGGAGATCTGGCGATGCCCGAGCAGGTCCGCGATCTCCAGCAGGGAGGCGCCGTTCTGCGCGAGGAAGCTGGCGCAGCTGTGGCGCAGGTCGTGGAAGCGGAATGCTTTGACTCCCGCCGCCTTCAGCGCGTCGTGCCACGGCTTCTCGAAGCTGATCGGCTTCTTCGAATCGCGGTGTGAGGGGAAGACGAGCGTGGTCGGTGCGCCCTTGAACTGGTGCAGTTGCTCGATGACGGCCGGCAACAGGGGCAAGCCTTTGGGGTCGCCGTTCTTTGAGACGTCAACGAAGGCGAGGGCCCGCTCGAGGTCCACGTCGCGCCAATGCAGGCCGAGCAACTCGCTCTTGCGGGCGCCCGTCGTTAGGGCCATCAGGACCAGCAGGTACAGGCGGGGCCACGTCGACGCCTTGCAGGCCTCAAGCAGGCGACGGCGCTCGTCGTCCGACAGGAAGCGGGTCTTCCCGGATCCTTCTCGGTTCAGCTCGATCCGGCGGACGGGATGATCAAAGCCCTTTGGGGCAATCCGTTTGCGAATCGCCCAGGTGAGGACCGACGCCAGCGCAGAGATGTAGCGGTTGATCGTCGAGCCTGCCAGCGGCTTGCGCTTCGCGCGGAAGATCGGCCTCCCGTCAGCGTCCTTGCCGGCGTAGTAACGACTAGTGCGCTGCGTCAGTGCTTCGATGCCGAGGTGTACCTCGTCATCGGTCAACTGCTCCAGCGGGATTGAGCCGATCTGGCTGCGCCAGAAGTCCAGGCGCTGCGGAACGGTGCGGTCGCGCCCGGTGTACTGCGCCATGTAGAGGTCGCAGAGCCGCGAGATCGTGATGGAGCCATCGCGCACCGGCAGGGCGCCGGCAAGCATCAGGCTATGCGGAAGGGTCACCGCGGCAGGCGTGCCAGCGGTGTGGCTCCCTGTTGCCGGATCGCTGCAACGATCGACGGCGCCCGGGAGACCGGCGGAGGGGATGGAAGTCGACATGCCAGACCTTCACACTGCGAAACCGCCATTTGCACCGGCGGAGTTGGTGGAAGGTGTCTGCAGTCGCCCGCTACACAGGGAGAACTAAGTAATCTGGTGGCGCTTCAGGGACTTGAACCCCGGACCTGCGGATTATGATTCCGTCGCTCTAACCAACTGAGCTAAAGCGCCTGAGCCCAGCAGTATAACAAGGCTCTCGCCAACTCGTCACCTCCGATGTTCAGCTTTTTCAAGAAGAAGGTCACACCGGCCCCGGCCGCCCCCGTCGAGCCGACGCCCGCCGAGGCCTCGGAGCAGGCCCCGGCGCTGTCGGATGACGAGCTCGAGCGTGCGGCGCTGGCGGCGGCGCCGGAGCCCGAGGCCGTGCCCGGACCGGCGCCCGTCGAGGTCGCTCCGGTGGCCGAGGTGCCGGCCGTGGCCGAGCCGCGCTCGCGCTGGCTCGACCGGCTGAAGCTCGGCTTGCGCAAGACCGGCAGCAGCATCACGCAGGTCTTCACCGGCACGAAGATCGACGATGCGCTGTACGAGGACCTGGAGTCGGCGCTGCTGGTGGCCGATGCCGGTGTCGGCGCGACGCAGTACCTGCTGCAGGACCTGAAGCGCCGTGTGAAGGAGGCCAAGGCCACCGAGCCGGCGGTCGTCAAGGCGCTGCTCGCCGACGCCGTGGCCGAGCTGCTGGCGCCGCTGCAGAAGCCGCTGGTCATCGGCCAGCAGACGCCGACCGTCGTGATGGTGGCCGGCGTCAACGGTGCCGGCAAGACGACGACGATCGGCAAGCTGACGCGCCATCTGGCCGAGTCCGACCGCCGTGTGCTGTTGGCTGCGGCCGACACCTTCCGCGCCGCGGCGCGTGAGCAGCTCGCCGTCTGGGCCGACCGCAACCGCGTCGAGATCGTCAGCCAGCAGGGCGGCGACCCGGCCGCGGTGAGCTTCGACGCCGTCACCGCCGGCCGCGCGCGCGGCTGCGACGTCGTCATCGCCGACACCGCCGGGCGCCTGCCGACGCAGCTGCACCTTATGGACGAGCTGAAGAAGATCAAGCGCACGATCGGCAAGGCGCAGGAGGGGGCGCCGCACGAGGTGCTGCTGGTCATCGACGGCAACACCGGCCAGAACGCGCTGGCCCAGGTGAAGGCCTTCGACGCCGCGCTGGGCCTCACCGGCTTGATCGTCACCAAGCTCGACGGCACCGCCAAGGGCGGCGTGCTGGCCGCGATCGCCCGCTGGTGCGCCGAGCAGGGCCGCGTCGTGCCGGTCTACTTCATCGGCGTCGGCGAGCGGCTGGAAGACCTGCAGACCTTCGACGCGCGGGAATTCGCGAACGCGCTGCTGGGGTGAGCCCGGACGTGAACGGCCCGGTGGACCGTTCGCGCCTGGCGAAGAGCCGAAAGAACGGGGTCAGAAAGAACGGGGTCAGGTCTTGAGAGACCTGACCCCGTGCTGTTCGCGGCTGTTCGTGACCCCGTCTGTTCGGTGGTGCGCAGCGCTGGCCGTTTGAAAGCGCGCCGGCTCAGCCGCCCATCCCCGGCGGCAGCATGCCCTTCATGCCGCCCATGCGCTTCATCATCTTCATCAGGCCGCCGCCCTTCATCTTCTTCATCACGCCCTGCATCTGCTCGAACTGGTTGAGCAGGCGGTTGACTTCCTGGACGTGAACGCCGGCGCCGGCGGCGATGCGGCGCTTGCGGCTGGCCTTGATCAGCTCGGGCTTGCGCCGCTCGAGCGCCGTCATCGAGTTGATGATGCCTTCCATGCGGCGGACGTCGCGCTCCGCCTTGTCCATGTCGGCGCCCTTGGCCTTGGCGGTGATCTGGGTGGGCAGCTTGTCCATCAGCCCGGCCAGGCCGCCCATCTTCTTCATCTGGCTGATCTGCGAGAGGAAGTCGTTGAGGTCGAAGCCGCCGGACTTGACCTTGTCGGCGAGCTTCTGCGCCTCCTTCAGGTCGACGCCCTTCTGCACCTCCTCGACCAGGGCGACGATGTCGCCCATGCCGAGCACACGCCCGGCGTGGCGCTCGGCGTCGAAGACCTCCAGGCCGTCGATCTTCTCGGACACGCCGGCGAACTTGATCGGCGCGCCGGCGACCTGGCGCACCGACAGCGCGGCGCCGCCGCGCGAGTCGCCGTCGAGCTTGGTCAGCACGATGCCCGACAGCGGCAGCGCCTCCTTGAAGGCCTTGGCGGTGTTGATCGCGTCCTGGCCCTGCATCGCGTCGACGACGAACAGCGTCTCGACCGGCTTCAGCGTGGCGTGCAGCTCGCGGATCTCGGCCATCAGCGCCTCGTCGATCGCCAGCCGGCCGGCGGTGTCGACGAGCAGCACGTCGAAGTAGTGGCGACGGGCGTGGTCCAGCGCGGCCAGCGCGATGTCGCGCGGCTTGTCGCTCGGCGCGCTCGGGAACCACTCGGCACCGGCCTGCTTCGTCACCGTCTTCAGCTGGTCGATGGCGGCCGGGCGGTAGACGTCGGCGGAGACCGTCAGCACCTTCTTCTTGCGCCGCTCGATCAGGTGCTTGGCCAGCTTCGCGGTGGTCGTCGTCTTGCCGGCGCCCTGCAGACCGGCCATCAGGATGACTGCCGGCGGCTGGACCGCGAGGTTCAGGTCGGCGACACCGTCGCCCATCGTCGCGGCGAGTTCCTTGTGGACGATGCCGACCAGGGCCTGGCCCGGGTTCAGCGAGCCGGCGACCTCCTGGCCGAGCGCCTTGTCCTTGACGCGGGCGATGAAGTCGCGCACCACCGGCAGCGCGACGTCGGCCTCGAGCAGGGCCATGCGCACTTCGCGCAGCATGTCCTGCACGTTGCCTTCGGTGATGCGGGCCTGGCCGCGCATCGTCTTGACCAGCCTCGAAAGCCGGTCGGATAGGTTCGAGGCCATCGCCGCTTCAGGCCGGGAACGGCCTGCAAAAAGTACACTGTCAGCATGATTCTATCGAGTGCCTCTCCCGTGGTGAGCGGTGGCCTGCCGCTGTTCGTCGCGCTGCTGGCGATCGCCGGCTACGTTGTCGCCGCGCTGCCCCTGGCCAAGTCGGGCCGCATCTGGATCGCCGCGCTGCACGTCGGCTGGATCGCCCACCTCGCGGCGCTGGTGCTCGACATCGGTGGCATCGGCCAGGAGGTGCCCGGTGCACGGGTCGGTTTCGGCCCGGTGCTGTCGCTGACGGTCTGGCTGGTGATGGCGGTGCACACGGTGGAAAACCGCTTCATGCCGCTGCCGGCGGTGCGTCGCTGGCTGGCGGTCTGCGGTGCGGTCGTCGTCGTGCTGGCGGCGCTGTTCCCGGGCGAGCCGCACCAGTACCACTCGCCGCTGGCGCCGCTGCACTTCGCGCTCGGTGTCGGCTCGTACAGCCTGTTCGGCGCCGCGGTCGTGCACGCGATGATGCTCGACGCCAGCGAGCGCCGGCTGCGCGAGCACTCCGGCATCCACCAGCCGCGCACCGGCATGCCGCTGCTGCTGCTCGAGCGCCTGACCTTCCGCTTCGTCGAGGCCGGCTTCTCGGTGCTGACGGCGACGATCGCGCTGGGCGCGCTGACCTCGGTCGG
Source organism: Rubrivivax sp. JA1026 (assembly GCF_011065555.1). Taxonomy (NCBI): domain Bacteria; kingdom Pseudomonadati; phylum Pseudomonadota; class Betaproteobacteria; order Burkholderiales; family Sphaerotilaceae; genus Rubrivivax; species Rubrivivax sp. JA1026. The sequence continues at coordinate 173,253 of NZ_JAALCQ010000010.1, forward strand.
CTGGCGCTGGGACCACAAGGTGGTGTTCTCGCTGCTCGGCTGGGCGGTGTTCGCGGCGCTGCTCGTCGGCCGCCACCGCCAGGGCTGGCGCGGCCGCCAGGCCACGCGCTGGGTCTATGTCGGCGCGGTGCTGCTGCTGCTCGCGTATGCCGGCTCGCGCTTCGTCTTCGAGGTGCTGCTGGGGCGGCCGCCGGCGTGAAGTACCTGCTCGTCATCGCCGTCGTCGGCTTCGTGCTCTGGCTGATGTTCGGCCGCGGTCGTGGCCGTGAGGCTGCGGCGCCGGCCCGGCGCGCCCGCGGCGCCGCGGCGCCGGCGCAGCCGCAGGAGATGGTCGAATGCGCCCGCTGTGGCGTGCACCTGCCGGCCGACGAGGCGCTCGCCGACGTCGCCGGCCGCCGCTACTGCAGCGAGGCGCACCGCCTCGCCGGGCCGCGCTAGGCCGCGGATGGACGCGCCGGCGCAGGACCGTCGGCAGGGCGATCGGCGCCAGGGCGACCGGCGGGCGACGCCGCCGCATGCGGAGTCCTCGTGGTTCGGCCACGAGTCCAGCTTCGACCCGAACTGGGCCGCCAGCGGCAACCAGGAGATCGACCAGCGCCTGCGCTCGCTGTGGTCGCAGCGTGTCATCGGCGCCGAGGACAGCGCGCTGGCGCGCATCCACCGCACCTATGCCGCGGTGCGCGCGGCCTTCGGCATCGCGCTGGTGGCGGTGCAGGGCGCCGGCAACCTGCTCGGCGCGCGCCTGTCGCTGCCGCTGACGCTGATCTGCATCGCCTACGCGGTGCAGGCGATCGCGCTGTGGCTGCTGCCGCGCTTCCAGCCGCTGACCACGCCGGTGGCCTCGCCGATGCTGCGCCGGCGGCAGTGGCTGGCCACCGTCGGGGTCGACCTCGTCACCTTCGGGGCGCTGCACCTGGGTGGCAGCGGCGGCCCGGTCAACTACTCGGCACTGCTGGTGCTGCCGGTGCTGATGGCCGGTGTCGTCGGGCCGCGCCTGGTGGCGCTGGGCACCGCCGCCGGCGTCGCGCTGCTGCTGCTGGCCGGCGTCTCGCGCGGCGGCTGGGACGACCTCGAACTCGCCGGCTCGCTGCTGCAGTCCGGCCTGGCCGGCTTGGGCCTGTTCGTCATCGCGCTGCTGTCGGGCGAGCTGTCGGCGCGCCTGGCGCGCGAGGAGCAGGCCGCTCGCGGCAGCCTCGAGCTGGCGCGCCAGCAGGCCCAGCTCAACCGGCTGGTGATCGAGGAGATGGTCGACGGCGTGCTGGTCGTCGACGGGCGGCTGCGCGTGCGCGCCGCCAACCCGGCGGCGCGTGCGCTGCTGGTCGACGCCGGGCTGAGCCCGCCGGCGCCGTTCGGCCTGGAGACGCGGGCGAGCTGGGCGCCGCTCGCGCGCTCGGTGTCCCAGGCGCTGGCCGAGCGCCAGTGGCCCGAGGCCGGACGCGAGGTCACGCTGGCCTTCGACGGCGGTGTGCCGCGCACGCTGCGCCTGCGCGTGCGTTTCGTGCGCGGGCGCTCGCCGGCCGAGGGCGGGCCCGGCGAGCCGCTGTGCGTGCTGCTGCTGGAGGACGTGCGCATCGCCCAGGCCCGGCTGCAGCAGGAGAAGCTGGCGGCGATGGGCCGCGTGTCGGCCGGCATCGCGCACGAGATCCGCAACCCGCTGGCCGCGATCTCCCAGGCCAACGCCCTGTTGCTGGAAGACGAGCTCGCGCCCGCGCAGCGGCGCCTGGCGCGCATCGTCGCGGACAACGTCGACCGGCTCAAGCGCATCGTCGACGACGTCATGGAGCTGGCGCCGGGCGGCCCGCAGGCCGTGCCGGTGCCGCTGGACGCCACCGCCGAGGTCGGCTGTGCCGCCGCCGACTGGGCCGCGACGGCCTCGCTGCCGCTCGGCCATGCCAGCCGGCTGCGTGTCGAGTTGCCGGAGGCGCCGCTGGGTGTCGGCTTCGATCCCGAGCATCTGCGCCGGGTGCTCGTCAACCTACTCGACAACGCCCGCCGCCACGCCAGCGAGGCCCCGGCGGCGATCCGGCTGCAGCTCTTCGCGCTGTCCGAGACACAGGCCCAGCTGGTCGTCGCCAGCGACGGGCCGGCGATCGCGCCGGAGGTCGAGCCTTACATCTTCGAGCCGTTCTTCTCGACGCGCAGCCGTGGCGCCGGCCTCGGCCTGTATATTTGCCGCGAGCTCTGCGAGCGCTACGGCGCGAGCATCGGCTACCGCCGGCGCGAGGCCGACGTCGGTGCCCGCAACGAGTTCGTCGTCACGATGAAACGCTGCCCGCTGCCGGCAGCCGACTCCCCGCTGCAACTGACCCCGTGAGCGCCGCCACGCCGCCCCGATTGCTCGTCGTCGACGACGAGCCCGACCTGCGCACGCTCTACGAGCTGACGCTGCTGCGCGAGGGTTACGACGTCGAGAGCGCCGAGACCGTCGAGGAAGCCTGGGCCGCGCTGCAGTCGCGCCGCTTCCAGCTGCTGATCACCGACATGCGTTTGCCCGACGGCACCGGGCTGGACTTGCTGCGCCGGCTGGAGGATGCCGGGCGCGGCGAGAAGGGCATCGTCATCACCGCCTACGGCTCGGCCGAGAACGCCGTCGAGGCGCTGAAGGCCGGCGCCTACGACTACCTCACCAAGCCGGTCGACCTGCGTCAGTTCCGCGCCGTCGTCGCGTCGGCGCTGGGGCGCACGCCGGCGACCGACGGCGCGCGTGCGGCGCGACCGGCCGACGCGCGCCACACGCTGCCGCCGCGCCGCGCGCTGGAGCGCATGGCCGGCGAGTCGGCCGCGCTGCAGCAGGTGCGCAGCCTGGTCGGCAAGGTCGCCCGCAGCATGGCGCCGGTGCTGGTGCACGGCGAGTCGGGCACCGGCAAGGAGCTGGTTGCGCGTGCGATCCACGAGCTGTCGCCGCGCCACGCGATGCCCTTCGTCGCGGTGAACTGCGGCGCGATCCCGGAGTCGCTGCTCGAAGCCGAGTTCTTCGGCTACCGCCGAGGCGCCTTCACCGGCGCCGTCGAGGACCGCGAAGGCTTCTTCCAGGCCGCGCAGGGCGGCACGCTGTTCCTCGACGAGATCGGCGACCTGCCGCTGGCGATGCAGAGCAAGCTGCTGCGCGCGGTGCAGGAGCGTGCGGTGCGGCCGCTGGGTGCGGTCGCCGAGCAGTCGGTCAACGTGCGCATCGTCAGCGCCACCCACAAGGACCTTTCGGCCGAGGTGCATGCCGGGCGTTTCCGCCAGGACCTGTTCTACCGCCTGAACGTCATCGAGATCGTCGTGCCGCCGCTGCGCGAGCGGCTCGAGGACCTGCCGGCGATCGCCGCCGCGGTGCTCGAGCGCATCGCCGGCGACGCCGGGGTGTCGCCGCCGCCGGTGCTGTCGGCCCAGGCGCTGGCGCACCTCTCGCGCTACGCCTTTCCCGGCAACGTGCGCGAGCTGGAGAACCTGCTGCACCGTGCCGTCACGCTGGCCGGCGGCAGCGTCGTCGAGTGCCGCGACCTCGGGTTGCCGGAAGCCGTGTTCGCCGACTCCGGGCACCAGGAACTGGAGCCGCCGGCGCCAGCGCCGCTGCGGCCGGCGCCGGCCGAGGTGCCGCTGCCCGACGACCTCGCGGCCTACCTCGACCAGGTCGAGCGCGAGATCCTCGAGCGTTCGCTCGAGCGCCACCGCTACAACCGCACCGCCGCCGGCGCCAGCCTCGGGCTGTCGCTGCGCCAGATGCGCTACCGCATGGCGCGGCTGGGCATCGGCAGCGGCGACGACTGAGTGGCGGGCTCGCCGCGTCACTGGCGCGACGGCTGGTACGCCGGCGCGCGGGTCGTCCCGTCGCCCAACTTCGGCCCGCGGCCACCGGGCACGGCGGTCTCGCTGGTGGTGCTGCACTCGATCAGCCTGCCGCCGGGCGAGTACGGCGGTGACGCCATCGAACGCCTGTTCACGAACACGCTGGACTGCGACGCCCACCCGTACTACGACCGGCTGCGCGGGCTGCAGGTGTCGGCGCACTTCGTCATCCGCCGCGGCGGCGAGTTGCTGCAGTTCGTGTCCTGCGACGATCGCGCCTGGCATGCCGGGCGTTCGGTGTGGCGCGGGCGCGAGAACTGCAACGACTGGTCGATCGGCATCGAGCTCGAAGGGCTGGAAGGCCAACCTTTCGAGACCGCGCAGTACGCCCGCCTGGCGCGGCTGCTGCCGGCGCTGGCGCGCGCCTATCCGCTGGCCGAGCTGACCGGCCACGAGCATGTCGCGCCGGGGCGCAAGCACGACCCTGGCGCAGGCTTCGACTGGCCGCGTCTGGCGCGGCTGCTGGCCGTGCGCGCACCCGCGCTGCGCGTGGCGCCGGCCGTCGGCTGAGCCGCCTCTCTCCGCTTCGCCCGCCAGTCTCTCGAAGGTGCGCCCGTGGTGCTCCACGAGGGTGCCTCGCGGCCCGCTCCTGGTGCGGGATTTCACGCATGCGAACGCTATTCCTAGTGCATTGCAGGCTTTGGTGGCGCTAGATATAGTGTCTGCTCGCGTCGTGCTCCGGCGCCGTCGGCCGCTTCCCCGGGGGCTGCGGCGTGCGGCCCGTGCCGCGGTCCTCCCCGGCCGCGCCGCGCCGAAAGCGCGCCCAGCCTTCCGCCCACCACACCGACAGGGGAACCCCATGCAAGCAGTCCAGTCGCCCGCGACCGAGGCCGTCGTGCCCGCTCGAAGCGCCGCCGTCGCCCCGGCCGCCGCGTCCGTCAGCGGCTACCAGATCATCCGCCGCAACGGCTCGGTCGTCGCCTTCGAGCCCAACAAGATCGCCGTCGCGCTGATGAAGGCCTTCCTGGCCGTGCACGGCGCGCAGGGTGCGGCCTCGGCCAGCGTGCGCGAGACGGTGGACCAGCTGACCGAAGGTGTCGTGCGGGCGCTGGTGCGTTCGCGCCCGGGCGGCGGCACCTTCCACATCGAGGACGTGCAGGACCACGTGGAACTCGGCCTGATGCGCGGCGGCCACCACGAGGTCGCGCGCGCCTACGTGCTCTACCGCGAACGCCGGGCGCAGGAGCGCTCGCGCCAGGCCGCGGCGCCCCAGCCGGCGGCGCCCGAGCTGCACGTCCTGGACGGCGGCCAGCGCCTGCCGCTGGATCTGGACGCGCTGCGTTCGCTGGTCGAGCAGGCCTGCGCCGGTCTGGGCGAGGACGTGCGTGCCGAGCCCATCCTCGCCGAGACGCGCCGCAACCTCTACGACGGCGTGCCGCTGGACGAGGTCTACAAGGCGGCGATCCTGGCCTCGCGCACGCTGATCGAGAAGGACCCGGCCTACACGCGCGCCACCGCGCGCCTGCTGCTGCACACGATCCGCCGCGAGATCCTCGGCGCCGACGTGCGCCCCGAGGCGATGGCCGCGCGTTACGCCGAGTACTTCCCCGCTTACGTGCGCCAGGGCGTGCAGGCCGAACTGCTCGACGAGGAGCTGCAGCGCTTCGACCTCGCCCGGCTGGGCGCGGCGCTGAAGCCCGAGCGCGACCTGCAGTTCGACTACCTCGGTCTGCAGACGCTGTACGACCGCTACTTCCTGCACGTCGAGGGTCGCCGCATCGAGCTGCCGCAGGCCTTCTTCATGCGTGTCGCGATGGGCCTGGCGCTCAACGAGATCGACCGCGAGGCGCGTGCGATCGAGTTCTACGACGTGCTCTCCAGCTTCGACTTCATGTCCTCGACGCCGACGCTGTTCAACAGCGGCACGCGGCGTTCGCAACTGTCGTCTTGCTACCTGACGACGGTGTCCGACGACCTCGAAGGCATCTACGAGGCGCTGAAGGAGAACGCGCTGCTGTCCAAGTTCGCCGGCGGCCTGGGCAACGACTGGACCCCGGTGCGTGCGCTGGGCAGCCACATCAAGGGCACCAACGGCAAGAGCCAGGGCGTCGTGCCCTTCCTGAAGGTCGTCAACGACACCGCGGTGGCGGTCAACCAGGGCGGCAAGAGGAAGGGCGCGGTCTGCGCGTATCTCGAGACCTGGCACCTGGACATCGAGGAGTTCCTCGAGCTGCGCAAGAACACCGGCGACGACCGCCGGCGCACGCACGACATGAACACCGCGAACTGGATTCCGGACCTGTTCATGAAGCGCGTGATGGAAGGCGGCGACTGGACGCTGTTCTCGCCTTCGTCGTGCCCCGACCTGCACGACAAGTTCGGCGCTGCCTTCGAGCAGGCCTACGTGGCCTACGAGCGCAAGGCCGACCGCGGCGAGATCCGTCCGAGCAAGCGCCTGCCGGCGCGCGACCTGTGGCGCAAGATGCTGACGATGCTCTTCGAGACCGGGCATCCGTGGATCACGTTCAAGGACGCCTGCAACCTGCGCAGCCCGCAGCAGCACGTCGGTGTCGTGCACTCCAGCAACCTGTGCACCGAGATCACGCTGAACACCAGCGACAGCGAGATCGCGGTCTGCAACCTCGGCTCGATCAACCTGGCGCAGCACGTCGCCGGCGGCGGCATCGACCAGGCCAAGTTGAAGCGCACGGTGTCGACGGCGATGCGCATGCTCGACAACGTCATCGACATCAACTACTACGCGGTCAAGAAGGCGCGCGACGCCAACCTGCGCCACCGTCCGGTCGGCCTGGGTCTGATGGGCTTCCAGGACTGCCTGTACCAGCTGCGCCTGCCCTACGCCAGCGACGCCGCGGTCGAGTTCGCCGACCGCTCGATGGAAGCGCTGTGCTACCACGCCTACTGGGCGTCGAGCGAGCTGGCCGAGGAGCGCGGGCGCTACTCCAGCTACCGCGGCTCTCTGTGGGACCGCGGCGTGCTGCCGCAGGACACGCTGGACCTGCTGGCCGCCGAGCGCGGCGGCCACGTCGAGGTCGACCGCAGCCAGACGCTGGACTGGGCCGCGCTGCGTGCGCGCATCGCCGTGCACGGCATGCGCAACTCCAACTGCGTGGCGATCGCGCCGACAGCGACGATCTCCAACATCATCGGCGTCGACGCCTCCATCGAGCCCTGCTTCGGCAACCTCTCGGTGAAGAGCAACCTGTCGGGCGAGTTCACCGTCGTCAACGAGTACCTGGTGCGCGACCTGAAGCGCCTGGGGCTGTGGGACGACGTGATGGTGATGGACCTGAAGCACTTCGACGGTTCGCTGCGCGCCGTCGACCGCGTGCCCGACGAGCTCAAGCAGCTCTACGCCACCGCCTTCGAGGTCGACGCACGCTGGCTCGTCGAGGCCGCGGCGCGGCGCCAGAAGTGGATCGACCAGGCGCAGTCGCTGAACATCTACATGGCCGGCGCTTCGGGCAAGAAGCTCGACGAGATCTACAAGCTGGCGTGGACACGCGGCCTGAAGACCACCTACTACCTGCGCACGATGAGCGCGACGCACGCCGAGAAGAGCACGGTGGCGCCGGGCGCGATGAACGCCGTGCCGCGCCATGGCGGGCTGGAAGCCGCCGCGGCCGCCGAGCCCGCGAGCGACGTGCGCTTCTGCTCGATCGACAACCCCGATTGCGAGGCCTGCCAGTAAGGCTTCGGAGCGTCTAACGCTCGAAGTGCGCATTCTTCGGAACCTCATGCGTTCACCGAATGCGCACCCATGGCAACTAGTGCTTGGTGATCCCGAGCAAGCCCTCGATAATTCAACAACAGGACGTCCACACATGCTGGTCTGGGAAGACGAAGTACGCAGCACCCCGGCGATCGCCCCTGTGGCGATGACGCCCCCGTCGGACACCGCCGCACGAAGCGTCGCGGCCACGAATGCCACGCCGGTTTCGCGCCCCGCCGCGACGGCCCACACGCGGCGCGTCAACGTCGCCGACAAGCGCATCATCAACGGCCAGACCGACGTGAACCAGCTGGTTCCGTTCAAGTACAAGTGGGCCTGGGAGAAGTACCTCGCCACCTGCGCCAACCACTGGATGCCGCAGGAAGTGAACATGAGCCGCGACATCGCGCTCTGGAAGGACCCGAACGGCCTGACCGAGGACGAGCGCCGCATCGTCAAGCGCAACCTCGGCTTCTTCGTCACCGCCGACTCGCTGGCCGCCAACAACATCGTGCTCGGCACCTACCGGCACATCACCGCGCCCGAGTGCCGCCAGTTCCTGCTGCGCCAGGCCTTCGAGGAGGCGATCCACACCCACGCCTACCAGTACATCGTCGAGTCGCTGGGGCTGGACGAAGGCGAGATCTTCAACGCCTATCACGAGGTCGCGGCGATCCGCGACAAGGACGAGTTCCTGATCCCGTTCATCGACGCGATCATGGACCCGGCCTTCCGCACCGGCACGCCCGAGGCCGACCAGACGCTGCTGAAGAGCCTGATCGTCTTCGCCTGCCTGATGGAAGGCCTGTTCTTCTACGTCGGCTTCACGCAGATCCTGGCGCTGGGCCGGCAGAACAAGATGACCGGCGCGGCCGAGCAGTACCAGTACATCCTGCGCGACGAGTCGATGCACTGCAATTTCGGCATCGACCTGATCAACCAGATCAAGCTCGAGAACCCGCAGCTGTGGACGCCGGCGTTCAAGGCCGAGATCCGCGCGCTGTTCGAGCGCGCCGTCGAGCTCGAGTACCGCTACGCCGAGGACACGATGCCGCGCGGCGTGCTCGGCATGAACGCGTCGATGTTCAAGGGCTACCTGCGCTACATCGCCAACCGGCGCGCGACGCAGATCGGCCTGGAGGCGCTCTTCCCGAACGAGGAGAACCCGTTCCCGTGGATGAGCGAGATGATCGACCTGAAGAAGGAGCGCAACTTCTTCGAGACCCGCGTCATCGACTACCAGAGCGGTGGCGCTCTGTCATGGGATTGAGCGGGAAACGCCGCTCCCCGAACCCGGCGGGCCACGGCCCGCTGCCGTCGCACGGTGCCTTCGCGGGGCCCGTGCGACGTTTCACATCCGCGGTCCGGGAACAGCGCCGCCAGATGCGCCGTCCCGTGGCCGCTGCCCCATTCGTCGTACCGGGGCGAGTGCCCGGCCCCAGCCGGGCGTCAGAACGCCGGACGACGGATTGCCGTGCCGCTCATGACGGCGCGGTGCTCTTTGCAACTTGATCAAGGAGATCGTGATGGCAACTGCGAAGAAGGCGCCCGCCAAGAAGGCCGCGCCGGCAAAGAAGGCGGCTCCGGCCAAGAAGGTCGTGGCTGAGAAGAAGGCCGCTGCGCCGGCCAAGAAGGCTGCGCCGGCGAAGAAGGCCGCCGCGGTCAAGAAGGCGGCGGCTCCGGCCAAGAAGGCCGCTCCGGCGAAGAAGGCGGCAGCCCCGGCGAAGAAGGCCGCTGCCGTGAAGAAGGCGGCGGCGCCGGCGAAGAAGGCCGCGGCCCCGGCCAAGAAGGCCGCTGCTCCGGCGAAGAAGGCTGCAGCGCCGGCCAAGAAGGCGGCGGCTCCGGCGAAGAAGGCGGCAGCGCCGGCCAAGAAGGCGGCGGCTCCGGCGAAGAAGGCCGCCCCCGCGAAGAAGGCGGCGGCGCCGGCCAAGAAGGCGGCGACCGTGAAGAAGGCTGCGGCCCCGGCGCCGAAGGCGGCCGAGCCCAAGGCCCCGGCCAAGAAGAAGGCCGCGCCGAAGAAGGCCGAACCTGCGCCGGCGGCGGCGCCCGCGCCGGCCGCCAAGACGACGCTGAGCCCGGCGGCCGCCTGGCCGTTCCCGACCGGCAACAAGCCCTGATGACGAACCGGCCGCTCGAGGCGGCCGGTGTCGTGGTCTGCAAGCCCGGCCTCGGCCGGGCTTTTTCATGCCTGCGCGGCGGGCGTCAGAGGCCCAGCGCGGCGCGGTCGACGACGTGGTTCTGGCCGCCCTTGCTGGCGATCTTCAGCGCGCCGATGCGGTTGCCCAGCGCGGCGCAGCGTTCCAGGTCCCAGCCGCGTTCCAGGCCGTAGAGCAGGGCGGCGCGGAAGGAGTCGCCGCAGCCGGTCGGGTCGACGATCCCGGCGGCGGCCACGCCCGGCACCTCGCGGCGTTCGCCGTCGGTCCAGATCTCGCAGCCGCGTTCGCCCAGCGTCACGACGACACCCTTCAGGTTCGAGCGCGACAGGCCGGCGAGGTCGGTGCCGATGCGTTCGCAGAGGATGCGGCCTTCGTAGTCGTTGACGGCGACCCAGCTCGCGATCTCGACCATGCGCCGCAGCGCCGGGCCGTCGAACATCGGCAGCTGCTGGCCCGGATCGAAGATGAACGGGATGCCGGCGGCGTGCATCTGCTCGGCGTGTTCGCCCATCGCCTCGCGGCCGTCGGGCGAGATGATGCCGATCTTCAGGTCGGCGCGCGCCGGCACCTTGGCCAGGTGCGCGTTCTGCATCGCGCCCGGGTGGAAGGCGGTGATCTGGTTGTTCTGGACGTCGGTGATGATCATCGCCTGCGCCGTGTACGAGGCCTCGTCGACCATCACCAGCGAGGTGTCGGCGCCCCAGCCCTTCATGCGCGCGAGGTAGTCGGCGCCGTCGTTGCCGAGCGCGGCCATGACCACCGCCTCGCCGCCCAGCGCCTGCAGCGTGTAGGCGATGTTGCCGGCGCAGCCGCCGAACTCGCGCCGCAGCGTGGGCACCAGGAACGACAGGTTCAGGATGTGCATCTGCTCCGGCAGGATCTGCTCCGCGAAGCGGCCGGGGTAGGTCGTGATGGTGTCGAAGGCGAGCGATCCGCAGATCAACGCGGGCATAGAAGACTCCGGGGAAGTGGCGCGCGCGCGGCGCGCAGGCTCAGGGGTAGAAGATCTCGATCGTATAGCCGGCCACCGGCTTGCCGGCGGCCGTCAGCGTGACCTGGATCGGCATTTCGGCTGCCGGCGCGACCGCCGGCGTGGCGATGCCGGCCTCGGCCGGCGTGATGACGCGGCGCGCGACGATGCCGCCGCGGCTGTCGGACAGCGTGAGGTCCAGCGCCGGCACCGCCAGCGGCAGCGCCGAGCGGTTGCGCAGCAGCAGTTGCAGCTGGTACATCGCCGTGCCTTCGACGCGCACCAGGCCGCTGCTCTCGACGCTCAGGCCTTCGATCGAGCGCGGGGGCGCGATCGTGCAGTCCGGTGCCTGGCACAAGGCCTCCAGCAGCGGCTGCGTGGCCGGCCATCGGGCGGCGACGAAGTCGCGGTACTCGTAGGCGGCCTGCAGCGCGAGGCCGGCGGCCCCGGCGACGCAGAGGGCGGCCAGCGCGGCGCGCACGCGCGGCCGGCGCCAGCGCTCGCGGCGTTCGGCGTGGCGCAGGAAGGCGGGCTTGGGCTCCTCGGCGGCCGCGGCCGGTGGCGTGTCCGGTTCGGTCACGGCGGCCACGGGCTCGGCGTCTGCCGCCTCGGGCGGGGTGTCGGCCGTCGCGGCCGGGGCCCAATCCTCGGGCGCCTCCCGGTGCGGCTCGTCGAGGCCGGCATGGCGTTCGAGCAGCACGGTCTCGGCGTGCGTCGGCTCGGCCGGCGGCGTCGCACCGGTCTCGGGCGCGGGTTCGGGGTCGGGCTCGTCTGCCGGCCCGGCGTCGATCGCCGGACGGCTGTCGAAGGCCGGCGCTGCGGGCGGCTCCGGGTCAGACGGTCGGGGGGGTGTCGGCGGCGTCTCGACGTCGAGGTCGACGAGGTTCTGGATCGCGTTGAAGACCTCGCCGCAGCGGCCGCAGCGAACCCAGCCGTCGGAGACCCGAAGCTGGTCCTGCACCACACGGAAGACGGTACCGCAGGACGGGCACCGGGCGGCGAGCGTCATGCGTCGATCATGCCATGCGCGTTGCCGTCATCAGGATCCAGCCGTCCTCGCGGTCGCTCACTTCGAGCGTCAGGAACGGCGCGTAAGCCGCCTTCAGCTCGTCGGCCTGGCGCTCCAGGATGCCGGCCAGCACCAGCGAGCCGCCCGGCGCGACGAAGCCGGCCAGCAGCGGCGCCAGCAGCTTCAGCGGCGTGGCCAGGATGTTGGCCAGCACCAGCGGGTAGGCGCCGCCGGCCGCGTCCGGCAGGCCGGCGTTCAGCGTCACGCCGTTGGCCGTGGCGTTGGCGCGTGTCGAGTCGACGGCAGCCGGGTCGATGTCGACCGCGTCGACCGCCGCCGCGCCGTGCAGCGCCGCCGCGATCGCCAGGATGCCCGAGCCGCAGCCGTAGTCGAGCACGCGGCTCCACGGCCGGGCGTTCGTGGCGATCCAGCGCAGGCACATGCGGGTCGTCGGGTGCGTGCCGGTGCCGAAGGCCAGGCCCGGATCGAGCCGGATCACGCGCTCGGCGGCGGCCGGCGGCTCGTGCCAGCTCGGCACGATCCAGAAGCTGGGCGTGATCTCGACCGGGCCGAACTGCGACTGCGTGATGCGCACCCAGTCCTGCTCGGCCACCGGCTCGAGCGCCTGCAGCGACAGGCCCTCGGTCCAGTCCTGCGCCAGCAGCAGCGTCGCCGCACGTTCGGCCGCGGCCTCGTCCTCGAACAAGGCGCGCAGCGTCGAGCGGTCCCAGCCCGGGCGCGGCGCCGGCATGCCCGGCTCGCCGAACAGCGCCTGCTCGGCGTCGGTGCCGGCGTCGGCGTCCTCGACCGAGACCGACAGCGCGTCCAGGTCGTCGGACAGCGCGTCGGAGACGGCTTCCACCAGCGCCTCGGGCGCCCGCAACACCAGTTCAAACATCATCAGCGGATCATCGCTTGTGTTGCGCGAGCCAGCCTTCCAGGTAATGGATGCTGGTGCCGCCTTCGACGAACTTGGCGTCCAGCATCAGCTCGCGGTGCAGCGGGATGTTGGTCTGGATGCCCTCGACCACCGTCTCGCTGAGTGCGCTGCGCATGCGCGCCAGCGCCTGCTCGCGCGTGTCGCCGTGCACGATGACCTTGCCGATCATCGAGTCGTAGTTCGGCGGCACGTAGTAGTTCGTGTAGGCATGCGAGTCGACGCGCACGCCCGGGCCGCCCGGCGGGTGCCACATCGTCACGCGGCCCGGCGACGGCGTGAACTTGTACGGGTCCTCGGCGTTGATCCGGCACTCGATCGCGTGGCCGCGCAGCTGGATGTTGCGCTGGGCGAACGGCAGCTTCTCGCCGGCGGCGATGCGGATCTGCATCTGCACGATGTCGATGCCGGTCACCAGCTCGGTCACCGGGTGCTCGACCTGCACGCGCGTGTTCATCTCGATGAAGAAGAACTCGCCGTTCTCGTACAGGAACTCGAAAGTGCCGGCGCCGCGGTAGCCGATCTTCTTGCACGCCGCCGCGCAGCGTTCGCCGACGCGGTCGACGATGCGCCGCGGGATGTTCGGCGCGGGCGCTTCCTCGATGACCTTCTGGTGGCGGCGCTGCATCGAGCAGTCGCGCTCGCCGAGCCAGACCGCGTTGCGGTAGTTGTCGGCCAGCACCTGGATCTCCACGTGACGCGGGTTCTCCAGGAACTTCTCCATGTAGACGGCCGGGTTGCCGAAGGCGGCACCGGCTTCGGTGCGCGTCGTCTGCACGGCGTTGAGCAGCGCGGCCTCGGTGTGCACGACGCGCATGCCGCGGCCGCCGCCGCCGCCGGCGGCCTTGATGATCACCGGATAGCCGATGGCGCGCGCCTGGCGGATGATCTCCTTCGGGTCCTCGGGCAGTGCGCCGTCGGTGCCGGGCACGCAGGGCACGCCCGCGCGCAGCATCGCCTGCTTGGCCGACACCTTGTCGCCCATCATGCGGATCGCCTCGGGCGTCGGGCCGATGAAGACGAAGCCGCTCTTCTCGACACGCTCGGCGAAGTCGGCGTTCTCGCTCAGGAAGCCGTAGCCGGGGTGGATCGCCTCGGCGTCGGTGACCTCGGCCGTCGAGATGATCGCCGGCATGTTGAGGTAGCTCTGGGCCGACGGCGCCGGGCCGATGCAGACCGCCTCGTCGGCGAGCTTGACGTACTTGGCCTCGCGGTCGGCCTCGGAGTAGACGACGACCGACTTGATGCCCATCTCGCGACAGGCCCGCTGGATGCGCAGGGCGATCTCGCCCCGGTTCGCAATGAGGATCTTCTTGAACACGGCGGTCGCGCTTACTCGACGATGAACAGCGGCTGGCCGAACTCGACCGGCTGGCCGTTCTCGCACAGGATGCGCACGATGCGCCCGGCGCAGTCGGCCTCGATCTCGTTCATGATCTTCATCGCCTCGATGATGCAGACCGGCTCGCCTTCCTTGATCTGCTGGCCGACGTCGGCGAACGGCTTGGCGCCCGGGCTGGCGGCGCGGTAGAAGGTGCCGACCATCGGCGACTTGATGACCTTGCCGGCGGGCTCGGCCGGAGCTGCCGGTTCGGCGGCGGCCGGTGCGGCCGGGGCAGCGGCCGGCGCCGCCGCGGCGGCCGGCGCCGCGGCGACGACCGGCGCCATCGCCACCGTCGCGACGCCGCCCTTGACGATGCGGACCTTGCCCTCGGCTTCGGTGATTTCGAGTTCGGAGATGTTCGACTCGGAAACGAGGTCGATGAGCGTCTTGAGCTTTCTCAGGTCCATGTCGGTCCTCTTCTGACGGGCGGGGGTGTCCCGCGCGGGAAACGTGGTGAGCGGCCTAGCGTGAACCTGTCGGGGCTCGCCGTGGCTGCTGCTGGTCAATAAGTCTGGCTGAACGGCTCGCTTCTGATGCCTATTTTCCAGAACTGCGAAGCTCCTGCCGGCTCGGGTCGGGGCCTGGCGGCTTCGTGGAGAGGGCGGACTCTACGCCAATTTGGTCGCAGATGGCAGCAAATTATCGAAGATCGCTCAAAACGCCCGTTGCGGCGCCGCGGCGATCAGCCGAGCCAGGACTCGAGCTCGGCGTCGTCGGTCTCGCCGAACTTGTGCCGCACCTGGCGGCCGGAAGAGGCCATCAGCACCGTGTAGGGCAGGCCGCTGCCGGGGTTGCCCAGGGCTTGCGACAGGCCGATGCCGGCAAAACCGGCGATCACGATCGGGAACGAGACCGGGCTGCGCTCGAGGAAACGGCGCACCGGCTCGGCTTGATCAACGGCAATTCCAAGCACGGTCACGTCGGAGCGCCGACGCTGCAGCCGGTCCAGCGCCGGCATCTCCTGGACGCAGGGCGGGCACCACGGCGCCCAGAAGTTGACGATCAGCGGGCGGCCGCGCAGTTCGGCGACCGCCAGCTCGCGGCCGTCCGGGCGCGGGTAGCGGGCGGCCCACAGCGCTTCGTCGCCGGGCGACAGCCGGCGGCCGTCGAACCAGCGCCAGGCCAGGCCGGCGCCGACGCCGCCGACCGCGGCGGCCAGAAGCGCGCGTCGGATCATGCGTCGCCCTCGGCCAGCAGCCGCTCCAGCGCCACCAGGTCGCCGCGCCAGCTGCGCCCGCGGGCATCGGGCTTGAGCGCGCCGCGCAGCGCGTCGTGCTCGTTGACGACCAGATGCAGCGTGACGATCTCGCCGAGCTCGGCGTTGCGGCTGCCGACGATCAGCACCGAGGTCTCGGGGGCCCCCGGGCGCTCGATGCTGGCGACGTCGTAGTCGACGCCGGCGTTGATCAGCGCGATCTCGGCGGCCTTGGAATCGTCGCAGTACAGGTCGATGAGCACCGCCGAGCGCCGTGTCGCGGTGCCGCGCCAGACGGCGCCGGCCAGGTGCGGGCGGAACTCGGCCAGCCGGTGCATCCAGACTCGGGCGGTCTCGCGCAACGCACGCAGCTCGGCCGGCTGGGTGTCGGCGCAGAACAGCTCCAGGTAGGCGCGGACCTCGTCCTCGACCTCCTCGTTGCCCGGCAGTTCGCCGGCCCGGCCGCTGCGCCGGCCCAGGTCGCGCGCCGCCTTGCGCTTGGCGGCGGCGTACTCCAGCCCGTCCTCGACGACCAGGCGCGCCGCCGCCGCGGCGATCTCGGCTTGATGAAGGCTCATTGGGGCACCCTCAGTCCTGCGGCCGGTCCCGCCACGCGGGAATGAGCCCCGGACAAGTCCTGAGGGTTCGCTGGGGCACCCTTCGGCCTGGCGGCCGGTCCCGCCACGCGGGAATGAGCCCCGGACAAGTCCTGAGCGCTCATGGCAGCTCCACCGCGCCCATGCGCGCGACGATGGTCTGCGCACGCCCGGCGACGTAGCCCGAGTTCGGCCGTTTCTCGAAACGTTTGGGCGCCGGCAGCATCACCGCCAGGCGCGCCGCCTGCGTCGCCGACAGGCGCTCGGCATCGACGCGGAAGTAGTGGCGTGCGGCGGCCTGGGCGCCGAACACGCCTTCGCCCCATTCGACGTTGTTCAAGTAGATCTCCAGGATGCGCTCCTTGGACAGGAAGGCTTCCAGCATCATCGTGATCGCCAGTTCCTGGGCCTTGCGCAGGGCTGTTCGTTCGCCCGACAGCAGCAGGTTCTTGGCCAGCTGCTGCGTGATCGTCGAGCCGCCGACGATCTTGGCGGTCTTCGCGCGGCCGGCCTCCAGGCGGGCCTCGGCGCGCTGGTTGCGTTCCCAGGCCTGCTCGATCGCGTCCCATTCGACACCGGAGTGTTCGGCGAAGCCGGCGTCCTCGCTGGCGATGACCGCGCGCTGGATGTTGCGGCCCAGGCGTTCGCGCGGCACCCAGGCCTGCGTCCAGTCGATGCGCTGCCGCTCGACGAGCAGCCGCCAGGCCTCGCTGCGCTGGAAAGCGGTGGACTGCGGGTCGAGCGCCGCCATCGCGGCGACGCGCAGCGCGAAGAACACCTGCAGCGCCAGGCCGCAGACGACGACGAGCACGGCCAGCCGCCAGAGCTGGCGTTTCACGCCTTGGCCTCCAGACGCGCACGCAGCGCGGCCAGCACCGGCGCGGTGTCGGGGCGCACGCCGCGCCAGAACCAGAAGGCCTCGGCCGCCTGCTCGACCAGCATGCCCAGACCGTCGTGCGCGCGGGCGCCGGCGGCGCGCGCCCAGGCCAGGAAGGGTTCGGCGGCCGGCCCGTACATCAGGTCGACGGCGAGTGCGCCCGGCGCCAGCACCGATGCCGGCACCGGCACCGCGGCGCCGGACAGGCTGCTCGCGCTGGCGTTGAGCACGATGTCGTGGCCGCTGCCGGGCGTGTCCAGCCCGGCGGCGGCGAGCGTGCAGCCGTGTTCGGCGGCCAGCGCGGCGTGGCGCGCCACCAGCGCCTCGGCACGTGCGGGCGTGCGGTTGACGACGGTGACGGCGGCGGCCCGCGCCTCGATCAGCGGCCCCAGCACGCCGGCGGCGGCACCGCCGGCGCCGATCAGCAGCACACGCCGGCCGGCGACCGGCTGGCCGGCGTGCCGTTCCAGGTCGCGCACCAGGCCGATGCCGTCGCTGTTGTCGGCGCTCCAGCCGTCGGCGTCGAAACGCAGCACGTTGGCCGCCTCGGCCAGCGCGGCCCGCGGCGTCACGTGCGCGGCCAGCCGAGGGGCCTCGAACTTGAACGGCACGGTGACGTTGCAGCCGCGGGCGCCACTGGCGGCGAAGGCGCGCAGCGTGGCCTCGAAGCCGTCGAGCGGGCACTCGACGCGGCCGTAATCGACGGCCTCGCCGGTCTGGCGTGCGAACTCGGCGTGGATGAACGGGGACTGGCTGTGCGCCACCGGGTGGCCGAGCACGGCGTAGCGGTCGGGAGCGGTCATGGGGTCAGCGGGCCAGCGGCGTGGTTTCCAGGCCGTCCTCGCGCGTGAAGCGGAAGCGCGAGGTGACGACGATCTCGTCGGCCTGGCGGCGCATCGCGGCCGTGAACGGGCCGAACGGAGCGGCGGCGCGCACGATGGCCATCGCCTGCTGGTCGAGCACGCGCGAGCTGCTCGGGCGCACGATCTCGGTGTCGACGACACGGCCGGCGGCGTCGACGGTGACGTTCATCACCAGCTCGCCGTAGAGCTTGACGCCGTTGCGCTCGGGGAAGTTGCGCGTGCCGCGGTCCTCGATGCGCCGGCGCAGCAGGTCGTAGTACAGCGCGTAGACCTCCTCGCGCGTGGCCGGGCTGATGTAGCGCTTGCGCGGGCGGGCGTTCTCTTCGTTGATGCGCTTCTCGATCTCGGCGAGCATCTGCAGCAGCTGGCGGCGGTGTTCCTCGCGCTCGCGCTCCTGCGGGCTGCCGGTGTCGCGCTGCGGGTCCGGCGGCGGCAGCGCCGCGAGTTCGCGCCGCAGCTGGGCGAGCAGCTGCTGCTGTTGCTGCTGCAGGTCCTCGATGCGGCGGCGGGCGTCGTCGGCGGCGTCGCCGGGCTGGGCCTGCGGCGTGCGGGGCAGCGGCGAGGTCGCGCGGCCCTTGTCGGCGTCGCCGCCGCCGGCCAGCCGCACCTGGGCGATGGCCTGGGCCTCGGTCGGCGCCTCGTTGGAGCGCGCGTTGACGAGGATGACCTCCAGCGGCGTGTCGCGGAAGACGCGGTTGAAGGCCTCCGGATCGACGAAACGCACCGTCAGCAGCACCGCGTGCAGGCCCACGGAGACCAGCAGCGCCGCCTGCAGCGCCGTCAGCTTGGCCAGCAGCGCCGGCAACGACAGCTTAAGCGCCAGCATCTCCGGCGGGGGCGTCGTTGACGTCGATGGCCAGCGTCAGCGGGCCGACGGCTTCGGCTTCGTCGTCGACCTCGGCGACCGCCTCGGGCGGTTCGTCCTCGATGCGTGCGACCAGCGTGGCGTGCAGGTCCAGCGTCAGCAGGTCGATGCCGGCGACACGGGCGCGCAGCCGCGCGCCGCGTGGCCAGTCCTCGGTGCCGGGCACGCGGAAGACCAGCGGCAGCGTCTCGGCGCGCACCAGGCCGCCCTTCATCACCGCGGCCTCCAGCTCGGTGACGGCGTTCTGCTCGATCCAGCGCAGCGTCCAGAAACGTTCGATGCCGTGCTGGAAGTCGTTGTAGGCCGAGTAGGCGGCGTCGAAGCCCGAGATCACCGAGAACAGCGATGCGTCCTTGGGCCGGAACGGCGCCGCCAGCGCCGCGGTGCGGCCGTGGCGTGCGCAGGCGATGATCTGCCACTGGTTCACGAGGTCGACGTAGCGCCGCAGCGGCGACGTGGCCCAGGTGTATTGCGCCACGCCCATGCCGGCGTGCGGCGCCGGCTTGGTGCCCATGCGCACCTTGATGCCGGGCAGCAGGCTGGCCTGGCTGCGGTAGATGCCCGGCACGCCGCATTCGGCGAGCCAGCCGCCCCAGCGGCTGTTGGCCAGGATCATCGCCTCGGAGACGATCAGGTCCAGCGGCGCGCCGCGCCGGCGCGTCGTGATCTGCACACGTTCGCTGCCGTCGGGCTCGGCCGTGTGGCCTTCGAGGCGGAAGTTGTAGTCCGGGCGGTTGAAGTTCTCGGGCTTGCCGCGCACGACCTCGCGCGCCGCCTTCAGCGCCTGCGCGAAGCGCCAGCAGAAGGCCAGCTCGGTGGCGAAGGCGTAGTCGGCCGGCGCCTCGCCGGCCAGCGACGCCTCGGTGATGACGTCGTCGAGCTGGTCGTGGCGCAGGTTGGCGACGATCGGCACGCGTTCCAGCTTCGTCTCGACCGCGCGAACCTCGAACGTGGCCTCGTCGACCGTCGCGTACAGGCTGACGGCCGGGCAGTCGCGGCCCTCGATCAGCGTGTAGGCCTGCACGACCTCGTCGGGCAGCATCGTGATCTTCCAGCCCGGCATGTAGACGGTGGACAGGCGGTCGCGCGCGACCTTGTCCACCGGCGAGTCCGGCTGGATCGCCAGCCCCGGGGCGGCGATGTGGATGCCAAAGATCACCGTGCCGGTGCCCAGGCCCTGGACCGACAGCGCGTCGTCGATCTCGGTCGTCTGCGAGTCGTCGATCGAGAAGGCCTGCACCGCGGCCAGCGGCAGCTCGTCCTTGATCGCCGGCGCCGCCAGCGCCGGGAAGCCGGTGCCGTGCGGGAAGGTCTCGAACAGGAAACGCCGCCAGTGGAACTGGTACGGGCTGTCGATCGCGCCGGCGTCCTTCAGCAGGTCCAGCGGTGCGCGTTGCGTGCGCTTGGCGGCCTCGACGACGGCCTTGTACTCGGGCGCGTTCTTGTCGGGGCGGAACAGGATCTTGTAGAGCTGCTCGCGCACCGGCGCCGGGCACTGGCCGGCGGCGATCTCGCCGGCCCAGGCCTCGATCTGCGCCGCGAGCTGCTTCTTGCGCTCGATGCCCAGCAGCGCCGCCTTGACGGTCTCCTCGGGTGCCTTGCGGAACAGGCCCTTGCCGAGGCGGCGGAAGTAGTGCGGCGCCTCGAACAGGCGGAACAGTGCCGCGGCCTGCTTGTCGGGGCCGGCCGAGGCGTCGAAATAGTCGCGCGCCAGGTCGGCGAAACCGAACTCACCTTCGGGCGCGAACTCCCAGGCGAGGTCGAGGTCGATTTCCGCCGCCAGCGCCTGCGCCTGGGCGATCAGCTCGGCCGGGGCCGGCTTCTCGAAGCGCAGCAGCACGTTGGCCGCCTTCACCTTCACGCGTTTGCCGGAATCGAGCTCGATCTGCATCGAGCTCTCGGCTTCGGACATCACGCGGCCGGCGTGGAATTTCCCGGCGTCGTCGAACAGGGCATAAGTCACCGGGCGATTGTCCACCAGCGGCCCGGGTGCCGGGCTTGCCGGATCGCCGGGGTTCGATCGGCGTCAGGCTTCAGCAGTGCGTCTCGCTGCACTCGCTTCAGCCGCGGCGGGCCACGGCCACCGGGCGGCATCGCCGAGGCGTCGGGCAGCTGGCGTGCCATGTGCAACAGCCGGTTCGGGCCGGCCGGCGGGGCGTGTCCCGGAGTGAAGTCAAGGAGGAGACCCGGCCGCCGGCCGGGGCGAGGGACATGAACGCAGGGACACGCCCCGTCGGCCGGCCTCGCGCCGCCGCTGGCGCGAAAACCGTGCTCGTGGAGCCACGCCGCGCAGCCGGCGCCGTGGCCCGTTACACCGTCATCCCGCCCGAGACCTCCAGCACCGCGCCGTTGACATAGCTGGCCTCGTCGCTGGCCAGGAAGGCGTAGACGGCGGCGATCTCCTCGGGCCGGCCCAGGCGCTGCAGCGGCACCTGCTCGCGCATGTGCGTCAGCACCTTCTCCGGGATCGTGTCGAGGATCGGTGTGGCGACGAAACCCGGCGCGACGGCGTTGACACGCACGCCCTTGGGGCCGAGTTCGCGGCTCCAGGTCTTGGTGAAGCCGATGACGCCGAACTTGGACGCGGCGTAGTTGGTCTGGCCGAAGTTGCCGTAGATGCCGACGACGCTGCTGGCGTTGAGGATCACGCCCGAGCCCTGCTCGATCATGATCGGCGCCACCGCCTGCGCGCAGTGGAAGACGCCGCGCAGGTTGACGTCGATGACGGCGTCGAACTGCTCCTCGGTCATCTTCACCAGCCGCGCGTCGCGCGTGATGCCGGCGTTGTTGACCAGCACGTCGATGCGGCCGTGTTTCGCCTTCACCGCGGCGACCATCGCATCGACCTGGGCGCGCACGGTGACGTCGACGGCCAGGCTCTCGGCGGCGCCGGGCACGACGTCGGCGTGGCGGTCGCAGGCGATGACGATGGCGCCTTCGGCCGCGAACTTGGCGACGGTGGCCGCGCCGATGCCTTGCGCCGCGCCGGTGACGATGCAGACCTTGTCCTTCAATCGCATAGCCGCAGAAACCTCAGCAGGTGGGGCAGGTGCTCGTCGAAGTCGGACAGCGCGTGGTCGCTGCCGTCGACGAGGCGGATCGTCGCGCCGGCGTAGCGCGCGTGCATCTCGCGCCAGTCCAGCAGCTCGTCGCCAGTGGCGACGACGGCGAAGTAGCGCTCGGGCCGGGTGATCGCCGGCACCGTCAGCGCACGCAGCTCGTCGACGTACTCGGGCAGGAAGAAGAAGCTCTCCTCCGGCTTGTGGAACTGCTTGTTCTCGCCGATGTAGGCCGCGAGGTCGCGTGCCGGGTCGACGGCCGGGTTCAGCACGCCGGCCGTCCAGCCGCGCGCCTCGGCGACCGCGGTGGCGTAGAAGCCGCCGAGCGAGCTGCCGACCACGACCGAGGTCGCCGGCCAGTCGGCCGTGCCCTCGAGCAGCATCGCCACCGCGGCACGCGGCGACGGCGGCAGCTGCGGGCTCCAGAACTGGACGTCGGGCCGGTGTTCGGCCAGCCAGGCGCCGACGCGCCGCGCCTTCGCCGACTGCGGCGAGGAGCGGAAGCCGTGCAGATACAGCAGGTGGGTCGGTCCTGCGCTCACGCCTTCCCCTGCAGCGCCGCCAGCAGCTTGGCGTGGATGCCGCCGAAGCCGCCGTTGCTCATGCAGACGACGTGGTCGCCCGGCTGAGCGGCGCGCGCGATCGCGGCCACCAGCGCGTCCACCGTGTCGGCCGTCGCCGCCTTGGCGCCCAGCGGCGCCAGCGCTTCCTTGACGCTCCAGCCCCAGTCGCCCTGCAGGCCGAAGGCAAGGTCGGCGTCTTCCAGCGCCCAGGGCAGCTGGGCCTTCATCGTGCCGAGCTTCATGGTGTTCGAGCGCGGCTCGAAGACGGCGAGGATGCGCGCCGCGCCGACCTTGCGGCGCAGGCCGTCGATCGTCGTGCGCATCGCCGTGGGGTGGTGGGCGAAGTCGTCGTAGACCTTGACGCCGCCGGCCTCGCCGCGCAGCTCCAGCCGCCTGCGCACGTTCTGGAAGCTCGCCAGCGCAGCCGCCGCGGTCTCGGGCGCGACGCCGGCGTGTTCGGCGGCGGCGATCGCCGCCAGCGCGTTGAGCTGGTTGTGCTCGCCCAGCAGCGCCCAGTCGACGCGGCCGATCTTCAGGCTGCCGCGCAGCACGTCGAAGGCGTGCGGCTCGCCGCGTGCGCGCAGCGCGCCGGGCTCCTCGCGCTTCGGGCCGAAACGCTGCACCTCGCTCCAGAAGCCGCGCTGCAGCACACGCTGCAGCGCCTCGTCGCGGGCGTTGACCACCAGCCGGCCGCTCGCCGGCACGGTGCGCACGAGGTGGTGGAACTGGGTCTCGATCGCCGCCAGGTCCGGGAAGATGTCGGCGTGGTCGTGCTCGAGGTTGTTCAGGATCGCCGTGCGCGGCCGGTAGTGCACGAACTTGCTGCGTTTGTCGAACAGCGCGGTGTCGTACTCGTCGGCCTCGATGACGAAGAAGCGGCCGCCGCCCAGGCGCGCCGAGACGCCGAAGTTCAGCGGCACGCCGCCGACCAGGAAACCCGGCTCCAGCCCGGCCTGCTCGAGGATCCAGGCCAGCATCGAGGTCGTCGTCGTCTTGCCGTGCGTGCCGGCGACGGCCAGCACGTGGCGGCCGAAGAGCACGTTCTCGGCCAGCCACTGCGGCCCGCTGGTGTAGGCGGCGCCGGCGTCGAGGATGGCTTCCATCAGCGGGTTGCCGCGCGTGACGACGTTGCCGACGACGAAGACGTCGGGTTTCAGCGCCAGCTGGTCGGCCCCGAAACCCTCGATCAGCTCGATGCCGAGCGAGCGCAGCTGGTCGCTCATCGGCGGGTAGACGTTGGCGTCGCAGCCGGTCACGCGGTGGCCGGCTTCGCGGGCGAGGGCGGCGATGCCGCCCATGAAGGTGCCGCAGATGCCGAGGATGTGGAGATGCATCCGGGCATTCTAGGCAGCGGGTCCGACGGGGGACGGCGGTCCCGCGTCAGCCCATGAAAAACGGCCGCCCTGGGGCGGCCGTCGGGGCGTGGCGGCGGCACGCGGCCGCCGCGTCGGGCCTCAGCCCGCCTTCAGCGCTTCCAGTGCGGCCTGGGCGGTCGCCGCCAGGTCCTCGTCGGTGTGCGCGGCGCTGACGAAGCCGGCTTCGTACATCGCCGGGGCGAGGTAGACGCCGCGGTCGAGCATGCCGTGGAAGAAGCGGTTGAAGCGCTCCTTGTCGGTGGCCATCACCGCGGTGTAGTTCTGCGGCAGCGCATCGGCGAAGAAGAAGCCGAACATGCCGCCTTCGCTGTCGGTGACGATCGGCACGCCCGCCTCGCGGCCGGCGTCGGCGATGCCCTGCACCATCTTCTGCGTCTTGGCCGCCAGCGCCTCGTAGAAGCCGGGCTTGGTGATCTCGGCCAGCGTCGCCAGGCCGCAGGCCGTGGCCACCGGGTTGCCCGACAGCGTGCCGGCCTGGTAGACCGGGCCCAGCGGCGCGAGCTGCTTCATCACGTCCTTCTTGCCGCCGAAGGCCGCCAGCGGCATGCCGCCGCCGATGACCTTGCCGAAGACCGTCATGTCGGGCTCGAAGCCCGGGATCAGCTTGGCGTAGACGCTCTGCGCGCCGCCGAGCGCGACGCGGAAGCCGGTCATCACCTCGTCGAAGACCAGCAGCGCGCCGTGCTTGGTGCACAGCTCGCGCAGCTTGGTCACGAACGGCACCGAGGCACGCACGAAGTTCATGTTGCCGGCGATCGCCTCCAGCATCACGCAGGCGATCTCGTCGCCCTGGGCGGCGAAGGTCTCCTCGAGCTGCTCGACGTTGTTGTATTCGAGGACCAGCGTGTGCTGCACGACCTCGGCCGGCACGCCGGCGGACGTCGGGTGGCCGAAGGTCGCCAGGCCCGAGCCGGCCTTGACCAGCAGCGCGTCGGCGTGGCCGTGGTAGCAGCCCTCGAACTTGATGATCTTGCTGCGGCCGGTGACACCGCGCGCCAGGCGCAGCGTGCTCATGCCGGCCTCGGTGCCGCTGGAGACCAGGCGCACCTGCTCGATGCTCGGCACCTGGGCGATGATGGCTTCGGCGAGCTCGATCTCGCGCTCGGTCGGCGCGCCGAAGCTGAAGCCCTCGCGCAGCGCCTTCTGCACCGCTTCGAGCACCGCCGGGTGGCCGTGGCCCAGGATCATCGGGCCCCAGGAGCCGATGTAGTCGATGTAGCGCTTGTCCTCGGCGTCCCAGATGTACTGGCCTTCGGCGCGGGCGATGAAACGCGGCGTGCCGCCGACGGCGCGGAAGGCGCGCACGGGCGAGTTGACGCCGCCGGGAATGACGGCCTGGGCGCGGGCGAAGAGCTGTTCGTTGGTGGTCATCGAGAGTGTTTTCAGTGCACGCGCCGCGGGGCGCCTTGGGTCTTGGGATCGTCGAAGCCGGGGTCCGGCTCGTCGGGGCCGG
Organism: Rubrivivax sp. JA1026; assembly: GCF_011065555.1. Lineage (NCBI taxonomy): Bacteria > Pseudomonadati > Pseudomonadota > Betaproteobacteria > Burkholderiales > Sphaerotilaceae > Rubrivivax > Rubrivivax sp. JA1026. The sequence continues at coordinate 198,063 of NZ_JAALCQ010000010.1, forward strand.
GCTCGGGCTCGCCGTCTTCGGCTGGCGGCAGAGCCCAGAAGAAGCGGTCGGGCACGACGTTGCCCATGCCGGGGCGGAAACCCGCGTCCAGGCTCTGGTCGAGGAAGGACAGGGCTTCGCCCACCGCCGCCTGCAGCTCGCTGCCGGCGGCCAGGAGTGCGGCCAGGGCCGCGGACAGCGTGTCGCCCGCGCCGACGAACGCGGTTTCGAAACGCTCGAACTTCTCGCCGGTCAGTGCGCCCTGCGGCGACGCCAGCACGTTGTCGATGTACTGCTCGTGGCCCTTGCTGGCGAGCATCACGCCGGTGACGAGCACGTAGCGCGTGCCGTGTTCGCCGGCGGCCACCGCCAGCTCGCGCGCCGACGGCGGGCGCTCGCTGTCCCAGTCGGGCAGCAGGAAGTCCTGCAGCGTCTTGTGGCTGCCCACCAGCACCTCGGTGGCCGGCAGGATCAGCTCGCGGAAGGCGTCGAGGTAGGGCTGCAGCTGCTCCTCGTCGAGCCAGGACAGGCCGGGCAGATAGGCCACCAGCGGCACGTCGGCGTAGTCGGACAGCACCTCGGCGACGGCGCTCACGGTCTCGGCGTTGCCCAGGAAGCCGACCTTCCAGCCGGAGATCGTGACGTCCTCGAGGATGGTGCGCGCCTGCTCGACGACGGCGTCGTCGTCGATTTCGTGCTGATCGAAGACCTCGGCCGTGTCGCGCATCACGATCGACGTGACCACCGGCAGCGCATGGGCGCCCATCGCGGCTATCGTCGCCACGTCGCCGGCCAGCCCGCCGGCACCGCTCGGGTCACTGGCGTTGAAGCTGATCACGCACGCCGGCGGCGGGGGCTCCTGCGCAGGATCCTGCAGCTCCGTGGCGGGGTGGGGGTCGGGGGTCATCGCGATGCCTTTGCGCGTTCCGCCCGGGGCCTGTCGGAGACCTCGAGCGAAACCTGAAGAATGGTGCGTATGTCCTCACAAATCCTTGATTTTTCGCGGATATGCGTGACTACAATCGTTGCCCATTGTAGTGAGGGACCGCCCCGAAGTGAGCCATAGCCGAACCTGGATGTGTCTGATCTGCGGCTGGATCTACGACGAAGCCGCCGGGGATCCCGAGCACGGGATCGCCGCCGGCACCGCGTGGGCCGACGTTCCGATGAATTGGACCTGTCCGGAATGCGGAGCCCGTAAAGAAGATTTCGAAATGGTCGAAATCTGAACGCCGTCGGCGGCCTTCCGTGCCGCCGGGCACTCCAACAGGTGGACAGTGACGTGAACGAAGCCGTGTCCTCCGGCGCCAAGGTCCTGGTGATCGACGACAGCAACACGATCCGGCGCAGTGCCGAGATCTTCCTGCGCCAGGGCGGCCACGAGGTCGTGCTGGCGGAGGACGGCTTCGACGCTCTCGCCAAGGTCAGCGACCACGATCCCGAACTGATCTTCTGCGACATCCTGATGCCGCGGCTGGACGGTTACCAGACCTGCGCCATCATCAAGCGCAACCCGCGCTTCGCGAAGGTGCCGGTGATCATGCTGTCGTCCAAGGACGGCCTGTTCGACAAGGCCCGTGGCCGCATGGTCGGCTCGGAGGACTACCTCACCAAGCCGTTCACCAAGGAACAACTGCTGCGTGCGGTGGAGTCCTTCCGCCGCACCGCCGCCTGAACCCGCGGCGCTGCCGCCCGTCAGAACCCGAGACCCGCTTCCGATGGCCATCCGCAAGATCCTCGTCGTCGACGACTCGAAGACCGAGTTGCACCACCTGTCGGACATCCTCGGCAAGCGCGGCTACGCCGTGCGCACCGCCGAGAACGGCGAGGAGGCCATGCGCCGCCTCGACGAGGACCTGCCCGACCTCATCCTGATGGACGTCGTGATGCCGGGCCAGAACGGCTTCCAGCTCACGCGCCAGATCACGCGCGACCCGCGCTACGCCGCGGTGCCGGTGATCATGTGCACCAGCAAGGGCCAGGAGACCGACAAGGTCTGGGGCCTGCGCCAGGGCGCACGCGACTACATCGTCAAGCCGGTCCAGGCCGACGAGCTGCTGTCCAAGATCCGCGCCTTCGACTGAGGCGATGGCCAAGCGCGAAGCCCTGCGGGACCTGCAGAGCCGCCTGGCCCAGCGGCTGAGCGCCGTCCGCAGCGAAGCCCCCGCCGCCTCCTGGCTGGCCATCGAGTGCGCCGGCGTCGGCCTGCTCGTGCCGCTGGCCGGCGCCGGCGAGATCTTCCCGGTCGGCACGCTGGCGCCGGTGCCGCACACGCGGCCCTGGTTCGTCGGCGTCGCCAACCTGCGCGGCGGCCTGCACGGCGTCGTCGACCTGGCGGCCTTCCTGGGCCTGCGGCCGACGCAGTCGGCGGCCGAGGGCGTGCGCGAGCAGGCCCGGCTGCTGGCGCTGAACCCGGCCGTCGGCAGCCACGTCGCGCTGATGTTCGAGCGTCTGGCCGGCCTGCGCACCGCGGGCCAGCTGCAGCGTGAACCCGAGGACGACGTGTCGCGCCCGTCGTTCGCCGGTGCCCGGTGGCGCGACGACCGTCAGCGCGTGTGGCAGGAGATCGACCCGGCCGCGCTCGTCCAGCACGAACAGTTTCTCGGCATCGCCCGATGACGAACGCCGCGAGGATCGAATGAGCTTTCTCGACAAGTTGAAGGGCCCCGCGCGGGGCCGCCCGTCGGTGCCTGACGCGCCGTCCCAGGAAACCGTCGCCGGCGACGCCATGGACGCGACGATCCGCCTCGGCCCCGGCACGCTGGCGCCCGACAGCCGGCCGCGCCCCGAGGACTCCTCGATCATCTCGGAAGCAGCCCCGTCGGAGCTGGCCGGCGAGTACGCCAACACCCGCGTGCCCGAGGACAGCGCCCCCGAGATCGCCACCGGCCTGCCGATCGTCGGCGGCATGCCGCTGGCGCGCCAGCAGCAGCTGATGGCCTTCGCCTTCGGCATCGGCCTGACCGGGCTGGTGCTCAGCGGCGGTGCCGGCATCGTCTCGGCCAGCCGCAGCGCGCAGCAGGTCTCGGCCGCCGGCCAAGCGCAGACGCAGTCGCAGCGGCTCGCCAAGTCGGTGTCGCAGGCGCTGCTGGGCAACCCGCAGGCCTTCCCCGAACTGCGCGAGAGCGCCGAGATCCTGTCGCGCAACGTGCGCGGCCTGGCCGAGGGCGGCGACGTGCCGGCGGTCTCCGGCAGCCTGGGCGACCGGGTGCAGGCGCTGCTGCCGATGGTCGAGCGCGCCGACAAGAGCGCGCGCTCGGTGCTTGCCCAGCAGAAGACGCTGACCCAGGTCGGCGCCGCGCTGCGCACCATCAACCGCCAGTCGGCCGATCTGCTGGAGATCGCCGAGACGGTGTCCTCGCTGAAGCTGCAGGGCGGCGCCTCGGCCGGCGAGCTGTCGGCCGTCGGCCAGCTGGTCATGCTGACGCAGCGCATCGGCAAGAGCGCCAACGAGTTCCAGACCACCGAGGGCGTCAGCGCCGAGGCCGTGTTCCTGCTCGGCAAGGACCTGAACTCCTTCCGCGAGATCGCCCAGGGCCTGCTCGACGGCAGCGCCGAGCTGCGCCTGCCCGGCACGCGCGAGCCCCAGGTGCGCGAGCAGCTGCAGGAGCTGCTCGCCCAGTACGACAAGACGCGCACCGAGGCCGGCGCCATCCTGGGCAACCTGCAGGGCCTGGTCGGTGCGCGCGAGGCCCAGGCGGCGATCATCCGCGACAGCGAACCGCTGCGCCGCGGCCTCGACGAGCTGCAGGGTGAACTGGCCGACGCCGGCGGCCTGCGCGCCATCGTGCTCGTGCCGGCGCTGCTGTCGGCGCTGCTGCTGGCCGCAGGCGCCTTCGGCCTGCTGCGCCTGTTCGTCGCCGACCAGACCAACCGCGCCCGCCTCGCCGAGGCCCAGCGCCAGGAAGCCGAGCGCCAGGAGCTGGAGGCCAAGCGTGTCAACGACGCCAACCAGGCCGCCATTCTTCGCCTGATGAACGAGCTGCAGAGCGTCGCCGAGGGCGACCTGACGCAGCAGGCCACCGTCACCGAGGACATCACCGGCGCGATCGCCGACTCGGTCAACTACACCGTCGAGGAACTGCGTTCGCTGGTCACCTCGGTGCAGGGCACCGTCACGCGCGTGGCCGACACGACGCAGCAGGTCGAGCAGACCTCCTCCGAGCTGCTGGCGGCGTCGACCGAGCAGCTGCGCGTCATCCGCGAGACCGGCGAGTCGGTGCTGCAGATGGCCGACCGCATCACCGAGGTGTCGGCCGAGGCGCAGCGCAGCGCCGAGGTCGCGCGCCAGTCGCTGGAGGTGGCGGCCACCGGCCAGCAGGCGGTGCAGAACTCGATCGGCGGCATGAACGCCATCCGCGACCAGATCCAGGAGACCTCCAAGCGCATCAAGCGTCTGGGCGAGAGCTCGCAGGAGATCGGCGAGATCACCGAGCTGATCTCGGACATCACCGAGCAGACCAACGTGCTGGCGCTGAACGCCGCGATCCAGGCCGCCAGCGCCGGCGAAGCCGGCCGCGGCTTCAGCGTCGTCGCCGAGGAAGTGCAGCGTCTGGCCGAACGTTCGGCCGAGGCGACGCGCCAGATCGCGGCCATCGTGCGCGCCATCCAGACCGACACCCAGGACGCGGTGGCCGCCATGGAACGCTCGACGCAGGGCGTGATCGAGGGCGCGCGGCTGTCCGACGCGGCCGGCAGCGCGCTGGCGGACATCGACCGCGTGACACGCGAGCTCGCCGAGCTGATCGGGCGCATCTCCGAGCAGGCCTCCAGCGAAGCCGAGTCGGCCAGCGGCGTGGCCACCAACATCCAGCACATCCTGGCCGTGACCGAGCAGACCGGCGAGGGCACACGCTCGACCGCCCAGGTGGTGCACGAGCTCTCGCGCGCCGCCGAGCAGCTGCGCGCGTCGATCTCCCGCTTCAAGATCAGCTGACGCCACGCGGATGAACGCCGTCACCGACAGCCTCGGCGGCAGCGCCGACGACCTCAGCCCGCTGGCCTGGGTGCACGGCGAGCTGCGCCGTTCGCTCGAGCTGGCGCACAAGGCGCTGCACCGGCACCTCAAGGAGTCGGAGGCGGCGGCCGCGTCCGACGTCGACGCCGTCGAGCCGGCCGTGCTGCGCACCGCGCGTGTGCACCTGCACCAGGGTGTCGGCGCGCTCGAGCTCGTCGGCCTGCCGGCGGCGGCGCAGATGCTGCGCGCCAGCGAGACGCTGGTGCAGCGCTGGGTGGCCAAGCCGGCGCTGGTCGACGCCAAGGCGGTGCAGACGCTGGAGAAGGCTTCGTTCGCGCTGCTGGACTACCTGTCGCGGCTGCTCGCGCGCCGGCCGGTGTCGCCGGTGGCGATGTTCCCGCAGTACCTGGCGGTGCAGGGCCTGGCCGGTGCCGAGCGTGCGCATCCGGCGGACCTCTGGCCGCAGGACTGGCGCTGGATCGAGCTGCCGCCCGAGCCCGGCGTGCGTCCGCATGCGCCCGACGCCGCGGCGCGCACGGCGATGGAGTCGCTGTCGCTGGCGCTGATGCGCCAGCCCGAGCCGGCGCGGCTGGACGCGATGGGCGAGGTCTGCGCCTCGCTGGCCGCCGGCACGCAGGGCCGGCTGTCGACGCTGTGGCGTCTGGCGGCGGCCTTCTTCGAGGCCCAGGCCCGCGGCCTGCTGTCCAGCGACGTCTACACCAAGCGCATCGCGTCGCGCCTGCTGTCGCAGCTGCGCACGACGATGCGCGACGCCGACGAGGTCTCCGACCGTCTGGCGCAGGACCTGCTGTTCTTCTGCGCCCACGCCCGTGCACCGGCCGGCGGCGAGGCGCCGCGGCTGGCCGCGGTGCGCGAGGCCTGGCGCCTGGACGACAGTGCCGCCGCGGACTACGACGTCGCGCGCCTGGGCCGCTTCGACCCGGCCTGGGTCGCGCAGGCGCGCAAGCGTGTGGGCGGCGCCAAGGACGCCTGGTCGGCGGTCGCGGCCGGCGAGCTGCACCGCCTGACCGGCCTGGCCGAGCAGTTCACGCTGGTCGGCGACTCGGTGCAGCGGCTGTTCCCGTCCGGCGAGGTGCTGGCCAACGTGCTGCAGGACGCCGCGACGCAGACCGTCGCGGCGCAGGAGGCGCCGCCGGCCGCGCTGGCGATGGAAGTCGCCACCGCGCTGCTGTCGCTGGACGCGTCGCTGGAAGACGGCGAGTTCGACCATCCGGCGCTGCCCGAGCGCGTGCAGCGCCTGGCGCGCCGCGTCGACGACGTGCGCCGCGGCCAGCCGCAGCTGCCGCTGGAGCCGTGGATGGAGGAGCTGTACCGCCGCGTCAGCGACCGCCAGACCATGGGCAGCGTCGTGCAGGAGCTGCGCAGCAGCCTGTCCGAGATCGAGAAGCAGATCGACACCTATTTCCGGGCCCCGGCGCAGCGCGAGACGCTGATCCCGGTGCCGGGCCAGCTGTCGGCGATGCGCGGCGTGCTGTCGGTGCTCGGCCTGGACCAGGCCTCGCAGGCCGTGCTGCGCATGCGCGACGAGGTCGACACGCTGGCCCAGACCGAGGTCGACCCGACGCACGAGCCGGCACGGCTGAGCTTCGAGCGCCTGGCCGAGAACCTGGGCGCGCTGAGCTTCCTGATCGACATGCTGGGCGTGCAGCCGGCGCTCGCCAAGTCGCTGTTCCGCTACGACGCCGAGAGCGGGCGCCTGTCCACCGTGATGGGCCAGGCGTCGCGCCCGACGGTGCCGCCGCCGTCGCCGCCGGCCCGCCCGGCCGAGCTGCCGCCGCCTCCGGCGCCGCCGGCGCGGCCGCCGGAGCCCGTGGCGGCCGCCGCCACGGCCGAGGACGACGAGATGCGCGGCGTCTTCCTCGAGGAAGCCGCCGAGGTCATCCCGGCGGCGCGCGAGGCGCTCGCGCGTCTGGCCGACGAACCCGAGGACCTGGGCGAGATGACCGCGGTGCGCCGCGCGTTCCACACGCTCAAGGGCAGCTCGCGCATGGTCGGGCTGAAGGACTTCGGCGAAGCCGCCTGGGCCTGCGAGCAGCTGTTCAACTCGCGCCTGGCGCAGTCGCCGCGGCTGGACCCGGCGCTGCGCTCCTTCACCTCCGAGGCGCTGGACTACTTCGCGGCCTGGGTCGCCGCGCTGAGCGCCGGCCGCGACGAGGGCCACGCCTCGCAACCCGTGGTGCGCGCCGCCGACGGCCTGCGCCTGGACGGCCAGCGCCTGGCGATCGGTGCAGCCGCGGTGCCGCCGGCCGTCGTGCCGGCCGCCGAAGCCGCAGCGCCGGCGTTCGAGCCCGTGGCCGAGCTGGCCGTCGAGCCGGCCGTCGAGCCGCTGCCCGAGCCGGTCGTCGAGCCGGTCCCCGACGCGGCGCTGCTGCCGGACTTCGAGTTCGACTTCGGCACCGACACCTCGCCCCCGGCGCTGGCCGAGCGTGTGCCCGACCTGCCGAGCGCGGCCGATCTCGACCTGGACCTCGGGGCTGCCCCGGCCGCCGCCCCGGCGCTGCCGCTGCCCGCCGACGAGGTCGACTTCCGCCTCGACCTCGGCGCGCTCGAGCCCGAGGCCGAAGCCGAAGCCGCTCCCGAGCCGGTCGAGACCGCCGAGCTCGCCGAGAGCTTCGACGCCATCGAGGCCCTGCAGCCGCTAGAACCTGCGGCGCCAGCCGAACCCGCGCCGCAGGCCGCTTACGCCGACTTCGACTTCGATCTCGGCGAACTCGCCGCCATCGGCCCCGAGCCCGCGGCGCTGCCGGCCGAACCCGCGGTGCCTGCCGCCGACGCCGAACCGGCGCCCGACGAGACCACCTGGCCCGAGCGCCTCGAGGTGCCGGCCGACGAGCCGCTGCCGCAGCCGGTGTTCGTCGAGACCGTGCCCGGGCCGCTGCCCGCGGCCGAGGTGCTCGAAGGCGCCGAGATCGACTGGCCGGCCGAATTTGCCGCCGCGCCCGCGGCCGAGGCTCCGCCGCCGGCCGAGCCGGTGCCGCCGTCGCCGGTTGAACCCGAGGCCGCCGAACCCGGCCTCCAGCCTGCCGAGATCGACGCCGAAGTCGAGCCCGAGCCCGGGGCCGGGGCCGAGCCCGACGCGGCGCCCGAGGCCGACGCCGACGCCGACGGCGTGCCGATGCCGGAGGTGTTCGCCGTGCCCGCCGCCGAGCCGGTGTCGCCGCCGGCCACGCCCGAGCCGGAGAGCGTCGACGCCTCCGCCGCCGCGCCGCTGTCGGCCGACGAGGCGCCGTCGCCGGAGCTCCGGGCCGTCGAGCCGGCCGAGGCCGAGTCGCCGGTGCCCGACGAGGAGCCGGTCAAGGTCATCGGCCCGCTGCGTGTGCCGCTGCCGCTGTTCAACATCTACCTCAACGAGGCCGACGAGCTGTCGCGCCGGCTGGGCACCGAACTCGCCGAATGGGCGCTGGAAGCCGAACACCGGCCGGTGTCGGAGACCGCGATCGCGCTCGCCCACTCGCTGGCCGGCAGCTCGGCCACCGTGGGCTACGCCGACCTGTCGGCGCTGTCGCGTTCGCTGGAGCATGCGCTGATGCGCTCGCGTGCCGGCGGCCGCGGCCGCGACGGCGAACCGACGCTGTTTGCCGAGGCCGCCGAGGAGGTCCGCCGCCTGCTGCACCAGTTCGCCGCGGGCTTCCTGCGGCCGGTGGCGCCGGCCATCGTCGAGCGCCTGGCCGACCACGAGCGCTGGCCCGATCTGCCGCCGCCGGCGGCCGACACCTCCGGCCTCGGGCCGCTGGACAGCGGCTATGGCGACGAGGAGCTCGACGCCGAGGACGCGCTCGACCCCGAGCTGTTCCCGATCTTCGAGGACGAAGCCGACGAACTGCTGCCGCAGCTGCTGTCGCGCCTGCGCGAGTGGGCCGACAACCCGGCCGACGGCGGCGCCGCGGCGGCCTGCCTGCGCACGCTGCACACCTTCAAGGGCGGTGCCCGCCTGGCCGGGGCGATGCGCCTGGGCGAGCGGGCCCACCGCATGGAGACCGCGATCGAGCGCCTGGGCGACCGCGGCGGCGTGCACGCCAGCGAGGTCGAGACGCTGCTCGCACGCGCCGACACGATGGTCGCCGAGTTCGAGGCCCTGCGTGCGCCGCCGGCCGCCGAGCCGCCGGCCGAGGTCGCCGAGGCCGTCGAGGCGGCGCCCCTGCCGCCGGCCGAGGCCCAGGCCGCGGCCGCCGAGCCGCCGGCCGCGCCGGTGGCCGAGATCGACTGGAGCCGCTTCGCCGTGGCGGCGCCCGCCGTCGTGGTGCCGGCGGAGCGTGCCGCCCCGGCCTCGACGGCCGCGGTGCGGGTGCGCGGGGCGCTGCTCGACCGCATGGTCAACCATGCCGGCGAGGTCAGCATCGCGCGTGCCCGGCTCGACGGCAGCGTGCGCCAGCTGCAGGGCTCGCTGGGCGAGCTCACCGGCAGCCTGGAGCGCATGCGCAGCCAGCTGCGCGACATCGAGCTGCAGGCCGAGTCGCAGATGGCCTCGCGGCTGGAGGCCGCCAAGGCTGCCGCCGAGGTCTTCGACCCGCTCGAGATGGACCGCTTCACGCGGCTGCAGGAGCTCACGCGCTTCATGGCCGAGTCGGTCAACGACGTCGCGACGCTGCAGCGCAGCCTGCAGCGCACGCTGCAGTCGGCCGAAGACGACCTCGCCGCGCAGGCCCGCCTGACGCGCGAGCTGCAGGGTGACCTGCTGCGCACGCGCATGGTCGAGTTCGACAGCGCCAGCGACCGCCTCTACCGCACCGTGCGCCAGGCCGCCAAGGAGACCGGCAAGAGCGTGCGCCTGGACATCCTGGGCGGCGCCATCGAGGTCGACCGCGGCGTGCTCGACCGCATGATCGGCCCGTTCGAGCACCTGCTGCGCAACGCCGTCGTGCACGGCATCGAGCCGGCCGCGGTGCGCGCTGCCGCCGGCAAGGACACGACCGGCACGATCACGCTGGTCATCACGCAGGAAGGCAACGAGGTCGGCGTCGAGCTGCGCGACGACGGCGCCGGCCTGGACCTGGCGCGCATCCGCGCGCGCGCCGTCGAGCGCGGCCTGCTCGCCGCCGACACCACCGTCGACGACGAGGCGCTGGCGCAGCTGATCTTCACGCCGGGTTTCAGCACCGCCGCCGACGTCACCGAGCTGGCCGGCCGCGGCGTCGGCCTGGACGTCGTGCGCGCCGAGGTCGCCGCGATGGGCGGCCGCGTGCAGGTGCACCACGCGCCGGAGCGTGGCACCCGCTTCCGCCTGCTGCTGCCGCTGACCACCGCGGTGACGCAGGTCGTCATGCTGCGCTGCGGCGAGCTGTCGGTGGCCGTGCCGTCGACACTGATCGAGGCCGTGCGGCGTGCCTCGCCGGCGGAGGTCGAGGCGGCCTACGCCAGCGGCGTCTACACCGACGGTGACCAGGCGCTGCCCTTCCACTGGCTGGCCGCGCTGCTCGACGGCCCCGAACGCGGCGCCGCCGGCACACGCAGCCAGGCCGTCGTCGTCGTGCGCTCGGCCGAGCAGCGTGTCGCGCTGCACGTCGACGAGGTCGTCGGCAACCAGGACGTGGTCGTCAAGAACGTCGGCCCGCAGCTGGCGCGTGTGCCCGGCCTGGCCGGCGTGACGCTGCTGCCCAGCGGCGCGGTGGCGCTGATCTACAACCCGGTGGCGCTGGCCACGCTGTACGGCCCGGCGGCGCGGGCGCGGCTCGAAGGCCGCGGCGTCGAGCGGCTGCCGGACGTCGCCGAGCCGGTGGCTGCCGAGCCGCTGCCGCCGCTGGTGCTGGTCGTCGACGACTCGCTGACCGTGCGCCGCGTCACCCAGCGCCTGCTGCACCGCGAGGGCTGGCGCGTCGAGACCGCCAAGGACGGCGTCGAGGCGCTGGAGCGGCTGGCCCAGGAGCGGCCGGCGGTGATGCTGTCGGACATCGAGATGCCGCGCATGGACGGTTTCGACCTGCTGCGCGCGGTGCGCGCCGACGCCGCGCTGGCCGGGCTGCCGGTGGTCATGATCACCTCGCGCATCGCGCAGAAGCATCGCGACCACGCCGCGGACCTGGGGGCCGACCACTACCTCGGCAAACCTTATGCGGAAGAGGAGCTGCTGGCCCTCGTCGCACGTTACGCGGGAGCGGCCAGGCCGAGCTGAACGGTGTCCCGGGTTGCCGATCATCTTGCGGAACTGACCGGGTTCCGGGACCGCGACGCGCTCGACGCGACGCTGGTCAGCGCGCTGCATGACCTGCTGCGCCCGCTGGACATCGCCATCTACCGCATCGTCGGCGAAGGCGAGGACCGCCGCTGGTTCACGCGCGCACGGCTGGCCGCCGGCGAGCTGGTGCCCAGTGCCGACCCGCTGTGGGCCGACCTGTCGGCGCTGCCGCCGCTGGCCGAGCACCCGGTGCGCCAGACCTGTCTGCGCCAGCGCGAAGGCCTGATGCTCGACGGCCAGCCGGCGCTGACGCTGCTGCCGCTGGACCTGGAGCGCGACTGCGACGCCGTGCTCGAGCTGCGCAGCCATGCGCCGCTGGGCGCCGAGCAGCTGCGCCTGATCGGCAGCGTGCTGCGCGTCTACCGCAACTTCCAGTCGCTGCTGGACTACAGCGAACGCGACACGCTGACCGGTCTGCTCAACCGCAAGACCTTCGACGAGAGCTTCATGCGCTGCACCGTGCCGCTGCCGCCGCCATCACGCGACGCGCTGGGGCAGCGCCGCGGCGGTGGCGCCGCCTGGCTGGGCGTCGTCGACATCGACCACTTCAAGCACGTCAACGACTGCCACGGCCACCTGATCGGCGACGAGGTGCTGCTGCTGCTGTCGCGGCTGATGCGCGGCGTGTTCCGCCAGGGCGACCAGCTCTACCGCTTCGGCGGCGAGGAGTTCGTCGTGCTGATGCGCTGCGACGACGGCGAGGCCGCCGGCCGTGCCTTCGAGCGCCTGCGCACGACGATCGAGGAGCACGCCTTCCCGCGTGTGGGCCGCATCACGGTCAGCATCGGCTTCACCGCGGTGCGGCCGGGCGACACGCCGAGCTCGGCCTTCGAGCGTGCCGACCAGGCGGTCTACTTCGTCAAGCAGACCGGCCGCAACCGCGTCGCCAGCCACACCGAGCTGGTGGCCCGCGGCGACCTCGTCGAACACCGCCAGGGCGGCGACGACGTCGTCCTGTTCTGAGCCGCGGCCGCCGGCCGCGGCCCGCCGTCAGGCGTCGGTGCGCGCCGGCAGGCGGAACAGCTTCACCGCCTCGTCCAGCGCGGTTGCCTGCTCGGCCAGCGCGGCGGTGGCATGCGCCGCCTCCTGCACCAGGCGGGCGTTGTCGCCGGTCACGCCTTCCAGGCTGGACAGTGTGCGGTTGACTTCCTCGATGCCGGCCATCTGCTCGCGGCTGGCGGCGTCGATCTCCGACATGATGTCGGTGACGCGCTTCACGCTGTCGACGACCTCGGTCATGGTCTGGCCGGCGCGGTGCGCCATGCGCGAGCCGCCGACGACCTGCTCGACCGTGGAGTCGACCAGCGTCTTGATCTCCTGCGCCGCCTGCGACGAGCGCTGGGCCAGCGCCCGCACCTCGCTGGCGACGACGGCGAAGCCGCGGCCGTGCTCCCCGGCGCGCGAGGCCTCGACCGCGGCGTTCAGCGCCAGCAGGTTGGTCTGGAAGGCGATGTCGTTGATGACGCGGTTGATCTCGGCGATGCGCTTGGACGCGGCGTTGATCGAGTCCATCGTCGTCACCACCTGGTCCACGACCGCGCCGCCGGCCTTGGCGACGTCGGAAGCCGAGATCGCCAGCGCGTTGGCCTGACTGGCGTGTTCGGCGTTCTGGCGCGTGGCGTCGGTCAGGCGCGACATCGACACCGCGGTCTCGTGCAGCGCCTGGGCCTGGTGCTCGGTGCGCGACTCCAGCTCCTTGTTGCCGCCGGCGATGCGCGCCGAGGCCTGGGCGATGGTGTCGGTGCCGCGGCGCACGCGGCCGACGATCGACGCCAGGCTGCCGCGCATCTCGTGCAGCGCACGCTGCAGGTGGCCGATCTCGTTGCGGCTGTCGACGACGACGTCGCGCGTCAGGTCGCCCGAGGCGATGCCGTGCGCCAGGTCGACGCCCTGTTCCAGCGGCCGCGTGACGACGCGGCGGATGAACGGGTAGATGACGATCAGCACCGGGATGCAGGTGACGATGGCCATCAGGATGGTCTGCCAGCGCTGGCGCGCCATCAGCGCGTTGGTCTGGTCCAGCGAGACCTTCATGCTGACCGCGCCCAGCACCGTGCCCTCGGGCACCTGGTGGCAGGTCGTGCAGTCCTTGCCGAGGTAGTTCTTGGACGCGATCGCCGGGCGCACGACGCGCAGGTACTCGCCCTTGTCGTCGCTGGCGACGTGGATCTCGGTCTTGCCGGTGGCGAGCACGGCGCGCTCGGCGGCGTCGGGGTCGCTGGCGTCGGCGCCGGTGCCGTTGCCGAAGATCTTGTTGACGGCCTCGCCGCGCAGCACGCGCAGGTCACGGATGTTGTCGAGCTGGCGCACCTGGTCCAGCAGCACGGCGCGCTGCGCCACGGTGCCGGTGACCATCATGCCGGTCAGGCCGGCCATCGTGGCGTCGTGCATGCTGCTGGAGAAGGCGGTCGCCTGCTCGATCGCGGCCTCGCGGTTGACCCGGCCCTGCCAGACGATGCCCACCGCCCAGACCACCGTGAGCGCGATCGCGATGGTGCTGATCAGCTGTACCCAGATCTTCTTTTGTGCGACGTGCATCGCGCACGCTCCTGACGTCCAATGCCGGCCCCGGATGTCGGGCCGGCCCCGTCGTCTTATCGGCACGTGAGGGGATGGAATGAAGCGAGAAATCGCGCGAATCGCCGCCGTCGCGCCGGATCTTGAGCCAGCTCAGGAGTCGCGGCCCGCCGCCGGCCGGGCCCGGCCGGCGGCACGTGCGGCCGACGGCTTGACGGCCGCGAAACGCGCCAGCGTGCGTTCGCGCGCCTCCTCGTGGGCGACGACGGGCGCGGGATAGTCGCGGCCCAGCACGACGCCGGCGGCGGCCAGGTCAGCCGGGCGGGCGCGCCAGGGCGCGTGCAGCGCCGCGTCGGGCAGCTTGGCCAGCTGCGGCAGGTAGCGGCGGATGAAACGCCCCTCGGGGTCGAAACGTTCGCTCTGGCTGACCGGGTTGAAGATCCGGAAGTAGGGCTGGGCGTCGCAGCCGGTCGAGGCCGCCCACTGCCAGCCGCCGTTGTTCGATGCCAGGTCGAAGTCGTTCAGGTGGCGTGCGAACCAGGCCTCGCCGCGGCGCCAGTCGATGCCGAGGTCCTTGGTCAGGAAGCTGGCGCTGATCATGCGCAGCCGGTTGTGCATGTAGCCGGTGCGCGTGAGCTGGTGCATCGCCGCGTCGACGATCGGATACCCGGTGCGGCCCTCGCACCAGGCGGCGAAGAGCTCGTCGGCGTGTTTGCCGTGCTCCCAGTGCAGCCGTTCGTACTCGGGCTTGAAGCAGCCGCCGACGACCCGCGGGTGGTGGTGCAGCAGCTGGTGGTAGAAGTCGCGCCAGACCAGCTCCGACAGCCAGACCTCGGCGCCGCGCGAGCCGGCCGTCAAACGCTGGTGGGCCTCGCGCGCCAGGCGGCGGATCGACACCGTGCCGAAACGCAGGTGCGGCCCCAGGTAGCTCGGGCCCTTGACGGCCGGGAAGTCGCGCCAGTCGGCGTAGTGGTCGACGCGCTCGAGAAAGTCGGCCAGCAGCTCGCGGCCGCCGGCCGGGCCGCTGGGCAGCTTCAGCGCGTGCAGGTTGGTGCTCTCGAAGCCGATGTCGGCCAGCGTCGGCAGCGTCTCGCCGGCGGGTTTGGGCGCCAGCGCGCCGGCGTGGCGCTCGACCGGGTAGGACGAGAGGTAGAAGTCGTCGAGCTTCTTCAGCCAGGCGTTGCGGTACGGCGTGAACACCGAGAACGGGCCGCCGCCCTGGGTCAGCACCTCGTCGCGCTCGAAGATCACGTGGTCCTTCGAGCCGTGGAAGGCGATGCCGGCGTCGGCCAGCGCGCCGCGCACGCGGGCGTCACGCGCCAGCGCCTCGGGCTCGTCGTCGTGGCTGGCGTAGACCGCCTGCGCGCCCAGCGCCGCCGCCAGCCGCGGGATCTCCTGTAGCGGCCGGCCGTGGCGCACGATCAGCCCGGCGCCGTCGATGCCGTGCGAGGCGGCCAGCGCGCGCAGCTCGGCGTCGACGCCGACGACGCTGTCGCGGATGAACTCCACGCGCCGGTCGGCGCGCGGCAGCGGCTCGAGGATCTCGGGGTCGAAGACGAACACGCACCAGACCCGCCGCGCCGCGCGCAGCGCGTGGTACAGGGCCGCGTTGTCCTCGGTGCGCAGGTCGCGGCGCAGCCAGACCAGGGCGTTGTCGATGCCGTTCTTCACATCCGCCAGTGTGCCGCGGAATAAGATAGGCGCATGGCCGCCATCGACCTGTCGAACCAGTTCCTCATCGCCATGCCCGGCATGGCCGACGAGACCTTTGCCGGCTCGGTGGTCTATCTGTGCGAGCACAACGAGCGTGGTGCGCTCGGGCTGGTGATCAACCGGCCGATCGACATCAAGCTGCGCAACCTGTTCGAGCGTGTCGATCTGCCGCTGGACCGCGACGAGTTCGCCGAGCAGCCGGTGTTCTTCGGCGGCCCGGTGCAGACCGAACGCGGCTTCGTGCTGCACGAGAAGGCCGGCGACGGCAGCGCCTACAGCTCGACGATGTCGGTGCCCGGCGGCCTGGAGATGACGACCAGCAAGGACGTGCTCGAGGCGATGTCGCAGGGCGGCGGCCCGCGCCGCGTGCTGGTGACGCTGGGCTACAGCGGCTGGGAGGCCGGCCAGCTCGAGGACGAGATCCGCCGCAACGGCTGGCTCAACGTCGACGCCGACCCGCGCATCATCTTCGAGACCCCCGTCGAGCAGCGCTACGACCAGGCGCTGTCGCTGCTGGGTGTCGACCCGCGCATGCTGTCGCAGGAGGCCGGGCACGCCTGACGCGTGACCCGTCACGTCGTTCCCGAATGAGCCCGGCCGCTCCGCCTGCCCCCGCGCGCAGTTTTCTCGCCTTCGACTTCGGCGTGCGCCGCGTCGGCGTCGCCGTCGGCAACACCTTGCTGGCCGAAGCCCGGCCGCTGAAGACCGTCGCCGCCGAAGGCGACGCACGTTTCGAGGCCATTGCCCGGCTGATTGACGAGTGGCAGCCCGACGCGCTGGTCGTCGGCGTGCCGTTCCATCCCGACGGCGCGGAGCACGACAATACGCGCCGCGCGCGGCGCTTCGCTCGCCAGCTGCACGGCCGCTTCCGGCTGCCGGTGCACGAGGTCGACGAGCGCTACACGACCGTCGACGCGCTGGCCGCCGGGGCCCGCGACGCCGACGCCGCGGCCGCCGCACTGATCCTCGACCAACACCTGAGAACCCTCGCCCCATGACCGTCCTGCAGCTCGATGCCGAGGCGCTCTACGCCGAACTGCGCCAGGGCTTGCGCGCCGTCCTCCCGCCCGACGCGGTGCTCGTCGGCATCTGGTCCGGCGGCGCCTGGCTGGCCGAACGCCTGCAGCGCGACCTGGGCCTGCCCGGCGCGCACGGCGTCATCTCCAGCATGCTGCACCGCGACGACTTCGGCTCGCGCGGGCTGGCCGCCGGCACCGCCACGACGCAGCTGCCGTTCGCCGTCGACGGCCGCCATGTCGTGCTCGTCGACGACGTGCTCTACACCGGCCGCACGATCCGCGCCGCGATCAACGAGCTCTACGACTTCGGCCGCCCGGCCAGCGTGACGCTGGTGGTCCTGGTCGACCGCGGCGGCCGCGAGCTGCCGATCGCCGCGGCGCTGGCCGCGGCGCGCATCACCCTGCCGTCCACGCAGCGCCTGTCGCTGGCGCGTGCCGAGGACGGCCGCTTCACTTTCGCCATCGAGGAGGCCGCATGAGACCTCAGGACCGCGCCCTGCGGCGGGAGGCCCGCTGATGCTGTCGCGCCGCAACCCCCAGCTCAACCGCCACGGCGAGCTGATCCACCTGCTGTCCATCGAAGGCCTGCCGCGTGCGGTGCTGACGCAGATCCTGGACACCGCCGGCACCTTCCTGTCGGTCAACGACCGCGAGGTCAAGAAGGTGCCGCTGCTGCGCGGCAAGAGCGTGTTCAACCTGTTCTTCGAGAACAGCACGCGCACCCGCACGACCTTCGAGATCGCCGCGACGCGGCTGTCGGCCGACGTCATCAATCTCGACATCAACAAGAGCAGCACCGCCAAGGGCGAGAGCCTGCTGGACACGATCGCCAACCTGTCGGCGATGCACGCCGACATGTTCGTCGTGCGCCACAGCGAAAGCGGCGCGCCCTACCTGATCGCCCAGCACTGCGCGCCGCACGTGCACGTGGTCAACGCCGGTGACGGCCGCCACGCGCACCCGACGCAGGCGCTGCTCGACATGTACACGATCCGCCACTACAAGCGCGATTTCACGCAGCTGACGGTGGCCATCGTCGGCGACATCGTGCACTCGCGCGTGGCGCGTTCGGACATCCACGCGCTCAACGTGCTCGGCGTGCCCGAGATCCGCGCCGTCGGCCCCAAGACCCTGGTGCCGGGCGACCTGGCCGGCATGGGCGTGCGCGTCTGCCACGACATGGCCGAAGGCATCCGCGACGCCGACGTGATCATCATGCTGCGCCTGCAGAACGAGCGCATGAGCGGCGCGCTGCTGCCGTCGGCCGGCGAGTACTTCAAGAACTACGGCCTGACGCCGGAGAAGCTGGCGCTGGCCAAGCCCGACTGCATCGTCATGCACCCGGGGCCGATCAACCGCGGCGTCGAGATCGAGTCCTCGGTCGCCGACGGCACGCACAGCGTCATCCTGCCGCAGGTGACCTTCGGCATCGCGGTGCGCATGGCGGTGATGTCGACGATCGCCGGCAACCAGGCCTGAACCCCATGAAGATCCTCATCCGCAACGGCCGCGTCGTCGACCCGGCCACCGGCCGCGACGAGACGGCCGACCTCGCGATCGCCTCCGGCCGCATCGTCGGCCTCGGCGCCGTCGGCGACTTCCAGGCCGACCGCACGATCGATGCCTCGGGCCTCGTCGTCGCGCCCGGCCTCGTCGACCTCGCCGCGCGCCTGCGCGAACCCGGCCAGGAACACGAAGGCATGCTCGAGAGCGAGCTGGCGGCCGCCGCCGCCGGCGGCGTCACCAGCCTCGTCTGTCTGCCCGACACCGACCCGGTGCTCGACGAGCCCGGCCTGGTCGAGATGCTGAAGTTCCGTGCCCGCAAGCTCAGCCGCTGCCGGCTGTTCCCGCTGGGCGCGCTGACGCGCCGGCTCGAAGGCACGACGCTGGTCGAGATGGCCGAGCTGACCGAAGCCGGCTGCGTCGGCTTCTCGCAGGTCGACGTCGCGATCCAGGACACCCAGGTGCTGCTGCGCGCCATGCAGTACGCCGCGACCTTCGGCTACGCCGTCTGGCTGCGGCCGCAGGACGGCTGGCTGGGCAAGGGCGTCGCCGCCTCGGGCGCGGTGGCCACGCGCATGGGGCTGTCGGGCGTGCCGGTGGCCGCCGAGACGGTGGCGCTGCAGACCATCCTCGAGCTGGTGCGGGTCACCGGCTGCCGCGTGCACCTGTGCCGGCTGTCCAGCGCCGCCGGCGTCAGGCTCGTGCGTGCCGCCAAGGCCGAGGGCCTGCCGGTCACGGCCGACGTCAGCATCAACTCGCTGCACCTGACCGACGTCGACATCGGCTTCTTCAACGCCGACATGCGCCTGACGCCGCCGCTGCGCCAGGGCGCCGACCGCGACGCGCTGCGCGCCGCGCTGGCCGACGGCACGATCGACGCGCTGGTCTCGGACCACAACCCGGTCGCCGAGGACATGAAGAACCTGCCGTTCGGCGAGGCCGAGCCCGGCGCCACCGGGCTGGAGCTGCTGCTGAGCCTGGCGCTGCGCTGGGGCCGCGACCACGGCCTGACGCTGTCGCAGGCGCTGGCGCCGGTGACGCAGGCGCCGGTGCGGGTGCTCGGCGAGGCCGTCGGCTCGCTGGCGTCGAGTGCCGGCCGGCTGGTCGAAGGCGGTGTCGCCGACGTCTGCGTCTTCGATCCCGAAGCCGAATGGCAGGTCGCGCCGGCGGCGCTGGCCAGCCAGGGCAAACACACGCCGTTCGCGTTCGCGTCGACCGGCATGGCGCTGCCGGGCCGGGTGCGTGCGACGCTGGTCGCCGGCACGGTCGCCTACGAGGCCGCTTGACCGCGGTGCTGCTCGCCCCCTGGCGCGTCGCCGGCGTGCTGCTGCACGGCCTGCGCGGCGTGGCGATGGCGCTGTGGGTCTTCCCTCGGCTGGACGCCGCGGGCCGTCACCGGCGCACCCGCTGGTGGGCCGCGACGATGCTGCGCTGCCTGGGTGTCGAGCTGCGGGTGCAGGGCGAATTCCGCCCCGGCGCCAAGCTGATCGTCGCCAACCACCTGTCGTGGCTGGACATCATGGCCATCCACGCCGTCTGCCCCGAGGCGCGTTTCGTCTCCAAGGCCGACGTGCGCCACTGGCCGGTGGCCAACCGCCTGGTCGACGCCGCCGGCACGCTGTACCTGGAGCGCGAGAGCAAACGCGATGCGCTGCGTGTCGTGCACCGCATGGCCGAGGCGCTGCAGGCCGGCGACACCGTCGCCGTCTTCCCCGAAGGCACGACCGGCGACGGCCATGCGCTGCTGCCCTTCCATGCCAACCTGCTGCAGGCGGCGATCGCCACCGCCACGCCGGTGCAGGCGGTGGCGCTGCGTTATGCCGAGCCCGGCCACGCCGTCAGCCCGTCGGCCCGCTGGGTCGGCGCCGAGACGCTGGCCGCCAACGTCTGGAAACTCGCCCGGGCGCGCGGCGTCGTGCTGCACCTGACGGTGCTGCCGGCCGAAGCCAGTGCCCACGCCGACCGTCGCGCGCTGGCGGCGCGGGTGCGTGAACAGATCGCCAGCGTCTTGCCCGACTGAACGCCTCGCGCGAGCGAGCGTGCCCGCGATGAACCGTCCGACCCTCGCCGTGCGCCGCCTCGGCATCGACACCTGGCGCGAAAACGTCGCCTTCCTGCACCGCGACTGCCCGGTGGTGCGCGCCGCCGGTTTCCAGGCGCTGTCCAAGGTGACGATCGCCGCCGGCGGCCGGAGCATCGCCGCGGTGCTCAACGTCGTCGACGACCTGCGCCTGCTCGAGCCGCTGCAGCTGGGCCTGAGCGAACAGGCGTTCGCGCGGCTGGGCGCCGCCGAAGGCGACAGCGTCTCGATCGAACACGCCGCGCCGCCGCCGTCGCACGCCGCGCTGCGGCGCAAGATCGCCGGCGAGCGCCTGGGCCGCGAGGAGCTGCACGCCGTCGTCGCCGACATCGCCGCCGAGCGCTACACCAAGGTCGAACTCGCCGCCTTCGTCGTCGCGACGCAGCAGTACGAGCTCGACCGCGAGGAGGTGCTGCACCTGACCGAGGCGATGATCGCCGCCGGCCGGCGCCTGGACTGGAACGGCAGCGGCGGCGGCCGGCCGATCGTCGACAAACACTGCATCGGCGGCGTGCCGGGCAACCGCACCTCGATGCTCGTCGTGCCCATCGTCGCCGAGCACGGCCTGCTGTGCCCCAAGACCTCGTCGCGCGCGATCACCTCGCCGGCCGGCACCGCCGACACGATGGAGGTGCTGGCCGAGGTCGAACTCGCGCCAGAACGGCTCAAGCAGATCGTGCACGCCGTCAACGGCTGCCTGGCCTGGGGCGGCACGGCGGCGCTGTCGCCGGCCGACGACGTGCTGATCGCCGTCGAACGCCCGCTGGCGATCGACTCGCCGGGGCAGATGATCGCCTCCATCCTGTCCAAGAAGATCGCCGCCGGCTCGACGCACCTGGTGCTGGACATCCCGGTCGGGCCGACGGCCAAGGTGCATGGCGAGGCCGCGGCGCAGCGCCTGAAGCGGGTCTTCGAGTTCGTCGCCGAACGCCTGGGGCTGACGCTGGAGGTCATGCTGACCGACGGCCGCCAGCCGATCGGCCGCGGCATCGGCCCGGTGCTGGAGGCGCGCGACGTGATGCAGGTGCTGCGCCACGACCCGCAGGCGCCGCAGGACCTGCGCGCCAAGGCGATCCGCCTGGCCGGCCGCATGATCGAGTTCGACCCCGCGGTGCGTGGCGGTGACGGCGAGCGCATCGCCACGCAGATCCTCGACTCGGGCCGCGCGCTGGCGCGGCTGGAGGCGATCATCGAGGCCCAGGGCCGGCGCGCCGAGCCGCCGCCGCCGGGGCCGCTGGTCTTCGACGTGCCGGCGCCTGCCGACGGTGTCGTCGCCGGCATCGACAACCTGCGCCTGGCGCGCATCGCCGGGCTGTCGGGCGCGCCGCAGATGGCCGGCGCCGGGCTGGACCTGTTCGTCAAGATCGGCGCCGCGGTGCGCCGCGGCGAGCCGCTGTACCGCATCCACGCCTGCGTCGCCGCCGACCTGGAGTTCGCGCGCCGCGAGGCGCTGCACGACTGCGCCTACGCCCTCGCCGGAGCTGCCCGATGAGTCTGCTGCTCGCTTTCGACGACGAACTGACGCTGGCCCGGCCGCTGGCCGCGGCGCTGGGCTGGCCGCTGGCGGTGGTCGAGCGCCACGTCTTCCCCGACGGCGAGTCGCGGCTGCGGCTGCCTGCGGCGCTGCCGCCGCGGGTCGCGCTGCTGCGTGGTCTGCAGCGGCCCAACGAGCGCCTGGCCGAGCTGATGCTGGTCGCCGGCGGCGCGCGTGAACTCGGTGCTACCGAGCTGACGCTGGTCGCGCCGTACCTCGGTTACATGCGCCAGGACATCGCCTTCACGCCGGGCGAGGTCGTCAGCCAGCGCCACCTGGGGCGGGCGCTGGCGGCCTGGTTCGACGCCGTGATCACCGTCGACCCGCATCTGCACCGTGTCGCCTCGATGGCCGAGGTCGTGCCCGGGCGGCGCGGCGTCGCGCTCGGTGCCGCGCCGCTGCTCGGCCGGCTGGCCGCAGAACGTGTGCCGGGTGCGCTGCTCGTCGGCCCGGACGCCGAGTCCGAGCAGTGGGTGACGGTGGCCGCCGAGGCCGCCGGGCTGGAGCACGCGGTCTGCCTGAAGCAGCGCCACGGCGACCGCGACGTCGCCGTCGCGCTGCCGGCGGCCGACGTCGCCGGGCGCGCCGTCGTGCTGCTCGACGACGTCGCCAGCACCGGGCGCACGCTGCAGGCCGCGACACGCGGGCTGCTGGAACGTGGCGCGGCCAGCGTCGACGTCGCCGTCACGCACGCGCTGTTCGTCGGCGACGCGCTGGCCGAACTCCGCACCGCCGGCGTGCGTCACGTCTGGAGCAGCGACTGCATCGCGCACGAGAGCAACGCGGTGTCGGTGGTGCCGCTGCTGGCGGCGGCGCTGCGGGACGGGGCAGGCTGGGCAGGCTGGGGTCAGGCAGGCTGGGGTCAGGTCTCACAAGACCTGACCCCCTCTAGGCATGACCCCCTCTAGGCAGGCCGGGGTCAGGTCTCACGAGACCTGACCCCTCCCGGCGTGACCCCTCCCGGCGCGAGACCTGACCCCACCCGCTGGTTGCGCCAACGAAAACGCCGGCGCGAGGCCGGCGTCGTCCGTCGTGCTCGGGGGAGGGCGCGTCAGGCCTTCTTGCCCTGGTTCGCCACCGCAGCCGCGGCCTTGGCGGCCGCCTCGGGGTCGCCGAGGTAGTAGCTGCGGATCGGCTTCAGCTCGTCGTCGAGCTCGTAGACCAGCGGGATGCCGTTGGGAATGTTGAGGCCGACGATGTCGGCGTCGCTGATGCCGTCCAGGTACTTCACCAGCGCGCGGATGCTGTTGCCGTGCGCGGCGATGACCAGACGCTGGCCGCTCTTGATCGCCGGCGCGAGCTCCTCGTTCCAGAACGGCAGCACGCGCGCGACGGTGTCCTTCAGGCACTCGGTCAGCGGCACCTGCTCGGGGGCGAGCTTGGCGTAACGCGGGTCCTGGCGCTGGCCACGCGGGTCGGCGGCGTCGAGCACCGGCGGCGGCGTGTCGTAGCTGCGGCGCCAGATGAGCACCTGCTGGTCACCGTACTGCTTGGCCATGTCGGCCTTGTTCAGGCCCTGCAGCGCGCCGTAGTGGCGTTCGTTCAGGCGCCAGTCCTTGACGACCGGCAGCCAGGTGCGCTCCATCGTGTCCAGGCAGTGCCACAGCGTCCAGATGGCACGCTTCAACACCGAGGTGTAGGCGACGTCGAACTCGTAGCCGGCGGCCTTCAGCAGGCGGCCCGCTTCGCGCGCCTGGGCGACGCCGGTGTCGGTCAGCGGGACGTCGGTCCAGCCGGTGAAACGGTTCTCGAGGTTCCAGGTGGATTCCCCGTGACGGATCAGGACGAGCTTGTGCATGGCCCGAATTCTATAATTCGCGCCCTCTGCCGCCCTTGACCCCGACGCCTTGAACTTCCTCATCGAAAACTGGTTGCTCGTCTTCATGGCCGCCCTCTCCGGCAGCCTGCTCCTGTGGCAGACGATCCAAGGCGGCACCGGCCGCGGCGTGCCGCCTGCCGAGGCGGTGCGGTTGATCAACCGCGAGAAGGGCGTGCTGATCGACGTCTGCGAGCCCGCCGAGTACGAGAAGAGCCACGCCGTCGGCGCGCGCAACATCCCGCTGGCGACGCTGGCCGACGCCAAGGGCCTGCCGGGCAACAAGACGCTGCCGATCCTGCTGCTGTGCGCCTCGGGCGCACGCGCCGGCCGCGCCGCGGCGCAGCTGCAGAAGGCGGGTTACGAGAAGGCCGTCGCGGTGGCCGGCGGCAATGCCGCCTGGCGCGAAGCCAACCTGCCGATGGAAAGCGGTGCCAAGGCCGACAAGCCCGAGAAGGCCGAAAAGACCGAGAAGAAGGCCAAGGCCGCCAAGGCCGAGCCCAAGCCGCTGCCGGCGCCGGCCGCCGAGGCGCCCGCTGCCGAGCCCGCGCCCGCCCCGGCGCCGGTCGCCGAGACCCCCGTCGCCGAGACCCCGGCCGCCGAGCCGTCGGAGCCGCCCCAGGCGCCGAAGGGCGCCTGAGCCTCGCCCGGTCGGCGCTCGCCCCACGCGCCCTCCGGGTCTTCTCATCCGCCGGACAATCCGGCCTGAGCCCGCCATCCTCGTGCGGGCGAGGAAAGCGCATGAGTTCCGTCCGGATGTACACGACCCAGGTCTGCCCCTACTGCCTGCGCGCCAAGGCGCTGCTCAAGCAGCGCGGCGTCGAGGCGATCGAGGAGATCCGCGTCGACCTGGACCCCGCCCAGCGCGACACGATGATCGCGCTCACCGGACGCCGCACCGTGCCGCAGATCTTCATCGGCGAGACCCACGTCGGCGGCTGCGACGACCTGATCGCGCTGGACCAGCGCGGCGGCCTCGCGCCCCTGCTCGCGGGCTGACCGGCCCGGGGCGGACGCCCCGGTGCGCTGGTCCATAATCGCCGGCCGCTGCCGCCCGAACCCGGGCGGCCACCTCCCAACACGGAAGCACCATGGCCGACGAGACCCCCGTTTTCCAGATCCAGCGCATGTACCTGAAGGACCTGTCGCTGGAGCAGCCGAACTCGCCGCAGATCCTGCTCGAGCAGCAGCAGCCGGCGGTCGAGATCAACCTCGCGATGGCCGCCGAGGTCGTGGCCGACGGCATCTTCGAGGTCACCGTCACCGCCACCGTGACGACCAAGGTCGCCGACAAGACGCTGTTCCTCGTCGAGGCCAAGCAGGCCGGCATCTTCGAGATCCGCAACATCCCCGACGAGCAGATGCAGGGCATCCTGGGCATCGTCTGCCCGCAGATGGTCTACCCCTATCTGCGCGCCATCGTCTCGGACGTCTGCACGCGCGCCGGCTTCCCGCCGATCCTGCTGAACGAGGTCAACTTCCAGGCCATGTTCGAGGCCCGCATGCAGGCCGAGGCCGCCCAGGCCAACGGCGGCTCGCCGATCATCACCTCGGCGAACTGATCGCCTTCGCGGGGCCGCCCGGCCCCGCCCCCGCGCTGCCGACACGATGAAGATCGCCGTCCTCGGCGCCGGTGCCTGGGGCACGGCGCTCGCCGCCGCGGCCGCGCCGCGTCACGAGGTCCTGCTCTGGACCCGTGACGCCGCCCAGGCTGCCGAGATCGCGGCCACCGGCCGCAACACCCGCTACCTCGGCGACGAGCCGCTGCCCGCCGGCCTGCGCGTCAGCGCCGACCGCGACGCCGCGCTTGCGCACTGCGAAGGCGGCCTGCTGGTCATCGCCACGCCGATGGCCGGGCTGCGCGAACACCTGGGCTCGCTGCCCGACGATCGCCCCGCGCTCTGGGCCTGCAAGGGCTTCGAGAGCGGCACCGGCCTGCTCGGCCACGAGATCGCGCGCGAACTTCGCCCCGGCGCCGCCGGCGGCGTGCTGTCGGGCCCGAGCTTCGCGCTCGAGGTGCTGCGCGGCCAGCCGACGGCGCTGGTCGCCGCCAGCGAGTCCGACGCCCTGGCCGCGGCCGCCGTCGAGGCCTTCCACAGCGACACGCTGCGTGTCTACACGGCACGCGACATCGTCGGCGTCGAGGTCGGCGGCGCGGTGAAGAACGTGCTGGCGATCGCCACCGGCATCGGCGACGGCCTCGCCGCCACGGGCCTGAACGCCCGCGCCGCGCTGGTCACACGCGGGCTGGCCGAGATGACGCGGCTGGGCGTCGCGCTCGGCGGCCAGGCGGCCACCTTCATGGGGCTGTCGGGCCTGGGCGACCTGGTGCTCACGGCCACCGGCGACCTGTCGCGCAACCGCAAGGTCGGCCTGGCGCTGGCCGCCGGCAAGGCGCTGCCCGACATCCTGGCCGAGCTCGGCCACGTCTCCGAAGGCGTCTACAGCGCCGCGACGGTGCTGCAGCGCGCGCGTGCGCTGGGCGTCGAGATGCCGATCACCGAGGCCGTCGTCGAGGTGCTCGAAGGCCGCGTCTCGCCCGAGACCGCGCTGCGGCGCCTGATGGGCCGGCAGTCGAAGGCCGAGTAGTGGGGCCTCGCAGTTCGAGCGCCGCGCAGCAGCCATCGTCAGACTGACTGGAGCCTCCCTCGCGGAGGGAGGCTGGAGGGTGTGGTCGAACGAACTGGAGCACCCTCCCGGAGGGTGTATGGACCGGGGAGATGGGTAACACCCGTGCGAGGACATGGGTGACAGAGAGGACGGGGTCAGCCCACCGCGTTCAGCTCGATCGCATCGAGCTTGTGATGGCAGAAGTAGACGTCGAAGGAGCCGTCGCGATCAAGGCGAGGCCGCAAGGCGACGTGCTGACCGATCAACGCCTTGCCCACTCGCAGCTTGAGGCCCCGGATGCTGATGCGACCGCCGTCGCCGACGCGTCTGACGATGTCTTCGGGCCCGTACTCGACGTCAGGCAGCTTACTTGGCATCGAGCGCACGCTGGCGCTGTAGCGGCTGGCCGGCGTTTGCATACCCAGAGCTTCATGCGGGCGCTCGAAGTTGTAGACGTGACGCCAGGAGTTGAAGTGCCGCTGGACTTCGGCCAGGTCGCGAAACTTGCGGCCCAGCAGCACCTCGGCGGCCAACGTGCGGTGGAAGCGTTCGTCTTTGCCGTTGGTCTGCGGATGAGCG
>NZ_JAALCQ010000011.1:0-184639 GCF_011065555.1 Rubrivivax sp. JA1026
ACGGTGAGCGCCGACGACAAGTCCAAGATCGCCGGTGAACGCGACCCGGTGCTGAGCTACACCATCGACATCGGCCAGCTGCATTACACCGACACCGTGGCGGTCGTCAGCGGGGTGCAACTCACCGCGCCGGGCGGCGCCGGGCTGACGCCGGGGCAGTACGCCATCGTCGCCTCCGGTGGCAGCGCGGACAACTACGCGCTGCAGTACGTCGACGGCACGTTGACGGTCAAGCCGTCGTCCAACGTCAACTCCGAGAAGCTGACCGACCAGGTGGCACCGGAGGCCGGCACCGGCTCGGCGCCGATCACGACGCTGCCGCCCGTGGGTGGTGCGCCGGCCCCGGCGATCGGTCAGCCTGGCTCGCTGGTCGTCGTCGGCGGCGGTGTCTCCGGTGGCGGCGACGCTCTCGGTGGCCCGGCTCCGGGCGGCTCGCCTGCCGCCGGCACTGGCACCGGCACTGGCACTGGCACTGGCACTGGCACTGGCACTGGCACTGGCACTGGCACTGGCACCGGCTCCGGCACCAGCACCGGCACCGGCACCGGCACCGGCACCGGCACCGGCACCGGCACCGGCACCGGCACCGGTACCGGCACCAGCGACTCCGGCACCGGCGTTTCGGGCTCGTCCGGCAGCACCTCGTCGGCGGGCGCGGCGCCGTCGTCCGCCGGCACGTCCTCTCTGCTCGTCGTCGAGCCGCAGAGCCAGGTGCGTGTGGCGCCGGAGACCGGCTTCCGCTTCGACGCCAGCACCAGCTTCGAGACCCCGCCCGACACGCGGCTGAGCTATAGCGCGCGGCTGGCCGACGGTTCGCCGCTGCCGCCGTGGATGTCGCTGGACACCGCCACCGGCGTGCTCAGCGGCATCGCCCCGGCCGGTGCGCCGGCGATGCTGGAGGTGGTGGTGACCGCGCAGACCGAGGCCGGCGATTCGGCGTCGACAGTCGTGCGCGTCGAGGCGGGGCGCTGAGCCTGCGCCCGTCGCGGCCCGGTGCCGCGGCGGGTGAGGGCGCGTTCAGCCGGCGAGCAACTGGCGCAGCACGTACGGCAGGATGCCGCCGTGGCGCCAGTACTCGACCTCGATCGGCGTGTCGACGCGCAGCGTCACCGCGAGCTCGCGGCGTGTGCCGTCGGCGGCGGTGACGACCAGCGTCGCGTCCGACAGCGGCTGCACCGGCACCGCCAGCCGCACGTCGACGGTCTCGTCGCCGGTCAGTCCCAGGCTCTGCCAGGACTCGCCGGGCTTGAACTGCAGCGGCAGCACGCCCATGCCGATCAGGTTGCTGCGGTGGATGCGTTCGAAGCTGCGTGCGACGACGGCCTTGATGCCCAGCAGCATCGTGCCCTTGGCCGCCCAGTCGCGGCTGGAGCCGGTGCCGTACTCCTCGCCAGCGAAGACCACCGTCGGCACGCCGGCGGCGACGTAGCGCATCGCGGCGTCGTAGATCGGCAGCAGTTCCTTCGTGCCGCGGCCGTCGCGGTACAGCGTGTAGCCGCCTTCGACACGTGAGCCGTCGTCGCGCGGCGGGATCATCAGGTTCTGGATGCGCACGTTGGCGAAGGTGCCGCGCATCATCACCTCGTGATTGCCGCGGCGCGCGCCGTAGCTGTTGAAGTCCGCCGGCAGCACGCCCTGCTCGAGCAGGTAGCGCCCGGCGGGCGTCGTCTCGCGGAAGCTGCCGGCCGGCGAGATGTGGTCGGTGGTGATCGAGTCGCCGAACAGGCCGATGATGCGGGCGCCCTGCACGCCGGGCTGCACCGGCGGTGGCACCAGCGTGAAGTCGCGGAAGAACGGCGGCTCGGCGATGTAGCTGCTCTTCGGCCAGCCGTAGACCTCGCCGCCGGCGCCGGCGATCTGCTGCCACAGCGCGCCGGGGTCGGTCTGCACGCGGGCGTAGTTCTCGCGGTAGGTCGGGCCGTCCATCGCGCTGCGCATCAGCGCCGCGACCTCGTCGCTGGACGGCCAGATGTCGCCCAGCCAGACCTCTCGCCCGTCGTGGCCGCGGCCCACCGGCTCCGTCGTCAGGTCGCGCCGCACCGTGCCGGCGATCGCGTAGGCGACCACCAGCGGCGGGCTGGCGAGGAAGTTGGCCTTCAGGTTGGGGTGGATGCGCGCCTCGAAGTTGCGGTTGCCCGACAGCACCGCGGCGCAGACCAGATCGTTGGCCGTGATGGCTTCGTTGATCTCCGGCGCCAGGTCGCCGGCATTGCCGATGCAGGTCGTGCAGCCGTAGGCGGCGACGGCGAAGCCCAGCCGTTCCAGATACGGCAGCAGCCCGGTCTTCGTCAGGTAGTCGGTGACGATGCGCGAGCCCGGCGCCAGCGAGGTCTTGACGTGCGGTTTGACCGCCAGCCCGGCCTCGACGGCCTTCTTCGCCAGCAGGCCGGCGGCCAGCATCACGCCGGGGTTGCTGGTGTTGGTGCAGCTGGTGATCGCGGCGATCAGCACGTCGCCGTCGCGCAGTTCCAGGCCGTCCTTCGTCTTCACCGCCTGGCCCAGGCGGGCGGCCGGCTGGTTGAAGCCGTTGGCCGCCACCGGCGCCGAGAACAGCTCGCCGAAGCGAGCCTTGACGTCGCCGAGCTCGATGCGGTCCTGCGGCCGCTTCGGCCCGGCCAGGCTGGGCGCGACGCTCGCCAGGTCCAGCCGGATCAGCGTGCTGTAGTCGATCGCGCCGGCCGCCGGCACGCCGAACAGGCCCTGGGCGCGGAAGTAGGCCTCGAAGGCCTCGATCTCGGCCGCCGTGCGCCCGGTGCCGGCGAAGTAGTCGACGGTCTTCTCGTCGACCGGGAAGAAACCCATCGTCGCGCCGTACTCGGGCGCCATGTTGGCGATCGTCGCGCGGTCGGGCACCGACAGCGAACGTGTGCCTTCGCCGCAGAACTCGACGAACTTGCCGACCACCTTCTCGCGCCGCAGGATCTCGGTGATCGTCAGCACCAGGTCGGTGGCGGTGACGCCTTCGCGCAGCCGGCCGGTCAGCTCGAAGCCGACGACGTCGGGCGTCAGCAGGTAGACCGGCTGGTCGAGCATCGCCGCCTCGGCCTCGATGCCGCCGACGCCCCAGCCGACGACGCCGACGCCGTTGATCATCGTCGTGTGGCTGTCGGTGCCGACCAGCGTGTCGGGGTAGAAGACGCCGTCGGCGCCGCGGTGCACGCCGCGCGCCAGGTACTCCAGGTTCACCTGGTGCACGATGCCGAAGCCCGGCGGCACGACGCCGAAAGTGCTGAACGCGCCCATGCCCCACTTCATGAACTGGTAGCGCTCGCGGTTGCGCCTGAACTCCAGCTGCATGTTCAGGTCCAGCGCCTTGGGGCTGCCGTAGTGGTCGACCATCACGCTGTGGTCGACGACCAGGTCCACCGGCACCAGCGGCTCGATGGTCTTCGGGTCGCGCCCCAGGCGCTGGGCGACGTTGCGCATCGCCGCCAGGTCGGCGAGCAACGGCACGCCGGTGAAGTCCTGCAGCACGACACGCGCGACGACGAAGGGGATCTCCTCGGTTCGCTGCGCGTTCGGCGCCCAGCCCGCGAGCTGCTCGACGTGTTCGGCCGTGACCTTGCGGCCGTCGCAGTGGCGCAGCACGCTTTCCAGCACGATGCGCAGCGACACCGGCAGCCGGGCGACACCCGGAAAACGTTCGGCCAGCGCCGGCAGCGAGAACAGGTTGCCTGCGTCGCCCGACGCCGTCTCGAAGCGGCGGATCGTCTCGGCGAACGGGTGGGCGGCGGTGCGGGGCATGCGGTTCCTCCGGTGGCGTGGACCGCAGCCATTGTCGGCACGACGGGGAGGGCGGCAGGGCGGTGGGGCGATAGACGCCCGCGCCCGCCCGGCCGGTCAGGCCAGCGCTTCCATCTCCCGCCGCAGCCGCCACGCCGGCAGTTCCGGCCGGGCGACGACGTCGTCCCAGCACAGCATCTGCCCGGCGGCGACCGGGCGCTTCAGCACCAGATCGTGCGCCAGCCCCAGCGGCAGGCCGCCATGGAAGCGCGACGCTTCGGCCGGCTGCAGGCGGCCGACCACCGTGTAGCCGCCTTCGCCGTCCAGCCGCTCGCCGACCTGCAGGTCGCGCTTGGCGGTGGCGACGACGTCGGCCACCCAGGCGGTGGCGGCGCCGGTGGCCTCGCCACGCAGCGCGACGCTGGCCACCGACCAGCCGACCTCCAGCCCGATCAGGTGCCAGCGTTTGTAGAGCGTGAAGTAGCGCCCGCTCGGGTCGGTCTTGGCGCCGTACTCCTCGAAGCAGTGGCGCACGTAGTCGGCCTCGCCTTCGACCGTCACCCAGACGCCCATGCGGATGTCGTAGTCGATCGGCGTGCCGTCGCGGCGCAGCGAGGAGATGACCTCGACCATGCCTTTGCGCTCCAGCACGCCGCCTTCGGCCTGCGGCCGCGTGACGCCGGGGATCTCGTCGATCGCCGCCGGCGGGTACAGCAGGCCGCCCGAAGGCACCGCCAGCCCGGTGGCGTTGGCCACCGCGGCGCATTCGATCGCCGGCTTGGAGCCGTCGAGGAAGCTGTTGAACATCTTCGGGTTCAGCCCGCCGCGGTCGGCCTGTTCGGGCGTCAGGCCGTAGTGGCCCCAGACGGTCTCCGGCGTCGACTGCGCGAAGTGCGGCAGCCACTTGTGGCCGCGCCCGGCGGCGACGACCGGGAAGCCGCAGGTGCGCGCCCAGTCGACGAGGTCGCAGATCAGCGCCGGTTGGTCGCCGAAGGCCAGCGAGTAGACGACGCCGGCCTCGGCCGCACGCCGCGCCAGCAGCGGGCCGCAGAAGGCGTCGGCCTCGACCGTCACGTTGACGACGTGTTTGCCCTCGGCGAACGCGGCCAGGCAGTGCTCGACCGCGGCCACCGGGTGGCCGGTGCATTCGACGATGAGGTCGATCGCCGGGTGTTGCACCAGCGCCTGCCAGTCCTCGCCGACGTGGGTGCGGCCGTCGGCCAGCGCGGCGTCCAAGCTGGGCGCGGTGGCGCGTGCCGGGTCCCAGCCGACACGCTCGAGGTTGCGGCGCGCGCCGTCCGGCGACAGGTCGGCGATGCCGGCCAGGTGCACGCCCGGCGTGTTGGGCACCTGGGCCA
This sequence comes from Rubrivivax sp. JA1026, assembly GCF_011065555.1. Classification (NCBI taxonomy): domain Bacteria; kingdom Pseudomonadati; phylum Pseudomonadota; class Betaproteobacteria; order Burkholderiales; family Sphaerotilaceae; genus Rubrivivax; species Rubrivivax sp. JA1026. The sequence goes on from NZ_JAALCQ010000011.1 coordinate 5,082, forward strand.
GGTACATCGAGCCGAACTTGCCGGCGCCGATCAGGCCGACGCGGATCGGCCGGCCTTCGACGGCGCGCTGGCGCAGCTGGGTGTGCAGGCCGGTCTTCATGCCGGGCGGCGCACGCGGCGCGCGAGGGGGCAAGACAGCATCGGGATCCTTGTTGTGGTGGCAGACGGCTTGACAAGTGTCATGTCCGGCGCGGAGTGGCGCGCTACGGGTCATCCCGGGCGGGTGCGGGAGGAGGGCGTGTTAGCACGCCCGTCTCCGCTGCGGGCTTTGGCATGGCCAAGGGCGCAAGACTGGCGTCTCGTTCGGTCTGCCATTCCGGCCTTGCACTTGATGCGTAGGTCAGGAATATTCCTTCGGTTTCGCGCACCGGCCGCCGGAGTGCGCCATGGGGCCGACGGATGTTGGCCATCGAGGAGGTTGCGGAGCTGATGCACGACCCTGGAGAGCGATGGAAGCGCAAGCCGCTGCTGGAAGAAAACCCCTGGTCTCTTCTCAGGCCTGTCGGCCTTGCCCGACGCACGGCGCTAGTCGTCATGGCGGGCTGGGTCATCGCGGCCGCCGCTGCGCTCTCGATGCATGAACCTTTCGAATGGGGCTACGCCGTCGTCGGGTTCCTCGGCCTGCTGATGCTCCGCTACGTCCTCCAGCGACTTCGGGGCGTTCCGGCCGAGTTCATCGGCCCGGGCGATGCCGTCACGGAAGACTGGGCTTTCCAGATCCGCCTCTTCACCGACATCGTTGCGCTGCTCTTGCTGGCCTGGTCCGGTGCAACGCTTGTTCTCGGCTTCGAAGCTCTACGCGCCTTGCTGGCATAGTGCCGGCGGGCCACCACAGCTGGAACGACAACTCCCATGAGCAGTGCCGCGCCGCAGTCCGAAGTCTTCGTCATGCGTTCGCTCACGCCCGCCGAGGTGGACCATCTCGCGACCCTCAGTGCGATCAGCCTTGTCGTCGGGGCGCTGGTGCAGTCCATGGGTGGCGATCTCGAAGCGACCTTCGGCCCCGTGGCGCTGCTGGTGACCTACACGGTCTGCTCGCTGTTCGCCGTGGTCTTCGCGTTCGGGTACTGGCGCATGTGCTTCGCTGTCTTCAAACAACGCGCCGCCCCGGCTGCAGACCGTGAGGTCTGATCCCTTGCCGGAAAGAGCCTCGGTCGACCGGCCGTGCTGCGGTGGTCGGTCCCCGGCGCCGCGCGTGTCATGGCGTCTGCAGTCGCTGCGCCGAGACGTTCGGCCATGAGTCCGGCCAACACACGAGCCGTGGTGCTTGCGGGCATAGGTTCGGCGGGACTCGTGCTCCTGGGCTTCCGGGCTGCACTGGAAGGCGCCGGCCCCTACCAGACGCTGCCCGGGCTGGAGACGGCTCTCGCCGCCGGATTGGGACTCGGCAAATTCCTGGTGCTGACCGTCGTCGGCCTGGCCGCATGTCGGGTCGGCAGCATCGGCCACGCGGTGCGGCGCCGGGCGGCTTTCGTCGGTCTGGTCATCGTGGCCGCAGGTGCCACCCTGGCCGCGCCTCTGCTGGCATCGTCGGCACTTGCAAGCCTCTGCGTGCGTCCGTCTCTCTGTCCGGACATCGGCAACCCTCTGCTGTGGGCTTACCTGCGAGGCTTCACCGCTCTTCCATGGGCGCCGATGCTCGTCGGGCCTCTGGTGGCCTCGGCGATGTATGTCCGCACGAGGCGTACGGTAGGCCACCTCGGGGACTCTTGACGCCAGTTTCCGCGGCGAACTCGGGAGGACCCGGGCGGATCCCGATACGAGTCCATCCCGTTTGGGATAAACTGTCGTCTCAAATGAGACGAGGTGTGGCGATGAGCGTGATGGAGAACAGGGTTCGCAGCGAGGCCGCCGCATCCGCCTCCGGCCGGCGCGCCCCGCTGCGCTCGGCGTCGTCGACGGGTGACGACTTGCTGAGCCGCCTGCTTCAGGCCGATCCGAGCCAGGAGCCCGGCTTGTTGCAGCGACTGGATGCCTTGTCGCCGCTGCAGACGGTCACGCTCGTCAAGACCGGCGTGCGCGCCGGGTGGGTGCCGCCGCTGGCCAGCAGCCTGGGCATGAGCCGCGACCGGCTCTATGCGACGCTGGGGCTGCCGCGCGCGACGATGGAGCGGCGCCTGGCCAAGGACGAGCCGCTGTCGGCCGAGCAGAGTTCACGCGTGCTCGGCATCGCGCGCCTGATCGGCCAGGTGCAGGCCATGCTGGACGAGTCGGGCACGCCCGCCGGTTTCGACGCCGGTGCCTGGGTCGGCCGCTGGCTCGGCGAGCCCGTGCCGGCGCTCGGCGGCCGCTGCCCGGCCGAGCTGATGGACACCGCCGAGGGCCAGATGATGGTCGCCAACCTGCTGGCGCGCGCCCAAAGCGGCGCCTACGCCTGAATGATCGTCTGGCGCATCGCCAGCGACACCCGCGACTTCCTCGCCGAGGACCTGTCGGGGCGCGGCGCGGAGAAGACCGGCGGCCGCTGGAACCGTGCCGGAAGCCCCGTCGTCTACTGCGCCGGCTCGATCGCACTGGCCTGCCTGGAGACCGTCGTGCATCTGCAGGTCGCCGGCCTGCCGCTGAACCGCTTCCTGGTGCGGGTCGACATCCCCGACGAAGTCTGGGCCCGCCGCCAGACGCTGCAGGCGGCCTCGCTGCCGGTCGGCTGGAGCGCGATCCCCGAAGGCCTGGTGTCGGTCGAACTCGGCCAGCGCTGGCTGGCGTCGATGGCGTCGGCGGTGCTCGAACTGCCGTCGGTCATCGTGCCCGAGGAGAACAACTGCCTGATCAACCCGCGCCATCCGGACGCGGCGGGCATCACGGCCTTGAAGCTCAGGAGCTGGAGTTATGACGGGCGGTTCGATCGCAGGGCTTAGGCGCCACCGAAGGCACGCTGGTGCGTCGGCCGGAAGCTGTTCTTCGCGGGCCATGGCGCCTGCGACTCGTCGCGTATGAAGGCCCCCACCTTGTTGGAGCTGGCCGGCCCGCGGGGTGGCACCGTGGCCGATGCACAGAGGATCCTGCGAAGCCTGCCGCGCTGGTTCGGCGTCGACTCGGCTCTCCTCCGGTACGCGCAGGACACGCAGCGATTCCCCACCTTCTGGGCTGCCGAGCGCGGCTGCGCGATCGCCTTCATGACATTGCGGGAGCATTTCCCGGCGTCATGGGAGGTCCATTGCATGGCGGTGCAAGCCGACGCACGCGCGAAAGGCGTCGGGCGACAGCTGCACCGGCACGTCGAGCACTGGCTGCTCGCGCACGGTGCGCGCCACCTGCAGGTCAAGACGGTGGCCGCCGGGTATCCGAGTCCCGAGTACGCCGAGACACGTTCCTTCTACAAGGCTCTGGGTTATGACGAGCTGGAGGTGTTTTCCGACTTATGGCGGCCGGGGCTGCCCGTTCTGCAACTGATCAAGGCCTTGCACGGCGCGGCTTGAAACTAGTCAGACCTGGAGTCCGGCATGACGTGCCCGGGTGCTGCTTTCAATCCGGTGCGCCGAACAGCGATTGAAGCAATGCCTGGGCTTTCTCCTTGCCCTGTGCCGTGAACACTACCGACCGGGCCTTTCCGGCCGGGTCGGAGATCAGACCCTTGGCGTGCAGCCGGTCCAGGGCGTCCCAGTCGAAGGACTTCCAGGCGCGCTCGCCTTCATGCAGCCCCAGCAACAGCAGAGCGAGAACGGCGTCGTCGATGCGGTCGGTGTCGAGTTTCATGGTCTCGATGTTCGCGGCATCGGTGCGTCGAACGCAAACGAGGCGCCTGCTTCGCTCGCGGGGCACGGGCTGGGGAATGTGAAGCGGCGCGGCCTTCCGTCCCGGTTGTGGCAAGCTACGCCAGTGAAGCATCCCCCGCGAGGCGCCCATGTCGAGCAAGCTTGAAGTCCTGCAGGCCGAAGTGCTCCGCCTGTCGCCCGCCGACCGCGCCCGCCTGCTCGACCGGCTGATCGCGAGCCTGGACGTGGACGCCAAGGCCGAGGCGGTGTGGGATGAACTGGCAGATCGTCGCGAAATCGAGCTCGCTGCTGGCGAGGTGGCGGCCGTTTCCCTGGACATCGCCGTCGCGCGGCTGGAGGCTCGCTTTCCGGGATGAAGGTCGTTCTTCATCCAGCGGCCGAACAAGACCTGCTGGACGCGGCCGCCTTCTACGAGCGCGAAGGGTCTCCGGCACTGGCGGCGCGTTTCGTCGCCGAGTTCAAGCGGACGGGCGCTCTGCTGGCCCGCCAGCCCGAGATTGGGACTCCCCGCAGCCGGGGACGCCGGGGATTGGCGATGACCGTCTTCCCGTACACGCTGATCTATCGCGTCGACGGCGACTTGCTCAAGATCCTCGTCGTCAAGCACGACAGCCGGCGACCCGGCTACGGCGGCTCCCGGTCCTAGGAGTCCAGCAGGAACGTCCTGCGTCCCGTCGCGCGATGCTCCCGGCGAGGCCCGCCTTCGCTCAGCTTTCGGTCCAGATCTCCGCCATCACCGCCTCGAACCGCGCCTGGATCGCCGCACGATCCGGCGCCGTCCAGCGCCCGGCCACCAGCGTGCGGCGGAACGGCGCCGCCGGTGTCCCGAACACCAGCCCGTCGAGGCGGTGACCCGGTGGCAGGCCCGCCAGCGCCGGTTCGGCCGGGTCGAGTTCGACCAGATCGGCCCGCGCGCCGACCTCCAGCCCCCAGCGCGCGAAACCCGCGGCCGTGCCGCCGCCGGCGCGCAAGCGCTCGAAGAGTCGCGCCGCGCTCGATGGTTCGACTCCGGGGGCTGCCGAGACGTTGCGCCGCCGGTGCAGCAGCCGCTGCCCCCATTCCAGCCAGCGCAGCTCCTCGGGCCAGGCGCGCACGACCTGGCTGTCCGAGCCGACCGCCAGCGGCACGCCGGCGTCCAGCCAGCGCGGCAGGTCGCAGAAACCGTCGCCGAGGTCGGCTTCGGTCGCCGGGCAGATGACGACACCCGCGCCGGACGCTGCGACGGCCTCGATCTCCCCGGGCGTCGCATGCGTCGCGTGCACCAGCTGCCAGCGCGCGTCCAGGCCGGCGTGGCGCGCCAGCCATTCGATCGGCCGGCAGCCGGTGGCCGCCAGGCAGTCGTCGACCTCGGCGGTCTGCTCGGCGACGTGCACGTGCAGCGGGCCGTCGCAGGCCGCGGCCAGTTCGGCGATCGACGCCGGCCGTGCGGCGCGCAGCGAGTGCACCGCGGCACCGACCGTCACGCCGGGGCGGCCGCGCAGCGTCGAGGCGATGTCCAGCACTTGCTGCGGCGTCGTCGCGAAACGGCGCTGGTCGGGGCGCAGTGTCTCGGCCTGGAAGCCGGCGCGTTCGTACAGCACCGGCAGCAGCGTCAGGCCGATGCCGGCGTCCTGCGCCGCGTCGGCCAGCGCCAACGACATCGCCGCCGGCTCGGCATAGGGCTGGCCGTCGAGATCGTGGTGCAGGTAGTGGAACTCGCAGACCTGGCTGTAGCCGCCGGCCAGCAGCTCGGCGTAGAGATGGGCGGCGACGGCGCGCAGCTGCTCGGGCCGCAGCTTCGCCGCGACGCCGTACATGCGGTCGCGCCAGGACCAGAAGTCGTCGTGCGCGTCGTCGCGGCGTTCGGACAGGCCGACGAAAGCGCGCTGGAAGGCGTGGCTGTGGGCGTCGACCAGCGCCGGCAACACCTCGCCGGCCAGGCGTTCGGCGCCGGGGGGCGGCGCGACGCCGCAGTCGACGGCCGCCCAGCAGCCGTCGGCGCCGACGGCCAGCCGCACCTGCTCGCGCCAGCACCCGCCGACCCAGGCGCGGGGCGCCCAGAGCTCGGTGATCACGGCCGCCATGCGAGCATCGTCTCGGCCAGCGTGCGCAGCACGGCGCGCGCGTCGGCGGCGCGTGCCGCGTCCCAGACCGGCGGCATCGCCTCGGCCAGGTAACACGGCCAGGTCATCTCCATCTGCACCGCGTGCACGCCGTCGTGCGGACGTCCGTAGTGGCGCGTGATGTAGCCGCCCTTGAAACGCCCGTCGACGACGTGGCCGAAGCGGCTCTGCGCCGCCAGCACCGCGGCCAGGCGCTCGCGCAGCGCCGGCGCGCAGGCGCTGCCGGCGGCCGTGCCGAGGTTCAGGTCGGGCAGCCGGCCTTCGAACAGCCAGGGCAGCTCGGCGGCGATGCTGTGGCCGTCGAACAGCACGACGTGGCCGTGTTCGGCCTGCAGCCGCGCCAGCTCGCCTTGCAGCGCTGCGTGGTACGGCCGCCAGTAGGTGGCGACACGGCGCTGCACCTCGGCCTCGTCGGGCGCCCGGCCCTCGCGGTACAGCGGCTCGCCGCTGAAGAAACGTGTCGGGCAGAGCTCGGTGTTGTTCTGGCCCGGGTACATCGGCGTGTTCTCGGGCGGGCGGTTCAGGTCGACGACGTAGCGGGCGTAACGCGGCACGATCAGGCTGGCGCCGAGTTCGGCCGCGAAGTCGTAGAGCCGGTCCAGGTGCCAGTCGCAGTCCTCGACGGCCAGCGCACGCGGCAGCAGCGTGGCGGCGACTTCGGGCGCGATCTCGGTGCCGGCGTGCGGCACGCTGATGACCAGCGGGCGCGTGCCGCGGTGCAGGGTGTAGGTCTCGTTCATCGTGCGATGCCTCCGACGACGGTGCCGCGGCAGGGCGCGCGGCCCATCCAGTAGGCGAGTTCGGCCGGGTGGCCCAGGTCCCAGACGGCGAGGTCGGCGCGTTGGCCGACGGCAAGCCGGCCGCGGTCGGCCAGGCCCAGCGCGCGCGCGGCGTTGACGGTGAAGCCGCGCAGCGCTTCTTCGGGCGTCATGCGGAACAGCGTGCAGGCCTGGTTCATCACCAGCGTCGGCGACAGGATCGGCGAGGTGCCCGGGTTGTGGTCGGTGGCCAGCGCGACGGGCACGCCGGCCTCGCGCAGCGCGGCCAGCGGCGGCAGCTTGGTCTCGCGCAGGCAGTAGAAGGCGCCGGGCAGCAGCATCGCGACGCTGCCGGCGGCGGCCATCGCACGCACGCCGGCCGGCGACAGCCACTCCAGGTGGTCGCAGGACAGCGCGCCTTGGCGCGCCGCCAGCGCCGCGCCGCCCTGGTCGCTGAGCTGCTCGGCGTGCAGCTTGACCGGCAGGCCCAGCCTGCGCGCGGCGGTAAAGAAACGGTCGACCTGCGCCGGCGTGAAGGCGATCGTCTCGCAGAAGGCGTCGACGGCGTCGACCAGGCCTTGCGCGTGCAGCGCCGGCAGCCAGCCGATCGCGGCGGTGACGTAGTCGTCGGCGCGGCCTTCGTGTTCGGGCGGCAGCGCGTGCAGGCCGAGGAAGCTGGTGCGCACCGTCAGCCCGGTCTCGGCGCCGAGCCGGCGCGCGACGCGCAGGCAGCGTGCCTCGGCCTCCAGCTCCAGCCCGTAGCCGGACTTGATCTCCAGCGTCGTCACGCCGTCGGCGGCCAGCGCGCGGGCGCGGGGCAGCGCGGCGGCGAACAGCGCCGCGTCGTCGGCGGCGCGTGTCGCCGCCACCGTCGAGCGGATGCCGCCGCCGGCGCGTGCGATGTCTTCGTAGCTCGCGCCCTGCAGCCGCAGCTCGAACTCGCGCGCGCGGTCGCCGCCGTAGACGAGGTGGGTGTGGCCGTCGATCAGGCCCGGCGTGACGAGTGCGCCGCCGAGGCGGTGCTCGGCCTCGGGTGCCAGCCCGGCGGGCAGTTCGGCCTCGGGGCCGGCCCAGGCGATCGTGTCGCCGTCGGCGAGCAGCGCGCCGTGGTCGATCAGGCCCCAGCCGGTGTCGCCGGCCAGCGTCACCAGGCGCGCGTCGCGCCAGAGCGTCAGCGCCATCTCAGTTCTCCCGGTTCGATGCCGACCCAGACGCCGGCCGGCGCCGCCGGCGTGTCGTCCAGGTCCCAGAACAGCGTCTGCGTGGCGGGCTCGTACAGCGCCTGCAGCGGCGCGGTGCCGCGGTCCAGCGCCAGGCTGCCGTGCAGATCACGCAGCATCAGGTTCAGCGCACGCGCCCGGCCGCCGTGCACGCGGCAGTGCGGCGGCAGCGCGCCGTCGAAGGCCAGCGGCGGGTCGCCGGGCCGCAGCGCCAGCACACGGTTGCCGAACGCCAGCTCGACCGCGTCGCCTTCGACCAGCGCCAGCCAGCGCCACACGCCGGGCAGCGCCGAGAACGGCCCGTCGGTCTCCAGCTCGGCCAGGCTCAGCCGCCAGCGCCAGTGGCCGCCACGCGGGCCGGCGACCAGCTCGCGTGTGCGCCCGCCGCCGTTGGCCCAGGGCCGCGGCGCGACCTCGGCGGCGTGCACGGTGATCACGGCCGGAACCCGCCTTCGAGGTGGTAGCGCCGGCCCGGGTGCACCAGGCGCGCGATCGTGATCGGGCCGTCGAGACGGCGTGTGCGGCGCACGACGACGAGGCAGGGGTCGCCTTCGGCGATCGCCAGCTGCCGGGCTTCGTCGGCGCTCGCGGCGCTGGCCTCGACGCTGTACTCGGCTTCCCACAGCGGCGCCACCTGCAGCAGGTAGTGCGTCGGTGTCGTCGTCGCGAAATCGACGTCCAGGTAGCCGGGCGCCGCCGCCGGGTTGACGTAGCGGTCTTCCAGCTGCAGCGGCACGCCGTCGGCGCGGTGCACGATGACGGTGTGGAACACCGGCGCGCCCGGCGCCAGGCCCAGGCGTTCGGCCAGCGCCGGCGGCGCCGATTCCTCGGCCTTCAGCAGGACTTCGGCATCATGCTGCTGGCCGCGCGCCGCCAGCTCCTCGTGCAGGTCGCGGATCGTCAGCGTCGACGCCAGCCGGTGGCGCTGCGCGGCGAAGGTGCCGACACCCTGCGACCGTTCGACCAGGCCTTCGCCCTGCAGCTCGCGCAGCGCGCGGTTGACGGTCATGCGGCTGACGCCGAAACGCGCGACGAGCTCGGCTTCGGACGGCATCAGCGCGCCCGGCGGCCACTCGCCGCGTTCGAGTCCGTCCTTCAGGAAGCGCTTGACCCGCGCGTACGGGGCCTCGGCCGTGTCCGGGGAAACCATGGCCGGATGGTAGTTGCGACGACTTGTCTAGACAAGTACAGTGCAACCCTGATCCGACCCTCCCGCGTCGCCCAGGAGCCGCCCATGTCCGAGTCTTCCGCCCGTCCTGCCGGCCCGCGCCCGGTGCGCTCGCCGCGCGGCGCCACGCTGCACTGCGCCAACTGGCTGATCGAGGCCGCCTGGCGCATGCTGCAGAACAACCTCGACCCCGAGGTGGCCGAGAACCCCGACGCGCTCGTCGTCTACGGCGGCATCGGCAAGGCGGCGCGCAACTGGCGTGCGTTCGAGACGCTGCTCTCGACGCTGGAGCGGCTGAAGCCCGACGAGACGCTGCTCGTGCAGTCGGGCCAGCCGGCGGGTGTGTTCCGCACCCATGAAGACGCGCCGCGGGTGCTGATCGCCAACTCCAACCTCGTGCCGCGCTGGGCGACCTGGGAGCACTTCGACCGCCTCGACCGCGCCGGGCTGATGATGTATGGCCAGATGACCGCCGGCTCGTGGATCTACATCGGCAGCCAGGGCATCGTGCAGGGCACCTACGAGACTTTTGCCGAAGCCGGCCGCAAGCACTACGGCGGCAGCCTCGCCGGGCGCTGGATCCTTACCGCCGGCCTGGGCGGCATGGGCGGCGCGCAGCCGCTGGCCGCCAGCTTCGCCGGCGCCAGCTCGCTGACCGTCGAGTGCCAGCAGAGCCGCATCGACTTCCGCCTGCGCAGCCGCTACCTCGACGAGCAGGCCGCCGACCTCGACGACGCGCTGGCGCGCATCGCGCGCTACACGGCCGAAGGCCGCGCGGTGTCGATCGGCCTGCTCGGCAACGCCGCCGAGGTGCTGCCCGAACTCGTGCGCCGCGGCGTGCGCCCGGACCTCGTCACCGACCAGACCAGCGCCCACGACCTGGTCAACGGCTATCTGCCGGCCGGCTGGACGGTCGAGCGCTGGCGCGCCGCGCAGGCCGACCCGGCCTTGCACGCCGAGCTGCGCGCCGCGGCGGCCGCCAGCTGCGCCGCGCACGTCAAGGCGATGCTCGCCTTCCACGCGATGGGCGTGCCGACGGTCGACTACGGCAACAACATCCGTCAGGTCGCACTCGACCAGGGTGTCGCCGACGCCTTCGCCTTCCCCGGCTTCGTGCCGGCCTACGTGCGGCCGCTGTTCTGCCGCGGCAAGGGGCCGTTCCGCTGGGCGGCGCTGTCGGGCGACCCGGAGGACATCCGCCGCACCGACGCCAAGCTGAAGCAGCTGTTCCCCGAGGACGCGCACCTGCACCGCTGGCTGGACATGGCCGGCGAGCGCATCGCCTTCCAGGGCCTGCCGGCGCGCATCTGCTGGCTGGGCCTGGGTGAGCGCCACCGCGCCGGCCTGGCCTTCAACGAGATGGTGCGCACGGGCGAGCTGAAGGCGCCGATCGTCATCGGGCGCGACCACCTGGACAGCGGCTCGGTCGCCAGCCCGAACCGCGAGACCGAGGCGATGAAGGACGGCAGCGACGCCGTCAGCGACTGGCCGCTGCTCAACGCGCTGCTCAACACCGCCGGCGGCGCCACCTGGGTCAGCCTGCACCACGGCGGCGGCGTCGGCATGGGCTACTCGCAGCATTCGGGCGTGGTCATCGTCTGCGACGGCAGCGAAGCCGCCGACCGCCGCCTGGAACGCGTGCTCTGGAACGACCCGGCCACCGGCGTGATGCGCCACGCCGACGCCGGCTACGAGGAGGCGCAGGCCTGTGCCCGCGAACAAGGTCTGGACCTGCCGATGCAGGCACTAGGAGTCTGACGATGCTGCTGCGACCCGGAGAACTCTCGCTCGAACAACTGCAGGCGATCCACGCCGGCGGCCACCCACTGATGATCGACCCGCAGGCGCTGCCCGGGCTGCGCGCCAGCGCCGCCGTCGTGCACGCCGCGGCCACCGGCGAGGCGCCGGTCTACGGCGTCAACACCGGCTTCGGCAAGCTGGCCAGCACGCGCATCGGCGAGGCCGACCTGGACACGCTGCAGCGCAACCTGATCCGCTCGCACAGCGTCGGCGTCGGCGAGCCGCTGCCGGCGCCGGTGGTGCGGCTGATGCTGGCGCTGAAGGCGGCCAGCCTGGCGCGCGGCTTCTCCGGCGTGCGCCCGGTGGTCGTCGACACGCTGTTGGCGGTGCACGACGCCGGTCTCGTGCCCTGGGTGCCGGCGCAAGGCTCGGTCGGCGCCTCGGGCGACCTGGCGCCGCTGGCGCACATGACGCTGGCGCTGCTCGGCGAAGGCGAGTTCCTCGTCGACGAAGGCGGCCGCGCCCTGCGCCGCCCGGCCGCCGAGGTGCTGGCCGCGGCCGGCATCACGCCGCTGACGCTGGCCGCCAAGGAAGGCCTGGCGCTGATCAACGGCACGCAGACCAGCACCGCGCTGGCGCTGCACGCACTGTTCTCGTTCGAGCCGGTGCTGGAGTCGGCGCTGGTGATCGGCGCGCTGACGGTCGACGCCGCGCGCGGCAGCGACGGCCCGTTCGACCCGCGCATCCACGCGCTGCGCGGCCAGCCGGGCCAGATCGACGTCGCCGAGGTCTACCGCCGGCTGCTCGCCGGCAGCGGCATCCGCGCCAGCCATGTCGACGGCGACGACCGGGTTCAGGATCCCTATTGCCTGCGCTGCCAGCCCCAGGTCGTCGGCGCCTGCCTGGACCAGCTGCGCCACGCCGCGCTGGTGCTGCTGCGCGAAGCCAATGCCGTGACCGACAACCCGCTCGTGTTCGCCGAAGACGGCGCGCTGGTCTCGGGCGGCAACTTCCACGCCGAGCCGGTGGCGCTGGCCGCCGACGCGATGGCCACCGCGATCGCCGAGGTCGGCGCCATCGCCGAGCGCCGCATCGCGATGCTGATCGACGCCAACGTCTCGCGCCTGCCGCCGTTCCTGGCGCGCGAGCCGGGGCTCAACAGCGGTTTCATGATCGCCCACGTCACCGCCGCAGCGCTGGCCTCGGAGAACAAGTCGCTGGCCCACCCGGCCAGCGTCGACAGCCTGCCGACCAGCGCCAACCAGGAGGACCACGTCTCGATGGCGACCTTCGCGGCGCGCCGGCTGCAGCCGATGATCGCCAACGTCGCACGCATCCTCGGCATCGAGTGGCTGGCCGCGGCGCAGGGCATCGAGTTCCTGCGCCCGCTGTCCAGCTCCGAGCCGCTGGAGGCCGCGCACGCGCTGCTGCGCGCCGGCTGCCCGTCGATCGACGTCGACCGCTACCTGGCGCCCGACATCGAGCACGCCAGCGCGCTGGTCGCCGAAGGCGCGCTGGGCCGCATCCTGCACACGCTGCGCGGCCTGCCGCCGCTGTGGACGCCGGCCTGAGCCCGGCGCCCGGCCGCGGCTCAACGTTCGTCCTTGGCGGCCGATAACCTGGGGTAATGCCGGCTGCCCGGCGGGTGGCGGCGTGCCCCCCGCGGCGGCTCGCGCCCGGAGACCCGTACCCGTGTCCCAGCCACGCCGCCTCTCGTTGTCGCCCGGTGCCCGCTCGCCGGGGCGTCAGCGTTCGCCGGGCTGTCCTTACCCGGACACGCCTTGCGCGCCGGCCTCGCTGGAGCCGCTGGACCTGCTGCGGGCGCCGGTCTGGATCTTCGACATCGACCACCGCCGCGTCGTCTGGGCCAACCGGGCGGCGCTGGAGGTCTGGCGCGCCGACAGTCGCGAGGCCCTGGCCGCGCGCGACCTGAGCCGCGACATGTCGGCCACCGTGGCCGCGCGGCTGGCGCAGTACCAGGCCGACTTCGTGGCGCACGGCGCGGTCTTCAACGAGCAGTGGACGCTGTTCCCCGACGGCCAGCCAGTGCCCTTGCAGATGCAGCTCAGCGGCTGGCGCCTGCCCGACGGCCGCATGGCGATGCTCTGCGAAGGCCGGCCGATCGAGCACACGACGCCCGAGTCGCTGCGTGCCGTCGACGCGCTGCTGCACACGCCGATGATGATCTCGCTGCACGCGCTGGACGGGCGGGCGCTGTACCGCAACCCGGCGGCGCGTGCCTCGGTGCGCCGCCACGACGAGCCCCTGTGTGAACGTTTCGCCGATGCCGAGGCGCTGGCGGCGCTGCAGTGCCAGCTCGAGTGTGACGGCGAGGCGACGCTGACGATGGCCGTGCACACCGCCGCCGGGCCGCGCTGGCACGAGGTCTCGGCGCGCCGCCGCCGCGACGCCGTCACCGGCGCCGAGGTGCTGCTGCTCGGCGAGACCGACGTCACGCCGCTCAAGCAGAGCGAGGCCCAGGCGCGTTTCCTGTCCGAGCACGACGGCCTGACCCGGCTGCCCAACCGCGCCGCGGCCGAGGCCCACTTCCGCCGCCTGGCCGACGCCGTGCGGCAGGCCCCGCCGGAGCGGCCGCTGAAGGCCGCCGTCGTGCTGATCGACCTGGACCACTTCAAGGACGTCAACGACTCCTGGGGCCACGCCGCCGGCGACGAGCTGCTGGTGCAGGTGGCCGAACGTTTTGCCGGCGCGGTGCGCCGCGACGACCTCGTCGCGCGTTTCGGCGGCGACGAGTTCCTGATCCTGCTGGCCGCCCCCGACCCGCGGCGCGAGGTGGCGCGCATCCACGCCCGGCTGCGCGAGCGCCTGGCGCGGCCGTTCGAGCTGGGCAGCGTGCAGGCGCGTGTCGCGGCCACCGTCGGCGCCAGCGTCTTCCCCGACGACGGCGAGGACTTCGAGCGCCTGCTGCAGCACGCCGACCTGGCGATGTACCGCGGCAAGGCCGAGGGCCGCGACGCGCTCGCGTTCTACGACGCCGGCATGAGCGTGACGCTGCAGGCGCGCACGCGGCTGGAGCAGGAGCTGCGCCCGGCGCTGGCGCGCCACGAGTTCGAGCTGTTCTACCAGCCGCGTGTCAGCGCCGGCGTGCCGCGCATCGTCGGTGCCGAGGCGCTGCTGCGCTGGCGCCATCCGGCGCGTGGCTGGGTGATGCCGGGCGAGTTCATCCCGGTGTGCGAGGCCACCGGGATGATGCGCGAGCTGGGCCGCCGGGCCTTCGAGATGGCTGCGCGCCAGCAGGCCGGCTGGTGGGCGGCGGGGCGGCGGCTGAAGCTGTCGGTCAACCTGTCGCCGTGCGAGTTCGAGGACCCGTGGCTGCTGGAGGAGATCGAGGCCGTGCTGCGCGGCACCGGCTGCCCGCCGCAGGCGCTGGAGATCGAGGTCACCGAGTCGATGCTGGTCGCCGAGGGCGAACGCACGACGCGGGTCGTCGAGGGGCTGCGTGCGCTCGGGCTGTCGGTCGCGCTGGACGACTTCGGCATCGGCTACTCGCACCTGGCCTATCTGCAGCGGCTGCCGTTCACGTCGCTGAAGATCGACCGGCGTTTCGTGCAGGCGCCGCTGCAGGAGCGGCCGGTGGCCGAGGCCATCGTCGGGCTGTGCCGGGCGATGAAGCTGCACCCGGTGGCCGAGGGCGTCGAGACCGAGGCCCAGCGGCGCTGGCTGGAGGAGCTCGGCGTGGCCGAGTTCCAGGGCTGGCTGTTTGCGCCGGCGCTGCCGCGCGAACGTTTCGAGGCGCTGCTCGACGGCGGCACGCTGTCGCCCGGCGCTTCCCCCGCGGACCCGGTGTAACCGCCAGGCGGTTTGCTTCGTATGGCAGGGAGCGCCGCTTCGGCGCCCCGTGCCAACCCCCGACGAAGGAGACCCGATGAACCCGACCGTTTCGCTGCCCGCCGCCACGCTCGCCCTCGCGCTGGGCGCCGCGCTGACCCTCGCCGCCGCCCCGGCCCAGGCCGCCGAGGCCGGCGCCAAGGAGAAGTGCTACGGCGTCGCGATGAAGGGCCACAACGACTGCGCCGCCGGCCCCGGCACCACCTGCGCCGGCACCTCGCGCACCGAGCACCAGGGCAACGCCTGGTCCTACGTGCCTGCCGGCACCTGCGAGAAGACGGTCTCCAAGACCTCGCCCACCGGGTTCGGCCAGACCCTGCCGTTCAAGGAGAAGGCCAAGGAGATGGGCAAGGCCTGAACGCGCCATGCCCGCCCGCCTGGCCGGCCTCGGCTTCAAGCCCCAGCACGCCGACGCGCTGCTGGCCGGCGAGGCCGTGGTCGACTTCCTCGAGGTGCACGCCGAGAACTACCTGGTCGACGGCGGCCCGCGGCTGCGCCTGCTCGAGCGCCTGCGCGAGCGCTGGCCGCTGTCGGTCCACGGTGTCGGGCTGTCGCTGGGCGGGCTGCAGCCGCCCGATGCGGCGCACCTGGCGCGGCTGGCGGCGCTGGTGCGGCGTTTCGAGCCGCGCTGGGTGTCCGAACACCTGGCGTGGTCGGCGCACGGCGGCACCTGTTTCCCCGACCTGCTGCCGCTGGTCTACGACGAGGTCGCGCTGGCGCGGGTCGCCGCGCACGTCGACCGGCTGCAGCAGGCGCTCGGCCGGCAGGTGCTGATCGAGAACCCGAGCACCTATCTGGAGTTCGAGGCCAGCGCCATCGGCGAAGGCGAGTTCCTCGCCGAGCTCGTGCGGCGCACCGGCTGCGCGCTGCTGCTGGACCTGAACAACGCCTGGGTCAGCGCCGTCAACCACGGCCGCGACGCGTGGGCGCTGGTGGCCGCGCTGCCGCCGGCGGCGGTCGGCGAGATCCACCTCGCCGGCTGCAGCCGGCAGCACGACGCCGCCGGCGCGCCGCTGCTGATCGACGACCACGGGTCGGCCGTCGCCGATCCGGTCTGGGCGCTGTACCGGCGCACGCTGCAGCGCCTGGGGCCGGTGCCGACGCTGATCGAACGTGACCACGACGTGCCGCCGCTGGTGGTGCTGGCGGACGAACTGCTGCCTGTGCGCCGTGCGCTGGCCGAGGCACCGGTGGCGCCTGCGGTGGACGCCGGCGCACCACGCCGCCTGGCGATGCCGGCCACGGCACCGGCCGACCGGCCGCAGCCGGCCATCGCCGCCGCGCTGCTGGACCCGGCTGCGCCGGTGCCGCCGGGCCTGCGGGCCGGGAACGGTTCGGACCCCGCGGCGCGCCTGGCGGTGCACCGCCACAACGTCGATGCCGCCTGGGCGAGGGCGCTGGCCGACGGTTTCCCGGTCGTGCGCCGCCTCGTCGGCGAGGCCTTCTTCGACACGATGGCGCTGGCCTTCGCGCGCCGCCAGCCGCCGCGCGGCCCGGTGCTGGGCGACTGGGGCGACGGCTTCGCCGCGGCGATCGCCGGCTACGCCCCGGCGCGCGGGCTGCCCTGGCTGGCCGAGGTCGCGCGGCTGGAGCGCGCGCGGGTGCGCGCCGCGCTGGCCGCCGACGCCACGCCGCTGGACGCCGCCGCCGTGCAGTCGCACCTGGTGCCCCCGCAGCGGCTGCCCGGCGCCCGGCTGCGTCTGCATCCGTCGCTGGCCGCGCTGAGCTTCGAGCATGCGGCGCTGTCGATCTGGGCCGCGCACCAGCTCGACGAGCTGCCGGCCACTCTCGCGACCGACGGCGCCGAGGCGGCGCTGGTGCTGCGCGATGCCGGCGACGCGGTGCTGACGCTGGCCGTCGACCGGCCGACCGCCGCCTTCTGCGCCGCCCTGGCCGCCGGCCGGCCGCTGGGCGCCGCGGCGGCCGAGGCCGGCGAAGGCCTGGACCTGGCGGCGGCGCTGGCGCTGCTGCTGCGCCACGGCGCGCTGGTCGGCTGGGAGCCGGCGCTGGAGGCCGCATGACCCCCCGCGAAGCGGCCGAGGCCGCGCTGCAGCTGCTGGCGCGGGTCGCGCTCGCCGGCCTGTTCTGGCGCTCGGGCCAGACCAAGGTGGAGGGCTTCGCGCTCGACCTGGCCGAGGGCCGCGTCGAGCTCGGCTGGCCGCGGCTGGCGCCGCAGGCCGTCGACCTGTTCCGCGACGAGTACCGGCTGCCGCTGCTGCCGCCCGAGGCGGCGGCGGTGCTCGCCGCCGGCGCCGAGCACCTGCTGCCGCTGCTGCTGCTGTTCGGGCTGGGCACACGCGGCGCGGCGCTGGGGCTGCTGGTGATGACCGTGGTGATCCAGGTCTTCGTCTATCCGGGGGCCTGGCCGACGCACGGCACCTGGGCCGCGGCGCTGGGCGGGCTGCTGCTGCGCGGCGGCGGCCCCTGGTCGCTGGACGCCTGGCTCGTGCGGCGCGGGCCGGCCGCCGGCCGGGAGGTGCCCCGGTGAGCGCGTCCGACCTGATGCATCCGGGCTGGCCCGGCACCGAGAATCGCGCCGTGTCGCCGTCCGCCGATCCGCCTGCCGATGCCGCCGCGCCGCCCGACGACGAGTTCGAGCGCCGCATCGCGCCGCCGTGGCGGCGTGCGCACGACGGCGACGAGGCCGCCTACCGCGAGGCGCTGACGCTGGCCGCGGCGCGGCTGCGGGCCTATCTGCGCCGGCGGCTGGCGGCGCGGCCCGACGAGGTCGAGGACCTGGTGCAGGACACGCTGCTGGCGCTGCACCTGCACCGCGGCACCTGGGACCCGACGCTGCCGGTCGCGGCCTGGATGCTGGCCATCGCGCGCCACAAGCTGATCGACCACCTGCGCCGTCGCGGCCGGCGCGAGGCGCTGCACGAGCCGCTGGACGAGGTCGGAGACGAGCGGCTGGCGGCGCCGGACGCCGAGGCCGGCACCGCGCGCGACCTGCAGCGGCTGCTGCAGGCGTTGCCTGCGGCGCAGCGCTCGGCGATCGTGCTGACGCGGCTCGAGGGGCTGTCGGTGAACGAGGCGGCGCAGCGCACCGGCGCCAGCGAGTCGGCGATCAAGGTTCAGGTGCACCGCGGGCTCAAGCGGCTCGCGGCGCTGGTGAGGAGAACGGGATGAAGACCGAGCAGTGGATCGAGCTGCTGGCGAGCTCGGCCGGGCCGGCGCCGCGGGCGGTCGCGGCGCGGCGGCTGGCGGTGGCGCTGGGCGCCGGCCTGGTGGCCAGCGTCGCCGTCGCCGTGCTGGGGTTGGGCCTCGTGCCGGGCGCGATGTTCGCGACGCCGGCGCCCTGGTTCAAGCTGAGTTATGCCGCGGCGCTGGCCGCGGCGGCGGCCTGGCTGGCCGCGAAGCTGGGGCGGCCGCTGGCCACGGGCCTGCACACGCCGGCCATGGCGGTGGCGGCCGTGGTGGCGGCGGCGGGCATGGCGGGGCTGGTGAACTGGTTCGACACGCCGGTGGCAGCGCGCCTGCCGGCCTTGTTCGGCCACTCGTCGTGGTCGTGCCCGGCGGCGGTGCTGGGGCTGTCGTTGCCGGCGCTGGGCGCCGTGCTGTGGGCCTTGCGAGGGCTGGCGCCGACGCGGCCACGGGCCGCGGGCGCCGCAGCCGGCCTCGCGGCCGGGGCCGCGGGCGCGTTCGGCTACGCGCTGTCGTGCACCGAGGCGGCGATTTCGTTCTCGGCGCTGTGGTACACGCTGGGCATTGCGGCCAGCGCCGCGCTGGGTGCGCTGGTGGGCGCGCGCGCGCTGCGCTGGTGAGGCCGCCGCCGGGAGGCGGCGGCGTTCAGGCCGTCAGATGGCGCGGATGCGCGAGGCTTGCGGGCCCTTCTGGCCCTGCGTCACCTCGAACTCGACGCGCTGGTTCTCGGCCAGGGTCTTGAAGCCCGTGCCCTGGATTTCCTTGAAGTGGGCGAACAGGTCCTTGCCGCCGGCGTCCGGCGTGATGAAGCCGTAGCCCTTGCTCTCGTTGAACCACTTCACGGTTCCGGTTTCGGTCGTCATGTCTTCAGTCCTTTCGGTTGGTCAATGCAGACGGGGCGCGCTCAGCGACGCGACCCGTGATTCTGGGAAGGGGCCGGGGCCGGGGTCGTGCGCCGCTCGAGGTGGCGGAACGTGATGCGGCCCTTGCTGAGGTCGTAGGGCGAGAGTTCCAGCGACACGCTGTCTCCCGCGAGGATGCGGATATGGTGCTTGCGCATCTTGCCGCCGGTGTAGGCCACGAGGCGGTGGCCGTTGTCCAGCGTCACGCGAAATCGCGAGTCCGGGAGGATCTCGTCGACCACGCCGCGCATCTCGATCAGTTCTTCCTTGGCCATGGGTGCTCCTGTTCCGTGTCGATGGCGGCGTTCCGGCCCTCGGTCCGGGCCACCCAGGCCAGGCCTTCGGTGGTCGCGTGGCGGGCGGCAGCGTCGCGTGTGGTGAATCGGGGCAGCAGTCGCAGCACGCGGTCATGCGTGGCGCGGCCGATGCCGCTTCGGATGGACACCGAAGCGGCAAAGCCGTCGGTGTCGTGGCGGGTCAGGGGCGACACGGTGTATCGCCCGACCTGGATCGGTGTGTGGATGAAGGTCCTTCGGTGGGGCGGGAGGTGCCGCCCCGGGTATTGCAGATGCCGCGCAAGGCGCGCGACGACGAACGATCGGGGGTGAGCTTGCAGGGGTGTTCGCTGCGTGCTCGGCGCGGTCCGCGGGGGACTCGGCGGCGGGAGGAGGATCAGGCCTCGGTCTCGGCGCAGCGTGTCGGCTTCGGGGAAGCAGGAACACGTTGGGGCGAGGCGCACCCGGCATTGTCGCATACCTGGGAACCGGGCGTGGCATCCATCGTCCACCGAGCTCCGGGGTGTGTGCGCCGGGCGCCACGGCAGGGCCGCGGCGTGACGCAGTTCACGGCGCTGCGCTGAAGCCGCCGGGCCCCGGGGCCGAAAACAGGCTTTACGGCGTGGAGTGCATGCGCCGGCCATGCCGCTGCCTCCGATGCCCGCCGATCCACCTGTCCACTCGAGCTACCGTGCCGGCGCTCTCGCCGCGGTGCGCGACGCCTACGTGGTGCTGCTGCCGATCACGCTGTTCGGTGTCGCGGCGACGCTGCTCGGCAACTTCCCGATCCCGGCCGGCCGCGCCTGGCTGGAGGCACGTTTCGGCCTGGGCTGGGCCGACGCGGCCGAGGCCGTGGTGCAGTCCACCTGGGGCGTGCTCGGCCTGGCGCTGGCGGTGACGATCGCGTCGATGGTGGCCCAGCGAGCCCCTCGAGGCACGTCGCGCGAGCCGCTGCCGCCGATCTGGGTCGCGATCGGGGCGATGGTGAACTTCACGCTCTGCGCCAGCGCCACCGGGCCGGTCACGCTGCAGTCCTTCGGAACGGGCTCGATGCTGACCGGCATCGTCGTCGGGCTGGCGACGCCCGCGCTGCTGCGTCCGCTGGCCGACTGGGCGCCGATGCGCCGCCTGGCGATCGGCTACGACAGCAACCCGGTCTTCTATCACGCGACCCGGCTGACGCTGCCGCTGGTGCTGCTGGGGCTGCTGTCCAAGGCCGTCGCCGAGCTGGTGTGGCGCCTGCCGCGCCCGGACGCCCAATGGCTAGCCGAGGCCGGCGCCCGGCTCGACGCCGAGTGGCTGCTGACGCCGCTGGCCGTCGCCGTCAACCAGTGCCTGTGGTTCTTCGGCGTGCACGGCGGCAAGGTGCTGGACGCTCACTTCGGCTTCCTGTTCACGCTGGCCGGCGAGCCGGCCGTGCCGGGCCGCGTTCCGCGTGTGCTGGTCGACAACTTCGTGCACCTGGGCGGCTCGGGGGCGACGCTGGGGCTGCTCGTCGCGCTGTTCATCGTGGCGCGCCACGGGCAGAACCGGCGCCTGGCGCAGCTGTCGTGGCTGCCGGCGCTGTTCAACGTCAACGAGCTGCTGCTGTTCGGGCTGCCGCTGGTGCTGAACCCGCGTTTCCTGCTGCCCTTCCTGCTCGGGCCGCTGGTGCTGGTGCTGCCGCCGCTGCTGGCGCTGCACCTGGGCTGGATCGAGCTGCTGCCGGTGCAGATCCCCTGGACGACACCGGTGCTGCTGTCGGGCTGGTGGCTGACCGGGTCCTGGGTCGGCGCCGCGCTGCAGGCGCTGGGGCTCGTGATCTCGACCGCGATCTACCTGCCCTTCGTGCGCCGCCACGAAGCCGAGCGCCGCGCCGAGCGCCTGAGCGCCTTCCAGCACGCCAGCGCGGTCATCGTCAGCGAGGCGCCGCGCAGCGACACGCCGCTGCGCCGCAGCGACCACGTCGGCGTCATCGCTCGTGGCCTGCTGCACGATCTGGAGCGTGCGATCGGCACGCCGGCGCTGGCGCTGGTCTACCAGCCGCAGCACCGGGCCGACGGCGCGGTGGTCGGCGTCGAGGCGCTGCTGCGCTGGCAGCACGCGGGCTATGGCGCGGTGCGCACCGACGTCGCGATCGCGCTGGCCGAACAGGGCGCGGTGATCGCGCCGCTGGGCGCCTGGGTCATCGACCGGGCCTGCGCGTGCAAGGCGCAATGGAACACGCAGGGCCTGGGCGCGCTGACGATGTCGGTCAACGTCTCGCCGCTGCAGCTGTCGCAGCCGGGGCTGCACCTCGTCGTGGCGCAGGCGCTGCACCGCCACGGCCTGCGCCCCGACGAGCTGGAGCTGGAGATCACCGAGAGCCGCGGCATCCCGGTCGGCGAGGTTGCCGACGCCAACCTGGCGCGCCTTGACGCGCTCGGCGTCGGCCTGGCGATGGACGACTTCGGCATGGGGCACGCCTCGCTGCTGCACCTGCGGCGATTTCGGGTCGCGGCGATCAAGGTCGACGGCTCGCTGAGCCGCGACGTGATGACGCATCCGGTGAGTGCCGACATCATCCGCGCCATCGCGACGCTGGGGCATGCCGGCGGGGCCCGCGTCATCGCCGAGTTCGTCGAGACGCGCGAGCAGCGCGACCTGCTCGCGACCCTGGGCTGCAACGTGTTCCAGGGTTACCTCTACAGCCGAGCACTGCCGGCTTCCGAGTGCCTGGAGTACCTGCTGCAGGCCCGGGGGGCGGTCGCCGAGGCGGCCGCCGCCGAGCTCAGATGAACATGCCGCCCGAGGCCTCGATGCGCTGCCCGGTGACCCAGCCGGACTCGTCGGCCAGCAGCGCGGCGACCGCGCCGCCGATGTCCTCGGGCCGACCGACGCGTCCCAGTGCCGTCTGCGCCGCGACGTAGGCGTTGAGCCGGGTGTCGTCGCGCACCGCGCCGCCGCCGAAGTCGGTCTCGATCGCCCCCGGCGCCAGCGTGTTGACGCGGATGCCGCGTGCGCCCAGTTCCTTGGCCAGGTAGCGCGTCAGCACCTCGACCGCGCCCTTCATCGTCGCGTAGGCGGCGTAGCCGGGCAGGCTGAAACGTGTCAGCCCGCTGGAGACGTGCAGGATGCGCGCGCCGTCGGCCAGCAGCGGTAGCAGCGCCTGCGTCAGGAAGAACGGGCCCTTCAGGTGCACGTTCATCAGCGCGTCGAAGTCGGCTTGCGTTGTCTCGGCGAAGGCCGCGTGCACGCCGAAGCCGGCGTTGTGCACGACGGCGTCCAGCGCCGGCCGGCCGATACCGTCGGCGAGCGCGCCGCGCAGCGCCTCGACGAAGGCCGGGATGGAGGCGACCGCGCCGGCGTCGAACTGCAGCGCCACCGCACGCCGGCCCAGCGCACGCACCTGCGCGGCCACCGCCTCGGCCTCGGCGGCGCGGCTGTGGAAGGTGAAGACCAGATCCCAGCCGGCTCGGGCCAGGTGCAGCACCGCGTCGCGGCCGAGGCCGCGGCTGCCGCCGGTGACGAGGGCGGTACGGGGGGGGGCGAGCGTGTTCATCGGATCGTCCTGTTTCGTGGAAGCGGCATGGCGCCGCGGTGCAGGCACTTTAGGAGTTCGGCCTGGCTGGATAAACGGGGCTGATTCGGCAACACTGGTCGACGTTTTCGATCAATCGAGCCACCATGTCCCCCGAAGACCTGCGCATCGTGCTGCGTGTCGCCGAGCTCGGCAGCTTCACCGAGGCCGCCCAGCGCCTGGGCCTGCCACGTGCCACCGTGTCGACCGCGGTGCGGCGGCTGGAGGAGCGTCTGGGCGCGCGACTGCTGCAGCGCACGACGCGGCGCGTCAGCCTCACCGACGACGGCCGGCTGTTCGTCGAACGCTGCCAGGACGTGCTCGCCGACCTGGACGAACTGCGCACGATGTTCCAGCAGCAGCCGCAGGCGCTGACCGGGCGGCTGCGTGTGGACATGCCGCTGGCGATGGCGCGTGCGCTGGTGCTGCCGCGGCTGCCCGAGTTCCTGGCGCTGCACCCGGGGCTCGCGGTCGAGATCGGCGCCGCCGACCGCCGCGTCGACCCGGTGCGCGAAGGCTACGACGCGGTGATCCGTGTCGGTGCCGTCGTCGCCGAGCAGCTCGTCGGCCGGCCGCTGGGTGCGTACACGATGGTCAACGTCGCCAGCCCGGGCTACGTCGCGCGCCACGGCGAGCCACGCTCGGTCGAGGACCTGGCGGCGCACCGGCTGGTGCACTACCAGCCCAATCTGGGCGACCGGCCGGCGGGCTTCGAGTACCTGGCGGCCGACGGCTCGCTGCGCAGCGTGACGATGGCCGGTGTCGTCACCGTCAATGCGACCGACGCCTACCTCGCTGCCTGCGAGGCCGGGCTGGGCATCATCCAGATTCCCGAGGCCAGTGCACGCCCCGGCCTGAACGCCGGGCGACTGGTGGCGCTCTTGCCGGCTTTCGTGCCGCCGCCGATGCCGGTGACGCTGCTGCTGCCGCACCGGCGCCACCTGCCGCGGCGCGTGCGCGCCTTCGCCGACTGGGTGGCGACGCTGTTTCCTGCACCGCGCTGACGCCGGCCGGCGGCACCGGGCCGCCGCCGGCAGCGACAATGCGGGCCGAGACGGCACGACATGCCGTCCAGATCGAGGGGTGGGGAATGCAAGCCGGGGGAAGAAGGACGCCCGGCGGGATGCCGCGACCCGGGGTCGTGGCGCTCGCGATGGCGCTCGCGCTGGGCCTGGGCGTCGTCGCGGCGTCTGCCGAGCCGCGCCTGCCGCCTGAAGGCCGTGTCGGCCCCGAGGAGCGTGTGCTCGACGAGCTGCTGCGCGCCGACATCGCCCGTGCGCCCGCGCTGCGCATCGAGCGCATCGACGCCTTGCGCGCCGACCCGCGCTGGGCTGCGCCACCATGGCAGGCGCTGCTGGCCGTCGAGCGCTGCGCCGCGTCGCAGGGCGCGAGCCCGGCGCTGCTCGCCACGCTGGAGACGCGCGCCGGCGACAGCGCCGATCCCCACCTGCAGGTCGCCCTGCTGAAATGCCGCCAGTGGGCCGCCGATCACGCCGGCAACCCGAGCGACAACTATCGCTACGCGCGCCAGGCCTGGGGCCTGATCGACCGCCTCCGGCTGCCGACGCTGGCCTTCCGCGTCGCCCGCGACTACGCCGACGAAGCCACCTACGCCGGCGCCGTCGACGACGGCCTGACGGCGATCGGCCGTGCGCTGGAGATCGCGCGCCTGGCCGGCGACGCGCCGCGCGAGGCCGACGCGCTGACGACGCTGGCCATGATCCAGGGAGAACTCGGCCAGCACGCCGATGCGCTGCGCAACAGCGACCGCGCGCTGCAGCTCGACCCCGAGATCTCGCGCAGCGACGACAAGCTGCTCGCGCGCAGCGCGCTGCAGATCGGTGCCGGCCAGTACGACGCCGCCCGGGCGACGCTGCTGCGGGCGCTCGAGCTGGCCGAGCGCGAGGGCGACGCGGAGACGCGGCTGGCGGTGCGCATCAACCTCGCCGACGTCTACTACCGCACCCGCCGCGTGCAGCAGACGCTGGACCTCACCGCCGAGCTCGTCGTCGAGGCCGACCGCATGGGCATCGAGTACCTGAAGGCCTACGCCTGGATCGGGCGCGGCTTCGCGCTCGCGGCGGCGGGCCAGATGCAGGCCGGGACCGAGGCCTTCGACCGCGGCCGCGTCTGGTTCGAGCGCGGCGGCCAGGTCGGCGAGGTCGCGCGGGCGCTGCGCGACTGGGCGGCCATGATGGCCCGCGCCGGGCGCTGGGAGCAGGCCTACCAGGCCTCCGAGCGGGCCGCCGAGCTGCGCGAGCGCACCCAGCGCGAGGCGCGCGAGAAGAACGCCAGCTTCCTGGCCGCGGTGCTGGAGAGCAGCCGCAAGGACCTGGACATCGAGCGCCTGCGCCACCAGAGCCAGACCGCCGAGCTGCAGCTCGAGGCCGAGCGCCTGCACCGGCGCACGACGATCGCCGTGGCCGCCGCGGTGCTGCTGTCGACGGCCTCGCTGCTGTTCGTGCATCTGCGCACCCGCCGCGTGAACCACCAGCTGCGCGACGCCAACGCCGCGCTCGACTACGAGAGCACGCACGACCCGCTGACCGGCGCCTACAACCGCCGCCACTTCGAGCGTTTCTTCGCCCAGCGCCTGGCGCGCGGCGGCGGCCGCGTGCTGCTGGTGCTGCTGGACATCGACCACTTCAAGGCCATCAACGACCGCCACGGCCATGCCTGCGGCGACCGCGCGCTGCGCGAGACCAGCCGCCGCCTGGCCGACTGCGTGCGCAGCGACGACTGCATCGTGCGCTGGGGTGGCGAGGAGTTCCTGCTCTTCATCGACGACCCCGACGATGCCGAGGCCGAACGCGGCTTCGTGCTGCGCCTGCTCGATGCCGTCGGCGCGCGGCCCATCGAGCTGGACACGGCCCGCCGGCAGGTGACGGCCTCGATCGGCTTCGCGTCGATCGAGCTCGTGCCCGACTTCGACCTGGACGCCGCGCTGGCCGACATCGACTCGATGCTCTACCGCGCCAAGACCGGCGGCCGCCACCGCGCGGTGGGCCGGCTGAACGGCGGCGACGAGCCGGTCGTGCTGCTGCCGACGCCGCCGACGCCGGTGGCCGGGGCCGTGCCGGCCTGACGTTCAGGCGCTGGCGCGTGTCGCCGGCACCATGCCCGACAGCGTCGGCATCGCCGCTCGCATCGCGGCGATGAAGGCGCGCAGCCGCGCCGGCTGCAGCCGCGCCGGCGGGTGCAGCAGGACCACCGGCAGCGGGGCCGCGCGCCAGTCGGGCGCCAGATGCACCAGCCGGCCGGCGGCCAGGTCTTCGGCCACCAGCCACGACGAGATGATCGCCGCGCCGGCGCCGCCGCGGGCCGCTTCGCGCAGCGCGTACAGGCTGTCGGTCGTCAGCCGCGGCTGGATCGCCAGGCGCCGCCATTCGCCGCTGCGGCGGTCCTGCAGTTCGATCTCGTCGCGGTAGAAGCTGCCGGCGGCCAGCCAGGGCAGGGCGGCCAGCGCCTCGGGTTCGGCCGGCGGCGGGCCGTCGCCCCAGAGGCCCGGCGCGGCGACGACTAGGCGCGGCACCTCGGCCAGCCGCACCGCCACCAGCCCCGGCTCGTCGACCGCGCCGACGCGGATCGCGCAGTCCACGCCCTGGCCGATGAAGTCGGGCAGGCGGTCGTGCAGCAGCCATTCGACCGAGACCTCGGGGTGGCGGCGCAGGAAATCCAGCAGCGGCACGACCAGCTGCTGCTGGCCGAAGGCGTGCGGCACGACGACACGCAGCCGGCCGCGCGGCAGCTCCTGCACGCCGCGCAGGTCGGCCTCGGCGGCGTCCCAGCGTTCGAGCAGCGAACGCGCGTGTTCGTAGCAGCGCTGGCCGTCTTCGGTCGGCGCCATCGAATGCGTCGAGCGCTGCAGCAGGGTCAGGCCCAGCGAACGTTCCAGCTGCTGCAGCCGGCGGCTGATCGTCGGCTGCGTGGTGCCCAGCGCGATGGCGGCCGCCGACAGGCTGCCGGCGTCGACGATGCGCACGAAGGTCTGCAGCAGTTCTAGGCGGTCGGTGCCGGCAAAGGCTTTGGTCATGCGCTGAGCGTATGACAGATGTGAATCCGGCGCTACTACAACGCCTGTCGATGCGCTGGAAGAATTTCAGACATCGAATCCCACGCTGGAGTCCACGATGTCCGCCCTTCCCGCTCCCGCTCCGCTGTCGCCGCTGCCCACCGCCTCGCGCCCCGCCTCGCCGCCGGTCGTGCTGATGGCCGCCGGCGCCGGTTTCGCCGTCGCCTCGATCTACTACGCCCAGCCGCTGCTGGCCGCGCTCGGTGCCGACCTCGGCGCCGGCGCCGCCGGCGTCGGCCTGGTGCCGACACTGACCCAGTTCGGCTACGCCGCCGGCCTGCTGCTGCTGGCGCCGCTGGGCGACCGCAGCGACCGGCGCACGCTGATCACCGCCAAGGCCGCACTGCTGACGCTGGCGCTGCTGGCCGCGGGCCTGGCGGCCGGGCTGCCGGCGCTGCTGGCGGCCAGCCTGGTCATCGGCCTGGCGGCGACGATGGCCCAGGACCTGGTGCCCGCCGCCGCCGCGCTGTCGGCGCCTGAACGGCGCGGCGCCACCGTCGGCAGCGTGATGACCGGCCTGCTGCTCGGCATCCTGCTGTCGCGTGTCGCCAGCGGCCTGCTGGCGGCGGCGTGGGGCTGGCGCAGCGTGTTCTTCGCCGCCGCCGCGGCGGTCGCGGTGATCGGCCTGGCGGTCTGGCGCGGCCTGCCGCACATCGCGCCGACGACGCGCCTGGGCTACGGCGCGCTGCTGGCGTCGATGGTCTCGCTGTGGCGGCGCCACGCGGCGCTGCGCCGCGCGGCGGCCGTGCAGGCGCTGCTGTCGGTGGCTTTCAGCGCCTTCTGGTCGACGCTGGCGCTGGCGCTGCAGGCCCGCCACGGCCTGGGCGCGGCGGCGGCCGGGGCCTTCGGCCTGGCCGGGGCCGCCGGGGCGCTGGCCGCGCCGCTGGCCGGCCGCCTGGCCGACCGCCGCGGGCCGGTCTTCGTCACCCGCCTGGCGGCGGCGCTGGCGGTGGTCTCGTTCGCCGTGCTCGCGGCCGAGCCGCTGCTGCCGACGGTGGCGGCGCTGGCGCTGATCGCAGTCGCCGCGGTCGGCTTCGACTTCGCGATCCAGGCTTCGCTGGTCTCGCACCAGACCCTGGTCTACGGCCTGGAGCCCGAGGCGCGCAGCCGGCTCAACGCGCTGCTGTTCACGACGATCTTCGTCGGCATGGCGGCCGGTTCGGCGCTCGGCGGCCTGGCGCTGACGCACGGCGGCTGGCTGGGCATGGTCGCGCTGGCGAGCGCCGCTTCGCTGGGTGCGCTGGTGCTGCGCCTGCGCCCGCTGCGCTGAGTCAGCGCAGCAGCCGCGCGCCGGCGCCCAGCGCCAGCGCCGCGGCGACCAGCGTCGCCATCGCCAGGTTCAGCGAGCTCGCATGGGCGATGGCGCCGACCAGCGGCGGCCCGGCGAGCAGGCCGACGTAACCCAGCGAGGACACCGCGGCGATGCCGTCGGCCGGCGTCACACCCGGCTGGCGGCCACCGGCGACGAACAGGATGGGCACGACGTTGGCGAGCCCGGCGCCGACCAGCGCCATCGACGCAATGCCGACCACCGGGTGGTGCAGCAGCAGCGCCGCGCTCATCGCCAGCGCCGCCAGCCCGGCGCTGGCGGCCAGCAGCGTGGCGGCGTGGAAGCGGCTGCGCAGCGCATCGCCGCCGAAACGCGAGGCCGCCATCGCCGCCGCGAAGGCCGCGTAACCCAGGCCGCCGACGGCCTGCGTCTGGCCCAGCGAATCGGTGAACCAGAGCACGCTCCAGTCGTAGATCACGCCTTCGGCCAGCAGGCCCAGCGCCGCCAGCGTGCCCAGCAGCAGCAGGCGCGGCGGCGGCAGCCGCCAGCGCCGCGGGCCGTCGGGCACCGGCGGGTGGTCGGGCAGCAGCGAACGCGCGGCGACCAGCGACAACGCCAGCACCACGATCGCCAGCGCACCGAGCTGCCAGGCGGCCGGCACGCCGGCGGCGAGCAGCGCCGAGCAGCCGCCGGCGCCGGTCATCGCGCCCAGGCTCCACATGCCGTGAAAGCCACTGACGACCTTGAAGCCGCTGCGTTCCTCCAGCAGCGTGCCTTCGGCGTTGATCGAGACGTCGTAGAACGCGCCGGCGGCACCGAACACGAGCATCGTCGCCACCAGCGCGGCGAAGCCGCCGTGCAGCAGCAGCGTGCCCAGCGCCGCGGCGATGACGACCGCGGCCACCGGCACGACACGCCGCGGGCCGTGCTCGCCGATGACGCGCCCGGCGACGAGCAGCGCGCCGACGGCACCGACCGCCGCCGCCAGCAGCGCCAGCGAGAGTTGCGCTTCGTCCAGCCCGTAGCGCGCCTTGGCGCTGGGCACGTGCGCGCCCCAGGCGCCGGTGACGGTGCCGAAGGCGAAGAAGAGGGAGCGGACGGCGAAACGCGCCGGGCGCAGCGCCCGGGCGGGAGCAGGGGACATCGGGATCATCGGCGGCAGGCACCGGATGATGCCCGCCCTTGTTTCAGCTCGCCCAGCGCAGCCGGCCGACGTCGAGGCCGTTCCAGTTGGCCAGCGGCTGGTCGGCGAAGGCGTGCACGAAGCCGCGTTCGGCCTCGTCCAGGCGCACGAAACGCTCGATCAGCGCCGCCATCACGACTTCGCAGGCGCGCGAGGCGCCGTCGTCCATCTTCACCGCGACGCCCAGCCCGGCCTTCGGGAACGCGGCGCAGAACACGCCTTCGGCGCCGACCTTGCAGAACACCCGTTCGCCCAGGCGCTCGATGATGCGGGTGTCGAAGCGCCCGCTGCCGCCGACCATGAAGGGCTCGGCGGTGACCGCGGCCATCAGCCGCTTCGCGGCGCGCGCGCGGCCTTCACGCAGGCCGATGCCGCTGCCGGCGCGTGCGAAGGCCAGCGCCAGGTGGCGCAGCGGGATCGCGTAGGTCGGGATCGAGCAGCCGTCGGTGCCGCGCGGCGTGTCGGCCAGGCGCCAGCCGGTCGCGGCTTCGATCGCGTCGCCGACTTCGCGCATCACCGGGTGCTCGGGTTTGACGTAGCCCGAGAGGAAGGCGCGTTTGTCGGCGTCGCCGGCGAGCAGGCAGCCCAGGCAGACGAAGCCGGCGTGTTTGCCCGAGCAGTTGTTGTGCAGCGCGCCCGGCGTCTGGCCGGCGGCGGCCATCTCGCGCTGCACGAGGTCGCGGTAGGGCCAGTGCGCGCCGCACTCCAGCGCTGTTTCGTCGACGCCGGCGGCGGCCAGCATCGAGGCCGCGACGGCGACGTGGCGCGGCTCGCCGTTGTGCGAGGCGCAGGCGATC
This sequence comes from Rubrivivax sp. JA1026, assembly GCF_011065555.1. Taxonomy (NCBI): domain Bacteria; kingdom Pseudomonadati; phylum Pseudomonadota; class Betaproteobacteria; order Burkholderiales; family Sphaerotilaceae; genus Rubrivivax; species Rubrivivax sp. JA1026. Next base: position 34,816 of record NZ_JAALCQ010000011.1, read on the forward strand.
GCCAGCTGTTCGTCGTTCAGGCCATAACGTTCGGCGGCGCCACTCTCGACCAGCGGCAGTGCCTGCAGCAGCTTGACCGCCGAACGCGGGAAGATCGGCCGGTCGATGTCGCCGGCCGAGGCGACGACGTCGCCGTCGGCGTCGACGACGGCCCAGGCGCCGCGGTGGGTGGATTCGACGGCGCCGCCACGCAGCGCCTCGACGAGGGTCGGATTGGCAGTCATGCGCCGACTGTAGCGGCGGCCCCGCGACAATCGCCGCGATGACCCCGACCGCTTCTTCGCTGCCGCTGCTCGGCGTGGACTTCAGCTGCGCGCCGTCGCGGCGCAAGCCGATCACCGTCGCACGCGGCACGCTGCACGGCGCCGTGCTGCGTCTCGAACGGGTGGACGAGCTGCCGACGCTCGCCGGCTTCGAGGCCGTGCTCGCCGAACATCCCTGGTTCGGCGGCTTCGACTTCCCGTTCGGCCTGCCGCGCGCCTTCGTCGAGGCGCAGGGCCTGGGCACGAGTGCTGCCGAAGTCGTCGCCGAACTGCGCCGGCGCTGCCCGGCGCGCATGGACTTCCGCGCGCTGGTCGACGCCTGGGGCAACGGCCGCCCGGCCGGCCAGCGCCTGGTGCACCGCCGCACCGACGTCTCGCTGCCCGGCACGACGAGTTCCAGCCCGCTGCAGACGCGCTACGTGCCGGTCGGCTTCATGTACTACGAAGGTTTTTCCCGCCTGGTCGCGGCCGGCGTGCAGGTGCCGGGGCTGGTGGCCGGCGACGCCGAGCGCCGCGCCGTCGAGGCCTATCCCGGCCTGCTGGCCGCCGAGATCCTGGGCCGGCGTTCGTACAAGAACAGCGAGGCCGCCGACCGCCTCATCGCACGCAAGGACCTCGTCGACGCGCTGGAGCAGGGCCGCACGCGGCTGGGGCTGCGGCTCAAGCTGACACACGCCCAGCGCGACGCGCTGGTCGCCGACGCCTCGGGCGACCGGCTCGACGCCGCGCTGTGCCTGCTGCAGGCCGGCTGGGCCAGCTTGCGCGACGGCGCCGGCATCCCGGCCGACGTCGACCCGGTCGAAGGCTGGATCGTCACCGCATGATCGAGGTGGCCGGCCTCGTGCACGCCGAATCCTGGTTCGGCGCACGCGGCTGGTTGCCGTTCGAGTTCCAGCGCGCCGTCTGGGCGGCGATGGCCGGCGGCGACAGCGGCCTGCTGCACGCCACCACCGGCAGCGGCAAGACCTACGCCGTCTGGTTCGGCGCGCTGGCGCGTGCGGCGCCGCGGCGCGGGCTGCAGGTGTTGTGGCTGACGCCGATGCGCGCGCTTGCCGCCGACACCACGCGCGCGCTGCAGGCCGCCGCGCCGCCGGGCTGGGACGTCGCCCAGCGCACCGGCGACACCGGCAGCGCCGAACGTGCGCGCCAGGACCGGCGCCTGCCCGAGACGCTGGTGACGACGCCCGAGTCGCTGTCGCTGCTGCTGACACGCGACTCGGCACGTGCCGAACTGGCCGGCGTGCAGACCGTCATCGTCGACGAATGGCACGAGCTGATCGGCAGCAAACGCGGCGTGCAGGTGCAGCTGGCGCTGGCGCGGCTCAAGCGCTGGAACCCGCAGCTCGCCGTCTGGGGGCTGTCGGCGACGATCGGCAACCTGGCCGAGGCGATGGCGACGCTGGTCGGCCACGAACACGGCCGGCTGGTGCAGGGCCGCATCGAGAAGCGCCTGGTCGTCGACACGCTGCTGCCGCACGAACCGGGGCGTTTCTCCTGGGGCGGCCACCTCGGCGCGCAGATGCTGCAGCCGGTGCTCGACGAGATCGAGTCCTCGTCGACCTCGCTGGTGTTCACCAACGTGCGCTCGCAGGCCGAGATCTGGTACCGGCTGATCCTCGACGCGCGGCCCGACTGGGCCGGCCTCGTGGCGCTGCACCACGGCTCGCTGGACCGCAGCGTGCGCGACTGGGTCGAGGCCGGGCTGAAGGACGGGCGGCTGAAGGCGGTGGTCGCGACGTCCAGCCTGGACCTGGGCGTCGACTTCCTGCCGGTCGAACGTGTGCTGCAGATCGGCAGCGCCAAAGGCGTCGCGCGCCTGCTGCAGCGCGCCGGCCGCAGCGGCCACGCACCCGGCCGCGCCAGCCGCGTGACCCTGGTGCCGACGAACACGCTGGAGTTGGTGGAGGCCGCGGCGGCGCGGCGTGCGGCGCTGGCCGGGCGCGTGGAGTCGCGGCGCACACCCGACAAGCCGCTGGACGTGCTGGTGCAGCACCTCGTGACGGTGGCGCTGGGCGGCGGGTTCGAGGCCGACGCGCTGTACGACGAAGTGCGCAGCGCGCCCGCCTACCGCGGGCTGAGCCGCACCGAGTTCGACTGGGCGCTGGCCTTCGTCGAACGCGGCGGCGACAGCCTCGGCGCCTACCCCGAGTACCACCGCGTGCAGTGTGTCGACGGCGTCTGGCGCGTCGTCGACCGCGGCATCGCACGCCGCCACCGGCTGCAGGTCGGCACCATCGTCGCCGACGCGACGATGCAGGTGAAATGGCTGTCGGGCGGCACGATCGGCAGCGTCGAGGAAGGGTTCATCGCGCGGCTCAAACCCGGCGACGTCTTCGTCTTCGCCGGCCGGCTGCTGGAGTACGTGCGCACCCAGGACCTGGCGGCCTACGTGCGCAAGGCGACGAAGCCCAAAGGCCTGGTGCCGGCCTGGAACGGCAGCCGCATGCCGCTGTCCTCGGAGCTGGCCGACGCGGTGCAGGCGCTGCTCGACGAGGTCGCGGCCGGCGTTTTCGCCGAACCCGAGCTCGAAGCCGCGCGGCCGATGCTGGAGGCCCAGAGGCGGCTGTCGCGGCTGCCGCAGCGTGGCCGGCTGTTGGTCGAGCGGCTGCGCACGCGTGAAGGCTGGCACCTCTTCCTGTACCCGTTCGCCGGCCGCAACGTGCACGTCGGCCTGGCCCAGCTGCTGGCCTGGCGGCTGGCGCAGGCGCGGCCCAACACCTTCTCGCTGTGTGTCAACGACTACGGCCTGGAGATCCTGGCCGCCGAGGCGCCGGATCTCGCGCTGCTGGAGGACAAACGCCTGTTCGCCACCGACACGCTGCTGGCCGACGTGCTGGCCAGCCTGAACTCGGGCGAACTGGCGCAGCGGCGTTTCCGCGAGATCGCGCGCATCGCCGGGCTGGTGTTCGGCGGCTACCCCGGCGCGCCGAAGAGCCTGCGCCAGCTGCAGGCGTCGAGTTCCCTGTTCTGGGGCGTGTTCCGGCGCTACGACGCCGGCAACCGCCTGCTGGCGCAGGCCGAACGCGAGGTGCTGGCGCAGGAGCTGGAAATCGGCCGCCTCGCCACCACCTTGCAGCAGATGGACACCCTGGACCTGGAGATCGTCGAGCTGAAGGCCGCGAGCCCGTTCGCGCTGCCGCTGCTCGTCGAACGGCTGCGCGAGCGCCTGTCGACCGAGCAGATGAAGGACCGGCTCGAACGCCTGCTGGCGTCGTCGAACGCGGCGCTCGACAAGCCGGCGCCCCAGCGCCGCCGCGCGGCGTCATGAAGCGCGTTCGCCGCCTCTTCGCCGCCGGCAACGCCGCGCGCCTGGGCACCTACCTGCTCGCGCTGTGGAAGCTGTTCAAGCACCGCGACACGCCGCGTGCGGTGCGCTGGATCGCCATCGCGGTGCTGGCCTACGCGCTGTCGCCGATCGACCTGATCCCGGACTTCATCCCGGTGCTGGGCCTGCTCGACGACCTGATCCTGGTGCCGCTGGGCATCGCGCTGGTCGTCAAGCTGACACCGCCCGAACTCTGGCAGGCGCGGCTGCGCGAAGCCGAGGCCGGGCGCGAGCAGCTGCCTCGGCTGGTCTGGGGCGCGGTGCTGGTCGTCGCACTCTGGCTTTTGTTGCTGGCGGGCTTTGTCGCGGGGATCATCGCGCTGGCGTTCTGACACTGTTCCCGCACGACATGAAGACACTCCCGGGCCTGGCGCTCGCACTGCTGGCCGGCGCCGCGTTCGCCGCGCCGCCCAAAACGCCGATCGAAGGCCGCGTCACCCAGGTCATTGACGGCAACACCGTCGTCGTCACGCCGGCCGACGGCGCCCCGGTGCGTGTGCGCCTGGCCGGCGCCGATGCGCCGCTGGCCTGCCAGGACTGGGGGCCCGAGTCGCGCCGTGAACTCGCCGAACGGGCCCAGGGCCATCTCGTCACCGTCACCCGGCCGGTGAGCGGCCGCGACGGTGTCGTCACCGGCTCGGTGCTGCTCGACGGCCAGGATCTGGCGCGGCACATGGTGTCCGAGGGCCACGCCTGGAGCTCGCGTGTGAAGTGGGACCGCGGCCCCTTCGTCAAGGAGGAGCGTGTCGCGCACGCGCTGCAGCGCGGGTTGCACGCGGCGCGTGGCGCGCTGCGGCCGGCCGACTTCCGCCGCCAGCACGGCCCCTGCTGATCAGCGCTTGCGTTCGCGCGCCGCGGCCAGGAAGTCGGCCAGCAGCCGCGAGTCGTCGAAGGTCGCCGGGTCGCCCGGCACGTGGAACTCGGGGTGCCACTGCACCGCGGAGATCCAGGCCGGGCCCTCGTGGCGCACGGCCTCGATGGTGCCGTCGTCCGGGCATCGCGCCTCGACGGCGAAGCCCGGCGCCAGGCGCTCCACCGCCTGGTGGTGGATGCTGTTGACGGTGGCGCGCGCCAGCCCGCCGTAGAGCTGCGCCAGGCGTGTGCCGGGCACGATCTCGACGTCGTGGAAATGGCGCTCGTAGTTCGAGCTGTCGCGGTGCGCACGCGCCGCCGGCCGCTGCGTCGGGATGTCCTGCACCAGCGTGCCGCCGTACATCACGTTGAGCAGCTGCATCCCGCGGCAGATGCCGAACACCGGCTTGCCGGCGGTGACGAAGGCGTCGACGAGCTCGATCTCGTAGAGGTCGCGCACGCGGTCGCCGTGCCAGTCGGGGTGCAGCGGCGTCTGGCCGTAGGTCTCGGGCGCGACGTCGTTGCCGCCCTGCAGCACCAGGCCGTCGAGCGCGTCGGCGTAGTGGCGCAGGTTCAGGTCGCCGCGCGTGACGACGCTGTCGGCGGTGACCGCCGGCACCATCAGCGCCACCGCGCCGCCGCGCAGCACCCAGTGCGCGACCGACTGCTCCAGGTAGTGCAGCGTGCGCGTCCAGACACCGTCGAGGTGGATGCCCGGCGTGCCGGGCGTGTAGATGCGAGCCGAGAAGCCGATCAGCAGCGGGGACTGCGGCGGGGATGCTCCTGCCATGGTGCCCATGCTATGCAAGAACGGTTCCCCCCGGGTGCCGCGGGGCGCTGATACGCTCGGCGGATGACGTTGCAAAGGAGTGCACGCGCGCCGTGGGCGCGCTGGCTGGGGCCGTGGGTCGAGGACGTGAACCGCACGAGCCTGCGCGCCGATGCCGCCGCCGGGCTGCTGGGCGCGGTGCTGGCGCTGCCGCAGGCCATCGCCTTCGCGGCGCTGGCCGGGCTGCCGCCGACCTGGGGCCTGTACACCGCGATCGTGCCCTGCATCGTCGCCGCGCTGGCCGGCTCCAGCCGGCTGGTGGCCACCGGGCCGACGAACGCCGTGTCGCTGGCGCTGGCGGCGATGCTCGCGCCGCTGGCGTTGCCGGGCAGCCCCGAGTACCTGCGGCTGGCGCTGGTCGCGACGCTGGGGGTCGGGTTGATGCAGACCGCGATCGCGCTGCTGCGGCTGGGCTCGCTGGCGCACTTCATCTCGCCGTCGGTGCTGCTGGGCTTCACCAGCGGCGCGGCGCTGCTGATCGCCTGGCACGCGCTGGAGTCGGTCGTCGGCGACCTGCCCGGCATCGTGCTCGCCTGCGGCACGCTGGTCGTCGCCTGGGCGCTGCGCCAGGTCTGGCGGCGCGGGCCCTTCCTGCTGGCGACGCTGGCGCTGGCCGCGCTGGCGGCCTGGCTGGCGATGCGTGAAGGCGTGGCGCTGGACTTCGTCGGCGAGCAGCGCATCGACCATCTCTCGTGGGGCCCGCCGCCGCTGGCCTGGGCCGACCTGCCGCGGCTGGCCGGCGTCTCGCTGGCGCTGACCGTCGTCGCGACCGGCCAGAGCATCGCCATCGCCAAGGCGCTGGCCGCGCGCACCGACCAGCCGCTGGACGTCAACCGCGAGTGCCTCGGCCAGGGTCTGGCCAACCTGGCCGGCGCCTGCAGCTCGGGTTTCGTCGCCAGCGGTTCGCTGAACCGTTCGATGCCCAACCTGGAAGCCGGCGCGCGCACGCCGCTGGCGGCGGTGTTCTCGGGCCTGTTCGTGCTGCTGCTGGCGCTGCTGGCGGCGCCGGCCATCGCCTGGATCCCGACGGCGGCCATCGCCGGCCTGCTGCTGTGGGTGGCGGCGACGCTGATCGACCGCGAGCAGTGGCGCGAGCGCCTGCAACAGGACCGCGCCGAAGCCGCGGTGGCGGCGGCGACCCTGGCCGCGACGCTGGCCTTGCCGCTGGAGCAGGCCATCGTCGGCGGCGTCGGGCTGTCGCTGGTGGTCTACCTCTACCGCACCTCGCGCCCGGCGCTGCGCACGATGGGCTTCGACCGGCCGCCGCCCGACCGCGCGATGGTCGTCGTCGACGACGCGCCCGGCGCCGAGTGCCCGCAGCTGAAGATGCTGCGCATGGAAGGTTCGGTCTGGTTCGGCGCCGTGGCCCACGTCGGCGAGCGGCTGCAGGCGCTGCGCGCCGCGCCCGGCGCCCCGAAGCACCTGCTGGTGATGGCCAAGAGCATGAACTTCATCGACCACGCCGGCGCCGCGCTCTGGGAGCAGGAGCACACGCGGCGGCTGGCGCTCGGCGGCGACCTGTACTTCCACCGCCCGCGCCCCGAGGTGCTGCAGACCTGGCAGCAGCGCCGGTTCCTGGACCGCCTGGGCGAGGACCATGTCTTCGCCGACAAACACAGCGCGCTGGCCACCATCGTGCCGCGCCTGGACCCGGCGGTGTGCGCCGGCTGCCGCGTGCGGCTGTACGCGGAGTGCGCGAGCCGGCCGGGGCCGCCCCCGGCTGGCGCCTAGCCTCGCAGCCTGGCCGGCGACATCGCGCCCGGCTCGACGCCTTCGCGCGCCAGCGCCTCGGGCAGCGGCGCCTCGAGGATCAGCGACTCGGCCAGCAGCGCCGCGCCCGGGGCGCTCTGCACGCCGTAGCCGCCTTGGCCGGCGAGCCAGAAGAAGCCGTCGGCGGTCTCGTCGAAGCCGATGACCAGCTCGCCGTCGGGCGCGAAGGTGCGCAGGCCGGCCCAGGTGTGCCGCGGCCGGCGGATGGTCATCGTCGTGCGCTCCTCGATCGCGGCGATGCCGGTCGCCACGTCGAGCTCCTCGGCGACGACGTCGTGCGCCGGCACCGGGTCGGCGTTGCACGGCGAGCCCAGCAGCTGGCCGGCGTCGGGCTTGATGTAGAAGCTCTCGTCGGCGGCGGCCACCAGCGGCCAGCCGCGGTGCTCGACGCCGGCCGGCGCATCGAAGGTGAAGGCGCTGCGGCGCTTGGGCTGCAGGCCCAGCGGCGCGATGCCGGCGCGCTCGGCGACCCGGTCGGCCCAGGCGCCGGCCGCGTTCACGAGCACCCGGGTGTTCGCCGTGCGGCCGTCGGCCAGCGTGAGCTGCCAGGTGTCGGCCTCGCGGCGCGCCGACGCCAGCTCGGCGCCCGTCCACAGCGCGGCGCCTTGAGCGCGCGCCACCGCCAGCCAGCCCTGCAGCGCGGCGTGCACGTCGATGTCCATCGCGTCGGGTTCGGCCACCGAGCCGATCAGGCCCTCGGCGCGCAGCACCGGCACACGGGCCAGCGTCTGCGCGGCGTCCAGGCGTTCGGTCCCCGGGCCGGCCAGCGCGTCGAGCAGCGCCTGCTGGCCCTGCCAGGCGACGTAGAGCACGCCGCGCGGCGACAGGATCGGCACGATCGACGGCGCGGCGTAGCTGGCGCGGCTGGCGCGGGTCAGCGCACGCGCCTGCGGCGGGCCGTAGCTCTCCATGAACATCGCCGCGCTGCGGCCGCTGGACTGCGTGCCGGGCTGGCTCTCGCGTTCGAGCAGCAGCACGCGGCCGTGGCCGGCCAGGCGTGCGGCAAGCGAGACGCCGGCGATGCCGGCGCCGACGATGGCGACGTCGAAGGCGGTGTCGGATGTCATGGCGATCAGCGCGGTGCGCGCATCAGCGTGCTCTTGCCGAACAGGCTCTCGATCAGGTCGACGGCGAGCACGGCGGTCTTGTTGCGCACGTCCAGCGCCGGGTTCAGCTCCATCACGTCGAGGCTGGCCAGGCGGCCGGTGTCGGCGATCATCTCCATGCAGAGCTGGGCTTCGCGGTAGGTCGGGCCGCCCGGGATCGTGGTGCCGACGCCGGGCGCGATCTCGGGGTCGAGGAAGTCGACGTCGAAGCTGACGTGCAGATGGGTGTTGGCGTCCAGCGTCGCCAGCGCCAGCTCCATCGTGTGGCGCATGCCCATCTCGTCGATGTAGCGCATGTCGAAGACCTCGAGCCCGACCTCGTGCACGAAACGTTTTTCGCCCGGGTCGACGCTGCGGATGCCGATCTGGCGCACCCATTTCGGGTTCAGCGCCGGCACCTGGCCGCCGATCTCGACGAGATCCTTCGGGCCGTGGCCGCAGAGGCAGGCCACCGGCATGCCGTGGATGTTGCCGCTGGGTGTCAGCAGGCTGGTGTTGAAGTCGGCGTGGGCGTCGAGCCAGAGCACGCGCAGGCGTTTGCCGGCTTCGCGGCAGTGGCGCGCGACGGCGCTGATCGAGCCGATCGCCAGGCAGTGGTCGCCGCCGAGCAGGATCGGCATGCGGCCGTCGGCCAGCTCGGCGTGCACCGCGTCGTGCACGGCCCGGTTCCAGGCGACGACCTGCTCCAGGTGGCGGTAGCCCTCGACCGGCGGCAGCCACGGGTTGGACGGGCCGCCGAGGTTGCCGCGGTCCAGCACCTCGACCTCGTGCGACTCCAGCGTCGTCTGCAGGCCGGCGACACGCATCGCCTCGGGGCCCATGCTGGCGCCGCGTGCGCCGGCGCCGATGTCGGTGGGCGCGCCGATCAGGCTGACGCGGCGGACGGGGTCAGACATCGCGGGTCTCCTCGTTCGGGAGGGTGTCGAAGCCGTAGAACGAAGCCAGGTGGTCCCAGGCCTCCTCGGCGGTCTCGACGAAGCGGAACAGGTTCAGGTCGCCGGCACCGATCATGCCGGTCTCGACCAGGTGCTCGAAGTTGATCAGCTTCTCCCAGAACGCGCGCCCGAACAGCAGGATCGGCCGCGGCCGGCTCTTGCCGGTCTGGATCAGCGTCATCGTCTCGAAGAGTTCGTCCAGCGTGCCGAAGCCGCCGGGGAAACACACCAGCGCCTTGCTGCGCATCACGAAGTGCATCTTGCGCAGCGCGAAGTAGTGGAACTGGAAACACAGCTCCGGCGTGATGTACGGGTTGGGCGCCTGCTCGTGCGGCAGCACGATGTTCAGGCCCAGACTCTTGCCGCCGACCTCGAAGGCGCCGCGGTTGCCCGCCTCCATGATGCCGGGGCCGCCGCCGGTGACGACGTAGATCGGCGCGGCCAGCTTCGCCGAACGTTCGGTGACGATGGCCGCGAAACGCCGCGCCTGCTCGTAGTAGGCGCTCATCGCCAGCGCCGCCTCGGCGCGGGCGACGGCCGTGGTGTCGCCGGTCGCACGCGCGGCGTCCAGGCGCTGGCGGGCGACGTCCTCGGGCAGGATGCGGGCGCTGCCGAAGATGACGATCGTCGACTCGATGCCCTGTTCCTGCTGCACCAGCTCGGGCTTGAGCAGCTCCAGCTGCATGCGCACCGGGCGCAGCTCCTCGCGCAGCAGGAAGTTGGTGTCGGTGAAGGCCAGTCGATAGGCGCTCTCGGGGCCGGCGTAGCGCTGGCCCTCCATCGTGCGCGCGTCCTCCTCGGCGGTCGGGAAGTTGCGGGTCGAGAGGATCGGGTGGCGGGGATCGTTCATGGTGGCGAGCTTAAACGGCAGACGGGGCAGGCTTCGGCGCGCGCGACGCGGATCTCGTCGAAGCGCATGCCCATCGCGTCGACCAGCAGCAGCCGCCCGGCGAGCGGCTCGCCGATGCCGGCGAGCAACTTCAGTGCCTCGGCGGCCTGGGCGCTGCCGACCAGGCCGACCAGCGGCGCGAACACGCCCATCGTCGCGCAGGCCGCGTCCTCGTGGCCGGCATCGGGCGGGAACAGGCAGGCGTAACACGGGGCGTCGTCGCGGCGGGGGTCGAACACCGAGACCTGGCCGTCGAAGCCGATCGCCGCACCCGAGACCAGCGGCCGGCGGTGCTGCACGCAGGCGGCGTTGACGGCGTGGCGGGTGCGGAAGTTGTCGCTGCAGTCGAGCACGACGTCGGCCTGCGGCACCAGTTCGTCGAGCAGCGCGGCGTCGGCGCGCTGCACACGCACGTCCAGCTGCACGTCGGGGTTCAGCGCCGCGATGCCGGCGGCCAGCGACGCGGCCTTCGGCGTGCCGATGCGGTCGAGCCGGTGGGCGATCTGGCGCTGCAGGTTGGTGGCGTCGACCGTGTCGTCGTCGACGACGGTGATGCGGCCGACGCCGGCGCTGCCCAGGTACAGCCCGACCGGCGAACCCAGGCCGCCGGCGCCGATGACGAGGGCGTGCGCGGCCAGCAGCCGCTGCTGGCCCTCGATGCCCAGCGCGTCGAGCAGGATGTGGCGCGAGTAGCGCAGCAGCTGCTCGTCGTTCACGTGATCGTCCTGGCGGCGCGCGTGCCGGCGGGCACGCGCGTCAGGCTCACTGCTTGTCGTCGGCCGCCTCGGCCTGGCGCTCGACAGCGGTCTTGCTGACGATCACCGGCTTGCCGCGCAGCTGGTTGAAGGCCTGCACCAGCGGGAAGTCCTCGGCGCTGCCGAACTCGGGCAGCGGCTTGGGCGTCTCCTTGTTCTTGGCGAACTGCTCCTCGAGCTTCTGGCGCGCTTCCTCGCGCGCCTTCTCGCGTGCGTCGTCCTTCTTCTCGTCGGCACCTTGCAGGTGCTTCTCGAGGTCGGCCTCGCGCATGCGCAGCGCGGCGAAGACGTTGCCTTCGGCGGTCTCGTCGAGCCAGATGTCGGGCACGATGCCCTTGGCCTGGATCGAGCGGCCCGACGGCGTGTAGTAGCGCGCCGTCGTGATCTTCAGCGCGGTGTCGGCCGACAGCGGGCGCACGGTCTGCACCGAGCCCTTGCCGAAGGTCTGCGCGCCCATCACGGTGGCGCGCTTGTGGTCCTGCAGCGCGCCGGCGACGATCTCGCTGGCCGAGGCCGAGCCTTCGTTGACCAGCACCACCAGCGGCACCGTCTTCAGCGCCGCCGGCAGCTTGCGCAGCGGGTCGGCGCCGGCGCGGCGCAGGTAGTACTCGGGCGCGGCCTTGAAGGTCGCCTTGGAGTCGGCGATCTGGCCGTTGGTCGAGACGACGACGACGTCCGGCGGCAGGAAGGCCGAGGCGATCGCCACCGCACCGTCGAGCAGGCCGCCCGGGTCGTTGCGCAGGTCGAGCACGATGCCCTTGATGTTCGGGTCCTGCTTGTACAGCTCCTCGACCTTGCGCGCGAAGTCGTCGACGGTGCGGTCCTGGAACTGGCTGACACGGACCCAGGCGTAACCCGGCTCGAACATCTTCGCGCGCACGCTCTGCACGCGGATCTCCTCGCGCGTGATCGTCACCGGGAAGCTGCGGTTCTCGCTCTTGCGCAGCACCGTCAGGCTGACCTTGGTGTTGGGTTCGCCGCGCATGCGCTTGACGGCCTGGTCGACCGTCAGGCCCTTGACCGCGGTGTCGTCGATGCGCGTGATCAGGTCACCCGGCTTCAGCCCGGCACGGAAGGCCGGCGAGCCCTCGATCGGCGAGACGACCTTCACGAGGCCGTCTTCCATGCCCATCTCGATGCCGATGCCGACGAACTTGCCGCCGGTGCTCTCGCGGAATTCCTTGAAGCTCTTCTTGTCGAAGTACTGCGAATGCGGGTCCAGCCCGGCGACCATGCCGCCGATGGCGTCGGAGATCAGCTTCTTCTCGTCGACCGGCTCGACGTAGTCGCTCTTGATCATGCCGAACACCGCGGCGAGCTGCTGCAGCTCTTCCAGCGGCAGCGGCGCGAGCGTCTCGCGCGCGTTGGCCTGCAGCTGCAGCGTCGTCATCGCGCCCGCGAGGGCCCCCACCGCCAGCAGCCCGGCAACTCTCAGTTTTGCACCCATGACGTCCTGCTCCGAAGCCGACTTTCTACTGCGGCGCAGTATAGGGTGCGGGGTTGTGCTGCCACGGGGCAGGGGGATGGGTGAGGACCCTCACCCGGCGTGGCGTGCTGCACGGCGACGGCCACGGCGGCGGGCCGGACATGTCTGGCGCATCCGATCAAGCTTCCCGCCACGGCCCGGCTTTGCCGGTCCGTTGGCGGACGGCCCCCTCGGGGGTAGCGAGCGTCAGCGAGCTTGGGGGCGCGCAAAGGTCACGACGTGGTCGACCTCGGCGCGGATGCCGATCCATTCGCCGATCTGGTGGTCGTGATGCGAGGGCACGTGCGCCAGCAGGCGCTCGCCGCCGGGCAGGCGCAGCGTGTAGAGGAACTCCGAGCCGCGGAAGGCCTTGCGCTCGATGCAGGCCTTCACCGGGCTCGTGTCGTCGTGCACGACGTCGTCGGCGCGCAGCAGCACCTCGCACTCGTCTCCGGGGTAGGCGCCCGGCAGCGGGCATTCGGCGACGTCGGCCAGCGCGCCCAGCGGCGTGTGCACCGCCGGCGTGCCGCCGTCGGCGGCGATGCGCGCCGGCGCGAACACGCCGTGGCCGATGAAGCCGGCGACGAAACGGCTCGCCGGGCGGTGGTACAGCGTGTAGGGCTCGTCCCACTGCTCGAGCCGGCCGTCGTGCATCACGCCGACGACGTCGCCCAGCGCGAAGGCCTCGAGCTGGTCGTGCGTGACCAGCAGCGCCGTCGTGCCGCTGTCCTTGAGGATCGCGCGCAGCTCCTGCGCCAGCGACTCGCGCAGGTCGGCGTCCAGGCTGGAGAAGGGCTCGTCGAGCAGCAGCAGCTCGGGCCTCGGCGCCAGCGCCCGCGCCAGCGCGATGCGCTGCTGCTGGCCGCCCGACAGCTGGTGCGGCGCGCGGCGCGCCGCGTGGCCCAGGCCGACGAGGTCCAGCATCGCCGCCACGCGCGCCTCGCGCTCGGCGCGCGCCAGCGCCTTCAGCCCGAAACCGACGTTCTCGGCCACCGTCAGGTGCGGGAACAGCGCGTAGTCCTGGAACACCATGCCGACGCGCCGCGCCTCCGGCTCCAGGTGCACGCCGGCCGAGGCGTCCGACAGCGTGCGCCCGTCCATCGTGATGCGGCCGGCGGCGCAGCGCTCCAGCCCGGCGACGGCGCGCAGCAGCGAGGTCTTGCCGCAGCCCGAAGGCCCCAGCAGCACGCCGATCTGGCCCGCGGCCAGGCCCAGCGACACCGCCTCGACGGCCGCCCGCGCCGTGCCCCGCGTGTAGCGCACGGAGACCGAATCCACGTTCAGGAACATCGGTCCATGATAATTGTTCGTATTACCACGCTGCCCCGCCGGACACCCGGCGCGAACCGCCGCCATCGCCGGCGGTTCCCGGGCCGACTGCGATGCGACTGCTGCTGACAATCCTCTGCGTGCTGCTGGCGCTGCCGGTGTTCGGCGTGCTCGGCGCCTGGGCGACGCTGGACGCCGGGGCGCTGGAGGTCCTGCGCCACCAGGCCTCGACCGTGATGGCCGGCTACGCCGCGCAGTCGCTGCTGCTGGTGCTGGGTGTCGGCGTCGGCGTCGCGCTGGTCGGCACCGGCGCGGCGGCGGCGGTGACGCTGTTCGACTTCCCCGGCCGGCGCGTGCTGGAATGGGCGCTGCTGCTGCCGCTGGCGATGCCGGCCTACGTGCTGGCCTATGCCTGGACCGACGCGCTGCAGTACAGCGGCCCGATCCAGGTGGCCTTGCGCGCGCTGACCGGCGCGCAGGGCGCGTTGTGGCCCGACGTGCGCAGCCTCTGGGGCGCGGTGCTGCTGTTCGTGCTGTGCCTCTATCCGTACGTCTACCTGCTGGCGCGCACCGCGCTCGGCGAACGCGCGGCGCCGATGATGGAAGCGGCGCGCCTGCTCGGCGCCGGCCTGCGCCGGCGTGTGCTGGAGGTGGCGCTGCCGCTGGCGCGCCCGGCGATCGCCGCCGGCATCGCGCTGGCGCTGATGGAGACGCTGGCCGACTACGGCGTCGGCAGCTACTTCGGGCTGACGACCTTCAGCACCGGCATCTACAAGGCCTGGCTGGTGATGGACGACCGCGTCGCCGCGGCGCAGCTGGCCTCGATGCTGCTGGCCGTCGTCGCGCTGCTGCTGGTCGTCGAACGCCGGGCGCAGAAGCGGCTGCGTTTCGCCGCTTCGCGTCCGGGCGGCGCCGGTTCGGCCGATGCGCGGCCGCTGGTGCTGCGCGGCGGCGCGGCCGCCGCGATGCTGGCGCTGTGTGCGCTGCCGGTGCTGCTCGGGTTCGTGCTGCCGGTCGGCTGGCTGGGCTGGCTGGTGTGGCAGGAGGCGACGGTGTCCGAGTTCGGCCTGCCGCTGCCGCGTTTTGCCGAATGGGCGCGCAACAGCTTCGAGCTCGCCGGGCTGGCCGCGCTGGCGGCCACCGCGCTGGCGCTGGCGCTGGGTTTCGCGCTGCGCCGCGGCGGCGGCGGGCCGCTGCCGCTGGCCGCGCGTGTGCTGTCGCTGGGTTACGCGGTGCCCGGCGCGGTGATCGCCGTCGGCCTGCTGCTGCCGGTGGCCTGGGTGCAGCGCGTCTGGCCCGAGGCGCCGCTGGGCGCGCTGTTCACCGGCACCGCCTTCGGCCTGGTCTACGCCTACCTGGTGCGCTTCTCGGCGGTGGCGCTGCAGTCGGTCGAGGCGGGTTATGCACGCGTGCCGGCTTCGGTCGACGAGAGCGCGCGCCTGCTGGGCGGCGGTGGCTGGCGGCTGTGGCGCGAGCTGCACCTGCCGCTCTTGCGGCGCTCGGCGCTGGCCGCAGCGCTGCTGGTCTTCGTCGACGCGATGAAGGAACTGCCGGCGACGCTGGTGCTGCGCCCCTTCGGCCGCGACACGCTGGCCGTCGTCGCCTACAACTTCGCGCGCGACGAGCGCCTGGCCGAGGCGGCGCTGCCGTCGCTGGCCATCGTCGCCGTCGGCCTGCTGCCGGTGCTGCTGCTGTCGCGCGCGCTGCGGCGCTGAGGCGGCGGCCTGCCTCAGGCGCGCGCCGGGCGCGGCAGGCGCCGCCAGTCGGCCGCAGCCGAGCGCCGCGGCAGCGGCGGGATCTCGAAACGCGGCATCTCCTGCAGGCAGAAGCTGAGCGCCAGCACCAGCGTCGGCAGGTGATAGAAGACGAACCACAGCCCCGGCGTGTTGCGGTCGTCGCCGCCGTGCGGCATCAGCGCCACGGTGGCGACCAGCGCGACCGCGGTCAGCGACGGGATCGCGCGCCGGAAGGCCGCGACCCAGCGCGCCGCCGCCAGGCGTTCGTGATACCGCGCCGGCGGCTCGGCCAGCGTCTGCGCCAGGTGGGCGGCGGCGCGGTCCAGGTCGGCTTCGGCGCGGCGGCAGCGCTGGGCGATGCCGCCCGGCACACGCAGCCGGCTCTCCCAGCCGCCGGGCTTGCGCGCCAGCGGCGCCCAGTTCCAGCCCAGCACCGCGAGCACGTCCTCGGGCAGCTCCAGCTCGTGGCCGCCGGTGGCCGCCAGCGTCAGCTCGGCCGACATGCGGCGCACCGCCGGCAGCGACAGCGTCAGCGTCAGGCCGCCGGCGATGCGCGCGACGCCGCGCTGCAGGATCAGGCCGTCTTCGCCGTCGCCGTCGACCGTGTAGTCGCGGGCCACCGCCCAGCCCTGGCCGGCGCTGAAGGCGCGCTGCGGCGTGACGGCCGTCAGCCGGTCGTGCAGCGCGCCGGCGTCGGGGCCGGCGGCTTCGAGGCGGGCGCGCGCGCCGGCCATCGTCAGCACACGGGTGAGCTTGAAGCGGCCTTCGGCGCTGCAGTCGAGTTCGAGCTGGTCGTGGATCGCCGGCAGCGCGTCGGTGGCGGCGTGTTCGGTGGCGCGGAAGACGAGGCGGCGCGCGAGGCGGTCGCTGGCCGCCAGCTCGACGCGGCAGCCGCGGCGCGACAGCGGCGCGACCAGCGTCAGGATCTCGTGGTGGGACAGCGGCGGCAGGGACATCGGCCGCGAGCATCGCGCAAAGCGCGCCGCGTTGCCCGCGGCAGCGTCAAGGCCGAGTCCGGGGAAGCCTGGAAGCCTGGGGTCAGGTCTCGAGAGACCTGACCCCGACCTACTACGGTGCCGACCGCCCTGGGGTCAGAAGCCTGGGGTCAGAAGCCTGAGAAGCCTGGGGTCAGAGAAGCCTGGGGTCAGAGAAGCCTGGGGTCAGAGAAGCCTGGGGTCAGGTCTCGCGAGACCTGACCCCGACCGCCCTGACCCCGACCGCCCCCGCGAGACCTGCCCCCCGCATCGTTGCCCCCGCGTCTACAGCCGCCGCACCGGCACGCCGAGGTCGCGCCACTGCGCGGGATGGCAGCTGAAGACCAGCAGCTGGTGGCGCTGCGCGGCGTCGAAGACGATGCGTTTCATGCGCTCCAGCCGTTCGGCGTCGGTGTGCACCAGCGCGTCGTCGAGGATGACCAGCGTCGGCTGGCCGGCTTCGCGCAGCAGGTCGGCGTAGGCCAGGCGGCAGACCAGGCCGAGCTGCTCGCGCGCGCCGAAGGACAGCGTCTCGAAGGCGCCGCGCTCCTCGCCGCGTTGCCCCGGCCGCGCCAGCACCTCGGGGCGCAGGCTCTCGCCGACCTCCAGCCGCCCGGCCGGGAACAGCAGCGAGGCGTAGTGGTCCAGGTGTTTCTGCAGCGGCGCCTGCAGCCGGCGCGTCAGCGCCTGGCGGTGCGACTCCAGCTTGCCCAGCAGCAGCTCCAGCGCGTCGGCGCGGCGCTGCAGCTCGTCGCGGCGGCGCGCCGCGTGCTCGGCGGCGGCCCGTTCGCCGGCCAGCTGTTCGTCCAACCCTTGCGCGCCGACGGCGGCCAGTTCGGCGGCCAGACGCGCGACTTCGAGTTCGCGGGCGCGGTGGGCGCGTTCGGCCTCCTCGGCGCTGCGGCGCAGGCGCTCGACGTCCTGGCGCAGGATGTCCGGGCGTGCCGCGGCGATGCGTGCCTGCACCGCTTCGAGCCGGGCCTGGGCCGCGGCCTGCTGGGCTTGCGCGTCGGCCAGCGCGAGCGGCTGGCGGCGCTGGGCTTCGGCGCGTTCGGGCGCGGCCAGCGCCTCGGCCAGCGCCTGGTGCTCGCGCACGGCGGCCTGGTGTTCGGCTTCGGCCGTCGCACGTTCGCGCTGGCGCGCCTCGGCCTGGCGTGCGGCGTCGGCACGCGCCTGTTCGGCGGCCGTGGCTTCGGCTTCGGCGGCGGCGACGGCCGGCGGTGCGGCCTCGGGTGCTGGCGGCAGCGCGGCCAGCGCCTGCTCGGCTTCGGCGTGGCGCGCCTGTGCGCGCGAGCGTTCGGCTTCCAGCGTGTCCAGCCCTTGCGGCGCCAGCAGCGCCAGGGCCTGCCGGGCGCTCTCGGCTTCCTGCGACTTCAGCGCATGCGCCGCGGCACGCGCCTCGGCCTCGTCGGCCGAGGCCAGCCCCAGGCGCTGCAGCAGCGCCGCACGTTCGTCGGCCAGGCGCGCGTGTTCGCGCACCAGCGCGGCCAGGTCCTCGCCGCCGGGCACGACGGTGACCGTGCCGCCGGGCAGCGTCAGCGTCGCGGCCTGGGTCAGCCGGCGTTCGCCCTGGCCCACCAGCGGCGCGCCGTCGAGCGCGACGCCGGCGTCGGCCTGCAGCTCGAAGGCCAGCCTTGTCGCCACCGCGTCCTGGCGGATGCCGAGTTCGTGCAGGCGCTGGCTCTGCTGGCGCAGCGTCTTCAGCTCGGCTTGGGGAACGGCCAGCGCATCGGCCTCGCGGCGCAGCGTCGCGGCGCGGGTGGCTTCGGCGCGCGCACGCTCCAGCGCCGCGGCCGCGCTGTCGGCGGCCTGGCGGGCGGCGGCGAGGTCGCGGCCGAGCTGGGCGCGGGTCTGCTCCTGGCGGGCCAGCACCAATGCAGCGCGGGCGGCGGCGAAACGGCTCTCGGCCGTGGCCAGCGCCTGGCGGGCTGCGGCTTCGGCGCCGGTGGCCGCTTCGTGCCGGCGCTGAGTGCCGGCGCGGGTGCTTTCGCGCGCTGCGAGTTCCTGCTGGCGCCGGGCCTCGTCGGCGATCTGCTGGCGCAGCAGCCCGGCCAGCCCGTCGGCCTGGCGCAGCGCGGCGGCGGCGGCGTCATGCTCTCGCTGCAGGCCCTCGGCGGCGGCCAGCGCGGCTTCGGCCTGGGCGAGCTGCTGGCGCAGCGCCGTCCACGGCGCTTCCTTCGTCTCAGCTTCGTGTTCGTCGCGCAGGCGCTTGAGCCGGTCGACCTGCTCGGCGTGGCGCTGCACCGCGGCCTCGGTCTCGGCGACACGCGCGGCGCTCTCGTCGGCCAGGCGCAAGGCTTCGGCCAGCGCGCCGGTGGGCCGGCCGGTGGCGGTCAGCAGTTCGCGGCGCAGGTCGCGCACACGCGCCAGCACCTCGTCGCCGCCGGTGGCCGCGACCTCGCCGAGCGAGGCGTTCAGCGCGCGCTGCAAGTGCGCCGCGGCGTGTTCCACCGGCTCGGCGATGGCCTGCGTCGTGCCCTGCTCGACCCACAGCAGCCCCGGGATGCCCCAGTGCTTCTGGCCGCTGGCGCCCTTCAGCGCGTACTCGAAACCCAGCAGTTCGGCCAGGTGGTCCTCGGCTTCGGCGCCTTCCCAGCGCCGCGCGCCGGCGACCAGCTCGCAGCGTTTCTTCTGCAGAAAACTCTTCACCAGGCGGTAGTCGCTGCAGCCGAGCGTGAAGTCGAGTTCGACGGTCGGCGCCGCGGCCGAGTCGCCCCAGGGCCGCAGGTCTTCGGCGCCGCTGGAGCGGTGGCGCTCGAAGAAGGCGGCGCGGATCGCCCGCACCAGCGTGCTCTTGCCGCTTTCGTTGGGTGCCGCGAAGACGTTCAGGCCGGGCGCGAAGTCGCTGATCTCGAAAGGCTCGCGGAAACGCCGCAGCTCGGCGACACGCAAACGGGTGAGCTTCATGCCGCAGCCTCCTCGCGGCCGGCCAGCAGGCCGGCGAGCAGCGCCAGCGCCTCCTGTTCGACCGGGCCGTCGGCTTCGCGCAGCTCGGCCAGCACCTCGCCGAGGTAACCGTCGGCGTGCAACGCGGCCAGGTCTTCGGCGGTCGGCGCCAGCCGCAGGCCGCCGCGCTCGCAGCGCAGCGCACGCACACGCGCTTCGGCGGCGGCAATCGCTTCGTCCAGGCGGGCGCGGCCGGCCAGGTCCAGCGTGCCGGTGAGCGTCAGTTGCAGTACCTCGTCGGCGCCGCAGGCGGCAAGTTCGGCGACCAGCGCCTCGACGTCCGACGGCACGGCCAGCCGGCGCTCCAGCGTGCGCCAGCGGTGGCGGCCCAGCGGCAGCGCTTCGACTTCGGGCACGGCGCCGGGGCCGGCGATGCGCACACGCAGCACCTGGCCGGCGCCGTTGTCCTTGAAGCGGTCCTGCTCGGGCGTGCCGGCGTACCAGCAGCGTTCGCCGATGCGTTTGGCGCCGTGCCAGTCGCCCAGCGCCAGATAGTCCAGGCGCGCACGTTCGGCGCGATCCGGTGCGACCGGGTTGGCCGAGTCGATGTCCTCGGCCAGCAGGCCTTGCACCGCGCCGTGCGCCAGCCCCAGGCGCAGCCAGCCTTCGGGCGTGGCCCAGCCGTCGAACGCCTCGGTGAGGTCGGTGTAGGTGTGGCGTTGGGTCAGCGGCGCGCACAGCACCGCGGCACGCGCTTCGGGCAGCTCGACGACACCCGGCTCCAGCGCCAGCTTCACGTTCGCCGGCACGACATTCAGGCGCAGCGCGTGGCGCCACACGCCTTCGGCCAGCGCCGCGTCGTGGTTGCCGGGGATCAGCACCCAGGGGCCGGCGAAAGGCGCCATCGCGTTGAACATCCGGCGGATCGTGCGCGCCGAGACGCCTTGCGCGTCGAAGACGTCGCCGGCGACGAGCACCGCGTCGGCCTGCTCGTCGGCGGCCAGCCGGGCGATGCGCTCGACGGCGGCAAAACGCGCGTCGGCCAGCGCCGCGGCGTCCTCGGGTTCGAAGCCGCCGTACTGGCGGCCGATCTGCCAGTCGGCGGTGTGGATCAGTGTCGTCATCGGGTCTCGAGTTCGTGCAGGCGGGCGGCGAGGCCCGAGCGGCGCCGCGTCGGCGACCGCACCGCGGCCGCCAGCGCCGCGGCCGGGCCGGCCAGCGTGACACGCTGGCGGGCGCGGGTGATGCCGGTGTAGAGCAGCTCGCGTGTCATCGCGCGCAGCGGGCGGTCGGGTGTCAGCAGCAGCAGGTCGGTGAACTCCGAACCCTGCGACTGGTGCACCGTCATGCCGAAAGCGGTGTCGTGCGGCGGCAGGCGTGCCGGCGCGACGCGGCGCCAGCCGCCGCCGGGCGCCGGGAAGACGACGTCCAGCCGGCCCTCGGCGTCGGGCAGCACCAGGCCGATGTCGCCGTTGAACAGCCGCAGCACGTAGTCGTTGCGGCGCACCATCACCGGCCGGCCGGCGTACCAGAGGCCGGGCGCGACGCCGAGCGCGCGGCGCAGCTGGGCCGCGGCCAGGGCATTGACGCCGGCGACACCGCGCGTGCCCTCGCGTGTCGCGCAGAGCACGCGGAAGGACTCGAAGGCGTGCATCGCCGCGGCGGCGTCCTGCGGGTCGCGGCGCAGCGCCTCGACGTACGGCGCGAAGCCGGCGGCGATCGCGTCGCGCACCGCCGCGCCGGGCTCGGCGCCGCGGTCGTCCAGCCACTGCACCGAGTCGTCGCCGCCGGCGCCCAGCCAGGCCAGCGCCTCGTCGGCACGGCCGCCGTTGACCAGCGCGGCCAGCCGGCCGATGCCCGAGTCGGCGGCGAAACGGAAGGTGCGGCGGAACCAGACCACGCTGTCGGCCAGCGCCGGCGCGGCGGCTGGCGGCGGCTGCAGCGCCTCGGGCGTGACGCCGCAGGCGGCGGCGAGTTCGGCGCGGCAGCCGGGCGTCAGCGTCGTGTCGGCGCTCAGTTCGGCGAAGACGGCGCCGCTCTCGACCGCGGCGAGCTGGTCCTTGTCGCCGAGCAGCACGATGCGCGCGTGCGCCGGCACCGCGTCGAGCAGCCGGCGCGCCAGCGCCAGGTCCAGCATCGAGGCTTCATCGACGACCAGCGCGTCGATCGCCAGCGGCCGCTCGGCGCCGTGGAAAAAGCCGTCGGGCCCGGCGCGCAGCAGCCGGTGCACGGTGCTGGCTTCCTGCGGCAGGCGTGCGCGGATCGCTTCCGGCAACTGCGCGGCACGGCCGCGGATCGCCTCGGTCATGCGTGCCGCGGCCTTGCCGGTGGGCGCGGCCAGCGCGATGCGCGCCTCGGGGTCGTCGGCCAGCAGGCAGGCCAGCAGCGCGACGACGGTCGTCGTCTTGCCGGTGCCCGGGCCGCCGCTGATGACGGCCAGGCGCTGGCGCAGCGCCAGCGCGGCGGCGGCCCGCTGCCAGTCGGGCGCCTCCTCCGTGCTGGTGTTGGCGGTGAAGAGTTCGGCCAGCCGCGCGCGCGCGCCGGCGTCCAGCGCGCCGGGCACCGGCCGCGCTGCGGCCTTCAGCCGTGCGGCCAGGCGGCGCTCGTGGTCGAAGTCGCGCTGCAGGTACAGCCGGCCGTCGGCGTCGAGCACCAGCGGCGCGGCGCCGGGCGCGTGCGCCGGGCCGACGACCCGCGAGGCTTCGAGCCGGGCACGCCAGTCGGCGGGCTCGCCGTCGAGTTCGTCGAGCATCAGGCAGACGTGGCCGGCGGCGGTGGCGCGCGACAGCGCCTCGGCGGCGCGGCTGGCGGCGCGGGCGTCGTCGGCGTCGGCGCCGAGGCGGCGCGACCAGGCTTCGACGTGTGCCGCCAGACCGGCGGCCAGCGCTTCGGCGGGTGTCTCGGGACGGGTTGGTGTCTCTTCGACCGCCTCGGTGGTTTCAGGCTCGGTTTCGGCGTCAAGCACGCCGCCGTCTTCCTCGAAGAAGACGTCGAGGTCAGGCAGATCGTCGGTCCAGCCGGCGTCGGCCGCCGGCTCGGGCGTCGGCGCCACGACCGGCGGCGGCGCCGGTTCGTCGTCGAACAGCGGCAGCGTGGCCTCGTCGGGCGTGCGGCGGCGGCTCATCAGGGGTTCTCCACGGCGTCGAACAGCGCCGACAGGCGCTCGATCAGCGCGACGCTGGGCTTGTAGGCCCAGACGCCGGCGGGGCTGCCGTCGGCGTTGCGCCAGCCCGGGCGCACGCCGCGCACGAACAGCACCATCGCGCCGCCGAGGTGGCGTTCGGGGTCGTAGCCGGCGCGGCGCGCACGCTGCCAGCGGTGCAGCGCGACGAGGTACAGCAGCGCCTGCAGCTGGTAGCCGTGTGCGGCGACCTCGCGTGCCACCGGCTCGGGGCCGTAGTCGGCGGCGGTCCAGCCCAGGTGGTTGGACTTCCAGTCGAGCACGTGGCAGCGGCCGCGGTGCTCGAAGACCAGGTCGATGAAACCGCGCAGGTAGCCGCGCAGCATGCCGAAAGCCAGCGCCGGCACCGGCAGGCCGGCTTCGCGCAGCACGGCGGCCAGCGCGTCGGCGGCCAGCGCCGGCGACGGCAGCGTGAACTCCAGCTCGGCCAGGCGTTTGCCCGGCGGCACGTCGCCGAGCACGACGCCGCCCGGCAGCCGCGTCGCCAGCACGTCGGCCAGCAGCGTCTCCAGCATCGGCGCCAGCCGGCCGCTGTCGGCCTCGGCTTCGGGCGGGTGCAGGGCGAGCGCCCGCGCCGCGGCCTCGGGCCAGCGTGCGGCGTCGGCGAAGTCGGCGTGTTCGAACAGCGCGTGCAGGCATTCGCCGGCCACCGCGCCACGCGGGAAACGCAGCACGTCGTCGGCGGCCAGCGTCGCCGGGGCGGCGCGGCGTGCCGGGCGCTGGGCCTCGTCGCGGTCCTGGGCCGCGCCTTCGTGGCGCAGGCCCTGGGTCAGGCTGCTGTAGCTGCCGATCCACCAGGCCGGCGGCACGGCCGGCGCCGGCAGCGCGACGATGGCCTCGGGGTCGGCGGCCTGCACGGCCAGCGGCGTGCCGGGCGTGTCGGGCAGCGTGCGCAGCGCGACCGTCTGCGGGTGCAGCGCGGCGAAGGCCTGCCAGGCGGCGTCGACTTCTTCCGGCTCGCGTTTGCCTGTCAGCCAGGCGGCGGGCTCTTGCTGGCCGTCGGCGACGAACCAGTTCAGCAGCGCACGCGCGCTTTCGGTGGCCGACTTGCGCACCGCGTACGGCCCGACGACCAGCACCAGCCGGTGCACCGCACGTGTCAGCGCGACGTAGAGCAGGCGCAGCGTCTCGGCGGCCTGCTCGACCTTGGCGCGGTCGTCGCTGCCGGGCTCGACCTCGGCGTCGCCGAAGACCCACAACTGCTGCCCGGCGGTGTCGTGCAGCTCGCGGCCTTCGCCGTCCGAGCCGCCGCCGCCGGCGTGGCCGTCGAAGACGAAGGGGCAGAAGACGACCGGGTACTCCAGGCCCTTGCTCTTGTGGATGGTGACGATCTGCACCAGGTTGCGGTCGGACTCCAGGCGCAGCTGCGCCTCGTCGTCGCCACCCGGCGCGCGGCGCTCGTCGTGCAGCCAGCGCTGCAAGGCCTCGGGCGAGGTGGTGGTCTCGGCGGCGCGCTGCAGGCATTCGGCCAGGTGCAGCCAGTTCGTCATGCGACGTTCGCCGTCGGGGCGCGACAGCAGGCGCGCGGCGACGCCTTCGTCCTGCATCCAGCGCCGCAGCATCACCGCGACGCCGCGCGTGAACCAGGTCTCGCGGTAGGCGGCGAAACGCTGCACGAGTTCGGCCAGCGCCGCCTCGTCGTCGGCCAGCGCGGCGATGCGCGCGGCGTCATAACCCATCGCCTCGGTGGCCAGCGCGGCGCGCAGGCGCGCGGCGTTGGCCGGCTCGAGCACGGCGCCGAGCAGGCGTTCCAGGTCTTCGGCGTCGCGGCTGGCGAAGACGCTGGCCTGCGACAGCTCGACGCTGGCCACGCCCAGCGCCGCCAGCGCCTGGCGCATGCGCGCGCCCTGGCGGTGGCTGCGCACCAGCACCGCGATGTCGCCGGCGGCGAGACCCCGGCCGGCGAGCGTCGCTTCGCCGCGCCGGCCGGCGTCGACCAGGCGCGCGATCTCGGCGGCGCAGGCCGCGGCGGCGGCGGCCATCGCGGCGCTCTTGGCCAGCGGCTGGCCTTCGTCCTCGCGCGGCAGCGACCAGAGTTCGAGTGCGGCGCGTTCGGCGCCGCGGTCGGCGAAAGGCGCGCGCGGCTTGGCGCCGTAGCCCACCGGCTGGTAGTCCAGCCCGTCCTGCATGAAGGCGCGCGGCTGGTGGCCGAACAAACCGTTCAGCGCCCCCAGCAGCGGCTCCGACGAACGCTGGTTCTGCGCCAGCGTCCAGCTCGCCGCCGCGCGCTGCCGCGCCGCGAGATAGGTGTTCAGGTCGGCGTTGCGGAAGCTGTAGATCGCCTGCTTGGGGTCGCCGATCAGGAACAGCGGCGCGTCCCCGGCGCCGTAGACGGTTTCGAAGATCGCCCACTGCAGCGGGTCGGTGTCCTGGAACTCGTCGATCAGCGCCGCCGGGAAACGTGTCTTCAGCGCCGCGGCCAGCTGCGGGCAGGCGCCGCCGGTCAGGCGCTCGTGCAGGTTCTGCAGCATGTCGTCGAAGGCGAGCACGCGGCGTTCACGCTTCAGCGCACGCAGGCGTTCGGGGGCCTCTTCGAGCAGGCGGCGCAGCAGGCGCAGGCGTTCGACTTCCAGTGCCTGGCGTGCGGCGGCCAGTGTTTCCAGCAGCGCATCGGCGGCGTCGAAGAACGGGTGCGGCGCCGGCGGCGCCAGGCCCTTCTTCGGCTGCAGCTTGGCCGTGCCGAGCAGCGCGGCCTTGCCTTTGTCCAGCAGCTTGTCGGACGGCGCCAGCAGCGCCGACGGCGCGGCGGTGATCTCGTCCCAGCAGCGCGCCGCGGTGGCGACGCTGTCGGGCTTGTAGCGGTTGGCGGGCAGGCGCGGCAGCGCCTCGTGCACGGCAGCGAGCACGGCCTCGCGCTCGCTGCGCCAGAGCCGGCGGGCGTCTTCGAACACACGCTCCAGCGCCGTCGTGTCGGCGGCGACGGGTTCGTCCAGCAGCGCTGGCCAGACCAGGCGCGCCAGCGGCTTGGCACTGCGCCGGCGCACCAGCTCGACCCAGGCGTCGGGCGTGTCGCCGCGCGACAGCAGCAGTTCGGCGACACCCGCCGGCAGCGTGCCGCCGGCGACGTGGCGGCGCCAGAAGTCGAACACCACCTCGCGCACCAGCGCCGCGTCGTCGCCCAGCTCCTGGCGCAGCGGCATCGCCGAGGCGAACGGCGCGTCGGCCAGCGCGCGCTGGCAGAAGCCGTGGATCGTGAAGATCGCCGCTTCGTCGAAGGTCTGCAGCGCGCGGTCGACGCGGGCGCGCATCTCGGCGTCGGTCAGGCCGACTTCGGGCCGGCGCAGCGCGTCCAGCAGCCCGGAAACGAAGGGGTCGGCCAGCGCTGCCGGGCGGCCGTCGAGCGCGGCCAGCACGTCGACCAGGCGCGCGCGGATGCGTTCGCGCAGCTCGCCGGTGGCGGCGTTGGTGAAGGTGACGACCAGCACCTGCTGCACCTCGAGCCGGCGTTCCAGCAGCAGGCGCAGGAACAGGCCGCAGAGGTTCCAGGTCTTGCCGGTGCCGGCCGAAGCCTCGACCAGCGCGATGCCGTCCAGCGGGCAGGTGAAGACGTCCAGCGCACGCGCGACGGGGGCGTTCATTGCAGCGCGCTCCCTTCGGCGTGGGCCAGCAGCGGGCCGAAGACGGCTTGCGCGACCGGCTCGAAGTCGCCCGCCAGCGCCTCGGCTTCGCGGCCGCGCCAGGCCAGGCGGATCGATTCGTCGCCACCTTCGGCGAACGGCGTGCGTTCGCCCGGTGTCCAGCACTTCAGCGCCGCGGCGGCGCCGTCGCGCACCAGCGCCAGCGAGGTCTTCGGGTACAGCCGCAGCGGCTCGGCCAGGCCGCGGCGGTACAGGCGCAGCAGCGTGGCCAGGTGTTCACGCGGGGCCTCGGGCGTGCGCAGCACGAGTTCGCCGTTCGTCAGCAGCCAGCGGGTGCGTGTCGCGACGCCGGCCGGCGCCGCGGCGGCCAGCACCAGGTGCTGCAGCCAGGCTTCGAGCAGGTCGGCGCCACGCAGCACGCCCCAGCGCCAGCGCACCAGGCCACTGGCGCGCAGGTCGGCGAAGCCGGCGGCGACGGTCCAGCGTTCGCCGTCGAGCTCGAAGTCGAGTTCGGCGCCCTGGGCGTCGAGCACCGGCTCGGCCAGCGCGTCGCGCACCCGGTCGGCGAACGCGGCGACACGCGCGAACTCGGCCTGCATCTGCTGCTGGCCGATGGCGCCCGACGGCAGTTCGGTGCCGGCTTCGGCGCGCCGCCACGCGGTCTCGGCGTCGACGCCGGCCAACAGCGGCGGCAGCAGGCGATCGGCGAAAGCGCGGCGCGCCAGCGCGTCGGCGACCAGCGGTTCGTCGTCGTCCAGCGCGGCTTCGTCGAACTGCAGCGCGATCTGCAGCCGGCGGCGCAGCCAATAACGCGTCGGCTGGCGGAAGAACTCGACGAGCTGCTGCAGCGTCGGCGTGCGCCACTCGGGGCCGGGCGGCGGCAGCGGCGTGGTGAAGAAGGGCAGGGCGGGGTCGGACGCGGCTTGCAGTTCTTCTTCCTCTTCGTCGTCCTCGGCGCTTGCGGCCACCGGTGGCAAGGCCGCGGCCACGGCACCGGCGCGCAGCGCGGCGGCGAGTTCGGCGTCGTGGCTGCGGCGGCGGGCGTCGGCCCCGGCGTCGAAGAGTTCGGGCGCGAAAGACTGCAGCGGGTGTTCGACGACCAGGCGCTTGCGTGCCGCCGCCACCGAGGCCGGCTCGTCGGGGTCTTCGGCGGTGGCCGCGGCCAGCAGCTCCAGCAGTTCGGCGACCAGCACCGACGGCGGCAGCGGCGCGTTGTCGCGCACGCTGCGGCCGCGCCAGCTGAGGTGCAGGTGCTCGCGCGCGGCCAGCAGCAGGTCGAGGAAGACGTTGCGCTCGTCGTGGCGGCGCTGGCGGTCGCCGCGCCTCGGCGCCAGCGCGATCAGGTCGAACTCGGGCGGGCGGGCGGTCGTCGGGAAGGCGCCGTCGTCCAGGCCGATGGCGCAGACGACGCGGTAGGGCAGGCCGCGCAGGCTGCTCATCGCCGAGAAGGTCACGGCGCCCGAGGGCACGCCGCCACGCGCCGGGTCGTCCAGCCGGGCTTCGAGCGCGCGGCGCAGCACGGCCAGCGGCAGCGCCGTCGCGGCGCCGGCGCCGGAGGCGACGTCGTCGGCCAGGCGGGCGATCGTCGCGCGCAGTTCGCGCAGCGCCGGCTGTTCGTCGCCAGCGGGGGCGACGAAACGGTCGAGCGCGGCGTGCAGCAGCCGCGCCCAGGCGGCGGCCGGGCGCGGGCGCACGCTTTCGGCCTGCAGCCAGCGCAGCGCCTCGGCATAACGCCAGAAGGCGCCCAGCGTCGCCGCGGCCGAACCTTCGGCGTCGCCGGCCGGCAGCAGCCCGGGCAGCGGCGACTCGGCGCCGGCCGGCAAGGCGTGGCCGAGGAACAGCCGGTCCAGCGCGTCGGCCAGCGTGTGGCGTGTTTCGGCCGGCAGGTCGAAGCCGGCGCGGTGCGCGGCGTCCAGGCCCCAGTGCAGGCCGCTGGCGAGCAGCCAGCCGTGCAGGCGTTCCAGCGCCGCTTCGTCGAGGCCGAAACGCCGCGCGACCGCCGGCTGCTGCAGCAGCGCGAACAGCTCGCTGGCGGCGACGCGCGAACTGGTGAGCGACAGCAGCGCCAGCAGTGCCCGCGCCGCCGGGTCCTGGCCGCTGCGCGCGCGGCCGGTGACGGCGTACGGGATGCGGCGCCCGGCCGGCACGGTGCCGAAGACGGCGTCGACCAGCGGCGCGGTGGCTTCCAGGTCGGGCGTGACGACCAGCACGTCGCCGGGCGTCAGCGTCGCGTCGGCGGCGAACAAGGCCAGCAGCCGGTCGTGCAGCGCTTCCAGTTCGCGGGTGCGCGAATGCGCGACGTGGAACTCGATGCTGCGTTCGCCGGTCAGGTCGGCCGCCGAGCCCGCGTCGAGTTCGACCGAGTCGAGGATCGCCGTCTGCAGCCGGCCGAGCAGCGTGTGTTCGGGCGGCTGGATGAACAGGTGCTCGTCGACGACGGCGTCGCCGGCGGCATCGAGCAGGCCGTCGATCTGGGCCTGGGTCTGCTTGCCCCAGCCGGCCAGCAGCCGGTTGCCGACCTCGTGGCCGGCGTCGCGCCCGGCGGCCTGCAGCCATGCCAGGCGGCGTGCGTCGACGAGCTCGAACCAGTATTCGCGGCAGGGGTTGAGCAGGTAGACCTCGACGTCGATCGCACGCCCCAGCGCCGCCAGCAGGCGGGCGTGCAGCGGCGGCATCGTCGGCAGCGCGACGACGTGCACTCGTTCGGGCAGCCCGGCTTCGCGGGCGCGTGCGGCGCCGCCGGGGCGCGACAGCGTGTCGATGAAACCTTCGATCGGGTGCCGGCCCGAGACGCCGGTCTCGGCGACGATGCGCCGCCACAGTTCGGCCTGCCAGCCGGCGTCGGCCGGCGCCGCGCCGCCGGGGAAGGCCACCGGCCGCCCGGCCAGCCACTCGGCCAGCCATTCGGGGCGGTAGGTGACGTACTGCTCGACGGTGGCGGCGATG
The DNA here is from genome assembly GCF_011065555.1 of Rubrivivax sp. JA1026. NCBI lineage: Bacteria > Pseudomonadati > Pseudomonadota > Betaproteobacteria > Burkholderiales > Sphaerotilaceae > Rubrivivax > Rubrivivax sp. JA1026. The sequence goes on from NZ_JAALCQ010000011.1 coordinate 63,575, forward strand.
CGTTCGGCCAGCTCCCAGCGCATCACCTCGTCGGCCTGCGCCAGGTAACCCGCCAGCCGCGGGTGGGCGGCCACCCCCTCGCGGTCGCCGAGCGCGCGCCAGACACGCCAGGCCAGCACCTCGGGCGCGAACGGCGAACGTTCGGCGTCGATGCCGGGCACGACACCGGCGATCTGGCGCCACAGCCATTGCGCCAGGTAGTCGAAACGCAGGTGCGCGCAGACGCCTTCGACCTGGGCGAACTCCAGCGTCAGCCGGCGGCGCACGGCGGCGCTGGGCACGACGATCTCGTCGGCGACGAACAAGTCCTCGCGCGGCGCGGCCAGGTGTGCGCCCAGCAGCGTGGCCAGGGCTTCGAAACGGTTGGAGAAGTGCAGCGACAGCATCGGCGCGGGGAGTCTAGAGCGTGGCGCGGCCCCGGAGACCGGCGCATCCGCCGACAGTGTGAGCCCGATCAGGCTCAGGGCCTGAGCCAGTGGACCGGCCGTCGAACGAGAACTTTTCTGCGTCCGCAGGCCTGGATTGATTCAAGTTCAGACTGAATCCAGCCGAAGTTCCGTCGATGCGGCCCAAAGAAGCCGCCACACGAAAGGTTCCCGGCATGCGATTGAACGAACCCGTGACCCAGCGCGAGGTTGAAATGGACAACGGCAGCGTGCTGGTGTCCACGACCGATGCCCAGGGCCGCATCACGCACTGCAACAACGCATTCGTGCGCATCAGCGGTTTCGACTACGCCGAGCTGATCGGCCAGCCGCACAACATGGTTCGCCACCCGGACATGCCGCCGGAAGCGTTCAAGGACATGTGGCAGACGATCGGCCACGGCCGGCCGTGGACCGGTGTCGTCAAGAACCGCTGCAAGAACGGCGACCACTACTGGGTCGTCGCCAACGTCACGCCGGTGCTGGAGAACGGCAAGCCCGTCGGCTACATGTCGGTGCGCCAGAAGCCCACGCGCGAGCAGATCCGCGGCGCCGAGGCGCTGTACGCACAGCTGAAGGCCGAGCGCGAGTCGGGCCGCCACACGATCCGGCTGCATGCCGGCGGCGTGCGCTACCACGGGCTGCGCGACCTGCCGTACCGCGTCTTCCGGATGTCGCTGACGGTGCGGGTGGTCGGCGCCCTGTTCGCGCTGTTCGCCGGCGCGTCGCTGGCCGGCTGGTATTTCGACGCACTGTGGGCCGAGATGCTGGCGATGGGCGTGGGCTGCACGGTCATCGGCACCTGGTTCCACCTCTCGGTCGGCAAGCGCCTGGACGAGTGCACGGCGACGGCCGCCCAGATCGCCGGCTGCAACCTCACCGGCCACATCGATTACGACCCGCGCCACCCGCTGGGCAAGCTGACGCGCAACATCTGGCTGGCCAACCTGAACATGCAGGCCATCGTCGCCGACGTGCGCGCCGAAGTCACCGGCGTGACCTCCGCGTCCAAGGAGATCGCGCAGGGCAGCAACGACCTGTCGCAGCGCACCGAGACCCAGTCCTCCGAGGTGCAGCGCACGGCCTCGGTGATGGAGCAGCTCACCGGCACCGTCAAGGCCACGGCCGGCACGGCGCAGCAGGTGGCGCGGGTCAGCGAGGACGCACGCGGCGTCGCCAGCCGCGGCGGCGAGGCCGTCGTCGAGCTGGTGAAGACGATGGACGCGATCGAGGCCTCGTCCAAGCGGGTCGCCGAGGTCATCCAGGTCATCGAAGGCATCGCCTTCCAGACCAACATCCTGTCGCTGAACGCCGCCGTCGAGGCCGCGCGTGCCGGCGAGCAGGGCCGCGGCTTCGCCGTCGTCGCCAGCGAGGTGCGCGCGCTGGCGCAGCGCAGCAGCCAGGCGGCCAAGGAGATCCGCGAGCTGATCGGCAGCTCGGTCCAGCAGGTCACCGACGGCGCGCGCCGCGTGCAGACCGCCGAGAGCGTGATCGCGGATGTCGTCGAGTCGGTGCACCGTGTCGGCACGCTGGTCGCCGAGATCACGCATGCCACCGGCGAGCAGTCGCAAGGTATCGCCGAGGTCAACGGCGCGATCGCCACGATCGACCAGTCGACGCAGCAGAACGCGGCGCTGGCCGAGCAGGCCGCCGCGGCCTGCGTGTCGCTCGAGGCGCGTGCGTCGACGCTGGTGCGCGCGGTGCAGATCTTCCGCGTCGGCGCCTGATCAGGGCGGCCCTGCGGGCCGCACGATGACGCTGCCTTCGCGGCGCGCGTCGGCGGCGCCGTCCTGGCGCCCGGTGGCCGCGCCCGGGGTGCGCCCCGATGTCAGAACGTGACCTTGCCGGTCTCGGCGTCGACCTTGACCCTGTCGCGCGCCAGCGCCGCCGAGGCCGCACGCGCGAAGTCCATGCGGAAGACCTCGTCGTCGTGAAAGCCCTGCAGGCCGATCGCCCGCGCGATGGCGGCCAGCTTGTCGGCCACCAGCACCTTGCCCAGCGCACGCAGCGGCTCGCAGTCGTTGGCGACGAACTGGTCGTCGAGCCAGCGGCGCGCCTCGTCGGCGGCCCAGGGCTTGTCGTGGTCGGGCAGGTTCACCGTCAGTTCGTCGGGGCCGAACACCAGGCGCACGGTTGATCTCATCGCGGCTTTCTCCAGGAACTGCCGCCGCAGTCTACGGGCGCAGGCAACGCCGCGGGATGGGGCCATCCCGGGCGCCGTGTCGTGGTGCGTCGCCGTGTCGAATTTGCCGTTTCAAATCCGATGAAAGCATCGAATTTTTCATATTGAAAATGGCTTCGTGACTTAATGCCCGTGTCGTCGAACGGGCATTTGGCTTCTGCTTCATTCCGGTCGCCCAGAGACGATAGGCGTATGCATACGGCAAACAAGCCAAACGGCCTGATCGCTCTCCACTCCCGCACTGCGCGACAACCCCATGACAGAACTCTCCTCGCCGCAGTTGCAGGCACCGATGAAGGCGCTGCCGCGCTTCAGCCGTCTGCAGTGGCCGGCGACCGCGTTCGCGTTGCCGGCAGCGTTCGTGCAGGCCTGGGCATCGGCAGGAGAGCTGTGGGCCTGCGTCGCAGCGGTGGCGATGGTGGCCCTTGCCGCTGTCGGTGACCGGCGTGTCATCGCGGCCCGCAGCGAGCACGATCGACAGGTCCAGACCTGGGCGGCGGCGCAGCATGCGCTGGGGCAGGACCTGGCGCCGCTGTGGGCAGCCCACGTCGAGGGTGCCCGCGGCCAGACCGAAGCCGCCGTCTGCGCGTTGACCGAACGTTTCGGCGCCATCGTCTCGCGGCTGGACACCACGCTGGCCGCGGCCGGAGGCGGCGGCGACCACGGTGCCGGCGAGGTGCATCTGCGCAGCCGCCACGACCTCGACGGCATTCTCGAGTCGCTGCGCCGCGCCACCGGCGGCAACAGCGAACTGCGCCAGGCGGTGCAGCAGCTCGGGCCTTTCGTCGCCGAGCTGCGCGAGATGGCCGCCGAGGTCTCGGCGATCGCCTCCAAGACCAACCTGCTGGCGATCAACGCCGCGATCGAGGCCGCACACGCCGGGCCCGAAGGCCGCGGCTTCGGCGTGTTGGCGCAGGAGGTTCGCAAGCTCTCGGCACAGTCGGCCTCGACCGGCGAACGCATGGCGCGAGACGTGGACGCGGTCTCCAGCGCCATCCTGAAGGCTTGCGGCGATGCCCGCCAGTCCGAGGCCACCGAGGCCGAGATGCTGTCGGCCTCGGGCGATGCGATCCAGCGTGTGCTCGCCGACTTCGAAGGCGTGACACGTTCGCTCGAGGGCGCCGCGATGCGGCTGCAGGCCGACAGCCAGGGCATCCAGGCCGAGGTCGTCGAGTCGCTGGTGCAACTGCAGTTCCAGGACCGCGTCAGCCAGCGCCTGAGCCACGTGCGCGACAGCCTGCAGCACCTGAACCGCGTCGCCGCCGAGGCACAGGCGCGCCTGGAACGCGAGGGCCAGGCCCTGCCGCTGGACACCGCCGTGCTGCTCGATGAACTGCGCCGCAGCTACGCGATGGCCGACGAACACGCAGCCGAGACGGGACGCTCGGCAGCCGCGCCACGGCGCACCCCCGAGCCGGCCGAAGAGGCCGTCACCTTCTTCTGATCACCACGGCATCACAGGATCCGCCGACATGGCCAAGACCATCATGATCGTCGACGACTCGGCTTCGCTGCGCCAGGTCGTCGCCATCGCCCTCAGGGGCGCCGGCTACGACGTGCTCGAGGCCTGCGACGGCGCCGACGCGCTGCGCAAGCTGACCGGCGCCAAGATTCACCTGATCGTCAGCGACGTGAACATGCCGAATCTCGACGGCATCGGCTTCGTCAAGGCAGTCAAGCAGCTCGCCGCCTACCGCTTCACGCCGATCGTCATGCTGACCACCGAGTCGGCCGCGAACAAGAAGGCCGAAGGCCAGGCCGCCGGCGCCAAGGCCTGGGTCGTCAAGCCCTTCAGCCCGCCGCAGCTGCTCGCGGTGGTGCAGAAGCTCGTGCTGCCCTAGAGCGCCGGAGATCACGACGATGGACTCCACGACGCTCGCCATCGAAGGCGAACTGACGATCTACCGCGCCGCCGAGCTGCGCGAGACGCTGCTGGCCGCGCTCGCGGCGGCCCCGGACGGCGACCTGACGCTCGATCTGTCGGCCGTCACCGAATTCGACAGCGCCGGCGTGCAGCTGCTGATGGCCGCCAAGAAGAGCGCCGAGGCGCGCAGCCGCGCCTTGCGCCTGGTGCGCCACAGCCCGTCGGTACTCGACGGGTTCCAGGTGCTCGACCTCGCCGGCCATTTCGGCGACCCGCTGACCCCGCCGCCGTCGCACTGACGCCGGTATCCAGGGAGAAGACCGTGGACATGGACGACGCGCTGAAGACCTTCTTCAGCGAAGCGCGCGAACTGCTCGCCGACATGGAGACCGCGCTGCTCGGCGCCGACGAGGCGCCCGGTGCTGCCGTCGACGTCAACGCGATTTTCCGCGCCGCGCACACGATCAAGGGCTCGGCCGGGCTGTTCGGGCTGGACGGCGTCGTGCGCTTCACGCACGTGCTGGAGAGCGTGCTCGACGAGGTGCGTGCCGGCGCCGTGGCGATCCACGGGCCGCTGCTGCCGCTGTTGCTGCGCTGCTGCGACCACGTCGAGGCGTGGGTCGACGCGCTGGAGGCCGGCGTCGAACCCGGGGCCGGCCACCGTGCCGCCGAGGACTCGCTGCTGGCGCAGCTGCGCGCCTTCCTGGGAGCGCCGGCCGCCGAGACGCCTGTGGCTGCCGCCGCGACGCCGGTGCCGGCCGAAGGCCAGTGGCACCTGTCGATCCGCTTCGGCGCCGACGTGCTGCGCAACGGCATGGACCCGCTGGCTTTCGTGCGCTATCTGTCGACGATCGGCCGCATCGAGCGCATCGTGACGCTGCCCGACGCCGTGCCGGCGCTGGAGGATCTCGACCCCGAAGGCTGCTGCCTGGGCTTCGAGATCGCGCTCGTCACCGCCGCCGACCGCGCGACGATCGAGAGCGTGTTCGAGTTCGTCATCGACGACTGCGAACTGCGCCTGGTGCCGCCGCGCAGCCGCGCCGGCGAGTACATCGACCTGATCCGCGCGCTGCCCGAGCAGCCCGAGCGCATCGGCGAGATCCTCGTGCGCTGCGGCAGCATCACCGAACGCGAGCTGGAAGAGGCGCTGGGCCGCCAGCGCGCCGCCGACCCGGCACCGCGCCTGGGCGTGCTGCTGGCCGAACAAGGCCAGGTCGCGCCCGAAGTCGTCGAGGCGGCGCTGGACCGCCAGCGCCGGGTGCGCGAGACGCGTTCGGGCGAGGCGTCGACGATCCGCGTCGACGCCGCCAAGCTGGACCGGCTGATCACGCTGGTCGGCGAACTCGTCATCGCCGCGGCCGGCGCGCAGCAGGCCGGGCGCCGCGTGCGCGACCTGGAGCTGCAGGAGGCCCACGCGACGCTGGACGCCCTGGTTCAGGACGTGCGCGACAGCGCGCTGAACCTGCGCATGGTGCGCATCGGCGCCACCTTCTCGCGCTTCAAGCGTGTCGTGCACGACGTCGCGGCCGAGCTCGGCAAGGACATCGAGCTCGTCGTCAGCGGCGAGGACACCGAACTCGACAAGACCGTCGTCGAGAAGCTCGGCGACCCGCTGATGCACCTGGTGCGCAACGCGATCGACCACGGCATCGACTCGCCCGAGCAGCGCGCCGCGCGCGGCAAGCCGGCACGCGGCGTCGTCGGCCTGAACGCCTACCACGACTCGGGCGCCATCGTCATCGAGGTCAGCGACGACGGCGGCGGTCTGAACCGCGAGCGCATCCTGGCCAAGGCGCGCGAGCGCGGCATCGTCGATGCCGACCACGTGCCCGCCGACCACGAGATCGATCAGCTGATCTTCGAAGCCGGCTTCTCCACCGCCGAGCAGGTGACCAACCTGTCCGGCCGCGGCGTCGGCATGGACGTCGTGAAGCAGAACATCACCGCTTTGCGCGGCAGCGTCGAACTCGCCAGCCGGCCCGGCGAAGGCACGACGGTGACCGTCAGGCTGCCGCTGACGCTGGCGATCATCAACGGCTTCCAGGTCGCCGTTGGCCGCTCGATGTTCGTCGTGCCGATGGAGATGGTCGACGAGTGCGTGGCCTACAGCTGCGCCGACGGCCACGACTACACCGACCTGCGCGGCAGCGTGCTGCCGCTGGTGCGACTGCGTGAGCTGTTCCACCTCGGCGGCACGCCGCCGGCACGTCAGAACATCGTCGTCGTGCAGGCCGGCGGCGCACGCTGCGGCCTGGTCGTCGACGCGCTGCTCGGCGAGAGCCAGACCGTCATCAAGCCGATGTCGCGCATGTTCCAGAACGTGCGCGGCGTCAGCGGGTCGGCACTGCTCGGCTCGGGCGAGCTCGCCCTGATCCTCGACGTTCCCGCCCTGTCCAAGCTCGCGCTGGCGCGCCACGCCGGCCGGGTGCAGTCCACCGAATCCCGAAGCCGCGTCGCGACGGTCTGACCGTCCACGGCCGACACCACCTCATCGAAGGAAATACCGTGTTCAAGAACATGAAGCTGGCGACGAAACTCTTCGGATCGTTCGTCGTCGTGCTGCTGCTGATGGCAGCGCTGGGCGTCTACTCCATCACCCGTCTGGCCGTGGTCAACGGCTCGACGGTCGACCTCGCCGACAACTGGTTGCCCAGCGTGCGCCTGGTGATGACCGCCAAAGCGCAGCTGAACCGCGCGCGTGTGCTGGAGTACCGCGCCGTTGTTTCCGACGACCGCCAGGAGACCGAGGTCACGGAGAAGGAATACGCCGAGAACCTCGATCTGCTGAAGAAGTCTCTTGCCGACTACCGCAAGCTGCTCTCCAGCCCCGAGGAGCACAAGCTGTACGAGGTCTTCACGACCGCGTTCGAGGCCTATGTCGCACAGCATCCGCGCATCGCCGAACTGGCGCTGAAGAACGCCCAGACCGAAGCGCGTGCGGTGCTCAACGGCGAGAGCCGCACCCACTACAACACGATGCGCGCCACCGCCGACAAGCTGGCCGACATCAACGTCGCCGGTGCCGGCGAAGCCGCCGCGATGGCCGCGGCGACCTACGACAGCGCACGCCTGTGGACCATCGGCATCATCGCCGGCTGCTCGCTGCTGGCGCTGGGCATGGCGCTGATCATCACGCGTTCGATCACCCGCCAGGTGGGTGGAGAGCCGGCTTACGTCGTCGACATCGCCAACAGCGTCGCCCAGGGCGATCTGACGCCGGACATCCGCGTGCGCCAGGGCGACGACAACAGCATCCTGGCGGCCGTGAAGTCGATGGTCGGCCGCTTGTCGCAGGTGGTGACCGAAGTGAACCAGAGCGCCGAGGCGCTGGCCGGCGCCTCCGAGGAAGTCAGCGCCACCGCGCAGTCGCTGTCGCAGGCCGCCAGCGAGCAGGCCGCCGGCGTCGAGGAGACCAGCGCGTCGATGGAACAGATGACCGCGTCGATCGCTCAGAACACCGAGAACGCCAAGGTCACCGACGGCATGGCGACCAAGGCCTCCACCGAGGCCCAGGAAGGCGGCGAGGCGGTCAAGTCCACCGTCTCGGCGATGAAGCAGATCGCGCAGAAGATCTCGATCATCGACGACATCGCCTACCAGACCAACCTGCTGGCGCTCAACGCCGCGATCGAGGCCGCGCGTGCCGGCGAGCACGGCAAGGGTTTCGCCGTCGTCGCCGCCGAGGTGCGCAAGCTGGCCGAACGCAGCCAGGTCGCGGCGCAGGAGATCGGCGACGTCGCCAGCTCCAGCGTCGAGCTGGCCGAACGTGCCGGCCACTTGCTCGACCAGATCGTGCCGAACATCCAGAAGACCTCCGACCTGGTGCAGGAGATCGCCGCCGCGTCGCAGGAGCAGTCCACCGGCGTCGGCCAGATCAACGCCGCGGTGACGCAGCTCAGCCAGACGACGCAGCAGAACGCCTCCAGCTCCGAGGAACTGGCCGCCACGGCCGAGGAGATGAGCAGCCAGGCCGAGCAGTTGCAGCAGGCGATGGCCTTCTTCAAGCTGCCGGGCAATGCGGCGAGCGTCGTGCGCGCCCGTCCGGCGGGCGGCGACGGCCACAAGCGCAAGGCGGCGGCGGTGATCCGGCGCGCGGCGAACGGCACGCCGGTGGCTCGCGCCACCGCCGAGTCGGTCGACGAATCGCAGTTCGTGCAGTTCTGAGGCCGCCGCGATGAGCGCACTTTCCACCTCCGCCGCGGCCGCCGCGGTGCGTCGCGCGCCGCCGCCGGTGGCGGCGGCCGAGCCCAGCCTGGTCCTGACCTTTCTGCTCGGCGGCGAGCTGTTCGCGATCACGATCCGCACGATCAAGGAGATCATCGAGTACCGCCAGCCCACCGAGGTCCCGGCGATGCCGGCCTCGGTGCTGGGAGTCATCAACCTTCGCGGCGCCGTCGTGCCGGTGATGGACCTGCCGGCCCGCCTGGGCCGTCCGCCGGCGACGGTGGGGCGGCGCACCTGCATCGTCATCGTCGAGTTCGCCGACGGCGACGAAACGCAGACCGTCGGCGTCGTCGTCGACGCGGTCAGCGAGGTGCTGGAGATCCCGCCCGAGGAGATCGAACCGGCGCCGACCTTCGGCGCCCGCGTGGCCACCGAGTTCATCGCCGGCATGGGCAAGGTGCGGGGCCGCTTCGTCATCCTGCTGGACGTCGCGCGCGTGCTCGCGATCGACGTGCAGGCCGAGGCGCTGCCGGCGCTGTCCTGAGTCCAGGGGTCCTGCCACCATGCCGGCGCCGCGCGACCTCGTCGCCTCGATCCTCGTCGTCGACGACAGCGAGGTTCAGCGCCGGCACATCGCCGATGTCTGCCGCGAGTTCGGCTTCGGCCGCGTCGACGAGGCCGCGAGCGGCGAGTCGGCGCTCGAGATGCTCGCGACGCGGCCGCCGCCGCAGGTCGTCGTCGTCGACCTGGAGATGCCCGGCATGGACGGCGTCGAGCTCATCGAGGCGATGCAGCGCTGCGGCCTGTTGCTGCCGCTGGTGGTCGTGAGCTCGCACGAAGGTTCGCTGATCCACACCGTGGAGGCACTGGCGCGCGACATGGGCATGCCGGTGCTGGCCGCACTGCGCAAGCCCTTCGACGCCGAAGTGCTGGCCGAGGCACTGAGCCATGCCGACAGCGTCGCGCCGCCGCCGCGTGCGGAGCCGGTGGTCTTGCCGCCGGCCGAACACCTCGCCCGGGCGCTCGCGCGCGGCGAGGTCGCGGTGCACTACCAGCCCAAGGTCTGCCTGCGCACCGGGCTGCTGCGTGGTGTCGAGGCGCTGGCGCGCTGGCGCCACGCCGAGGCCGGTGAGGTGCCGGCGGGCCGTTTCGTCGAGCTGGCCGAGGCCAACGGCCTGATCGTCGCGCTCAGCTTCTCCGTCATCGACACCGCGCTCGGCCATCTCGCGCACTGGTGCTCGCGCGGGCTGCGGCTGTCGCTGGCGCTGAACCTGTCGCCGAGGCTGCTGACCACCACCGACCTCGTCGGCGAGCTGCTCGCGCGCGTTCGCGACCACGGGCTCGAGCCCTCGCAGCTCGTGCTCGAACTGACCGAAGGCTCGGTCGTCGCTGCCTACGACGGTGGCATCGGCGTGCTGACGCGGTTGCGGCTCAAGGGCTTCGGCCTGTCGATCGACGATTACGGTACCGGCTACGCGTCGATGAGCCAGCTCGCCCGCATCCCGTTCAGCGAACTGAAGGTCGACCGCCAGTTCGTGCACGGCGCCTCGAAACGCCATTCGCAGCGCATGCTGCTGGAATCGGCGCTGGAGACCGCACGCCGTTTCGACCTCGTCAGCGTCGCCGAGGGCGTCGAGCGCCTCGCCGACTGGCGCCTGCTGCAGAGCCTGGGCTGCGATGTCGTGCAGGGCTATTTCATCGCCCGGCCGATGGCGCCCGAATGTCTGCAGCCCTGGCTCAAGCTCCACCAGTCGCGGCTCGCCGCGCTGCGCCCGCCCACGATGCCGGGCCCATCCGACACATGATGCACGACCCTGTCATCACCGAACGCGAGTTCGAGCGCTTCCAGCGTTTCATCCACGAGACCGCCGGCATCCGTCTGTCGCCGGCGAAGAAGGCCCTGGTCAGCGGCCGGCTGTCGCGCCGCCTGCGCGAACACGAGCTCGGCAGCTACGAGGAGTACTACCGGCTGCTCGCCAGCGGCGAGCAGCCGGACGAGGTGCAGGCCGCGATCGACCTGCTGACCACCAACGAGACCTACTTCTTCCGCGAGCCTCGCCACTTCGAGCTGCTCGGCCGCCTGGCGGCCGAGGCGGCGGCCGCCGCCCGGCCGCTGCGCGTCTGGAGCGCCGCCAGCTCCAGCGGAGAGGAGTGCTACACGATCGCGATGGTGCTAGCCGAGGCGATGGGCAGCACGCCCTGGGATGTACTGGGCACCGACATCAGCTCCCGGGTGCTGGAGCGCGCGCGTCGCGGTCTGTACCCGCTGGAGCGCACCGAAGGCATCCCGCCTGCGTTGCTGAAGCGCCATTGCCTGCGTGGCACCGGCAAGGCCGAAGGCACGCTGCTGGTCAGCCGCGCGCTGCGCGAGCGCGTGCGTTTCGCCCAGGTCAACCTCAACCGGCCGCTGCCGGCGATCGGGCGTTTCGACGTCGTCTTCCTGCGCAACGTGATGATCTACTTCGATGCCGAGACCAAAGCCCAGATCGTCGCGCGCGTGCTCGGCCAGCTCGAGCCCGGCGGCCACCTGATGATCGGCCACTCCGAGACGCTGCACGGCGTCAGCGACGCGGTGCGCCAGGTCGCGCCGTCCACCTACGTCAAGCGCTGAGCCGCGACGGCCAATGAAGTCCATCCGCGTGCTCGTCGTCGATGACTCCGCCGTCGTGCGCCAGGTGCTGGGCGCGTTGCTCGGGGAGGTGCCCGACTTCGAGGTCACGACGGCATCGGACCCGCTGATCGCGATGGAGCGCATGCAGCGCACCTGGCCGGACGTCATCGTGCTCGACGTCGAGATGCCGCGCATGGACGGCCTGACCTTCCTGCGCAAGCTGATGCACGAGCGGCCGACGCCGGTCGTCATCTGCTCGACGCTCACCGAGAAGGGCGCGCGCACGACGATGGAGGCGATGGCCGCCGGTGCGGTGGCCATCGTCACCAAGCCCAAGCTCGGGCTCAAGCAGTTCCTGGGGGAAGCGGCGGCCGAACTCGCGGCCACGGTGCGCGGTGCCTCGCACGCGCGCTTGCTGCCGCGCCGCGCGCCCTTGGAGCCGCCGGCGGTGGTGGCCAAGCTGAGCGCCGATGCGGTGCTGCCGCCCGGCGGCACGAGGGCGATGTCGCAGACCACCGAACGCATCGTCGCGCTGGGGACCTCCACCGGCGGCACCCAGGCGCTGGAGCAGGTGCTGAGGGCGCTGCCGCGGGTCTGCCCGGGCATCGTGCTCGTGCAGCACATGCCCGAACGTTTCACCGCCGCCTTCGCCGAGCGTCTGGACCGAATCTGCGAGGTCGAGGTGCGCGAGGCGCGCCACCAGGACCGCGTGATCCCGGGCCGGGTGCTGATCGCGCCGGGCGGGCGCCATCTCGTGCTGCGCCGCAGCGGCGCCTACTACCACGTCGACGTCGTCGACGGCCCGCCGGTCAATCGCCACCGGCCCTCGGTGGACGTGCTGTTCCGCTCGGTCGCCCGGGCGGCCGGCGCCAACGCCACCGGCATCATCATGACCGGCATGGGCGACGACGGCGCCGCCGGCCTGCTGGAGATGCGCCATGCCGGCGCACACACGCTCGCGCAGGACGAGGCGAGCTGCGTGGTCTACGGAATGCCCAAGGAAGCGGTCCGGCGCGGGGCAGTCGAACGCTCCGTCGGTCTGGACCAGATCGCGCGCGAGATCGTCGCGGCGGGTTGACACGACATAAGCCCCTTCCGTCGACGATGACGGAACGTGACGGATCGTGCCCGTATCGGCCTGGCCATCGGGCCGCCGGTCCATCGAACCCTGGAACACCCCATGGCCGCCTCTCCGCCTGTTGTCCCGAGGCGCCGCCGCAGCGCCAAGGCGCGCGCCGAGTTCCGCAGTGCCCTCGTCCGGGAAGCCGGCCGGCTGCTGCGCGAAGGCGGCGCCGCGGCCGTCACGATCCGCTCGGTCACAGAAGCACTGGGCGTGTCGCAGATGGCTTTCTACACGTACTTCGAGAGCAAGGCGGCGCTGCTTCGGGCCTGCTGGCGCGACTCCCTCCTCGAACTCCAGCGTGCGCTTGTCGCCGCCGCCGCGCCGGGCGACGAACCATCGGCCGTGCTGCACGCACATGCCATGACCTTCCTGCGCTATTGGGAGACTCAGCCCGATCTCTACAGCCTTGTCTACAACCCTCGCCAGCCCGCGCGGCCGTCCGGCGAGACCGTCCGTGCAGAGGCCGTCTACCTGGAGATGCAGGCGCTGGCGCAGCGGCGCATTGCGGCCGTGCTCGGCTCCGGCGTGGCGTTCGACGACCCGTTGGTCGTCGAGTTGACTGCCCACGCTTTCACCAAGGTCGTCGGCTACCTGCACACCGTCATCGAGTTGCGGCGCCACGAGGGTGCCGAGCTCGACAGGCTGCGCGAGCGGGTTGTCAGTGACATCGTCGATGCCGTGCGGCGTTGCCGGGCCCCACGCATCGAAGATCGAATTTGAAACAACAAAAACACAGAAAACGCACCGATTGACAGCAGGATTCCTGCCTGGCGGTCGTCACGTCCCGTGACGGATTTCACGCCGACGCGGCTCGTGTGCGCCGCCCCGGTCGGCCGGACGCAAGACCCTGCCGGGTATGCCGACATCCAGCCCAGGGACCGTTGCGCGCCGCGCCCGGTCCGGCGGCTCGCCCACGAGGGGCGGGCACGATGGCGCGCCCACGACAAAGAGACCGATGCAACCCACGATCAACCGACTCGCCGTCGCCTTGTCGGCCTGCGGCCTGCTGTCCGTCGCCCAGGCCCAGGGCGCGCCCGAGTTCAAGTTCAGCGGCTTCGGCACCGTCGCCGCGGTGCATTCCAGCGAGGACCAGGCCGACTTCGTCGCCACCGTGTTCCAGCCGCGTGGCGCCGGTGCCAGCGACAGCTGGTCGTTCAACCCGGACAGCAAGCTCGGCGCCCAGGCCTCGGCGGTGTTCGGCCCGCAGTGGTCGGCGGTGGTGCAGCTGGTCTCGCAGCAGAACCACGACAACGACTGGGTGCCGCACCTGGAGTGGGCCAACGTCAAGTGGCAGGCCACGCCGGACCTCGCGCTGCGCGTCGGCCGCACCGCGCTGCCGGTGTTCCAGCTCAGCGAGACCCGCCTCGTCGGGTACGCCAACGCCACCGTGCGCCCGGCGCCGGAGATCTACCGCATCCTGCCGGTCACCAGCAACGACGGCGTCGACCTGAGCTGGCGCCACACGCTGGCCGGCGGCCGCAACACCGTGCAGGCCTTCTTCGGCACGACCAAGGTCGACCTGCCGACCGGCACCATCGAGAGTGACCGCAGCTGGGGCCTGGCCAGCACCTTCGAGACCGGCGACCTGGCGCTGCGCCTGGGCTACAGCTCGTTCAACGTTAAGATCGACGCCGACGGCGTGAACACGCTGAACGCCGGCATCGCCGCCTTCGGCACCGCCGCGGCGCCGCTGCCGACGGTGGCCGCACGCGCGGCCGTGCTCGCCGACCGCTACCGCACCGAGGACATGGCCACGCGCGTGCTCGCGCTGGGCTTCAGCTACGACCCGGGCCAATGGTTCGTCAGCGGCGAGGCGATGCGCTTCGACACCGAGAGCGTGCTCGCCGACACCACCGGCTGGCAGCTCGTCGGCGGCTGGCGCTTCGGCACGCTGACGCCTTACGTCGGCTACGCCCGCATCAAGGCCGACATCGACGAGGAAGCGGCGTTCGCCGCCACCGGCTCGGCGCCGCTGGATGCGGCCGCGGCCAACGTCGTCGGCGGCATCAACCGCACGCTGCAGGTGCTCAACGGCTCGCAGAAGACGGCCACCGTCGGCCTGCGCTGGGACTTCATGCGCAACACGGCGCTGAAGCTGCAGTGGGACCACACCCGCATCGACGAAGGCTCCTGGGGCCGGCTGACGAACTTCGAGCCCGGCTTCGAGCCCGGCGGCAAGGTCGACCTGGTCACCGTCGCGGTGGACTTCGTGTTCTGAGGGCGCAACGAAAAATGAAGAACCGTCATCTCCCGCTCGTCGCCGGCCTGCTGCTGGCCGCCTGCGCCGCGCGAGCCGAACTCGTCGTCATCGCCAACCCCGCCGTCGGCCCGCTGAGCAAGGAGCAGATCGCCGACCTGTTCCTCGGCAAGAGCAACGCCCAGACGCCGCTGGACCTGCCCGACGCGTCGCCGCAGTACGCCGAGTTCTACAAGAAGGCCACCGGCCGCGACGTCGCCCAGGTGAAGTCGACCTGGTCGCGCATCGTGTTCTCCGGCAAGGGCCAGGCGCCCAGGCAACTGCCCGACTCGGTGGCGGTGCGCAAGGCGGTCGCCGCCGATCCGAAGGCCGTGGGCTACGTCGAGAAGTCGGCCGTCGACGGCAGCGTCAAGGCCGTGCTGACGCTCGACTGACCCGTCGCCGGAGGGCTGCGATGAAGTTCAGGACCAAGATCTGGGCGCTGCCGATGAGCGCTGCGGCGGTGTTCGCCGTCGGCCTGCTGCTGAGCTGGTGGGTCGGCACGTCGACCTCGGCGTCGCTGCTGCAGCTGCGCGACGTCGACGGCCCGGCGCTGGAGCGTGTGCTGGCCGTCGACCGTGGCGTCGAGCAGTTCCGCATGACGCTGCAGTCGGCCGCCGCCGAGGGCGACGCCGACAAGCTCGACGAGGTGAAGGCGATCGTCGCCCGGGTGCACGCCGACTTCGACGCGCTCGGCGCGCTGGCCGGCCAGGCGGCCGCGGCCGGCGAGCTGAAGGCCGCGTTCGACGCCTACCAGGCGGCGGCGCTGGGTGCCACGCGGGCCATGCTCGGCCAGGGCGAGATGGGCGACCAGGTCACGCGCATGCAGGCTGCGCAGGCGGCGCTGGACAAGGCGCTGAAGGCGCGCACCGACGCCGCCCGCGCGGCGACGACGGCGCGCCAGGACGAGGCCGCACGCGGCACGCAGAACGCGGTGTGGCTCAACCTCGTCACCGGGCTGGTGGTGCTGGGCGTGCTCGGCGGCGTCTCGGCGGTGGTCGTGCGTTCGGTCTGGCGCGACCTCGGCGAGGAGCCCACCGAGCTCAAGCGCCTGGCGCGCAGCATCGCCGACGGCGACCTGCGGGTGCGGCCGGTGGTCGCTGCCGGCGACACCAGCTCGCTCAACGCCGACCTGGCCGCGATGGCGCTGCGGCTGCGCGACACGGTGGGCACGATCCGCGTCGCCACCGACTCGATCTCCACCGCGTCCGACGAGATCGCCACCGGCAACCAGGACCTCAGCCAGCGCACCGAGACCACGGCTTCGAACCTGCAGGCCACGGCCTCGTCGGTCGAGCAGCTCACCGGCAGCGTGCACCAGAGCGCCACGGCGGCGCAGCAGGCCGACCGGCTGGCGCACGAGGCGGCCGAGGCGGCACGCTCGGGCGGCGGCGTCGTCGCCCAGGTCGTGGCCAGCATGGACGAGATCAACGCCGCGTCGCGGCGCATGAGCGACATCATCGGCGTCATCGACGGCATCGCGTTCCAGACCAACATCCTGGCGCTCAACGCCGCGGTCGAGGCGGCACGCGCCGGCGAGCAGGGGCGCGGCTTCGCGGTCGTCGCCAGCGAGGTGCGCAGCCTGGCGCAGCGTTCGGCGCAGGCCGCGCGCGAGATCAAGGCGTTGATCACCACGTCCGGCGAGAAGCTCGACGGCGGCACCCGCCTCGTGCAGGAGGCCGGTGCGGCGATGCAGCAGATCGTCGACGGCGTGCAGCGCGTCAGCGCCATCATCGGCGAGATCAGCGCCGCCAGCAGCGAGCAGTCGGGCGGCATCGGCCAGGTCAACCAGGCTGTGGCCGAGCTCGACAAGATGACGCAGCAGAACGCCGCGCTGGTCGAGCAGAGCGCCGCGGCGGCGGCCAGCATGCGCCAGCAGGCGGCGACGCTGGCCCAGGCGGTGGCGGTGTTCCAGCTCGGCGCTGCCGATCGCGCCGGGGCCTGACCCTCGCTTGCCGACGCCCCGGGCCCGCGAGGGTGCCGGGGCGTCGCCGTTGTCGGCGGCGCTGCAACCGTTCCCCGCCCGCGCCGGGGCGATGTCGAGCCCCATAGTAGACTTTGGCGCGGTTTCCACCTTGCGCGTCGTCCGGCAGCGCGCCCGCCGCGTCGTCGTCCGTTCCCGTGTCCATGTCCGTTTCGCCGGCTTCCCCCCTGTTCGACCTGAAGAGCACCGCCTGGTGGCTCACCGCCCTGCGCCTGCACGTCGCCGACGCCGCCGCGCTGGGCGCCGCGCTGGACGAGCGTTTCGCCGACAGCCCGGGGCTGTTCGACGACGAACCGCTGGTGATCGACCTGAGCCCGCTGCGCGACGGCGAGGCCGTGCCCGACTTCGGCGCGCTGCTGCGCCACCTGGCGCGCCACCGCATGCGCGCGGTGGCCGTGCAGGGCGGCAGCGAGGCGCAGATGGCCGCCGCCCGCGAGGCCGGCCTGCCGCCGGCGACCGAACCCGAGACCCGCCCCGAGCCGCGCCCCGAGCCCGAACTGCGCGAGGTCGAGGTCGTGCGTGATGTCGTGCGCGAGGTCGAGGTGATCCGCGAGGTCGAGGTGCCGGTGCCGGCGGCCGCGGTGCCGACGATGATCGTCGACAAGCCGCTGCGTTCGGGCCAGCGTGTCTACGCGCGCGGCGGCGACCTCGTCGTGCTGTCGGTCGTCAGCTTCGGCGCCGAGGTCATCGCCGACGGCAGCATCCACGTCTACGCGCCGCTGCGCGGCCGCGCCATCGCCGGCGCGCGCGGCGACGTCAACGCCCGCATCTTCAGCACCTGCATGGAGCCGCAGCTCGTCTCGGTGGCCGGCATGTACCGCACGACCGAGACGCCGCTGGCCGACGACATCGTCGGCAAGCCGGCGCAGGTGAGATTGGAAGGCGAGCGGCTCGTCGTCGAGCCGCTGGCCGTGAATTGAGAGGGCGCGCCGAAGCGCCCGCCACCCCAGAGGAACCCCCAGCGATGACCAGAATCATTGTCGTCACGTCCGGCAAGGGCGGCGTGGGCAAGACCACGACCAGCGCCAGCTTCGCCTCGGGCCTCGCGCTGCGCGGCCACAAGACCGCGGTGATCGACTTCGACGTCGGCCTGCGCAATCTCGACCTGATCATGGGCTGCGAACGCCGCGTGGTCTACGACCTGATCAACGTGATCCACGGCGAGGCCAAGCTGCAGCAGGCGCTCATCAAGGACAAGAACTGCGAGAACCTGTTCGTGCTCGCCGCCAGCCAGACGCGCGACAAGGACGCGCTGGTGCAGGACGGCGTCGAGCGCGTGCTCGCCGAGCTCGCCGAGATGGGCTTCGACTACGTCGTCTGCGACTCCCCGGCCGGCATCGAGACCGGCGCGCTGATGGCGATGCACTTCGCCGACGAGGCGCTGGTCGTCACCAATCCCGAGGTCTCGTCGGTGCGCGACAGCGACCGCATCCTGGGCATGCTGTCGTCCAAGACGCGGCGCGCTATCGAAGGCCAGGAGCCGGTCAAGGAGCATCTGCTGATCACGCGCTACGACCCCGAGCGTGTCGAAGGCGGCCAGATGCTGTCGCTGAAGGACGTGCAGGAGATCCTGCGCATCCCGCTGCTCGGCGTGGTGCCCGAGAGCCAGTCGGTGCTCGACGCCAGCAACCAGGGCCTGCCGGCGATCCACCTGAAGGACACCGACGTCGCCCAGGCCTACCAGGACGTGGTCGCGCGCTTCCTCGGCGAGGAACGCCCGATGCGCTTCGTCGACTACCAGAAGCCCGGCTTCTTCAAGCGCCTGTTCGGCGGGAGGTAACCGCGATGTCCTTCCTCTCGTTCTTCCTCGGAGAGAAGAAGCAGACGGCGTCCGTCGCCAAGGAGCGGCTGCAGATCATCCTCGCCCACGAGCGCTCGGGCCGCGGCACGCGCGCCGACTACCTGCCGCAGATGCAGCAGGAGCTGATGGCCGTGATCGCCAAGTACGTGAAGATCGCGCCCGAGGACGTGAAGGTCAGCGTCGAACGCCAGGACAACTTCGAGGTCCTGGAAGTCAAGATCGAGCTGCCCGACGACATCCGCTAGGAGTCCGTGCGGCTTTCGCCGCACAGACTCCTAGCCTGCGGCTCTACGCACAGCTCCCCCGAGCCCCCTCCGGGAGGGTGCTCCAGCGTGTTCGACGGCACCCTCCAGCCTCCCTCCACGAGGGAGGCTCCAGTCAGTCCGACGAGCGGTTCTGCCCTTTGGGGCCGCGCAGAGCACCGCCATGTGCCGCCTCCTAGTCGTCTGCCGCGTCGAGGTCGCGCGCTTGGCGCGGCGGAACGCCGGCCAGCGGCGGCGGCAGGTCGTCGCCGGCGTGGCGGCGGCGGAACAGCGCCGCGCGCGCCAGCACCACGGTCGTCACCGGCGCGGTGATCGACAGCAGCACGACGGTCAGCCAGACGTGCAGCGACAGCTCGCCCTCGCGCGCCGTGAAGTGCACGATCGACGCCGCGGCCACCAGCCAGGCGGCCAGCGTCGAGGCCAGCGCCGGCGCGTGCATGCGGGCGAAGAAGTCGGGCAGCCGCCACAGCCCCAGCGCCGAGGTCAGCACGATGCCGCCGCTGGCCAGCAGCAGCAGCGCGACGACGAGCTCGGTCCAGACGATCGTCATTCGATGGCCTCCCCGCGCAGCAGGAACTTGGCCATCGCCACCGAGCCGACGAAGCCGAACAGCACCATCAGCAGCGCACCCTCGAAGTACATGCGGCTGTCGTAGCGGATCGCCAGCACCAGCATCATCAGCATGCCGACGACGTAGAGGAAGTCGAGCGCGAGCACGCGGTCCTGCGCGCTCGGGCCGCGCATCAGGCGGGCCAGCCCCAGCGCCATCGCCAGCGCGTACAGCGCCAGCGTCGCGGCGACCGCCCAGACGAGCAGGGGCGTCATCCGAAGATCTCCTTCAACGGTTGTTCGTAGCGCTGCTTGAAGTGCGCCACGAACTCGGCCTCGCCGACGAGGTCGAAGACGTGCAGCCGCAGCGCGCTGCGGTCCGGGGCCAGTTCGCACCACACGGTGCCGGGCACGACGGTGGTGATCATCGCCAGCGCCGCCAGGCCGTGCACGTCGCGCAGGTCCAGCGGCACGACGACGAAGCTGCCGCGCGGCGGCCGCCGCCGCGAGGACAGCACGCCGCGCGCGACGTCCAGCGCCGACAGCACGACGTCCACGCCGACGATGGCCACCAGGCGCATCACGACGAGCGGCCGGCGCACCGGGCCGCCCGCCGGGCGCAGCGGCGCCATCAGCACCGGCAACACCAGCGCCAGCAGCGCGCCCAGCAGCAGCGAGCCGGTCGACAGCGAGGGACGCAGCAGCAGCCACATCGCGAACAGCCCCGCCGACAGCAGCGGGGCGGGCAGCAGGCGCTTCATCGTGCGGCCTCCAGCGTCGGCTGCGGCAACGGCTGGGCGCGCAGCACGGCGTCGATGTACAGCGACGGCGTCTGCAGCGCGTCGGTCGCGGCGCGCGTGTACTCGAGCATCGGCTCGCCGAGCACGACCAGCGTCACCAGCGCGCCCAGCAGTGCCGCGACCGGCAGGCCCTCGGCCAGGCGCAGCGTCGGCGGCTGGCGGTCGCCCGGGGTCCAGAAGTGGCGGATGCCGATGCGCACCAGCGCCGTGGCGGCCATCAGCCCGGAGGCGATCAGCGTGCCGAACAGCACCCAGGCCGCCGGCTCCTGGCGCGGCAGCAGCGCCGACAGCATCGCCAGCTTGCCGACGAAACCCGACAGCGGCGGCAGCCCCGACAGCGCCAGCCCGCAGACGCCGAAGGCCACGCCGACGAAGGCCAGCGCCGCCGGGATCGCGCGGCCGATCAGCACCTGCTCGTCGTCGTCGAGGTTGACGATGGCCGGCGGCGCGGTGTCGACGAAGTCGGGCAGCGTCTCGTCGCCGGGGTCGGCCTGCGGCGGTGCGGTCTCGACCTGGCGCGAGCGCTCGAGCAGTTCGACGAGCAGGAACATAGCCGCGCCGGCCAGCGTCGAGCTGGCGAGGTAGTACAGCGCGCCGGCGGCGAGCGCCGTCTCGTGCAGCCCGATCGCCGCGATCAGCGTGCCCGAGGAGGCGATGACGCTGTAGCCGGCCAGCCGCCCCGGCTGCTGCGAGGCCAGCATGCCCACCGAGCCGTAGGCCAGCGTCGCGATGCCGCCCCAGGCCAGCAGCTCGGCGCCGTAGAACGCCGACGGGCCGGCGCTGTCGGGGAAACACAGCGTCCACAGCCGCAGCACGGCGTAGACGCCGACCTTGGTCAGGATCGCGAACACCGCCGCCGACGGCGCGCCGGCTGCGGCGTAGGCCGGCGGCAGCCAGAAGTTCAGCGGCCACAGCGCGGCCTTGGCGAGGAAGGCCACGCCGAGGATCGACGCGCCGGCCAGCAGCAGGCCGCGGTCGGAGTCGGGCACCAGCGCCAGCTTGCGCGCGATGTCGGCCATGTTCAGCGTGCCGGTCACGCCGTAGAGCACGGCCACGCCGATCAGGAACAGCAGCGACGCGAACAGGTTGATCGCGATGTAGTGCAGCCCGGCGCGCACGCGCTCGGGCCCGCCGCCGTGCAGCAGCAGCGCGTAGCTGGCGGCCAGCAGCACCTCGAAGAAGACGAAGAGGTTGAACAGGTCGGCGGTCAGGAAGGCGCCGTACAGCCCCATCAGCTGCAGCTGGAAGAGCACGTGGAAATACACCCCGGCGCGGTGCCAGCGGGCCAGCGAGAACAGCAGCGCAGCCAGCGCCACGCTGCCGGCCAGCACCATCATCAGCGCCGACAGCCGGTCGGCCACGAGCACGATGCCGTAGGGCACCGGCCAGTTGCCCGGCAGGTAGACGGCGTAGGCCGAGGGCGCGTCCCGGGCGTGCACGTGCATCAGCAGCACGATCGCGATGGCCAGCCCGGCGGCCGTGGACAGCGTGTTGACGACGGACTTGATGCCGCGGCGCTGTTCGCCCAGCAGCAGCATGCCGGCGGCCGTGGCCAGCGGCAGCAGCACCGGGGCGACGATCAGGTCGGCGGCGTTCATCAGCGCTCCTCCTGGCCGTCGACGTGGTCACCGCCGGACAGGCCGCGCAGCGCCAGCAGCACGACGAGGAAAAGCGCCGTCGTCGCGAAGCCGATGACGATGGCGGTGAGCACCAGCGACTGCGGCAGCGGGTCGGTGTAGTTCAGCAGGTCGGGCGTGACGCCGGGCACGACGATGGGTTCGCGGTCCACGGCCAGGCTGCCGACGCTGAAGATGAACAGGTTGACGGCATACGACAGCAGCGACAGGCCGATCAGCACCTGGAAGGTCCGTGGCCTGAGCAGCAGCCAGACGCCGGCGCCGCCGAGCACGCCGATGGCGATCGAGACGACGACTTCCATCAGGCCTCCTCCCGCGCCGCGCCAGGGCGGCGCTGCGCACGCAGCGACTGGTGGGCGATGGCCGTCAGCAGCAGCAGCGTCGAGCCGACGACGACGGCGAAGACGCCGAGGTCGAACAGCGCCGCGCTCGGCAGGTGCAGCGCGCCGATCCACGGCAGCGTCGGGTGCGCGGTGTGCGTCGTCAGGAACGGGTAGCCGAACCACAGCGAGCCGAGCCCGGTGCACAGCGCGACGAGCAGGCCGACGGCGATCCAGCGCGGCGGCTTCAGCGCCATGCGCTCCTCGACCCAGCGTGTGCCCGAGACCATGTACTGGGCGATGAAGGCGATCGACACCACCAGCCCGGCGACGAAGCCGCCGCCCGGCTCGTCGTGGCCGCGCAGGAACAGGTGCGCGGCGAACAGCGCCGCCACCGGCAGCAGCAGCCGCACCAGCACCGCCGGCACTTCCAGGTAGCGCTGCGCGGTGCCGCCGCCGTCGTGGTCGTCGGCCAGGTCGCTGGGGCCGTCGGGCGCGACGAGCTGCTGCTGCGTCGGCCGGTGGATCACCTCGCGCGGCGGGCGGAAGCGCCGCAGCAGCGCGTAGACCGTGATGCCGACGATGCCCAGCACCGTGATCTCGCCCAGCGTGTCGAAGGCGCGGAAGTCGACCAGCATCACGTTGACGACGTTGGTGCCGCCGCCCAGCGGCAGCGCGTTCTCGAGGAAGTACGGCGAGATGCTGAGCGGCGCGTGGCGCGTCAGCAGCGCGAAGGACAGCGCCGCCAGCCCGGCGCCGATGGCCAGCGCGATGACGAAGTCGCGCCGGCGGCGCCAGCGCGCGCGGGCGCCGATGCCCGGCCCGTCCTCCTCGAGCCGCTTGGGCAGCCAGCGCAGGCCGAGCAGGAAGAGCACGACGGTGACCACCTCCACCGCCAGCTGCGTCAGCGCCAGGTCGGGCGCCGAGAACCAGGCGAAGGTGATGCACAGCGCCAGCCCGACGACGCCCAGCATCGTCAGCGCCGCCAGCCGGTGGTACTTGGCCTGGAAGGCCGCGCCGACGGCGCAGGCCGCGCCGACGGCCCACAGCAGCACGAAGCCGGGCGTGGCCGGGATGCGCGCGCGGTCGCCCCACTCCAGCGGCACGACCAGCGCCGAGGCCAGCCCGGTCAGCCCGGCGGCGGCGACCATCGCCAGCAGCTGCGGCTGCAGCCGCTGCGTGCCGGTCAGGCGCAGCGCCCGGCGTGCCAGCGAGGTCACCCAGGCCAGCGTGCGCTCGAAGACGACGCGGCCGTCGTAGCGCCCGACCAGCGGTGCGCCGCGCCGCGGCCGGCGCTTGAAGGCCTCGGCATAGGAGATGTAGATGACGATGCCGCCGGCCATCGCCACCGCGCTCATGATCAGCGGCGTGTTCAGTCCGTGCCAGATCGCCAGGCTGTAGTCGGGCAGCGTGCCGCCGACGACCGGCCGCGCGGCCGTCTCCAGCAGCGGCCCGATGACCAGCGCCGGCAGCGTGCCCACCGCGATGCAGGCGAAGACCAGCAGCTCCACCGGCACGCGCATCCAGCGCACCGGCTCGTGCGGCTCGCGCGGCAGGCCGCGCGGCGCCGGGCCGAAGAACACGTCGTGGCCGAAACGCAGCGAGTAGACGACCGCGAACACGCCGGCCAGCGTCGCCGCCAGCGGCAGGCCGTAGCGCACCGCCGCGTTGTCGCCGACGTGCACCGTCTCGGCGAAGAACATCTCCTTGGACAGGAAGCCGTTGAGCAGCGGCACCCCGGCCATCGCCGCGCAGGCCACGATGGCCAGCGTGCCGGTGATCGGCATGCAGCGGTACAGGCCGTCGAGGCGGCGCATGTCGCGGGTGCCGGTCTCGTGGTCGATGATGCCCACCGACATGAACAGCGAGGCCTTGAAGGTCGCGTGGTTCATCATGTGGAACACCGCCGCGACCGCCGCCACCGGGCTGTCCAGCCCCAGCAGCAGCGTCACCAGCCCGAGGTGGCTGATCGTCGAGTAGGCCAGCAGCCCCTTCAGGTCGTTCTGGAACATCGCCGCCCAGGCGCCCAGCAGCAGCGTGGCCAGCCCGGCGCCGCCGACGATCCAGAACCAGGGCTCGGTGCCCGACAGCACCGGCCACAGCCGCGCCAGCAGGAACACGCCGGCCTTGACCATCGTCGCCGAGTGCAGATAGGCCGACACCGGCGTCGGCGCCGCCATCGCGTGCGGCAGCCAGAAGTGGAACGGGAACTGCGCGCTCTTGGTCAGCGCGCCGGCCAGCACCAGGCCGAGGATCCACGGGTACAGCGCGTGGCCGCGCACCGTGTCGCCGGCGGCCAGCACCGCGTCGAGCTCGTAGCTGCCGACGACGTGGCCCAGCAGCAGCACGCCGGCCAGCAGCGCCAGCCCGCCGGTGGCGGTGACGGTGAAGGCCATGCGCGCGCCGCGGCGGGCGTCGCGGCGGTGCGTCCAGTAGCCGATCAGCAGGAAGGAGAAGACGCTGGTCAGCTCCCAGAACACCACCATCTGCAGCAGGTTGCCGGAGACGACGACGCCCAGCATCGCGCCCATGAAGCCCAGCAGCAGCGAATAGAAGCGCGCCGCCGGGTCCTCGGGTGACAGGTAGTAGCGCGCGTAGACGATGACCAGCAGCCCCATCGCCGCGACCAGCATCGCGAACATCCAGGCGAAGCCGTCGAGGCGCACGACGATGTCCAGCCCGAGGCTGGGCAGCCAGCTCAGGCGCTCGACGACGACGCCGCCGGCGGTGACCTCGGGATACAGCAGCGCCAGCGGCACCGCGACCGCCAGCGCGACCAGCGCCGCCCACAGCGAGTCGAGGTTGCGCGCGTTCGTCGGCAACAGCGCGGCGACCGCGCTGCCGACGAAGGGCAGTACGAGCAGGATCAGCAGGGACATTGGGGCCCGAGTCTAGGGGCGAAGTGCCCGCGATCTGCGGTCGACGCCGGAAAACGGCGCGGATTCAAGGACTTGCGAGAAGTTCCGCGAGCCCGCTTGAAAGCCGCGCCGCCTTGACGCGGCGCACAGGCAAGCCCCCATCGAACGTCGGGCCGGCACGTGTTTTCCCAGAATGAAGCCGGCCCCGTCGCGTGGAGCGGGGCGTTGCCGAGGACGCGCGCATGCACCCGACCGCTCCCGTGATCGCCGCCACCGACTTCTCGCCGCAGGCCCGCCAGGCCGCCGAACGCGCCGCGCGGCTGGCGCACGAGACCGGCGCGCCGCTGACGCTGGTGCACGTGCTGCCTGGCGACGCGCTGGAAGCCTTGCGCGCCTGGCTGGGCAGCGACACCGTGCCCGAGCAGGCGATGCTGGCCGAGGCCCGCGCCGCGCTGGCCGCCCAGGCCGCCGAGCTGAAGGCGCGCCGCCACGTCGAGCCGGCCACCGTCTGCACCTCCGGCCCGGTGCTCGACGAGATCCTGCGCGAAGCCGACGAGCGCGACGCCGGGCTGCTGGTGCTGGGTGCACGCGGCAGCGGCTTCCTGCGCCGGCTGGTGCTGGGCAGCACCGCCGAACGGCTGATGCGGCGCAGCGCGCGGCCGCTGCTCGTCGTGCGCCAGACGCCCCACGAGCCCTACCGCCGTGCCCTGGTCGCGGTCGACTTCTCGCCCTGGTCCAGGGCGGCCGTGGCGCTGGCGCACCGCGTCGCGCCGCATGCGCAGCTGGTGCTGCTGGCGGCCTACGAGGTGCCGTTCGGCGAGAAGCTGCGTTATGCCGGCGTCGACGACGCCACCGTCGAGCGTTACCGCGAGGCGGCGCGGCTGGAGGCGACGCGCCGCGTGCACGCGCTGGCCGAGGACTGCGGGCTGCGCGCCGCGCAATGGACGCCGCGGGTCCTGGAGGGCGACGCCTCGCTGCGCATCGTCGAGCAGGAGGCCGAGCTGGGCTGCGACCTCGTCGTGCTCGGCAAACACGGCCGTTCGGCCAGCGTCGACCTGCTGCTGGGCAGCACGACGCGGCACGTGCTGGCCGAAGGCAGCAGCGACGTGCTGGTGTCGACAGCGCGCGACTGACCGTGGAGGTTCGGTCGCATCTACAGATGTTCACTCCAAATCTCGCAAAATAATCCGCGACAACTTGCGATATTCATAGGTGAAATGGATCGACTAGAATCTCGCAGATGAAGTCGCAGAAGATCGCCTGCTACGACGCGCCGCAGCACTTCGAGCCGCTGATGCCGGGGGCTTTGAAGCTGGAGCCGCTGCTCGAACTGGCGGGGGATCTGGTACGCGAGTCCGCCTCCCTTGGTGCTGCTGCAGCGCCGGCGGCGCGCAGCGAGCTGCGTGCGTTGCTGCGCAGCATGAATTCGTACTACACGAACCGCATCGAAGGCGAGCACACCCGCCCGTCGGACATCGAGCGTGCGCTGCTGCAGGACTACTCCGGCGACGCCGACCTCGCGCGCCGCCAGCGCCTGGCCGTGGCCCACATCGAGACCGAGCAGCAGTGCGAAAACCGGCTCGACGGCATGTTGGCCGAAGACCGTGACGCCGTTCCTCGCTGGCTGTATTCGGCCGAGTGCGTCCAGTGGCTGCACGAGAGCCTGTTCTCCGGGCTGGGCGAACAAGACCTGCGTCTGGCCGACGGCTCGCTGATGGTCCCCGGCCGTTTCCGCGAGCGCCAGGTCGCCGTGGGGCAGCACGAAGCGCCGCTGCACACCGCGCTGGACGCTTTCGTGAACCGCTGGGCCCAGGTCTACGGCAGCGTGCGCCGCGGTGAAGCCAGCATCGTCGCGGCGATGGCATCGCACCACCGTCTGGCCTGGGTCCACCCTTTCGCCGACGGCAACGGCCGCGTCTGCCGTCTGCACACCCATCTGGTGCTGCACGCCGCCGGGCTGACACACGGCTTGTGGTCGCCGCTGCGCGGCTTTGCGCGCAGCCAGGCCCGCTACAAACAACTGCTGCAAGCCGCCGACGAACACCGCCAGGGCGACCTGGACGGGCGCGGCAATCTCACCGAGGCCGGCTTCGTCGCCTGGATCGGCTACGCGCTGGAGACCTGCCTGGACCAGGCGCGTTTCATGCGCCAGATGCTGGACGTCGCCGACATCCAGGGCCGCATCGACGCCGCGCTGACCTTCGAGCAGTCGGCGCGCCAGTCCGGCGTGCGGCGCGAAGCGCTGCGGCCTCTGCATTACCTGTTCGTCACCCAGGCAGAACTGGCGCGTGCCGACTTCAAGGCGATGACCGGCCTGGGCGACCGCCTGGCGACCGGGCTGGTGTCGGCGCTGATCAGCCGCGGTTTCCTGCGGTCGGACACGCCGTACGGCAAGCTGCGTTTCGCCGTCCCGCAGCACGCGCTGCGTTTCTACTTCCCGAACCTCTGGCCGGAAGCCGAAGCCGAGGTTTGAGCGGGTTGCCTCAGGTTTGCGCCAACCCGGGGCGCGCATGACCTTGCTCAAGCTAGAGTCTCGCCTTTCGTCCGACTCCCGAGAGCGCATGAGCACGACCGAACTGCCGCCCATCCCCGCCTGGACCGCCGTCGCCGGCTATGGCGACATCGTCTACGAGAAGTGCGACGAGGGCATCGCCAAGATCACGATCAACCGCCCCGAGGTGCGCAACGCCTTCCGCCCGGAGACGGTGCAGGAGATGGAACGCGCCTTCGCCGATGCGCGCGACGACGAGAACGTCGGCGTGATCATCCTCACCGGCGCCGGCAAGGACGCCTTCTGCTCCGGCGGCGACCAGCGTGTGCGCGGCCACGGCGGCTATGTCGGCGGCGACGGCGTGCCGCGCCTGAACGTGCTGGACCTGCAGCGCCAGATCCGCACGCTGCCCAAGCCCGTCGTCGCGATGGTCGCCGGCTACGCCATCGGCGGCGGCCACGTGCTGCACATGATCTGCGACCTGACGATCGCCGCCGACAACGCGCGTTTCGGCCAGACCGGCCCGCGTGTCGGCAGCTTCGACGGCGGCTACGGCGCCAGCTACATGGCGCGCATCGTCGGCCAGAAGAAGGCGCGCGAGATCTGGTTCCTGTGCCGCCAGTACGGCGCGCAGGAGGCGCTGGACATGGGCCTCGTCAACTGCGTCGTGCCTTACGAGCGGCTGGAAGAAGAGACCGTGCAGTGGTGCCGCGAGATGCTGGCCAACAGCCCGATCGCGCTGCGCTGCCTGAAGGCGGCGCTGAACGCCGACTGCGACGGCCAGGCCGGGCTGCAGGAGCTGGCCGGCAACGCCACGCTGCTGTACTACCTCTCCGAAGAAGGCAAGGAAGGCAAGAACGCCTTCCTGGAAAAGCGCAAGCCGGACTTCCGCAAGTTCCCGCGGCTGCCGTGAGCGGCGCCAGCGCGCCGGAGACCGCCGCCGGTCGCGGCGCGGCGGCGGGTGGCGCGAGCGCCGGGCGCGGCGATACGCCGCTGGCCGGTGCGGTGGCCGACGTCGGTGCGCTGTCGATCCGCGCCGCGGCGCGCGAGGCCGGCGCCGCGCCGGCCGTCGTCGCCGAGGACGGCCGGGTCTGGACCTGGGCCGACCTGGCCACCGCGGCCGCACCGCGCATCGGGGCGCTGGCGGGCCATGCCGGCGGCGCGGTGCCGGTCGTCGGCCACAACGCGGTCGCCACCGTCGTCGAACTGCTGGCGCTGCTCGAGGCCGGCGTGCCGGCGCTGCTGCTGCACCCGCGTGCCACGGCCGCTGAACACGCCGCCGAGACTGCCGCCTGCGAAGCCGCCGGCGCCTTGCCGGCCGACGCCGCGGCGGTGATCTTCACCTCGGGCACCACCGGCCGCGCGCGCGGCGCGGTGCTGACCCGCGCCGCCTTCCGTGCGTCGGCCGCCGCGCACGCTGCCAACGTCGGCTGGCAGCCCGGCGACCGCTGGCTGCTGGCGATGCCGCTGGCGCGGGTCGGCGGGCTGTCGATCCTGACGCGCTGCCTGGCCGCCCGCGCGACGCTGGTGCTGGCGCCGCGTTTCGACGCCGCACGGCTGCCGGGGCTGATCGAACACGAACGCATCACGCTGGCGTCGCTGGTGCCGACGATGCTGGCGCTGACGCTGGACGCGCACCCGGGCTGGGTGGCGCCACCGTATTTCCGCACGCTGCTGCTGGGTGGCTCGGCGGCGTCGCCGCGGCTCTTCGCCCGGGCGCGTGCGGCGCGGCTGCCGGTCGTCGTCACCTACGGCTGCACCGAGACCTGCTCGCAGATCGTCGCCACGCCGTACGAAGCGCGTTTCGACGCCGAACCCTGGGGCTGCGGCACCGTGCTGCCCGGCGCCGAACTGCGTGCCGACGGCGAGCGCCTGCAGGTGCGCGGCGCGATGCGCATGCACGGCTACCTGGGCGAGCCGGCGCTGGACCCCGAGGCCTGGTTCGACACCGGCGACCACGGCCGCATCCACGCCGACGGTCATGTCGAACTCTTCGGCCGCCGCCACGACCTGATCGTCAGCGGCGGTGAGAACGTCTACCCGGCCGAGGTGGAGCGCGTGCTGGAAGCGCTGCCCGGCATCGCCGCCGCGGCCGTCTTCGGCGTGCCCGACGAAACCTGGGGCCAGACCGTCGCCGCGGCGCTGGTGGCCGACGGCACGCCGCCGGACGACGCCACGATCGTCGCCCACCTGGCCGCGCATCTGGCACGCCACAAGCGGCCGCGGGCGGTGGTCTGGGTCGATGCGTTGCCGGTCACGGCGGCCGGCAAGCCGGATCGAGGCGCGCTGGGGGCGAGGGTGGGGGAGTTGCGGGGGTTGAAGGCCTGATCCTGCTGGCGGGGCTCACGGCCTGTGGATCAACGGTGCGATGCGTTGCCGCTGTCCAGGCGGGCCGCCGCATACCGATCGGCAGCCACCGCCAGGCCGAGTAGAACACCGCCGACCAGCGCCACTCTCGGCGACGTTTCAAACCCGTGCACGAGGATGAACGTCCCGGCGAAGCCGAAGACGTACCCGGTCAGCCGCAGTGCGAGCCATCGGTGGCGGTTGCCGGTTGGCCGATAGATCAACCAGATGCCCGGAGCGGTCTCGGTCGCGGCGAACTCGTAGGCCTTGCCATCGGCCTCGACGAAGTACTGCGTCAGCCGCTGTGGCTTGCTGCCCGCCACCGGATCGTCGACCACCAGAGTTTCTTCGCCTCGTGTCTTCCACGGCCGGGACCACAGATCCGTGCCTGCGATCAGCAAGGATTGCGTCCGGGGGCCGTGGTGGATCAGCTTCCAGTCCATGACGAGACTTTCTTCAGGCCTGCGGCGGAAGACGAATCAGACGATTCAGGTCGTGATGGGGCGCGATGCGCGGGCCTCCGCGGGAAGTTGATTTGCCGAGCCATCGCGTCCTGACTCGCTGGGAAGTCTCTGTTGACGCGTTATGCCGAACCTGTGCCTGCTGACCAGGTGATACCAGCAGGGCTCACTACTGCGTCCATCTCGCCGGTGTCCGGTTCGATGCCCTGCTCCTGAAACCCTAGGCTTGCATAGAAGCGCTTGGCGGCCTCATTGGCAGGTTTGTAGCAGATGTGGATTTCTCTGGCAGACGCATCTGCGCAGATCTCTCGAAGCACGAGTTCGAGCGCTTGTCTGCCGTAGCCGCGGCCTTGATGGTCCGCGTCGATCATCAGCCTCCAGATGCCAAAGGTTCCCGGCTTCTCGTCAGTTTCCTCGGGCCGGCAGTACAAGATGAAGCCGATTACCTGCTCGTCGCCATAGATCGCGTGCGTTCGCAGTGCCGGATTCAGGCTTGCCTCGGCAATAGAGTAGGCGTTGCTGGCGAGGAAGTCGATCTGATGGTCAAGGAGTTTCAGACTGACAACGTCGTCGAGGTTCTGAATCGTGACTGGTCTTAGCGAGATTTTCATAGGGACAGAGAGTCAGCGATGTTTTAAGTGCCATCCCCGGTCTCGAAGGCCGCAGCAGGCACAAGACCATTCATAAATTCCGAAAAGGATGGCGAGATCTGAACGTCTTCCCCGCAGTCAACGTCCATCCAGGCGACGCTAGGCGCTGGGCCGCGCCGATAGTCCAGGGTGATCCACCAGTGCCCGTTTCCCGAAAGCAACACCTGCTTGGGCGGTAGGTCCCACTCCTTGGTCATATACGCGGTGCTCAGGATGTTCTGAGCGGTTTGTACGCTCTCGTCGGTGACGACTCCGAAGAGTTCATCCAGAGGAACGTGATCCGCTGCCCAGCTCGTGCGCGCCGGCATCGGATGTGCAAAGCCGTTGGTGTAGCCACCGTTCTGAATACGCAAGAGCGATATGAGCGCCTTTGGAAGCTTCACCTGCAGAACTTCCTCCGCTCTTCGTAGCATGTTGTCGGTCAGCGGCGGATGCCCGTAGTAATTTGTTCCCCAGAACGAAGCGGTCGGTATGGCCATGGGTGACACCTCGGGAGTGAAAGGGACAGTGCGTTTGCCGCCTTCCGAGTCGCTGGTATGGCGGAAGGGGGCAGGTCAATCCAGCCCGGCAAACCCAACCAGAACGCCTTCATCGAGCGATTCAACCGCAGCTTCCGCGAGGAAGTGCTCAACGCCTGGCTGTTCAACGCCGTCAGCGAGGTCCAGCTCGCGGCCGACGACTGGCTGACCGACTACAACGAATACCGTCCCCACGAGTCTCTGGGCGACCTGCCGCCG
Organism: Rubrivivax sp. JA1026; assembly: GCF_011065555.1. Lineage (NCBI taxonomy): Bacteria > Pseudomonadati > Pseudomonadota > Betaproteobacteria > Burkholderiales > Sphaerotilaceae > Rubrivivax > Rubrivivax sp. JA1026. The sequence continues at coordinate 95,077 of NZ_JAALCQ010000011.1, forward strand.
GCAGCCTTCAAGCCCAGGGTGTTCAACCAGGATGTCTCTACTTCTGAGCTGTCTACTTGACGGGGGAGCTTACGTCTGCACGCGGTCAGCGAACGTGTCGCTCAAGCCCGGGACATGATCGGTGTGGCAGGCTTGCGAGACGGGACAGCGTAAATCGACCTAGTTCAGTACTCGCCAAGGGCCAGCGCTTCGACGCCGATCGCGTCAGTAGCAAACCCGGTGGCGACGTCGCCGCAGCCTGCTGACGCGACCTACCCTGAACTCACCGACTTCCTCCAGGCGTGCGGCAGGAGATGCATCACACAGGTCGGACTAGTCCCATGTCGTGCCACAGGCTACGACGGATAGTGAACGGAGCCCCGCCGAGCGGTTCGTCTCTGGGCCCGCACGGCCAAGCCGTGCAACAAGGCCGTCTGTAGATGTGCAGTCTGTTCTCTGAGCCGATGCGGCCTTTCGGCGCACGCCTCAGCTGGAAGACGATTTACCGGAGCCTCCGCGTGTTGACTCGGCGGGACCTCCTGTAGATGGCTTAGGCAGCACCGGCTGAGCCTCGGCTGAGCTGTTGTGCTGCAGTGCAGATTGAATCGCCTCTTCAAGTGCGACGGCAAAAGAAGCGAATGGGCATGCAACAATCGTTCGATCCGCCCGATACCATCCGGACTGCACACCGATAACGCCGTACTTCCACTTGCCATCTTCATGCTTGAGCATGAAAACAGGCCCGCCGCTCATTCCGTCAATGTCGCGGACCGCCTCCTCGCCGCCATCGGCGAGGAGGGCGTAGAACTGGTTCTGCGAACGTGGGCCAGCAAGCGGTGGGGCAGCTGTAGAAGACAATGGCGCAGCGACAAAGCGTGCGGCTATGTTGGTTATGCCATCATAGGATACGCTTTCGGAAGGAATCCCCGCCAGCACCCAGTGATCGTGGTTCATGTCGGGCGTCGCCCATGCCGCCTTTTTTAGGGGTGAGATACCTCCGACTTCAAGTTGACGACGATAAAGCCCGCCAATGTGGACGGCGGCGTAATCTAAGCCTTGGTCCTCGTCTTCAATGACGCACCATTGGTCAAGCTGGAAATCATACGGAACGGCCATTCCATTGAACTTGTTGCCTGCCGTATGGTCCCCGAGGCGCCAGGCATCAAAAGTCGAGCCTGTTTTCTGCGCTGTGCGGATCCGGCGAAGAATGTGACCCGCAGTAATGTAGAACCACTCATCTGCTATTTCTACAACGAAACCGGAGAAGACCAGAACTTTCCGTATTTCGGAATCCGGCAAATCCTGAACACACGAGAGCGAGACAAAGTGCTGTCGGACGGAGTCGGCAACGCGAGTGGCAAGGTCAGACATCGTAATTTGAGCGGGGCGAGCCCGCGACAGTGTGGGTTGTGCGGCCTCACGCCAAAACTCGACCGCGTTATTGCCTCCGTTTCGCTACAGCAAGAACGGCGGCTGAAGAGCCTAGTTGGAACTCATGTGTAACCCATGATTTTGTTGAGTAGGTCAGCGAACCCGTTGGTGGCGGTGCCCACGAAGCACATAAGCGGGCCAAGCCAGCCAACCGCAGTACGAGACTTGATGTCTTCTTCGACGTAAGGCGGAGGTGGTTCTCCGAGTTTTTTCCAGTGCTCTGGGTCGAGGTGACTGAGGCCGGTGTCAGCCATGATGACGTGGCCCTTTATGTCTTTCCCAAGAATGCTGGGACGTGTCAGCGTAATAACGCCCTTGCAGATGACCAAGGCGCCGAAGCGGCTAAGCCACTGAAAGTTCTTGCAGCTCACGCTAAGGCAAACGCCGAAAACTAGTAGCGCGAGAGCAAGGCCGGCCATAAGCCAGTTGTTGGTTAGGCACTTTCTCGGCATTGGTTACAACGTTCGAGGTGAGTCGGGGCTGCCTTGCCGTTGGACCTCGCCTCGACCGGAGGGCTTAGGCGTCAGCGCGCCGATTCTGAATGCGTCGTCATTTACGCATACGCATATCGCCAGCAGGCGGTCAGCGCCGCATGCACGATAGGCATGTCGGCCTCGAATGACTCGCGTGTAATGTTTTGGCCAATGAATCTCGCGAGCTTAACCTTCTGGCGCAACTCTGCCCGTTGTTGTCGAAGTGCGGCTGGGTAGTAGTCTTCGAGAGTCAACGTGGGCAGCGTGTGGGCTCGCCCGCCATCTCGAATGTCCCGGTGCGCATCCAGGAAGTTGGCCAGCCGCTGAACCTTGTCTTCTCCGGTAGGTTTGTCGAACAGCAGCACAGCCTTGCTCTTGTATATTGCCGAATCGCCAAGCGGGGCGTAGGCCTTCATGATGGCCGCGAGATAGTTGGCTTGGCGCTCATCATCGCCATCTGCGGCCACAATCTGAATGCGTGGCATGTCCGGATAGTGGCGTGAGCACACCAGTTCTAGAAAGGCCACCTCACTAGGACCTTCAACAACGAGAAAGTTTGCCGGCAGTAAGAGGTCGGTTGGGCTTCCGCCTAGTAAGTCATAGACCGTTCTCATCCGCGTTCGGGCTGTCATAGGACTAACGGTAGTCGTCCCGTCTTCCTTCTCAACGACGAACTCGGCCTGATCGGTGATCATGTCGGACAAGAAGACAGAAGAGTGTGTCGTGATGAAGACTTGGTCGACGCCGTCCGCTAGGGAACCAAGTGCACTCTTGAGCTGGCGCTGTGCAGTCGGATGAAGGTGTAGCTCCGCCTCGTCGATGAAGAAGAGGAACGCTTTGCCCAGTGCGTCCGCGCGCCTTGAGTCGGCATGTGCCTTGATGATCGCGAGCATTAGCGCGCGTTGCATGCCATCGCCCTTGGCGTGAGCGTCGGTGGCTACCCCATCATCCACCGTCGTCGTATAGCTCTTCAGAAACTCTTCAAATGCGGGAATTTCTACCTTGAATTCGACGGAACTGCAGTCCGGGAACTGAAGTGTGAGGTGGGAGCGAACACGCTCGCTGGTTTCTTGCAGTAGCTTGCGAACGCTGGATTCCGGCGACTGAAATAGTTCTTCAAACTTGGCCTTGAAGTCCAGATACTTCTCGTCCTTCTCCAGTGCTTCGGATACCACGCTGCTGAGCATCTGCCCGATCGGTGTTGTCGCTTTGAATGCTGAGACCTCCTTGAGGCTCTTGTCGGTCAGCACAAACTCAAAGCGCGGTATGCAGTTGTTGAACGCGCTATCGGCGCCAGTGGGCTGCTTCTGCCACTTGTCCTCCTTGACGTTGAAGACATAGCGGCTCTTTGCATCCTTGCTCGTCCTGCGCACCCGGAGGCTGTCTGAGTCACCGACGACGTTTCGCAGCTTTTGCTGGTTCTCGGCGTTGGAGATCAGCGCGATGCCCGCCTGAACACCTGAAAACTCAATCTCTACTGCAACATCTTCGGCTGCGGGCGCGCCTGCCAGCTTGATGTCAGTAATCTCGCCCTTGCCAGAGTAAAACCACTCGACTGCCTCAAATATGTTGGACTTCCCATGGTTGTTTCTGCCAACTAGAATGTTAAATGCCCTGGGCCGAAAGTCGATGGACTTTAGCGAGCGAAAGTTCTGTACCGCGAGCCTGGATATCTTCATCGTCTCCCTCTCGTTGTAGTGGTTCCGCAGCGCGCTTGTTTTGGCTGGGAAGTGGCGATAGGTGAAGTTCTGATGCCTAACCCTTGTTATATGCGGCGTCCGAACGCTGCGTATAGCATCCAACGTTCGCGTAACAGACGCCACGGACGGAGACTCAGCCCTTGTCGCGCTTGAGATTCCCGTCGCCGATCGCTCAGGTCCACAGGCGTAAAAAAGACGCCGAAAGTGGCGTTGGTCGCGCACGATTCTGCGCCGCTCAATCTTGTCCGCCAAGCCTTCCGCCCGCCCTCGAGGGGAGGTCGGCCATGCTGAGCGCATAGACCCCGCACCGCCCTGCCGCGGGCGCCGGGTGGCCGGTGGAGTGAAGTAAAGGAGGAGGGCGGGCGCAGCCCGCCCGGGGGACATGAACGGAGCCGGCCACCCGGTGGCCGCGGCACGCTACGGCGGTGGCGTGCTCGATGGCCGAGCCCAAATGCCGGCGCAGCGAGATCGTTCACGGGCTCTCCTGAGAGCCCTTCCTGAACGGTAGGCGCACCTCGCGAACGACCCCGAGGGCGCTACTCGACGCCCTCGTTCAACAGCACGTAATGCTGATGATCTTCCCAGACGCCGTTGATCTTCAGATATTTCCGGCTGCTGCCTTCCAGCTCGAAACCGAGCCGTTCCAGCACCCGCTTCGACGCCAGATTGCGCGGCATCACGTTCGCTTCGATGCGATGCAGCGCGAGTGAACCGAACACCCACCGGATCGCTGCCCTCAGCCCTTCCTGCATCAACCCCTGGCCCTCGTTGCCCTGGCTCGAGCGATAACCCAGGAAGCACGACAGGAAGCAGCCGTAGACGATGTTGGAGAAGCCGATGGTGCCGATGACCTCCGTGCTCCCCTGCCGCGTGAGGTAGAAGTTGACGCCCGTGCGCGCGCGGAACTGTTCCTGCTGCGTCTCGACCATCCTCGACATCGTCGGGAGATCGTAGTAATCGTCCGACCGTCTCGGTTCCCATTCGGCCAAGAACGCCCGGTTGGCGACGAAGTACTGTTGAACCGCCTCGGCGGAGACCTCCTCCGGCGTCAACAGATTCAAGCGCGGGGTTTCGATCGGCATCGGCTCACTCCAACGAATCTCTCAACCGAGGCATCGGTGTCGCCGTGGATACGCCTCGGTGCCGAGGATGTTCAGAAGAACGTCCTCACCCCACCCGTCACCCGATACCCGTCGTCGACCGTGTAGAGCAGCCCCCAGCGGTCGAAGGTCGTGCACGGATGGCCGACGCCGAAGCCGACCAGATCGCCCACCCGCCACGGCATCGCGCCGTCGGCTGCGTCCACCCAGGCGTGCTGGTCCGACAGCGCCACGGTCTTGATGCCTGACGGCAGGGCGCGCGGCGTCGCCTCGCCCGCCGGCCACCACCCCACCGGCTGCGGCAGCATCAGGTCGTGCGACAGGTCGCGTTTGCCGGCGGCGCAGATCGCGCGGCCGGGTTCGGGCACCGACTGCACGACGGTCCAGACCTCCAGCGCGTTGCGCAGCCCCGGGCCGCGGCCCCACAGCGCGCCGGCGCGCTGGCGCAGCCGGGCCTGCATGCGTTCGTAGTGCAGCGCGTCGTGCGACAGGTAGCAGCCGCTGCGCAGCACCGGGCGCACCGCGGGGCCGCCCGGGCGCGCGTCCACTGCCGCCAGCACCTGGGCCGCCAGGTCGAAGAACTGCGAGCCGCCGGCCGAGACGATGACCTCGCCCGGCGCGAACCAGGCTTCGGCGACGCCGGCCGCGGCGATGTCGCCGATCTGCTCGATCAGCGTCAGCGCCGCCAGTTCGACCGCGGCTTCGCCGTCGCCCGGCACGACGCCTTCGTAGGCTTCGATGCCGCGCAGCACGACGGCCGGCGCGGCGGCGCGGATCGCGCGGCCCAGCGCCAGCGCGGCGTCGCGCCCGCGCACGCCGGTGCGGGCGCCCGGGGCGCCCAGTTCCAGCAAGACTTGCAGCGGCCGGCCCATCGGCCGTCGCGCCAGCCCGGCCAGCAGTTCGGCCAGCGCGGCTTCGGAGTCGACCAGCGTGTAGAAGTCGAACGCCGGGTCGGCGGCCAGTTCGGCCAGCACGAGGTCGACGTTGGCCGCGCCGACCAGCTGGTTGGCCAGCAGCACACGCGGCACGCCGAAGTGGCGATACGTTCGCACGTGGGCGGCGGTGGCGGCGGTGATGCCCCAGGCACCATCGGCAAGCTGGCGCTCGAAGAGCTGCGGCGCCATCGTCGTCTTGCCGTGCGGGCACAGGCTGACGCCGGCGCGGGCGCAGAAGTCGCGCATCCAGGCGCTGTTGTGCGCCAGCGCAGAGTCTTGCAGCACGGCCACCGGCCACGGCAGCTCGCCGCCGGCCAGCGTCAGGCCCAGCGCGCCCAGCTCGGCCAGCGGCCGGCCCACCGCGCGGGCGGCCAGGCCTTTGGTCGTGGCGGGCAGCGCTTCGGCCAGCAGCGCGGCAAGGTCCAGCGCCATCGGCGGCTCCTTCAGGCGGCGGCCTGGATCGCCGCGCGGTGGCCGTCGAACTCGACGACGTCGCCGGCGCGCAGCTTGCGCCCGCGGCGCGTCTCGGCCTCGCCGTTGACGACGGCGCGGCCGTCGGCGATCGCGGCCTTGGCGTCGCCGCCGCTGGAAGCCCAGCCGGTGGCCTTGAGCAGCGCGTCCAGCGTGATGTAGTCGCCGCGCAGGGCGAAGTCGGTCGTGTCCATTGCGCCGATTGTCCCCCCGAGGTGTCCATTCGGCCCTGAGACAATGCGCGCCCCGCCGTCGCCCGACGGCCGACGCGCGCGGCCGCGCCTCCTCGATCCGACTGCTCTCCCCGCCTGCTGGGCCGCCGCTTCCCGATGGACCTCGCTCTCGTCACCTTCGCCTCGTTCTTCGCCGGCCTCGTCGACTCCATCGTCGGCGGCGGCGGGCTGATCCTCGTGCCGGCCTTGTTCGCCGCCTACCCCACGGCGCCGGCGGCCACGCTGTTCGGCACCAACAAGAGCGCGTCGGTCTGGGGCACCTCGTTCGCCTGCTGGCAGTACGCGCGGCGCGTGGACCTGCGCTGGGCGGTCATCGGCCCGGCTGCCGGCGCGGCGCTCATCGGCGGTCTGCTCGGCGCCTGGGCGGTGACGCTGGTCGACCCGGCTTTCCTGCGCAAGGCGCTGCCGCTGATCCTGCTGGCGGTGCTGATCTACACCGTGGCGCGCAAGGACCTCGGCAAGCACCACGCGCCGATCGCCTCGCGCGCCGTCGAGACCGCGGCCGCGTCGGCCATCGGCCTCGTCATCGGCTTCTACGACGGCTTCTTCGGCCCGGGCACCGGCAGCTTCTTCATCTTCCTGTTCGTGCGCCTGCTGGGCTACGACTTTCTCAACGCGTCGGCCTCGGCCAAGCTGCTGAACGTGGCGACCAACCTGGCGGCGATCGGCCTGTTCGCCGCCAAGGGCCACGTCTGGTGGCACATCGGGCTGACGATGGCGGTGGCCAACGTGCTCGGCAGCCTGGTGGGCTCGCGGCTGGCGCTGAAGCACGGCGCCGGCTTCGTGCGCCACGTGTTCATCGTCGTCGTCGGGGCGCTGATCCTGAAGACGGGGTACGACGCGTTCATGCGCTGAGCGTGATCGCCGGGCGCGGCCGCCCCGCTTCATCGGACAATGCCGCCATGAACCGCGCGACGATCGTCGAACTGCTGCAGCGCCGCCTGCCCGGCTTGCTGGCGGTCTACGCCTTCGGCAGCCGCATCGACGGGACGGCGGGCCCCGCCAGCGACCTGGACCTCGCGGTGCTCGTCGCCGGTTATGCCGATCCGATGGCCTTGTTCGAGCTGTCCGGCGAACTGGCCGACCTTGCCGGCTGCGATGTCGACCTGCTCGACCTTCGTGCCGCCTCGACCGTCATGCAGTACCGCGTGATCACGACCGGCGAACGGTGGTGGGCGGCCGACACGCGCGCCGGCCTGTTCGAGGCGGCGGCGCTGAGCGAGAAGACGGCCCTCGACACGGCACGGGCCGGGCTGCTGCAGGACATCCGCCGAACGGGGACCATCCATGGCCGATGACGTGTTGCTGAACAAGGCGGCGGTGATCGAGCGCTGCGTCGGCCGTGCACGCGAGGAGTACGCCGCCAACCCGGCCGGCTTCGCCAGCGACTACACGCGCCAGGACGCCGCGATCCTGAACATCCAGCGCGCCTGCGAGGCGGCCCTCGACATGGGCCAGCACCTGATCCGCCGCGAACGGCTCGGCGTGCCGCAGAGTGCACGCGACGTCTTCGCCCTGCTGGCCCGGGCCGGCTGGATCGATGCCGGTCTGGCCGATGCGCTCAAGCGCATGGTCGGCTTCCGCAACATCGCGGTGCACGAGGATCAGGCGCTGCAACTGCCGATCACGGTCGCGATCATCACCTCGCACCTCGACGAGTTCCTGCAATACAGCCAGGCCCTGTTGCTGCGCGACGGTGGGGGCGTGGCGGGCTGAGCGAGGCCCGCCCACCCGGCGTTCAGGCCAGCGCTGCCGCCAGCGCCGTCTGCCAGTCGGCCGGCGCATCCAGATAGGCCAGGTGGCCGGCCCTGGGCAGCACTTGCAGCGTGGCCCCGGGCAGCATCGCGTGCGCAGCCCGGGCCGCTTCGACGGCAAAACGTGCGTCGTGTTCGCCGTGCACCAAGTGCACGCGCCCGTCCAGCGCTCTCAGCGACTCGATCGTGCCGCGCGCGCCCTTCAAGCCGTGCCGGCGCACGGCACCCAGCCACTCGCCGGAGAAGGCGACCGCGCCGACCAGCCGGCGTGCGGCGTCCAGCGCCTCGGGGCGGTGCACGTCGAGTTCCAGCGTCTCCAGCGCCAGCCGCCGGGTCGCGGCGAGCGAGTCGGGCTCGGTGTCGAAGATCTGCTTCCACAGCGCGCGCAGCTCGGGCCGGGCCGGGGCGCGCGTTGCTTCGGCGGCCACCGGGTAGGCGGTCGACGCCAGCACCAGGCGCTCGATGTGCTGCGGCTGCCGGGCCGCCAGCGCCTGCGCGACGACACCGCCGAAGCTGAAGCCGAGCACGTCGGCCTGCGCCAGGCTCAGCGTGTCCATCAGCGCGCCGATGTCGCCGACGACGGCGTCGACCGTGTAGCCGGTGTCGTCGGCGCAACGAAACGAATGCCCGCAACCCCGCAGGTCGAACAGGACCGGCCGGATGCCGTGGCCGCAGAGCCCGGCGACGGCCGGCAGCAGATAGCTGTGGTCCCAGTCGGGGCCGCCGTGGATCACCAGCAGCGGGCGGCCCGGCATGCGCGCCTGCACGACGTGCAGACTGCCGTCGGGGGTGGCGACGTCGAAGTGCTCGAACACTGCTCCTCCTGTCGACTTCAGCCGCCCCGCCGCACCCACCACCACCCCGGCAGCAGCGCGCGCACCTCGGCGCGGCCGAAGCGGTCGTCGACGAGGTGCAGCACGCCGCGGTCTTGCGGCGTGCGGATCACGCGGCCGGCTGCCTGCACCACCTTCTGCAGCCCGGGCACGAGGTAGGTGTAGGCCCAGCCGGCGCCGAAACGCGCTTCCAGCCGCGTCTTCATCGCCTCCTGCACCGCGTCCACCGGCGGCAGGCCCAGCGTCGCGACGAAGGCGCCGACCAGGCGCGAGCCCGGCAGGTCGATGCCTTCGCCGAAAGCGCCGCCCAGCACCGCCAGGCCGACCTGGCGCCCGCCTTCGGCGAAGGAATCGACGAAGGCGCGGCGTTCGGCTTCGTCCATGCGGCGCTGCTGGCAGCGCAGCGGCAGCTCGGGCGCGGCCGCCTGCAGCGCGGCGGCGGTGCGTTCCAGGTAGTCGAAGCTGCTGAAGAAGGCCAGGTAGTTGCCCGGCATCTCGGCGTACTGGCGCGCGATCAGCGCCGCCAGCGGCGCCAGCGAAGCCTCGCGGTCGGCATAACGCGTGGACAGCGGGGCGATGCGCACCGCCAGCTGCGCGGCGTCGAACGGCGACTCGCAGTCCAGCCAGGCCGCGCCCTCGCCCAGGCCGAGCAGGTCGCGCTGGTAGGGCGCCGGTGCCAGCGTCGCCGAGAACAGCACCGTGGTGTGCAGCGCCTCGAACCGCGGTTTGAGGAACGGCGCCGGCACGACGCAGCGCACGCAGGCCACGGCCTCGGGCTTGTCGCGCGGGCCGGGGCGGCGCGTCAGGTCGAACTGGCTGGTCGCCGGGTCCAGCAGCTCGGCCAGTTCGGCGAAACGCAGCGCGTCGAAGTGCAGCTGCAGCGCGTCGCCGGCCAGCGCGGTGGGCTGCTGCACCGCGAGCTCGCTGGCCGCCGAGATGTAGTTTCGCAGCGCGTCGAGCAGCTTGTCGGGTGCCGCGTCGGCGACCTCGAACGGCGCGTCGCCGGCCTTGGCCAGCGCGCCCAGCGCCCGCGCGACGCGTTCGACCGGGCGCTTCAGCGCCGCCGGCGCGCTGCGCTTGGCGGCGCGCACCGCGGCGGCGTCCAGCGTCGCGCTGTACATCTCGCGTGCCCGCGAGACGAGGTTGTGCGCCTCGTCGACCAGCGCGACCGCGCGCCAGCCGTTTTCCTGCAGCAAGGCGTGCAGCAGCGCGCCCGAGTCGAAGACGTAGTTGAAGTCGCCGACGACGACGTCGGCCCAGCGCGCCATCTCCTGCGCCAGGTAGTAGGGGCAGACGGCGTGTTCGGCGGCGACGGCGGGCAGCGCCTCGGGGTCGTGCTCCAGTGCGCCCAGCGCCGCCTGGCGCGCCGCCGGCAAGCGGTCGTAGAAGCCGCGTGCCAGGCGGCAGTCGTCGCCGTGGCAGGCCCGGCCGGGTTCGGCGCAGGCCTTGTCGCGTGCGACGAGCTGCAGCACACGCAGCGGGCGCGCGCCGCCGGCGCGCAGCGTGGCCAGCGCGTCCAGCGCCAGGCGCCGGCCGGGCGTCTTGGCGGCGAGGAAGAAGACGCGGTCCAGGCGCTGGCCGGGCAGGGCTTTGAGCGTCGGGAACAGCGTCGCCATCGTCTTGCCGATGCCGGTGGGCGCCTGCGCCAGCAGCGGCCGGCCGGCGCGTGCGGCGTTGTAGACCGCGGTCGCCAGTTCACGCTGGCCGGCGCGGAAGGCGTCGTGCGGCCAGGCCAGCGCCGACAGCGCGGCGTCGCGCGCGGCGCGGTGCGCGAGCTCGGCGTCGGCCCAGGCGGCGAAGCGGCTGCACAGCGCCTCGAAGTGGGCCTGCAGCTCGGACGCGGTCAGCGTCTCGTCGAAGACGGTTTCGCTCTCGCGGTCGATGTTCCAGTAGAGCACGCGCACCGTCACACGCGGCAGCTCGTGCGTGGCGGCCAGCAGCGCGCCGTAGACCCGCGCCTGGGCGCGGTGCAGCGCGCGGTGGTGCTCGGGAATGCGCTCGACCGGGCCACGGTGGGTCTTCACCTCCTCGACCAGCGCGCGCCCCAGGTCGACGCCGTCGGCGCGGCCGCGCACGCGCAGCTGCTGCCAGCGGCCTTCCAGCGCGACCTCGCTCTCGTGCCCGGGGCCGCGGCGCGCGGCGACGCGGCGGTGGCCGGCGATGCCTTCGGCGGCCGTCGGTGCCGGCGTGAAACGCAGGTCCAGGTCGCCGGTCTTGGCCGCGAAGGCACACAGCGCGCGCACCGGCACGGTGTAGGCGGGCGCGTCGGCCGGTGTGTCTGCGGGCGTGTCGGTCACGGCTGTATTTTCGTCCAGTGGCAGGCCGGGTTTGCGCCTTTGCAAAGGTGCCGCGGCTGACCCTGGTTAAGGTGCCGGCACCGCCGCGCCGCCGGCAACGAGACCTGCCGATGTCCTGGGACACCGCCTCCGCCGCCCACGCCGATCTGCCCGCCGGCGACGACCTCGACTTCTACCGCGCGCTGCACCGCGCGTTCGACACCACGCTGCACGGCGGCCGCGGCAGCACCGCCGGCGTCGAGCGCCTGATGGCGCAGGCGGTCGACACCTTCGACGGCAACGTGCGCCTGCGCTGCGGCGACGAGCCCCCGCTGGCCTGCCGCAAGGCCTGCGCCACCTGCTGCCAGCTGCGTGTCGTCGCGACGATGCCCGAGGTGCTGCTGGCCGCGCACTTCCTCGCCCGCGTGGCGCCACCGCTGGCCGACCGCGGCATCGACCTCGTCGGCGCCTTGCGTGCCGCAGAGGCGAAGACCCACCGCCGCAGCGAGGCCGAACGTGCCGCCGACCCGGTGCGCTGCCCTTTCCTGGCGCAAGGTGTCTGCGTCATCTACCCGGTGCGCCCGCTGGCCTGCCGCGGCCACGCGTCGACCGACGCCCGTGCCTGTGCCGAAGCCGCCGCCGGCCGCCGCGCCGAGGTGCCGTCCAGCGCCGGCCACCGCCAGGTGCGCGCGCTGGTGCAGGGGGCGCTGCAGTCCTCGCTGCGCGACGCCGGCCTGGCCTGGGGCGTCTACGAGTTCAACGAGGCGCTGGTGACGGCGCTGGACCACCCCGGCCCCGCCGCCGCCTGGTGGGCGGGCGAGGACCCGCTGGCCGGCGCACGCTGCGACGAGCTCGCGCCGGGCGAGCAGGAAGCGGTGTTCGACCGCCTGCGGCCGGGAGCTGGCTGAACGCCGCGGTGTCGAAGCGGCTTGCCGGTGTAAACAATATTGTTTGCATTGGGTGCCTCCATGTCGAAGTACCCCGCACTCTTCAGCCCCGACACCGACGGCGGTTACGTCGTCACGTTCCGCGACATCCCGGAAGCGATCACGCAAGGCGACACGCTGGCCGAAGCCGAGCAGGCCGCAGCCGACGCCTTGCTGACCGCGATGGACTTCTATTTCGAGGATCAGCGCCCCGTGCCGCCGCCCAGCGCGCTGCAGCCGGGCGAAGCCTGGGTGGCGCTGCCCTTGTCGGTGGCGGCCAAGGTGGCGCTGCTCAACGAGCTGTGCCGGCAGCAGCTGCGCCCGGCCGAGCTGGCGCGCGCGATGGGTGTGCGTCCGCAGGAGGTGACACGCCTGCTGGACCTGTCGCACGCGACCAAGATCGACACCATCGGCCGTGCCTTCTCGGCGATCGGCAAGGACCTGGCCTTGGTCGTCAGCTGAGCTTCAGCCGACTTCGTCCGCCAGCTCCAGCAGCATCTTCGACGGCGGCCCGTAGCTGACGAGGTGCAGCTCCAGCCCGGCTGCGGCGGGCGAGGCGAAGGCGCGGCGCATCGCCGCGCCGATCCAGGCTTCGTCGTTGCCGAAGGCGCCGCCGCCGAGTTGCGTCAGCAGCACCCGCGGCGGTTTGCCGGCGGCGGCGGCCAGGCGCGCTTCCCAGAGCGTCGCTTCGTAGGCCGCTTCGAGCACCAGCGTCGCGAAACGCGCCCAGGGCGCGCCGCGGTGGCGCGAGTAGGCGACCGGCAGCGCCGAGCAGAAGGCTTGCGAGACCACCGGCCCCGGTGGCGCGGTGACGTCGGTCACCTCGACGTCGCGGTGCACGCCGATTGCCAGCCGCGTACGCAGCGTGTCGAGGCCGGCTTCGTCCAGCGCCGCCAGATGGGCGTCGATGGCGGTCAGGCCGTCGGCGCTGGGCAGTGCGTAGCCGTTGCGCATCTCCCAGAGCGCTTCGCGTGGCCGCCCGGTGGCCGCGGCCAGCGCCTCGCCCAGGCCGGCCAGCGTGTCGAGCTGGCGCGCTGCGGTCTGGCCGGGGAGGCCGTCGACCGGCACGAAGTAGTGGCGCACGAGGGTCGCCGCGCCGCAGGCCATCGCGCAGGCCGGGCCTTGCGTGCGGTCGTGTTCGTAGCGCGTCACGCCGTCGTCGGGCGTGACGTGCGGGCCGATCATCTCCAGCAGGTTGAACTGCGACGCCACCTGGAACAGCGCGCCGGCCAGCGCCGGGTCGCGGTGCAGTGCACGCACGTCGCCCTGCACGACGCGGCAGCGGGGTGGCGGCGCCGGCGGCAAGGCTGCGGCACGTTCACGCAGCGTGCCCAGCGTGACGAGTTCCAGCTCGCCGACGGCCCAGCTGCGGCCGGTTTCGGGCGCGTGCAGCCGGCCGTCGCGCCAGTGCAGGCGCCGACGCAGCTCGTCGGCGGCGGGCTCGGCAAAGCCGGTCAGGCGCTGGAACCAGTCCATCGTCAGCCGGCGGCCAGCGTGGCGTCGATCGCCGCCAGCCCTTCGAGCGCGCCGCAGGCCAGGCCGACGTGCAGCGGGTTGGGCACCGCGTGTTCACGCGGGTTCAGCCGCAGCAGCCGGGCGTCGTGGGCGTGCAGCAGATGCTGGCCGAAACGCCGCACCGAAGGCACCGCGGTGCCGGCGCCGATCTCGACGACGACCGGGCGGCGCAAGCCTTTCAGCCACTGCGTCAGCGCGCCGATCTGGGCTTCGGTGCGCGTCGCCAGCCATTGCGCGTCGCCGAACATCAGGATGTTGGGCCGCGCCAGCGCACCGCAGCGCGGACAGCGCGGCAGCTCGCCGCGCCAGCGGCAGGCGGCGGTGTCGACGTCGACCACCAGTTCGTCGGCCGGCCACAGCGCATCGCCGCACGGGCGTGCGCACTGCAGCCAGTGGATGGTGCCGTGGCATTCGGCGATGCGGTCGGCGGCGATGCCGGCACGCTGGAACTGGCCGTCGACGTTGCTCGTGAAGACGAAGCCGCCGGCCGGCGCACGGTCCATCCAGCGTTTCAGGATCGCGAAGCCGGCGTGCGGCACGGTGCGGCGGTACAGGTCCAGCCGGTGGCCGTAGAAGCCCCAGGCCAGCGCCGGGTCGCGCTCGAAGCTGTCGGGGCAGGCGATCTCGGTGAAGTGCAGCCCGGCGGCGCCGAGCGCCGGGTAGGCGGTCCAGAAGCCGCTGTCGCCGCGGAAGTCGGGCAGGCCCGAATCGACGCCGATGCCGGCCCCGGCGGCGACGATCACCGCATCGGCCTGGTCGATCAGTTCGGCGGCATGGGCGAGGGCGCTGGGATCCATCAAGTTCGGCATTCGTGCGGGCGGGAGAATAGCCCGATGATCTGCGAGCCCGACGACCGAGCCCACGGCATCCTGCCGCTGTACGGCCAGCCCGAGCGTGTGCTGGCGCGCGCCCGCGGCTGCCGCCTCGTCGACGCGCAGGGCCGGCCTTACGTCGATTTCGAGTCCGGCGTCTGGGCCGCCAACCTGGGCCATGCGCACCCGGCGGTGAACCGGGCGATCCGGCGGTCGCTGAACGCCGTGATGCACCAGGGTTACGCCTTCCGCAGCGCCGAAGCCGAGACGCTGGCCGCACGGCTGGCGCGGCTGCACGGCCTGCCGGGCGGGCGCAGCGTCTTCCTGTCCTCGGGCTCGGAGGCCGTCAACCTGGGGCTGCAGATCGCGATGCACCTGTCGGGCCGGCGGCGCTTCGTGCGCCTGGACAGCAGCTATCTGTCGGCCTTCGGCTTCGGCCGCCTGGCCGCCGACAACGAGCGCCGCATCGACCTGCGCTGCGACGACCTGGCCGCCATCGACGCCTTGCCCTGGCACGAGGCGGGGGCGCTGGTGCTGGAGGTCGGCGGCGCCTCGCTGGAGGTGGTGCGTTTCCCGCGCGAGGACTTCGTCGCCCGCGCCGTCGAGGCTGCACGCCGCGCCGGCGCCCGGCTCGTCTGCAACGAGGTGACGACCGGCTTCGGCCGCACCGGGCGCTGGTTCGGCTACCAGCACTACGGCCTGGCGCCACAGCTGGTGGCCTGCGGCAAGGCGCTGGGCAACGGCTACCCGGTCAGCGCGCTGACGGTCGACGCCGCGGTGGCCGCGGCGCTGGACGCGCAGCCGCTGCGTTATGCCCAGTCGCACCAGAACGACCCGGGCGGCTGCGCGGCGGCTCTGGCCGTCATCGAGGCGCTGGAAGCCGGCGACTGGGTGGCACGCGGCGCGGCCGTCGGCGAACACTTCGCCGCCCGCCTGGCCGCGCTGCAGCAGCGCCGGCCGCAGCAGGTGCTGGACGTGCGTGGCCGCGGGCTGATGCTGGCGCTGCAACTGGCCGACGAGGCGCTGGCGCAGCGGGTCGCACGCCGGCTGTTCGAGCGTGGCCAGGTTGTCGGCCAGCGTGGTGCCAGCCTGCGTTTCATGCCGCCGCTGACGGTGACGAAGGCGATGGTCGACACGCTGGTGCGTGAGATCGGCCAGACGCTCGCCGCCGAACCCGGAGCCCCGCGATGAGCACCACGATGCCGCCCCAGCCCGTCATCGAAGCCCGCCACCTGCGGCTGCGGCCGTTCATCGCCGGCGACGCACCCGAGGTGCAGCGTCTGGCCGGCGACCGGCGTGTCGCCGAGATGACGCTGGCGATCCCGCACCCGTATCCCGACGGTGCTGCTGCGGCCTGGATCACGACGCACCCGTTCGGCTGGCTGGCCGGGCGCGAGATCACCTACGCGATCGAACGCCGCCGCGACGGCGTGCTGCTCGGCGCGATCGCGCTGCTGAACGTCAGTGCCGCGCACGCGCACGCCGAGGTCGGCTACTGGATCGGCCACGAGCACTGGGGCCAGGGCCACGCCACCGAGGCGACACGTGCGCTGCTCGACTTCGCCGAGAACGAGCTCGGCCTGACGCGTTTCGCCGGCCGCTGCCTGGCGCGCAACCCGGCTTCGGCGCGGGTGCTGCAGAAAGCCGGGCTGCGGCCCGAGGGCTGTCTGGTGCGCCACCTCCAGATCGGCGGCGCCTACGAAGACGTGCTGCTGTTCGGGCGGGTCGCGCCGTCTAGGCTGGCGCCCTGAACGTCCGGGGCAGATCGGCCAGCAGCCGCCGCACCACCGCCGCGCCGTAGTGCGAGCAGACGGCCGACAGGAAACGTTTGAAGTCGCCGTGCGCGGCGTCGTCGGCGCGGTCGGAGATCGCGCGGATCGCGACGAAGGGCAGGCCCCATTCGTGGCAGACCTGGGCGACGGCCGCGCCTTCCATCTCGACGGCCAGCGCGTCGGGCAAGGCGGCGCAGAGCGCGTCGCGGTCTTCGCGCGTGCGCACGAAGCGGTCGCCGCTGACGATGAGGCCGGTGTGCACGGTTGGCGCGTGCAGCGAGAACTCCTGCACCAGCGCCTCGCCGAACAGCGCCAGCGGGTCGGCCAGCGCCGCGCGTGCGGCGGCGGCGGCGCGTTCGGCCAGCACGGTGTCGGCCGGGAAACGCGAGACGCCGGTCAGCGGCACCTCCCAGCGCGGGAAGAAGGGCGAGCCGTCCAGGTCGTGCTGCAGCAGCTCGGCCGAGACGACGACGTCGCCGACCGCGACACCGGGCGCCAGGCCGCCGGCGATGCCGGTCAGCACGACGGCGCCGACGCGGTAGTGCGAGATCAGCGCCGCGGTCGTCGCCGCCGCGGCCACCTTGCCGACACGCGACTGCACCGCGACCACCTCGTGGCCTTCGAGCGTGCCGTGCCAGAACTCGCGCCCGCCGATCGTGCGCGGCCGCGCGTCGGGCATCGCCGCGAGCAGATCGCGCAGTTCACGCTGCAGGGCGGCGACGAGGCCCAGCGGGGCGGGGGTGTCGGACATCGGGCTCGGGGTGGAGGCGGCGCGCCGATTGTCCCGGATGTCGCCCACGCGCCCGGTGCCGCGTGCCGCCTCGTGTACCGTGCGCCGACGATGTCCGAGCCCTCCACCGCCGCCGACTGGGCGCCGACGCTGCGCGCCGGGGCCTGGTTCGCCGCGCTGCCGGCCGACCTGGCCGACCACCTTTTGGCGCACGCCCGGGTGCTGGTGCTGGACGCCGGCACGCGGCTGTTCGCGCGCGGCGACGCACCCGACGGGCTGTACGCGGTGGTGCGCGGCGTCGTGCGCATCGGCGCGGTGGGCGAGGGCGCACGCGAGTCGCTGCTGGCGATGCTGGAGCCGCCGCAGTGGTTCGGCGAGATCGCGCTGTTCGACGGCGCGCCGCGTACCCACGACGCCTGGGCCGAGAGCGACTGCACGCTGCTGCGTGTGGCCCAGGACGATCTGACCCGGCTGCTGGCCGCGCGCCCGCAGCACTGGCAGAGCTTCGGCCGGCTGCTGACGAACAAGCTGCGGCTGACCTTCGCCGCCGTCGAGGAGCTGGCGCTGTTGCCGCCGACACCGCGGCTGGCGCGCCGGCTGGCGGCGATGGCCGGCGGTTACGGCGCCTGGGAGGGCCGCAGCAAGCGTGTGCTCGAGGTCTCGCAGGAGCAGCTCGGCCAGATGCTGGCGCTGTCGCGCCAGACGGTGAACCAGGCGCTGAAGGAGCTGGAAGCGGCCGGCGCCATCCGCCGTGGCCGCGCGACGATCGAGATCGTCGACCCCGGGCGCCTGCTCGCGGTGCGCTGATCAGGCCGGCGCGACGACGCGCCGCCAGGCGGCACGCGCCACCAGCCGCAGCTTGTTGCCGACGCTCATGCGCGCCAGGTTGGTCTTGACGATGCCGCGCGTGAAGCGGGTCTGCTTCGAGTAGTCGACGTGCACGTCGACGACCACCGGCCGGCCGGCGGCGGCCTGCTCGTGGGCGGCCTGCAGCACACGTTCGATGTCGGCATCGGTGTTCATGCGCAGATAGGCGGCACCGGCGGCCATCGCGATGCCTTCGATGCGGATCTCGGGCAGCACGGTGCAGGCCTTGCGGTTGTAGGGCAGTTGCTGGGCCTGCGAGATCTGCGACAGCTCGCCGTCGTTGAAGACGCAGACGACGACGCCCAGGCCGTGTTCGGCGGCGGTGCTGAGCTCGATGCCGGTCATCAGGAAGGCGCCGTCGCCGACGACGGCGACCACCGGCTGCTGCGGGTGCGTCAGCTGGATCGCCACCGCCGCCGGCACGCCGTAGCCCATGCAGTTGAAGTCGGTCGGCGTGACGAGGTGGCGCGCGCGCCGGCTCTGGAAGAGTTCGGCGGTCAGGAAGGTGTGGTTGCCGTCGTCGGTGACGACGAAACCGTCGTCGGGCAGCGTGGCGCGCAAGGCGTCGAAGAAACGCTGCGGGTTGACGCGCCCGCCGCCGTCGTGCGCCAGCCATTCGGCGCGGTAGGCCTGTTTGGCCGCGGCGATGCGGCCGGCCACCGACTCGGCGCGTGCCGCGCGCTTGGCGGCGCCTTCCGTGCCCAGCGCGGCGATCTTCGCCGCCAGCGCCGGCAGCACCTGGCGCGCGTCGCCTTCGATCGTGATCTCGGCCGGGTAGTTGGCGCCGAAGACTTCCGGGTTGATGTCGACGTGCACGAGCTTCCAGGTCGCGCGCAGGCCGTAGCTGCCGGTGGCGATCTCGCCGAAACGCGTGCCGACGGCCAGCAGCACGTCGCAGTCGGCAAACGCCTGCTCGGCCGCCGGCACCGCCGCCGGGCCGATGCCCATGCCGGCGTGCAGCCGGTGCGTGCCGGGGAAGGCGCTCAGCCCTTGCAGCGTCGTCGCCACCGGCGCGCCCAGCGCCTCGGCGATGCGCGCCACCGCGTCGCCGGCGTCGACCGCGCCCCAGCCGACGAAGAGCCCCGGGCGTTCGGCGGCCAGCAGCGCACGCGCGGCACGTTCGATCAGCGCGTCGTCGGGTGCGGCCGGCGGCGCGTCGGGCACGAAGGCCGGCAGCTCGTCGACCTCGCCGGGCAGCATCTGCAGGTCGACCGGGATCTCGACGAAGACCGGGCCGGGCTCGCCGCGTGTCGCGGTGCGCCAGGCTTCGTACAGCGTCGGCACGACGTCGCGGTGGCGCGTGACGCGCCAGGCGCCCTTGGTCACCGGCTTCACCCAGGCGAGCTGGTCGAGCTCGTGCAGCTGGTAGCGGAAACCGTGGCCCGTGTGCGTGCCGCCGGAGATCACCAGCATTGGGATGCCGTCGAGATAGGCCTCGCCGATGCCGGCCATCGCCAGCGCGGTGCCGGCGGCCGGCACGATCAGCAGCGCGCCGACGTGATCGTTGGTGCGGCTCACCGCGTCGGCCATGAAAGCGGCGTTGCCTTCGTGCGTGACGCGGATCGGCGTGACGACGGCCGAGCCGGCCAGCGCGTCGTAAGTCTCGGTGTTGTGCACGCCGGGGATGCCGAAGGTGTGGCGCACGCCCAGTTGCTCCAGCGCGTGGCGCACCAGTTCGGCGGCGGTCTTCTTCATCGTGCTCTCCTTTCAGGTGCCGAGGTGGCGCACGGCGGCGTTGGCGGTCAGCAGGCAGCCGGGCAGGAAAGTGCCTTCGAGCGACTTGCGCCCGCTGGCGTTGCCGCCGCCGAAACCCGCGGCCTCGCCGACCGCGTACAGCCCGGCGATCGGCGTGCCGTTCGTGTCCAGCACCCGGCTGGACAGGTCGGTCTGCAGCCCGCCCATCGACTTGCGTGTCAGCAGCCGGCAGCGGATGGCGATCAGCGGCCCGGCCGCGGGGTCGAGGATGCGCTGGTAGCGGCAGGTGCGCACGCGGTCGCCGCGCCAGCGCCGCAGGTGCTCGATGCGGCGCAGCTGGTCGTCGTCGTGCAGCGCCGGGCCGCGGGTGATCTGGGCGTCGTAGGGCGCGATCTGGGCCTGCAGCGTCGGGGCGTCCAGGCGCTCGTCGCCGGTGAGCGCGTTCATGCGCCGCGCCAGCTCGTCCAGCGTCGCGCCCTGCACGAAGTCCGGGCAGCGTGCGAGCAACTCGTCGACCAGCTCGGGCTGGCCACGCAGCAGCTGGCGCACGAAGCCGAGCACGCGGCGCTCGCGGATCTGCGGGTTGTGCTCGGCGCCCGAGGCGGCGAGCTCCTTGTCGGCGATGCGGCGGTTCAGCAGTTGCCAGGTCCAGGGCCAGCTTTCGCGCGCGATGCGTTCGACCATCGCCGCGGTGTCGTAGCCGGTGACGAACGGCTCGGGGCCGATGCGCCGGCCGTCCGGGCCCAGCCACAGCGCCGAGCGCGTCGGGATCAGGCTCAGGCCGTGGCCGTCGAACTGCGGGTTCGGATGGGCGACGCCGGCGGCGTAGTGCCACATGCGGTCCAGGTGCGCGAGGCGCGCACCGTGGCGCGCCGCGGCGTCGTGCAGCCGGCCGTCGGCATGCGGGTGCGAGCCGTTCAGCAGCTCGGCCGGCGCCGGGCCGGCGGACCACAACGCACGCACACGCGCCAGGTCGCCGGTCAGGCCGCCGGCGGCGACGACGACCGCATCGGCGTCGAAGCGGAACTCGCGGCCGGTGTTCTCGTCGACGCCGCGCACGCCGGTGATGCGGCCGTCGGTGTGCTCGAAGTCGTCGACGCGGTGCTGCAGCCGCCAGTCCAGCCGCGCCGCGTGGCGATGCTCGCGCAGCGCCGCGAGCTGGCTGTTGACGAGGTGGCGCGCCGTGCCCCAGAGCACGTGGTAACGCGGCAGGCTGTTGCCGGGTGTCGCCCAGCCGCGTTCGACCCACTGCACCGCCGGGATGAAACGCAGGCCGCGTGCGCGCAGCGCTTCGTAGACCTCGGGCACGCAGCGTTCGACGTAGTGCTCGGCCCAGCGCCGAGGCCATTCGTCCTCGGGACCGAAGCCGGCGAAGGACAGCCAGTCGGCCAGCGCCACCGCCGGGCCGTCGGGGATGCCGCTGCGGCGCTGCAGCGGCGTGCCGCAGAGCGCCATGCCGCCGAAGGCGTGCAGCCCCAGCCCGCCGGGCGCGGCGGCACGTTCGAGCAGCGTGACGGCATGGCCGGCGTCGAGCAGGCCGAGCGCGGTGGCCAGCCCGGCAGGGCCGACGCCGACGACGAGGCAGCGGGAGGAGGACATCGGCCCGCAGTCTGCGGTGCGGCGGCGGTGGCGTCTGTCCAAAGCACGACACGGCAGCAGCGAGGAGGGCAGGGGTTTCCCGGCCTCGACTTAAGGCCGGCTGAAGGGCGGGCTGCGATCTGTGGCCGGTCAAGCCGTGCCCGTCAGGACGCCCGACGATGGGACCCAACTCCAGCGGCGTCCGCGCGCCGCACCTGCCGATGACCGCTCTCGCCCTGTTCGGATGGATCGTCGCCGCCGCGCTGCTGCAGCTCGGCGTGGCGATCGCCGTCACGCTGTGGCGCCGCGCGCCGGTCACCACGACGGGAGGCGCCGCGACACTGCCGCCCGCCGAGCCGGCTGCGGTCGGCGCCTGGGCCGGCTGGCGCGAGTTCCGTGTCGTGCGCCGTGAGGTCGAGGACGCGGCGGCGCTGCAGTGCTCCTTCTACCTCGCACCGCTGGACGGCCAGCCGCTGCCGCCGTACCGCGCCGGGCAGTTCCTGACCTTCTCGCTGGTGCTCGACGAGCCGGACGGCCCGCGCACGCTGACGCGCTGCTACTCGCTGTCCGACGCGCCCGACCCGGGCCACTACCGCGTGACGATCAAGCGTGTGCCGGCGGCGCACGACGGGCTGTCGCCGGGCCGTGTCTCCAACCACTTCCACGAGTCGGTGCAGGTCGGCGACGTGCTGCGGCTGCGCGCGCCAGCGGGCCACTTCGTCTTCGACGCCGAGCCCGGTTTGCCGGTCGTGCTGGTGGCTGGCGGCATCGGCATCACGCCGCTGCTGGCGATGCTGCACGCCAGCCTGGCCGAGGACTCGGCGCGGCCGGTGCACCTGTTCTACGGCGTGCGCCGCAGCGCCGAGCTGGCTTTCGGCGCCCGGCTCGTGGCGCTGGCCGCCGCGCACCCGGCCTTCGTGTTGCACCGCGTGCTCGGCCAGCCGGCCGAGGGCGAACAGCCGGGCCGCGACTACGAACACGCCGGCCACGTCGACGTCGAGCTGCTGCGGCGCGTGCTGCCGCACGGCCGCCACCGCTTCTACGTCTGCGGCCCGCCGCCGATGATGAACGCGCTGGTGCCGGCGCTGGCCGCCTGGGGCGTGCCCGCCGAGGACCTGCGCTACGAGGCCTTCGGCCCGGCCTCGGTGGCCGCGGTCCCGGCCGCCGCCGCGGCGCCTGCGCCGGCCGTCGAGGTGAAGTTCCGCCGCTCGGGCCGCACGCTGGCGTGGGACGGGCGCGACGCCTCGCTGCTGGACTTCGCCGAGCGCCATGGCGTCGAGGTCGAATCCGGCTGCCGTTCCGGCGGCTGCGGCGCCTGCCAGACGCGGGTCGTCAGCGGCACGGTGCGCTACGCCCGCGAGCCCGACCACGACACCGCGCCCGGCCACTGCCTGCTGTGCGTCGGCAAGCCTTCGTCGGCCCTGGTGCTGGACGCCTGAGATGCAGGCCCGCCTGCTGCAACGCGAGGTGCTGCCGCTGGTCGCCGGGCTGGCCGGCCTGGCGCTGGTCGCGCTGGCCATCGACGCCGTGCTGCACGCGCTGGACGCGGTGTGGATCGGCCGCTATCTCGGCATCCCGGGCACGCTGCTGATCATCGGATCGACGGCCTACTCGCTGCGCAAGCGCCGGCTGATCGTGCGCGGCCAGCCGGCGCAGCTGCTGCGCCTGCACGAGGCGCTGGCCTGGACCGGCTCGCTGTTCGTGCTGGTGCACGCCGGCGTGCACTTCAACTCCGTGCTGGGCTGGCTGGCCGTGGTCGCGATGCTGATCAACGTCGGCAGCGGGCTCACCGGCAAGCTGCTGATCGACCGCTCGCGCCGCCGCCTGGACGAGGCCCGCCGGCGCATGAGCGCGAGCGGCCTGGACGAGGCCGAGCAGAACGAGCGCCTGTACTGGGACAGCCTGACCTTCGACATCGTGCGCCAGTGGCGGGTGGTGCACTTCCCGATCACGCTGGCCTTCACGGTGCTGGCGCTGGCGCACATCGTCGCCGTCTTCCTGTTCTGGGGGTGGGCGTGAAGCACCCGGTCGCGCTGGCCGTCATCGCCGTCAACCTCGTGGTGCTGATCGTGCTGGTCTTCGCCTATCCGCAGCTGATGGTCAGCCCGGGGCCGCTGTCCAAGGGCCACGCCGACCTCGCGACCGACTGCTGGTCCTGCCACGCCCCGTGGCGCGGCACGGCCGCCGCCCGCTGCACCGAGTGCCACGCGCCGGCCGACATCGGCGTGCGTACGACGGAGGGCGTGCCCATCGTCGCCGCGACGCCGCGCATCGCCTTCCACCAGGAGCTGGCGGTGCAGGACTGCGCCGGCTGCCACAGCGACCACCTCGGCCCGCGCCAGACCCGCCGCGACCGCAAGCCTTTCGCCCATGAGCTGCTGCGCCCGGCGGTGCAGCAGCGCTGCGACGGCTGCCACGCGGTGCCCAAAGGCCCGACCCACGACGGCCTGAAAGCGGGCTGCGCCGAGTGCCACGGCACACGCGACTGGACGGTGCGCAGCTTCGACCACGCGCTGCTCGGCCCGCAGGCCGATGCACGCTGCCAGAGCTGCCACACGGCGCCGCGCGACCGGCTGCACGCCCGCCTGGACGGCCGCTGCGCCACCTGCCACGGCACCGAGGCCTGGGAGCCCGCGACCTTCGACCACGACCGCCACTTCGTGCTCGACCGCGACCACGACGCCGAGTGCCGCACCTGCCACGTCGGCCAGGACTACAGCCGCTACACCTGCTACGGCTGCCACGCGCACAGCCCGGCCAGCATCCGCGCCGAGCACGTCAAGGAAGGCATTCGCAACTTCGACGACTGCGTGGAGTGCCACCGCAGCGCCGACGACAAGGGCCACGGCCGAGGCGGGCGCGAGAGCCGCGGCGAACGCCGGCGCGGCGGGGACGACGACTGAGGCGCGCCGCGCTGGACGGAGAACGACGATGCGAGTGTGGGCACGATGGGCCGCTGCGAGCGCGGCCCTGCTGATGGCGGCCGGCGCGGCCGCCGCCGATCTGCGGCTGGCCGACGGCTGGGCGCGCGCCAGCGGCCCGGCCGAGACGGCGACCGAGGCCTATGTCGAGATCACGCCCGACGCGCCGCTGCGCCTGGTCGGCGCGCGCTCGCCCTGGGCGGCCGAGGTGCGCGTGCTCGCGCCCGGCGGCGCGCTGCGGCTGCCGGCGGGGCGCACGACGGCGCTCGCGCCCGGCGGCCCGCGGCTGCGCCTGGACGGCCTGCGCTGGCAGGTGCGCGACGGCGACGTCATCCCGGTGTCGCTGGTTTTCGAGGACGCCGACGGCCGGCGCTTCGTGCGGCATTTCGGCGCGGCGGGGCGTTAGGCGCGCCCGGGGCGGACGCAACCGCCCAATCCGAATTTCGATCGGCGCAAACCGCGCTTCGGGGTCGAGGGGCCCATCCCTAGGATGAAAAAAGGACGGTGTCGCACGACGCCGGCCCGACGCGCCGCCCGCGAGGTCTGCAGGCGGCAGACATCACCGCAACCCCTCGAACATGATCACCGACACCACGACGCGGCGCGCTGCCGCATGGGCGGCTGCCGCGCTGGCCGCCACGCTGGCCGCCTGCGGCGGCGGCGAGAACGGCCTGGACAGCGGCACGAAGACGCTGAGCGTGGGCACGCCGGCGAGCATCGCCACCACCTCGGCCGACAGCTACGACGACAACCGCCACGGGCTGATCACCGCCAGGACGCTGCGCTCCTGGATCGACGACTGGCAGGCCAACAAGCCGGCCGGCATCACCGGCAAGCTGGTGATCCTGCAGGTCACCGCCGGGCCGAGCGGGCGCCAGTACATCAAGGGCGACGATCACGACGTCTTCGTCTACCTCGAGAACGGCTGGACCGAGGACCGCTCCAACGGCGTCATCCGCACGCCGACGATGGTGCTGTCGGGTGCCAAGGTCGACGACCTGCTGGCGCGCTACGCGATCGACCCGCGCAAGGACCTCGTCGTCTGCGCCCAGGGCGCCGGCAGCGCGTCCAACGCGATGAGCCAGGGCCGCTGCTGGTACACGCTGCGCTACTGGGGCGTCGACGCGCGCCACGTCGCGCTGCTCAACGGCGGCAACCAGACGCTGGGCGTGGACGACGGCTCGACCTGGACCGCCGAGCACTTCACCAGCACCGAAGTCAGCCCGCGCCTGAACAAGCGGGTCGCCAGCGTCCAGGATCTGGGCGTCGACAACACCGTGCTGCAGGCCTCGCTGGAGGACCTGATCAACGTGCTGCCGCTGGCCGACCACAACGTGCTCGACGACGGCGTCTTCCTCTGGGACGCACGCAGCCTGGCGCAGTACAGCGCCGGCCTGCGCGGCGCCACCGTCGACGACATCCCGGCCAACGACGCCACGGCGCTGGCGGCCAGCTTCCAGAACGGCGGCTCGCGCCAGGGCCACCCGCGCGGCGCGCTGCAGCTCGGCTACGACCAGCTGATCGGCGCCAGCACCGGCAAGTACAAGACCAAGGCCGAACTCGCGGCGCTGCTGGCCGGCGGCACCACGCCCTCGGGCCAGGGCTTCGTCGACGGCCAGCTGGCGCTGCTCGGCCAGGGCCGGGCCTACCAGCGTGGCGACGTCGTCTACACCTACTGCGAGACGGCGATGCGGGCGATGATCACCGCGGTCGCGTCCTCGGTCGTGCTGGGGCTGCCGACGCGGGTCTACGACGGCTCGATGATCGAGTGGAACTCGCTGACCCGCGCCCAGGACCGCAACGGCACCTGGCTGCTGCCGGCCGACTCGCGCTGGCGCACCGACGTGCTGTCCTGGTCCCGCGCCAACCCGGCCCAGGCCAACGTCGCGCCGCGCACCGACGCCGCGGCCTCGCCGTACATCGTCGACCCCTACGCCGCCGATGCCGGCGCCGCGATCGCCGCCGACAAGGCCTACCTGCGCGCCAAGCTGTCCCCGGGCACCGGCACCGGCGGCGGCGACAGCGGCGGCACGCCGTCGATCCCGTCCAACCCCTGCGGCGGCTGAACCGTCGGGGGCCGCGCGCCCCCGCCTCCGAGGATAGACGTCGCATGACGATCCGTTTCACGCGGCTGGAACCCGGCCGCTACCTGCTGGACGTGAAGGGCTACGTCTGCCCGCATCCGCAGATCTACACCCGCAAGGCGCTGGCGGAGATCGCCGCCGGCGACCGGCTCACCGTCGAGTTCGACAACCCCTCGTCGGGCGAGTCGATCGGCTACCTGTGCGAACAGGAAGGCGCGCGTGTGCTCGAGCGCCAGGAACAACGAGGGACTTTCCGATGGACGCTTCAAAAGGACTGAGGCGCGGGCTTGCCGCCGCGGCGCTGGCCGCCGCCGGCGCGGCACCGGCCTTCGCGGCCGAGGCCGCCCCAGCCCCGGCGCCGGCCGCTTCGGCGCCGGCCCTGCTGGCGGTGCAGATCACGCGCCAGCCGCCACCCGACTCGGGCCGGCTGAAGTTCCGCCAGGGGGTTGCCGCCGCCGGCTGCGGCTGTGCCGACAGCCTGTCGGAGCGCGACATCGCCCGCGGCGCGGCTGCGCCTGCGGCCGGCGAAGGAGCGTCCCGATGAGCCGCACCGTCCTCTTCCTGCGCCGCCCGCGGCCCTGGCTGGTGGTGCTGCTGGTGTTGCTCGGCTGGGCCGCGCTGGCCGAGTGGCGTGCCGCCGCGCCGCGCGAGCCGGTGGCCGCGGAGGCCGAGGCCGGCTGGGGCCACGAGGTGCTGCAGCCGGTGGCCGACGGCCGCGCCGACCGCTTCTCGCCGCTGGGCGTGGCCAACGCCTGCGGCCTGGGCGCGTCGAGCTGCTTCAAGTGCCACAACGGCGTGCGCGCCGCGGCGCCGAACAGCGAGGCCGCCAAGGGCCCGTGGCACCGTGACCACGCCAAGGTCAACTACTCCTGCGTCGGCTGCCATCAGGGCAACCCGCGGCTGCTGAAGCAGGACCTGGCACATGCGCGCCTGGTCGCCAACCCGCTGCAGTCCGACGCCGCCTGCACCGCCTGCCACCAGACCGGCACGCCGGCGCAGTGGCGTGCGCCCTATCTCCGGACGGCCGCGCCGTCCGTCCCCCGGTCCTGACCCCGACCCTGCCATGCAAGCCCACACCTCTTCCTCCTCCGGCGGGGCGCTGCGCGCCGCCGTGCTCGCCGCCGCGCTGGCCGCGGCACCGCTGGCCAGCCAGGCCGGCGTGACGATCGCCGTGCCCGGCAGCGAGGCCTACCTGAGCCTCGACTACGCGCTGCAGCTGTGGTCGCAGGGCCAGAGCTACACCTCGGCCACCGACAACGGCAACACCTGGGACAACTACATCCGCCGCAACCGGCTGACCTTCAGCGGCCAGTACAACGACTACGTCGGCTTCTACGCCCAGATCGAGGCCGGCAACGACGGCAAGGGCGGCAACGAGGACCGCAGCACCTACTTCCGCGACGCCTACGTCACCTTCGACTACAGCGACGCCGTGCGCGTCATCGCCGGCCGCTTCAAGAACGGCTTCTCGCGCGAGAACAACGAGGCCTGCCTGGAGCCGCTGACGCTGGACCGCTCGGGCATCTCGTACACGCCGTTCGCCGGCACGCGCGACAACGGCGTGGCGCTGTGGGGCAACCTCGCCGACGCCCGGCTGCAGTACCGCATCGTGCTGGCCGACGGCCGCGAGGGCGACGTCGTGCCGAAGAAGAAGCCGCGCGTCACCGGCCGCGTGCACTGGAGCCTGCTCGACCCCGAGTCGGACTACGGCTATCGCGGCACCTACCTCGGCACGCGCCGCGTGCTGACCTTCGGCGCCGCGGTCGACTGGCAGGCCGACGTCGCCTATGCCGACGCCGCGGCACGCTCGGACATCGTCGACTACCGCGCCTGGACCGTCGACGTCTTCGGCGAGCTGCCCACGCGCTGGGGCAGCTTCACCGGCTCGGCGGCCTACTTCGACTACGACACCGGCGACGCGATCTCGCGCGCGCCCGACGCGTCGCTGCCGGCGAACTCGCAGCTCAAGGCCTACTACCTGAAGGGCGGCTATCTGCTGCCGCAGAAGGTCGGTCCGGGGCGGCTGCAGTTCTACGGCCGCCGCGACCACGCCGACTACGCGGTCGCCGACGGTGCGCTCGACCACGACACCACCGGCGTCGGCGCCCACTACTACGTCGACGGCCAACGCCTGAAGCTGACGGTCGACTACTCGCGCACCACCTTCGACCGGCCGAGCGCGAGCAACGCGGCGCTGCAGGACAACTGGCAGACGACGCTGGGCCTGCAGCTGCTGTTCTGAACGTGGCCGTGCTCGACACCCCCGGCGCGAACGCCGCGCCGCGCGGGCGGCTCGTGGCGGCGCTGCTGCTCGGGCTGGCCGCGCTCGCCGCCGCGGTGGCCGTCGCCGCCGACGGCCACCTCGTCTACCTCGCCGTCTACGGCGCCTTCGGCCTGGCCTACGGCGCGGTGCTGCAGTACGGGCGCTTCTGCATGGCCTCGGCGGTGCGCGACCTGTTCGCCGTCGGCGTCGTGCGCATGGCCGTCGGCGTGCTGATCGCCGTCGTGCTGTACGCGCTGACGGCGGCGCTGGTGCGCGGCGCGGGCCTCGGCGCCGTGCATGCATCGGCGCTGGGCTGGCACGTGCCGATCGGCGGCGCGATCTTCGGCCTGGCGATGGTCTTCACCGGCGGCTGCGCGTCGAGCTCGCTCTACAAGTGCGGCGAAGGCAGCGGCAGCGCGCTGCTGGTCGTGGTCGCGATCTCGCTGTCGCAGGCCTGGTTCGTCAGCGCCGGCGGCTGGCTCGACACGCTGGTGCCGGCGTCCTGGGCGGCCGAGGCGGCGCGGCAGGCGCAGGCGATGCCGGCCGAACTCGACATCGGCCGCGGCGCATTCGACCAGTTCCTCGCCGGACACGTCTGGAAGCTGCAGGGCGCCACGCTGGCCGAGCGGCTGGGCGTCGAAGGGCGCTGGCTGCCGGTGCTGCTGGACACCACGCTGGTGGCGGTGCTGCCGGCGCTGGCGCTGCTGGTGCTGCTGTACCGCCTGCGCTTTCGCCGCGCCTGGCTCCAGCGCCGCGGCATCGCCGCGCCGGGCCTGGCCGACGAGCTGCGCGGCCTGGCGGCGATGCTCGCGTCCTCCCGCAACACCGCCGTCGCCGGCTTGCTGCTGGGCCTGCTGGCCGGGCTGCAGATGGCGGTGACGGGCGCGCTGCGCGAGCGCTGGGGCATCCTCAATTTCGGCGAGGCGTTGGCCGCGGCCGGGTTCACCCGCGGCCTGTCGCTGCAGGACACGGTCTTCGACCCGGGCTACTGGTACATCACGACGCAGGAGGCGCAGCTCGGCGGCTGGCTGCTCGAGCGCCTGGGCCGCCCGTCGATGGACAACCTGTTCTTCGGCCTCGACAACGGCCTGCCGCCGCCGTGGCTGAACGCGCCGCTGTGGATGTCGGCGGGCATCGTCGTCGGCGCCGCGGTGCGCGCCAACCTCGTCGGCGAGTTCAAGTGGAAGTGGCCGGGGCCGGAGGCCGCGCTGCTGGCGCTGGCCGGCGGCGCGCTGATGGGCATCGGCTCGCGCATCGGCATGGGCTGCAACATCGGCGCCTTCTTCGCCACCGTGACCAACGGCGACCCCAGCGGCTGGCTGTTCCTCGCCGGCATGACGGCCGGCGCCTTCGTCGGCGTGCGGCTGCTGCAGCGCTGGATCGAATGGCAGGCCTCGCGCCAGGGCGGCTGGGCGGCGTGATCCGGCGGCTGGCCCTGCTGGCGTTCGCCCTGGCCGCCGGTGCCGCCGCGGCGGCGGACGCCATCGACTCCTTCGTCGCGCGGCACTGGCAGCAGCCGCTGGCGCCGCAGGGCGCGCCGCCGGCCGGCTGGCCGGCGCGCGAAGCCTCGCTGGCGCCCGAGGACTGCGCCGCCTGCCACCCGCAGCAGCACGCCCAGTGGCGCGGCAGCCTGCACGCGCGCACGATGGGCCCGGGTCTCGACTGGCAGCTGCGGCTGATGACAGCCGACAAGGCCGAGCGCTGCCTGCGCTGCCATGCGCCGCTGGCCGAGCAGAAGGCGCTGCTGGCGCGCCGGCTGGGCTGGGCCAGCGCGCCGGCGGCGCCGCCGCCGGGCTACGTGCCGCCGGGGCTGGATCAGCAGGGTCTCGTCTGCGCCGCCTGCCATCTGCGCCGCCACCAGCGTTACGGCCCGCCGCGTGCGGCCGGGGCGCCCGAGCCGGCGCCGCCGCTGCCGCATGCCGGCTTCCGCGCCGAGACGGCGTTCCAGGACAGCCGCTTCTGCGCCGCCTGCCACCAGTTCCCGGCCGACGGCCCGCGCACGAAGGGCAAGCTGCACGAGGACACGCTGGCGCAGTGGCAGGCCAGCCCGGCGGCGCGTGAAGGCCGCGCCTGCCAGTCCTGCCACATGCCCGGGCGGCGCCACGAGTGGCGCGGCGTGCACGACGCGCGGATGCTGCGCGAGGGGCTGGCCGCCGACCTGGTGCTCAGGCGCCGCGCCGACGGCGGCGTGGACGCCGTCGCGACATTGCGCAACGCTGGCGCCGGCCACCTGCTGCCCACCTACATGGTGCCCAAGATCGAGGCCACGCTGCTGCGTGTCGACGCCGGTGGCGAGCGGGTGCTCGCGCGCCACGTCATCGGCTGGCAGATCGACCTGGCACTGGCCGAGGAAGCGTTCGACACCCGTCTGGCGCCCGGTGCCGTGGCAACGCTGTCGGCGAGTCTGGAGCGCGCCGACAGCCGCGGCGGGCGCGTCGAGCTGCGGGTCGCGGTTGCGCCGCGCGAGCACTACGAACGCATGTTCCGCTACGTGCTGGCGCAGCGTGCCAGGCTCGACGCCGGCACGCAGCAGACCTTGCAGGCGGCGCTGGACGAGGCCGTCGCCACGCGTTACGAAGCGCTGCGCCTGACGCGTGCGCTGCCCCCCGCCACCCGCCCCTGAGCGAGTCCCGCCATGACCGAGATCCACCGCCTGTCGCCCGACTACGCCGCCGCGTCGCACGAGGTCGACGCCGACTGGGCGGCCGTCGCCGCCGCGGGCTTTCGCAGCGTCGTCAACCACCGCCCCGACCACGAGGACGGCCCGCACCAGCCCAGCGCCGCCGAGATCGGCGAGCGCGTGCGGGCACACGGGCTGGCCTACGCGCACCAGCCGGTGGCCGACCTGGGCTTCGGCGCCGACGAGGTGCAGGCTCTGCGCGAGCTTCTGGCGACGCTGCCCGGGCCGGTGCTGGCCTTCTGCCGCTCGGGGCGGCGCTCGACGCGGCTGTACGAGGCCGTGCTCAACGGCCTGCCGCCGCCGGAGCCCGAGCCCGAGGTCGTGTGGCTGGCCTGAGCCGCACGGCGCTTCAGCGCCGGCAGCGTTCCATCTCGGCAATGCGCCGTTCGCGCAGTTCGCGCTGCCAGGCGCTCAGCGTGATCGAGCTCGCCGAGACCCGTTCGGCACGGATCTGCTGCTCGCTGTAGCAGGGCTCGCCACCGCCGCCGACGGCCCCGCCGGGGCCAGCGGCCGGGCGCTCCTGCAGGCCGACGACGATGCCGTCGCGTGTGTAGACGTAGCGCGAGCTGCCGTCGGCATATCGGTAGACGTGCTGGCGCGAGACGCTGTTGCCGAAGCGGTCGGTGTTCGTCAGCGCCGGCGGGCCGTAACGCTTGAACATCTCGTCCTCGGTCATGACGCCGGAGCGGTCGCGCGCCAGCTGGCGCGCGACGTCCGGGTCCGGGGCCATCGGCGAGTTGGCCGGTGTCGCGTCGACCGTGCGACCGCCGGCGGTGCACGGGTGCTGCTGGAACACCGGCCGGCCGCCCGGCCCGTCGCAGCGGTAAACGGTCTGGGCCGATGCGGCGCCGGCCAGCAGCGCCACGACGGCCGTGATGCCGTGTCGCATCGTCATCGTCCTCCTCGGGATGGATTGTCGGCCGCAAGCGACGCCATTCGACCCGCCGTGGCGCGGCGTGACGGCCCGCCGGGGGATGCCGTCCCCTGAAAGCGGGGGCGGCCGGCGGAGCGATGGCGGCTGCCGCGTGGCCGCGCGCCAATCGAGGCGATGAGCTGCCTGATCTTCCTGGCGAAACTCTTCGCCTTCGTCCTGGCCGCCGTGCTGATGCTGGCCCTGCTGATCAATGCCGTCAGCGCGATCGTCACGGTGGCCGCTTGGCTCAATGAGCGTCTCAGGAGGCCGGCGCGGCGCACGCGCCGCCAGCTGATGGAAGCCAACGGCTACTACCGCGGCCTGCGCTACGTCGACCTGCCGGAGCCGCTGCGGCGCGCGGCATCGATTTCGGGCGGGTCGTCCGGCCGAACACGCTACACCTGGGACGCGCCCGAAGACCCGATGTACCTGGAGTGCGACGCCCAGGGCGTCATCGTCGACCACATGCCGCCGCGTGCGCCGCCGGACCTGCTGCGCCACTTCTTCGAGACCCAGCCGCTGGACGGCTGGACGCTGGAGCGCATCGAACACGCGATCGGCCGGCCCACCGACAGCATCGACTGCGATCGTGGCCAGTGGATCTACTGGTGGCGGCTGCCTGACAAGGCGCGCATCGAGCTGTCGTGGAGCGATGCGAGCTGGCGGGCCGAGCTGTTCGACGGCGTGCACCGTCATCGGCTGGCGCCCCCGGCAGGAATCGAACCTGCATCTGAGACTTAGGAGGTCCCCGTTCTATCCATTGAACTACGGCGGCGCGGCGGGGGCGATTCTGCCATCGCCGGCCACCGGGTTCAGCGCGGCGCCGACGCCGCGGGCGATGAAGGCGCTGAAGCCGCCGGCGCCACCAGCCCGGTGGCCTGGCCGAGGCGGCGGCCGGCGCCGATCAGCGGCCGCGTGCCGGGCAGCTGCTCGTCGTCCAGGCGCCAGACCCAGATCAGGTCGAGCGCGTTGTCGGCGCCGCTCTGCGCGCGCAGCGTGAAGCGCTGGGCGATGCGGTAGACCAGCTGCCAGGTGCCGGTGGTGGCGTTGACGCCGCGTTCGTAGCCGACGTACCAGCGCCGCGACAGCTGCTTGCCCAGCGAGATGACGGTGTCGCGCACCTCGCCGCCGGCGGTGCTGCCGGCGGTCTCGCTCTGGTGCACGCTCAGCTCGTCGATGCCCAGGTTGCGCATCAGCGCGTCGGTCGGCGCCTCGCCTTCGCCGGCCATCAGCGCGACGGCGGCGCGCTGCAGCAGCGCGGCGTCGGCGCGGCCCAGGCCGTCGGAGGCGCGGCCGAGCACCAACCAGGACAGGCGCTCGGTGTCGGTCATCTCGGTCTCGGAGTACAGCCGCGCGCGCGGGCTCTGCGCCGTGCCGGTGATCAGCACGCCGACCTGCACGTCGGTGTTCTGGCGCAGCGCCAGGATGTCCAGCCGCGGGTTGTCGGGCGCGCCGGCGAACGCGACGATGCCGCGGTCGATGTCCAGCTTCTGGCCGTAGGCGGCGTAGGTGCCGTTCTCGGTGGCGACGTTGCCGTTGACGGCCAGGCGGCCGCCGGGCGTCGTCAGCCGCAGCTGGCCGCGCAGCTCGGTGTCCAGGCCGCGCCCGCGCACCCGCAGCTGGCGGCCCAGGTCGACATCCAGCGTGATGTCGACGTCGCGGCGCGTGCGCGGCAGCGCCTCGTCCTCCGGGGCCGCGGGCGCGTCGCCGGGGCGGCGCACGGTGACGTCGGCGTCCAGCGACGGCGCGTCGGCGCGCGTGGCGTCGAACAACCCTTCGTCGACCTGCACGCGGCCGTCCAGCGCCAGCCGCTGCGCGTCCAGCGTCAGCGTGGCGCTGCCGCTGCCGGTGAGCTGGCGGTCGATGCGGCCGAGCACGCGGAAGCGTTCGGCCACGGCCTTCAGCCGCGCGTTCGGCGTCTCGCCGAAGGCGGCGCCGCCGCTCAGCTCGAGCTGGCCGTCGCCGCCCTTGAAGCGGAAGGTCTCGATGCGCGCGTCGGTGCCTTCCAGCCGGATCGCCACCGTGCCGGGGCCGACGTTGACGCCCTGCAGCAGGTTGCGCACGCCCAGGTCGCGGCCTTCGATGACGCCGGTGTACTCGGGCGCGCCGAAGCGCCCGCCGATCGTCGCGTTGCTGTGCAGCCGCCCCGACAGGCGCCAGCCCGGCGGCACCCAGGCCGCCCAGACACCCAGGTTGGCGACCTCCACGTCGAGCACGCCGTCCAGCGGCGCGTCGGCCTCGGGCCAGCGGCTGGCCGGCGAGGTGCGCACGCCCAGCGCCGCGGCCATGCGGCCGATGTTGCCGCCGGCCAGCGCCTGGGTGAAGTACCACTGGCCGTCGTGCGCCGCCAGGCCCAGCCGGGCCGCGCTCAGGCCCAGCGCCTGGGTGCCGTTCTCGTCGGTGATCGTCAGGTCGCCGTCGCTGCGTTCGAGCACCACCTCGGCGTCGAAACGTTCGCCGGCGCGGATGTCGACGTGGGCCCCGGCGCGCAGGTCGCCGCCCCAGCCCATCGTCGGCTGCACGCGTTCGAGCAGCGGCGCCACGGCCACCGGCGCGACGTCCATGCGCAGCGCGAAACGCGGCGCCGCGCCGGCGGCCCAGTCGGCCTGCACGGCGTCCCAGCGCAGGTCGACGGCGCGCGCGAAGCGGATGCGCCCGGGTGCGGCCTGCAGCCGCTCGAGCGTGCCGCCGCGGCCGAACTGCAGTTCGGCGCCGAGGTCGCGGGCGTCGATCCAGTCGCTGCGCCAGTCGCTGCCGGGCGGCGCGATGGCGCCGCCGTCCCAGGTGCCGACACCCAGGCGTTCGATGCGCCCGGCCCAGCGCCCGCCGCCGCCGGCGCTGGCCGTCCAGGCGCCGGTGGCCTGCAGCTGGGCGCGGGTGCCCGACATCGTGCGCAGCCCGAACCAGCGTTCCAGCAGCGGCGGCGGCACCAGCGGCAGCGCGCCGGCCACCAGCAGGTGGTGCTCCTGCCAGGTGCCGCGCAGCTCGGCGCGCAGCTGGCGCGCGCTCTGGCGGCCCCAGCGCAGCCCGGCGACGTCGGCCTGCAGCTCCAGCGGCTGCTGCGCCAGGCCGCCGGTGGACAGCCGCCAGTCGGCGCTGGCGTCTGCGACCTCGAGTTCGTGCGACGCGAAACGCGCCAGCGTCAGCCGGCCCTGCGTCGACAGGTCGGGCCAGCGCCCGGTGGCGACGAGTTCACCGCGTGCGCTGCCCGACTGCGGTGCGAACGCGGCGCCGCCCGGCAGCAGCCGCGCCAGCGGCGCCAGCGTCTGCAGCGAGCCGGCGTCGAGCGCCAGCGTCCAGCGGTCGTCGCCGCCGCGGCCCGCCGGGCGGCCCTCGCCGCTGGCCGACAGGCGGTTGCCCGCTGCACCGGCTTCCAGCCGCACGCGGCTCGTGCCGCCACGCCCGCCGGCCTGCTCCAGCGCCAGGTCCAGCGTCACCGGCACGCCGGCCAGCACGGTGTCGGCGATCTTCAGCGTGCCGTGGCCGGCAGTGCGCTGCAGCAGCGCCGGGGCCGGCAGCGCCAGCGGCTCGGGCGGCAGCGAGAGTTCGAGTTCCCAGCGTCCGCTGACGCGGTGCGGCCCCTGGCGCCAGGCCGAACCGGGCTCGCCCGGCCACCACGGCACCGGGTCGAAGCCGGCGAGCGTGCCGCGTGTCGCGAGCTGCCAGCCGGCGTCGCCGCGGCGGGCGTCCAGCGCCAGCCGCGCGACGGCGTCACCGGCGCTGGCGTCCAGCTCCTTCAGCTCGATGCGGCCGGGGTCGGCGCGGCCGTCCAGCCGCAGCCGCACCGGCTGCGAGGCACCGTCGACGCGGCCGTCGAGCCGGGTGCGCAGCGCCGCCGACCAGGCCGGCGGCGGCGCCGCCCAGTCGTCCGGCGACGGCAGCCCGCCGAGCTCCAGCGCCAGCGGGCCCGACACCGTCATCGCCGGCGCGCGCCGGTCCAGCCGCTGCGGCGCGACACCGTCGAGCTGCGAGTCGAGAGCCAGCGCATGGCCGTCCCAGCGGCCGGTGGCGCTCCAGCGGCCCGCGGGCCGGCCGTCGGCGGCAAGCTGCAGCGCCAGGCGGCGCACGTCGACCTGCCGGTGCTCGGCGCTGCGGCCCTGCAGGTCGATCTCGATGCGCGCCAGCGGCAGCCGGCCGGCGTCCCAGCGGCCGGGCAGGGCGTTGTCCAGCGCGACGTCGACCCGCATCGGGCGTTCTCCGGCCGGCGGGGCGTCGAGCCTGGCGTGGCCGCTGAGCCGCGTTTCCGGGGCGCCAGCGACGAAGGCGCCGAAGTCCAGCGCCGTCGTCTTCGCGTCCAGTTGCGCCAGCACCCAGGGCGCGAACGGCAGCAGCGTCGTCGAGACCTCGGCCGACGGCGTCGCCTTGCCCGGCTGCGGCGTGCCGCGCAGCGTGCCGGCGAGCACGATGCGGTCCAGCGTGCCGCTGGCGCGGATCGTCGCGTCCAGCGGCGTGGTGGCGTCGATCGGCCGCGCCTCGGCCTGGCCGCCGAGCGCGAACGGGAGGTCGAAACCGAGCTGGGCGTGGCCGGCCAGTCGCACCTTGCCCCAGTCGAGCTCGGCGTCCTCGACGCGGTACAGCAGGTTCTGTTCGCCGACCCAGGCGCGCGCGCGCAGCCGGTGCAGCTGGAAGCCGTCGACGTCCAGCGTCTCGAGTTCGGCGCGGTCGGCGCGGATCTGCAGCGGGATGCCGATGCCCGAGGGCAGATGCGCGCCGTGGCCGCTGGGCGGCCCGGTGTCGACGATGACCTCGCGCGCGACGGCCTTCGTCGCGTCGATGCCGAACCAGGCGCGTGCATGCGGCCGCCACGACCAGCGCAGCCCTTCGCCGCGGAACCCGGTCACCGTCACCGACTGCCGCCCGGAGTCCCAGCGCACGACGACGCGGTCGGCCTCGAACACGTCGTCGAACAGCGCCCCGCGCGTGTCTTCGGCGGTGACGAACGGCAGCCGCGTGCCCAGCCACCGCGTGCCCGCGTCGCTGTGCAGCAGCCCCCAAACGCCCCCCACGGCCGCCCCCGCCGCCACCACCGGCGCCGCGACCAGCCAGGGCCACCAGCGGCGCCGACGCACAGGCGCCGGCGCTTCCTGCGGCGTGTCCGGACCTTGCTCAGTCATCCCGTGAACCCGGCGCAAAGGTGGCGGTCAGCGAGCCCATGCAAACGAACAAGCGCCGCGCGATCAAGCTTCCCGCCGCGGACCGGCTTTGCAGGCCGCGCCGGGCCCGTGGCCCGGCCCCTCGCCAGGCATGGCCCGTCCACCGGACGGTCCATGTCCGGGCGAGGCCCCCTCGGGGGGTAGCGAGCGAAAGCGAGCTCGGGGGCACCATCAATACGCTATGCCCACGCTGAAGTGCAGCCGCACCGAGTGCGTCTCCTGCCCCCAGGCCAGGTCGGCCTTCAGCGGCCCGACGGGGCTGCGCCAGCGCACGCCGATGCCGGTGCCGATCGCCGGGCTGAGGTTGGAGAAGCCGTTGGCGGCGCGGCCGGCGTCGACGAAGACCGCGCCCCAGACCGAGGGCATCGAGGCCGAGATCGGCCGCGCCAGCTCCAGGCTGGCGGTCATCAGCGAGGTGCCGCCGGCCTCGGCGCCGTTTTCGGTCGGCGTCAGGCTGCGGTAGGCGTAGCCGCGCACCGAGTCGTCGCCGCCGGCACGGAACAGCTGCGAGTCGGGCACCGCGACGGCGTCGCGCTTGACGACCTGGCCCAGTTCCAGCCGGGCGCTGCCGTACCAGGCGCGGCCAATCGGCAGGTAGCCGGTGAAGCGGCCGTACAGCCGCGAGAACGGCCCGCTGTCGCCGGCGCTGCCGTGGGCGTGGCCGACGCCGGTCTGCAGCGACACCGAAAAACCTTCGGTCGGCAGCACGACGCTGTCGAGCTCGCGCCAGACGCCGTGGTGGTTCAGCGAGTAGGCGATGGTGTTGGTGTGGATGCGCTGGCCGGTCGTCGTCCAGCGTGCCGAACGTTCGGCCTCGACGAAGACCAGCCGCTCCAGGCGCTGCGTGTCCTTGGTGCGGCCCAGGCGCACGCGCTGCGCGAGCACGACGTCCTCGTCGCCTTCCTCGCGGTCGACGGCGCCGCCGACCAGCTCGCGGTACAGGTTCTCGCCGGGGTGGGTGCTGACCTCGCCCGCGTAGGTCTGCTTCTTCTGCGCCAGCGAGAAGGTGTTGCTGGCCGACAGCGCATAACCGAAGACGCGCCGGTAGGCGTGTTCCAGCGAGGCCCGCGGCCCGGTGTTGGCGCTGATGCCGACGCCGAAGGTGTAGACCTGCAGCGGCGCCTCCTTCACGTGCACCAGCACGCGGGCCTGCCCGGCGCGCGAGACGTCCGGGTCCAGCGTGACCGCGGCGCTGTCGAAGAGCCCGGCCTTCTGCAGCCGCTCCTGGTAGTCCAGCAGCACGGCCTCGGTCAGCGGCGTGCCCGGCGCCAGCGCGGCCAGGTGCTCGACGGTCTCGCGTTCGTGCACGACGAGGCCGTCGACGACCAGCTCGCCGAAACGGAACAGCGGCCCGCTGTCGGCCACCAGATACAGGCTGACGCCGTGTTCGGCGGTCTCGACCTCGGCGGCGGTGGCCTTCCAGCTCGCGCCGGCATAACCGTCGGCGCGCAGCCGCGCCAGCGCGGCCGACTTGGCGGCCGTCCAGTCGGGGTTGCGGAAAGCCTGGCCGGCCGGCAGCGCCCAGGCGCGGCGCAGGTCCTCGAGCGCTTCGCGCGCATGCGGCTCGCCGGCTTCGGCGGCGGCGCCCAGCGCGCCCTCGACCTCGATCGTCACGCGCTGCACACGGGTGCGCGGGCCGGGCTGCAGCTCCAGCCGCACGTGGCGCTCGCCGACGTTGCCGACCGAGCGCACCAGGATCACCGTCGGGTCGAAGTAGCCCTCGGTCTCCAGCAGCTCGCGCACCTGGGCCGGCGCGCCGTCGATCAGCCGCGCCCACTCGCTGTCGTCCAGCGCCACGCCGGGCGCCAGCGTGGCGACGCGGGCGATGTCCAGGTGCTGCTCGAGCAGCGCCTTCAGCGCCGCCGGCGCCACGACCTCGATGCTCGCCTGAGGCTCGGCGGCCGCAGCGGTGGGCGCGTCGGCGGCCGCGATCGCGGCGCTGGCGGCCAGGGCCGCCGCCAGGCCCGTCAACACGCGCCTCATTTGCTCAGCAGCCGCATCGCGCCTTCGAGTCCGGACAGGGTCAGCGGGAACATGCGCTGGTTCATCAGCTGCTGCACGATCGAGATGCTCTGGCGATAGGCCCAGACGCCCTGCGGCTCGGGGTTGATCCACACGAAGCGCGGGAAGGCTTCGGTCAGCCGGCGCAGCCACTCGGCGCCGGGCTCCTCGTTCTGGTATTCGACGCTGCCTCCGGGCTGCAGGATCTCGTACGGGCTCATCGTCGCGTCGCCGACGAAGACGAGCTTCCAGTCCTTGTTGTAGGTGCGGATCAGGTCCCACGTGGGCGTCTTCTCGGAGTAGCGGCGCCGGTTGTTCTTCCAGACGAAGTCGTAGACGCAGTTGTGGAAGTAGAAGAACTCGAGGTGCTTGAACTCGCTCTTGGCAGCGCTGAACAGCTCCTCCACGCGATGAACGTGTTCGTCCATCGTGCCGCCGACATCCATCAGCAGCAGCACCTTCACGCGGTTGTGGCGCTCCGGGACCATGCGGATGTCCAGCAGCCCGGCGTTGGCCGCGGTGCCGTGGATCGTCGCGTCCAGGTCCAGCTCCTCGGCGGCGCCTTCGCGCGCGAAACGCCGCAGCCGGCGCAGCGCGACCTTGATCGTGCGCGTGCCGAGCTCGCGGCTGTCGTCGTAGTCCTGGTAGGCGCGCTGGTCCCAGACCTTCACCGCGCTGCGGTTGCGCCCCTTGTCCTGGCCGATGCGCACGCCCTGCGGGTTGTAGCCCCAGGCACCGAACGGGCTGGTGCCGCCGGTGCCGATCCAGCGGTTGCCGCCTTCGTGGCGCTCCTTCTGCTCCTCGAAACGCTTCTTCAGCGTCTGCATCAGCTCGTCCCAGCCCATCTTCTCGATGGCCGCCTTCTGCTCGGGCGTCAGCTCCAGCTCCAGCGTCTTGCGCAGCCAGTCCAGCGGCACGTCGCGGGTGAAGTCGGTCAGCAGCTCGACGCCCTTGAAGTAGGCGCCGAAGGCGCGGTCGAACTTGTCGTAGTGCGCCTCGTCCTTCACCAGCGTCGCGCGGGCGAGGTAGTAGAAGTCGTCGACCGAGCCGTCGACGACGCCGGCCTCGAGCGCCTCCAGCAGGGTGAGGAACTCCTTCACCGAGACCGGCAGCTTGGCGGCGCGCAGCGTGTAGAAGAAGTTGATCAGCATCGGCGGGAGGCGGCCAGTGCCCGGTGCGGCGGCCAGTGCGCGGATTGTCGCGCCGGCGCGCGCGGCCGGCGTGATGAAACGCTCAGCGCTTGCGCGTCTTGGCCGGACCCGGGTCGTGGCGCTCCAGCCAGCCGAAGAACTCGCCGTACCACTGCTTCGAGTTGCGCGGCTTCAGCACCCAGTGGTTCTCGTCCGGGAACCACAGCAGCCGGGCGTCGACGCCGCGGGCCTTCAGCGTGTTGTAGTAGGCCAGGCCCTGGGCGTCGGGCACGCGGTAGTCGAGCGCGCCGTGCACCACCAGCGTCGGCGTGGCCATCGCGCCAGCGGCGGCGTGCGGGCTCTGCGCGTGCACACGCGCCATGTCGTCCCAGTACCAGGCGCCCAGCTCCTTGGCGTGCCAGGTGTAGGCGTCGTCGGCGAACATCGCCGTCCAGTCGAAGCAGCCGGCGTGGCAGACGTAGGCGGCGTAGCGCCCGGCCGGCACGTGGCCGTTCATCCAGGCGACCATGAAGCCGCCGTAGCTGCCGCCGGAGGCGAAGACGCGGCGCTTGTCGGCCCAGGGTTTCTTCAGCAGCCAGTCGGTGGCGGCCTCGACGTCGACGGTCTCGAGCTGGCCCCAGCGGTGGGTGATGCTGTCCAGGAACGCGGTGCCGAAGCTCGACGAGCCGTGGTAGTTGACGCAGGCGACGACGTAGCCCTGGGCGGCGAAGACCTGGCTGTTCCAGCGGTAGTGCCAGGCGTCGCCGAAGGCGGTGTGCGGGCCGCCGTGGATCAGGTGCAGCAGCGGGTACTTCTTCTTCGCGTCGAAACCCGGCGGGTAGACCAGCCACATCTGCACGTCGTCGGGCTCGCCGCCCTCGACGCTGGCGGCGCCCTTGAACCAGACCTCCTCGACGCGGCCGCTCTGCAGGCGCGCCAGCAGCGCGTCGTTGATCGTCTCGATGCGCCGCGGCGCCTCGCCGGGCAGGCAGGCGTGCAGCCGCGCCGGGTGGGTGGCGCTGTCGGCCAGCGTCACCAGCGTGCCGGCGGCCTTGTCGAAGGCCTGCACGGTGCCGCCTTCGACGACGACCTCGGCGCGGCGGTCGGGCAGGTCGAAACGCCACAGGTGCTGGCGGCCGCGCTGCTCGGCGCGCAGCAGCAGCGCCTGGCCGTCGTCCTCCCAGGCCAGCGGCGCCTGCACGTCGTGGTCCCAGGCCTCGGACAGCACCTCCCAGCGTGCCTCGTCGCGGTACCAGACGGCGACCTGGCCGGGCATCGTGTGCTTGCGGCCCTGGTGGCTGGCGATGAAGGCGACGCGCTCCCCCTCGGGGCTGTAGCGCGGCGCCGAGCAGTCCCAGTCGGCGTCCTGCACGATGACGCTGACGCGGCCGGTCTTCAGCTCGAGTTCGGCCAGCGCGAAGCGGTTGTCGATGCGCTTCTCGGGCGCCGGGTCGAAGGCGAAGACCACACGCTTGCCGTCCGGCGAGACGTCGAAGCAGTCGGCGTCGGGGTCGTGGCGGCGGATCTCGTAGGGCGTGCCCTCGAACAGGTCACGCACCTTGGCGGCAGCGCCGTCGCGGCCCAGCTCCAGCAGGTGCAGGTGCGGCACGCGGCCCAGCGGCAACTGGTGGTCCCAGTAGCGGTACTGGGCCTCGCTCGTCGCGTAGCCGCTCTCCTTGCGCTCCTTGAAGGCCTTGGCGCGCTTGGCCTGCTCCTTCGTGCCCTTCGCGTCGGGCCAGACCCAGGAGACGAACAGCAGCCGGCGGCCGTCGGGGCACCAGCGGAAGGCCTCGATGCCGGTGGCCACCGTCGCCGCGCGCCGCGCCTCGCCGCCGTCGGGCGCGATGACGTAGAGCTGCGCCGTCTCGTCCTTCTCGCCCTGCTGCTCGCGCCGGGCGACGAAGGCGACGAGGTCGCCCTTGGGGCTCCACTTCGGCTGGCCGTCCTTGTCGCCGCAGGCGGTCAGCGCCCGCGCGGCGCCGCCCAGCGTCGAGAACAG
Source organism: Rubrivivax sp. JA1026 (assembly GCF_011065555.1). Lineage (NCBI taxonomy): Bacteria > Pseudomonadati > Pseudomonadota > Betaproteobacteria > Burkholderiales > Sphaerotilaceae > Rubrivivax > Rubrivivax sp. JA1026. The sequence continues at coordinate 137,301 of NZ_JAALCQ010000011.1, forward strand.
CCACAGCGAGCTGGCGGACTTGTTGTCCTCCATCGAGTAGCGCGTGACCGCGGCCACGGCCTGCGCGCCGTCGGGCGACAGGCTGGGTGCGCCGATGCGCTCGAGCTTCCAGAGATCGTCGACGGTGATCGGCTTGGTCTTCATCGGGGTTGGGCGAGCAGCCAGTCGAGGTGGGTGCGGATCGTCGGCCATTCGGCCGCCGTGATGCTGTAGACCGCGGTGTCGCGCAGCGAGCCGTCGGCCAGGCGCTGGTGCGCACGCAGGATGCCGTCGAGCTGGGCGCCCAGGCGTTCGATGGCACGCCGGCTCTGCGTGTTCAGGCGGTGGGTGCGGAACTCGACGGCGATGCAGTCCAGGCGCTCGAACGCGTGCCCGAGCAGCAGCTTCTTGCATTCGGTGTTGAGCCCGGTGCGCTGTGCCGAGCGCGCGGTCCAGGTGCTGCCGATCTCGACACGCCGATGCACGGCGTCGATGTTCATGTAGCTCGTCATGCCGACGGCGCGGCCGGCGGCGTCGAAGACGGCGAAGGGCAGCATGCTGCCGGCGGCCTGCAGGCCCAGGCGGCGCTCGATCTCGGCGGCCATGCGCTCGGGCGCGGGCACGGCGGTGTACCAGAGCTTCCAGAGCTCGCCGTCGCGGGCGGCGTCGGCCAGCGCGGGCGCGTGTTCGGGCTGCAGCGGAACGAGTGCGGCCAGCCGGCCGCGCAGCGTGACGGGTTCGGGCCAGCTCATCGGCAGCGTCGGGCTCAGCGGTTGTGGCGCTGCATGAAGACCAGCTTCTCGAACAGCGAGACGTCCTGCTCGTTCTTCAGCAGCGCGCCGACGAGCGGCGGCACCGCCACCTGCTCGTCGCGGCTGTGCAGCGCCTCGGGCGGGATGTCCTCGGCGACGAGCAGCTTCAGCCAGTCCAGCAGCTCGCTGGTCGACGGCTTCTTCTTCAGCCCGGGAAGGTTGCGCACGTCGTAGAAGGTCTTCAGCGCCGCGGCCAGCAGCTCGCGCTTGAGGCCGGGGAAGTGCACCTCGACGATGCGCTGCATCGTCTCGGCGTCCGGGAACTTGATGTAGTGGAAGAAGCAGCGGCGCAGGAAGGCGTCGGGCAGCTCCTTCTCGTTGTTCGAGGTGATGAAGACCAGCGGCCGGTGCTTCGCGCGCACCATCTCGCGCGTCTCGTAGACGTGAAACTCCATGCGGTCGAGTTCGCGCAGCAGGTCGTTCGGGAACTCGATGTCGGCCTTGTCGATCTCGTCGATCAGCAGCGCCACCGGCGTCTCCGACGTGAAGGCCTGCCAGAGCACGCCCTTGACGATGTAGTTGCGGATGTCGCGCACCCGCGCCGACTCTTCCTCGCCGGCGAGCTGGCTGTCGCGCAGCCGGCTGACGGCGTCGTACTCGTACAGGCCCTGCTGCGCCTTCGTCGTGCTCTTCACGTGCCACTGCAGCAGCGGCAGGCCCAGCGCGCGCGCCACTTCCTCGGCCAGCATCGTCTTGCCGGTGCCGGGTTCGCCCTTGACCAGCAGCGGCCGCTGCAGCGTCACGGCGGCGTTGACGGCGAGCATCAGGTCCTGCGTCGCGACGTACTGGTCCGAACCCTGGAATTTCATCGTGTCCACGAGGCGATTGAAGGGGCGGGCCAGTATAAGCGGCGCCTATACGGCGCCCTCGCGCCGGGCGGCTTGCGGGGCGTCAAGCGGGTGCGCCGCATGCCGGGCCGGCGGCGTGCGGCCGCGCCGGGCACCCGGCCGCGCAACCGTGGCCGAATCCCGCTTCTGCCGATTTGTGCCGTCCGCGCCCTGCTGATCCGCGTCGTGCCGTGCCATTTGTGACAGATCATCGACACATTCGACGCCCCGTTGTGGTGCCGTCCGTCCATCGGCGGACGGTCGCGGGCGGTCAAGCGTGTCCATGCTGAAGAAGATTTCCGTTTCCGACCTGCGCCTGGGGATGCATCTGCACGGCTTCGAGGGCTCGTGGATGGACCATCCGTTCTGGCGCACGCGTTTCGTCATCGACGATCCGAAGACGCTGGCCCAGGCGCACCAGAGTGGCGTGCGCGAGTGCTGGATCGACACCTCGCTCGGCCTGGACGTCGCGCCGGCCGGCGTCGACGTCCGCCCGCGCCCGCCGGCGCCGCCGCCGCCGCCGGTGGCCGCCGCCGTGCCGTCGCCCGCGCCGCCGCCGCCGCGCCCGCCGACGACGACGATGGCCGAGGAACTGCAGGCCGCCGCGGCCGTCTGCAAGCGCGGGCGTGAAGCCGTGGTCTCGATGTTCAGCGACGCCCGGCTCGGCCGCGCCATCGACGGCGAGGCCTGCATGCCGCTGGTCGAGGAGGTCACCGAGTCGGTGTTCCGCAACCCGGGGGCGCTGGTCAGCCTGGCGCGGCTGAAGACCCACGACGACTACACCTACATGCATTCGGTCGCGGTCTGCGCGCTGATGGTGGCGCTGGGCCGCCAGCTCGGTGCCGACGACACCGAGTGCCGCCGCCTCGGCCTGGCCGGGCTGCTGCACGACATCGGCAAGGCGCTGATGCCGTCGGACGTGCTGAACAAGCCGGGCAAGCTGACCGACCGGGAGTTCGACGTCATGCGCTCCCACCCCGAGCGCGGCCACCACCTGCTGCAGGAAGCCCGCGGCGCCGGCAGCGACGCGCTCGAGGTCTGCCTGCACCACCACGAGCGCGTGGACGGCACCGGCTACCCGCACAAGCTCTCCGGCGACGCGCTGACGCGCGAGGCGCGCATGGGCGCGGTCTGCGACGTCTACGACGCGATCACCTCCAACCGCCCTTACAAGGCCGGCTGGGACCCGGCCGAGTCGATCGCGCGCATGGTGTCGTGGAAGGGCCACTTCGACGAGGCCATCCTCGCCGCCTTCGTGCGCAGCGTCGGCATCTACCCGACCGGCTCGCTGGTGCGCATGGAGTCGGGGCGCATCGGCATCGTCGTCGAGCAGAACCCCGGCAAGCCGGCGGCCCCGGTGCTGAGCCTGTTCTATTCGACGCGCGCGGCGATGCCGATCCCGCCGCTGCGCCTGGACCTGGCGCAGGCCGCCAGCGACCGCATCGTCGGCCGCGAGCCGGCGCAGAACTGGGCCGGCCGCTCGCTCGACGAGCTCTGGCTGCCGCCCGAGGCCGCACGCGCACGGCGTTGACCCCGTGGCCGCACGGCCGCCCGCAGCGGCGGCCGGCGCAGGCGTTACCCTTCGGGCCGGCACAACAGGAGGCTTGCCCGCCATGATCGAACTGACGCTCCCGACGATGACCTGCGGCCACTGCGTGAAGACCGTCACCGAGACGGTGCAGCGCGTCGACGCCGCCGCCCGCGTGGCCATCGACCTGCCGACGCATGCCGTGCGCATCGAGTCGGCCCGGCCGGCCGAGGCCTTCACCGCGGCGCTGGCCGAAGAAGGCTTCGAGGCGGCCTGAGCCGCCGCCGGCGCGCGCGGCGCGCCACCCCCTGCATCCAACTCCGGGAGAGACGATGAAATCGTGGATCACCTGCGCCCTGCTCGCCGCAGGGCTGGCCGCCGGCAGCGCCGGGGCGCAGACGCTGCGCTGGGCCAGCCAGGGCGACCCCCAGACGATGGACCCGCACTCGCAGAACGAGCTGCTGACCAACTCGATGAACGGCCAGGTCTACGAGGGGCTGGTCGGCCGCGACCGCAACCTGGGCCTGGTGCCGGCGCTGGCCACCGAGTGGAAGCAGACCGGGCCGCTGACCTGGCGCTTCAAGCTGCGGCCGAACGTGAAGTTCCACGACGGTTCGCCGTTCACCGCCGAGGACGTCGTGTTCTCGATGAACCGCGCCAAGGAGCCGACCTCGCAGATCAGCGTCTACGCCAACGCGGTGGGCACCGCGGTGGCGATCGACCCGCTGACGGTGGAGTTCCGGCTGCCGCAGGTCAACCCGATCTTCCTGCAGCACATCGCCGCGCCGCTGTGGATCATGAGCAAGTCGTGGTCCGAGAAGAACAAGGTCACCCGGCCGCTGGACTTCAAGAACAAGGAGGAGAGCTACGCCTCCTTCAACGCCAACGGCACCGGCCCGTACATGCTGGCCAGCCGCGCGCCCGGCATCAAGACGGTCTACAAGCGTTACCCGAACTGGTGGGGGCGCTTCGAGGGCAACGTCCAGCAGGTCGTCTACACGCCGATCGCCAACGACGCGACGCGGCTGGCGGCGCTGGTCTCCGGCGAGATCGACTTCGTCGTCGACCCGGCGCCGCGCGACGTGCCGCGGCTGCGCTCGACGCCGGGCGTGAAGATCGTCGACGGCCCCGAGAACCGGGTGCTGTTCATCGGCATGGACCAGCAGCGCGACGAGCTGCTGTACGGCAGCGAGAAGCGCCGCAACCCGTTCAAGGACGTGCGCGTGCGCCGGGCGCTGTACCACGCGATCGACATCGAGACGCTGAAGACCAAGCTGATGAACGGCCAGAGCGTGCCGACCGGCGGCATCACGCCGTCGCCGCTGGGTTCGTACAACGACCCGGCGATCGAGAGCCGCCTGCCCTTCGACCTGGCCAAGGCGCGTGCGCTGCTGGCCGAGGCCGGCTACGCCAACGGCTTCGAGGTCACGCTGGACTGCCCGAACAACCGCTACGTCAACGACGAGGAGATCTGCCTCGCGCTGGCGCAGATGTGGGCCAAGGTCGGCGTCAAGCTGCGTGTCAACGCGATGCCGCGCGCGGTCTACTTCCCCAAGCTGGAGAAGTTCGACACCAGCCTGTACATGCTGGGCTGGGGCGGCGCGATCACCGACGCCGAGGTGACGATCACGCCGGTGCTGCGCGCGCCGGGCGAGAAGGGTGTCGGCGCCTTCAACTACGGCCGGGTGAAGAACGACCGCTTCGAGGAACTCGCCAAGGCCTCCAGCGCCGAGCCCGACCCGAAGAAGCGCGAGGACCTCGTCAAGGCCGCGCTGCGCGAGTACACGCAGCAGGCGCACCTGCTGCCGCTGCACCGCCAGGTGATCCCCTGGGCCGCGCGCACCAACGTCGACGTCGTGCACCGCGCCGACAACTGGCTGGAGTTCGCCTGGGTCACGGTCAAGTGACCCACCCCCGAAGCGCCTTCGGCGCTGCGTCTCAGGTGGTCGCGCGGCGGCGCACGGCCTCGAGGTAGGCCTGGCCGTCGGGCGGCAGGCCGCTGCGCTGCGAAGCCCAGATCATCTCGCCCAGGCACTCCATGACCTCGTGGTGCGCGGCGTGCAGCGAGTTGCGCCGCGCCGCCAGCAGCGCGACGGCCTGGCGGATGCCGGTCGGCTGGTCGATGCTGCACTGCTCCTCGATCGACAGGTGCATCGACAGGTGCAGGAACGGGTTGGTGCGGCCGGCGTCGACGCGGTAGTCGGCCGCCAGCGCGGCCGGCAGGTCGGCGAGTTCGGCGTGATACTCGGCGTGCTCGGCGATCCAGCGTGTGGCGATCGCCTCCATCGCATCGACCGGGGCGCCGTCGCGGTACTTCGCGTAGGCGCCGCAGAAGAATCGTCTGACGTCGGCCTGATTCGGTTGGAACATCGCCGCATTGTCGCCGCGCGTCCTTGACCCGGTTTCCGACACGTCGATGAACATCACCACCGAACAGCTCTTCACCGCCGCCCGCACCCAGAACGGCTACCGCCCCGACCCCGTGCCCGACACCACGCTCGAGCAGCTCTACGAGCTGCTGAAGTGGGGCCCGACGGCGGTCAACGGCAGCCCGGCGCGTTTCGTCTTCGTGCGCACGCCCGAGGCGCGCGAGCGCCTGGCCGGGATCGTCAGCCCCGGCAACCGGCAGAAGGTGCTGGAAGCGCCGGTGACGGTGATCATCGGCATGGACCTGGCGTTCCACGACAAGCTGCCGCAGCTCTTCCCGCACGCCGACGCACGGGCCTGGTTCGCCGGCCACGACGCGCTGATCGCCGAGACGGCGCTGCGCAACTCCTCGCTGCAGGGCGCCTACCTGATCCTCGCGGCGCGTGCGCTCGGCCTGGACTGCGGGCCGATGAGCGGCTTCGACGCCGCCCGCGCCGACGCCGAGTACTGGGCCGGCACGACGGTGCGCACCAACTTCATCTGCACGCTGGGCCACGGCGACCCGGCCAAGGTCCACCCGCGGCTGCCGCGGCTGGCCTTCGCCGAGGCCTGCCGGCTGGTCTGAGGCGGGCGCCGCCGCGGCCGCTACCATCGCCGGCCAAACGGACAGCAGGAGGCACCGGATGCCGGTCATCGTCATCGCCAACCCCAAGGGCGGCGTCGGCAAGAGCACGCTGGCGACCAACGTCGCCGGCTGCCTGGCCGCGCACGGCGCGGCGGTGATGCTCGGCGACGTCGACCGGCAGCAGTCCTCGCGCCAGTGGCTGGCGCAGCGGCCGGCGGCGCTGCCGGCGATCCGCGGCTGGGACGTCGACCCGGGCGAGATCGTGCGCCCGCCCAAGGGCACGACGCACGTCGTGCTCGACACCCCGGCCGGCCTGCACGGCAAGCGCCTGGACGCGGTGCTGAAGATCGCCGACCGGATGCTGATCCCGCTGCAGCCGAGCCTGTTCGACATCCAGGCCACGCACGCCTTCGTGCAGGCGCTGCGCCAGCACAAGCGCGGCGCCGACCTCGCCGTCGGCGTGGTGGCGATGCGCGTGCGCGAGCACACACTGGCCCACGAGCAGTTGCAGCAGTACCTGCGCACGCTGCCGGTGCCGCTGGTCGCGTCGCTGCGCGACACGCAGAACTACGTGCAGCTCGCCGCCCGCGGGCTGACGCTGTGGGACGTGGCGCCCGGCCGCGTCGAGCGCGACCTGCAGCAGTGGGCGCCGCTGGTGGAGTGGCTGACCCGCTGAGGGCCTCGCTCGCGCCGGCCGTGCGGCGTCGTTCCCCGGGACGAGATACCCCAAAGAGTGGGTGAGCCCGCGCCTCGGGCGCCAGCCCAGAATCGCGCGGTTCGCATCCGCGACCTGGGGGGAGGGCCATGAAAGTCCTGCTGGTCGACGACCATCCTCTGATCCTCTCGGCCCTGCAGGCGGTCATCCGCGGGCTCGGCGACGACGTCGACGTGCACGGCGCGGCCACCGCCGAGGCCGCTCGCGAGGCCTTGCGCCAGGACGCCGACCGCGACCTCGTGCTGCTCGACCTGGCGCTGGGCGAGGACGACGGCTTCGAGGTGCTGGCCGAGTTCCGCGCCGCCTACCCCGAGCTGCCGGTGGTCGTGATCTCGGCCTCCGACCGTGCCAGCGACGTCATCCGCGCGATCGACCTCGGCGCGATGGGCTTCGTGCCCAAGCGTTCGTCGAACAAGGCGCTGTGCGAGGCGCTGCGCATGGTGATGTCCGGCGGCCTGTACGTGCCGCCCAACATGCTCGGGCTGGAGCCCCGGCCGGCGTCCGACGCGCCCGAGACCGTGCCCGGCGCGCTGCGCCTGGTGCCCGACGCGCCGCTGGGCGAGCGGGCGCGGCCCGAGCCGCACCAGGAGCCGCCGTCGCTGGCGCGCATCGGGCTGACGCCGCGCCAGGGCGAGGTGCTGGGCCTGCTGCTGAAGGGCCTGCCGAACAAGCTGATCGCGCGCGAGCTCGACCTGTCGGTCGAGACCGTCAAGGACCACGTCGCCGCGGTGCTGCGCGCGCTGGGCGTCAGCACGCGCACGCAGGCGGTTCTGGCGGTCAGCCAGATGATGCAGCGGCAGAACGGCTGGGTGCCGAAGGCGCCGCCGCGGCCATGACGGCCGTGGCCGCCGCCGTTCTCGTGCCGGCGCGGGTGGCGCCCGACGGCCGCGGCTCGCCCGCCGACCAGCTGCGCGCGCTGTACCACCTGGCGCCGGCGATGCTCGTCGGCTACGCCGTCGGCCTCGGCCTGGTGCTGATGACCTTCGGCGCGCTGTGCGACCGCCGCCTGCTGCTGGCCTGGGCCGGCGCGTTCTCGATCGTCTGGTCGCTGCGCCTGCTGCACTGCCTGCGCTGGCGCCGCCCCGATGCCGCCGACGACGAGCGGCTGATGTCCTGGCTGCGCAGCTGGAGCCTGCTGGTGCTCGCCCACGGCGCGCTCTGGGGGCTGGCCGCCTGGCTGTTCTGGGGCCTGGGCACGGACTATCACGCGACGGTGCTGCTGCTGGTGCTCTACAGCTTCTGCGTCGCCTCGGTGCAGATGCTCGCCACGCAGCCGCGCCTGTTCCTCGGCTACAACGCGCTGCTGCTCGGTGCCACGGTGCTGCGTGTGGCCACCGACACCGGGCGCGACAACCATCTGCAGCTGGCGGCGGTGATCGCGAGCCTGTTCGCCGTCACCTGGGTCATGGCGCGGGCCCACGGCGCCGCGCTGACCCAGGCGATCCGGCTGAAGAACCGCACCGCCGAGCTGGCCGCGCAGCTGCGTTTCGAGAAGGCCGAGGCCGAGGCGGCGCGGCGCGCGGCCGAGGCCGCCTCGCTGGCCAAGACACGCTTCTTCGCCGCCGCCAGCCACGACCTGCGCCAGCCGCTGCAGGCGATGTCGCTGTTCGTCGAGGCGCTGCGCCGGCGCCCGCAGGCGCCCGAGGCCGCGGCCCTGGTGCACGGCATCGACGCCTCGCTGGAGTCGCTGGACACGCTGTTCGGCGAGCTGCTGGACATCACGCGCATCGACGCCGGCGGCGTCGAGCCGCGGCCCGAGCGGCTGGAGATCCGGGCGCTGTACACGCGGCTGCGCCTGCATCTGGAGCCGCTGGCCGCGGAGAAAGGCCTCGCGCTGCGTTTTCGCGGCGAGCGCCACCTCGCCCACGCCGACCCGCTGCTCGTCGAGCGCGTGCTGCGCAACCTGCTCGGCAACGCGATCCGCTACACCGACGTCGGCGGCGTCCTGGTCGGCTGCCGCCGGCGCGGCGGCCGGCTGCTGCTGCAGGTCTGGGACACCGGCATCGGCATCGACGCGCAGAGCCTGCCACGCGTCTTCGAAGAGTTCTTCCAGGTGCGCGGCATGCGTGCCGCCCCGGTGCCCGACGGCCCCGGCCTGGGGCTGGGCCTGGCGATCGTGCGCCGGCTGTGCTCGCTGATGGGCAGCGAGGTCCGCGTGCGCTCGCGGCCGGGCCGCGGCTCGGTGTTCTCGTTCACGCTGCCGGCGGGCGCTCAGACCGGCTGGTAGGCCAGACGCACGTAGATCGGCGCGAAGGCCTCGGCCTGCGTCACCTCGACGAGGTGCTCGCGCGACAGCTCCAGCATCGCGATGAAGGTCACGACCAGCACCGGCGTGCCGCGCGTGACGTCGAACAGCTCCTGGAACTCGACGAAGCGCTTGCCCTGCAGCCGGCGCAGCACGATGGTCATGAACTCGCGCACCGACAGCTGCTCGCGCGAGATCGTGTGGTGCTGGTGCAGCCGCGCGCGCTTCAGGATGTCGGCCCAGGCGGCGCGCAGGTCGTCGGGCTCGACGTCGGGGAAACGCGGCGCCAGCGCCTGCTCGACGTAGACCTGGGCGCGCAGGAAGTCGCGGCCCATCACCGGCAGCGCGTCCAGGCGCGCGGCGGCGAGCTTGATCTGCTCGTACTCGATGAGCCGGCGCACGAGCTCGGCGCGTGGATCCTCGGGTTCGCTGCCGTCGGCGTTCTTCTTCGGCGGCAGCAGCATGCGCGACTTGATCTCGATGAGCATCGCCGCCATCAGCAGGTACTCGCTGGCGAGCTCGAGATTGCGCCGCCGCAGCTGCTCGACGTAGTCCAGGTACTGGCGCGTGACGTCGGCCAGCGGGATGTCGAGGATGTTGAAGTTCTGCTTGCGGATCAGGTAGAGCAGCAGGTCCAGCGGGCCTTCGAAGGCCTCGAGGAAGACCTCCAGCGCATCCGGCGGGATGTAGAGGTCCTGCGGCAGCCGGAACAGCGGCTCGCCGTACAGGCGGGCGACGGCCACCTGATCCACGACGTCCTGCGCGGCCGGTTCGGCTGCCGCTTCCGCGGTCGGCAGCGCCTCGGGCAGGGCGGGCGTGTCCAAGGGCGCTTCAGCGTCCCTTGGACTGGTAGACGTAGGGCTGCTGCGGCACGCGCGCCTGGCGCCAGGCCTGCTGCGCCTCGCGGTCGATCGCCTTGTCCCACAGCAGCGCACGGCCGGCGCGCTGTTCGTCCTCCAGCGTCGGGCGCTGCTCCTTCAGCTTGGCGATGAAGTCGGTGACGTCGGAGGTGTAGGGCTTGCGGAAGAACGGCGGCATGGTCGGTGCGGAAGCGACAATTCGGTCGATCCATGAGTTTACCGGCCGGGCCGCTTCCGCGCCCGCCACGCCCGAGGACAGGCATGAGGGAGATCGAGCTGAAGTTCCAGATTCCGGCCGCCGCGCGCGACCGGGTGCAGCGTGCCGTCGCGACGAAGACCGCGCGTGTGCTGCCGCTGGCCGCCGCCTACGCCGACACCGCCGACGAGCGCCTGGCGCGTGCCGGCTTCGCGTTGCGCCTGCGGCGCGAGGGCACACGCTGGGTGCAGACCCTCAAGGGCCGCGGCGACGGCCTGATGGACCGCCTGGAGCACGAGATCGAGCTGCCCGACACCGACGCCGCGCCGGTGCTGGACCCGGCGCGCCACGCCGGCACGCCGGCCGGCGACGCGCTGGCGCGGCTGCTGGCCGACGGTGCGCCGCTGGTCGAGCGCTACCGCACCGAGATCGTGCGCGTGGCGCGCCGCGTGCGCAGCGGTGCCGCCGTGGTCGAGATCGCGCTCGACGAAGGCCGCATCGTCGCCGGCGAGCGCAGCGCCGCGGTCTGCGAGATCGAGTTCGAGCTGCTGTCGGGCCCGCCGTCCGGGCTGCTGGCGCTGGCCGCGCAGTGGGTGGCGCGCCACGGCCTGTGGCTGGACGTGCGCACCAAGGCCGAACGCGGCACGCGCCTGGCGCGCGGCCTGGAGCGGGTGCCGGCGCTGCATGCCGAGCCGATGCGGCTGCCGCCGCGCCCGACGACGACCCAGGCCTTCGGCGCGATGCTGCAGTCGGCGCTGCAGCAGGTGCTGCCCAACGCCGCCGAGCTGGCCTCGGGCAGCGGCGACGCCGAGACGCTGCACCAGTTGCGGGTCGGCCTGCGCCGGCTGCGCAGCGCGCTGCGTGTGTTTGCGCCCTGGGCGCCCGACGAGGCCGCCGCGCGGGCGCTGGAGCAGGCGCTGGCCGAACCCTTCGCGGCGCTGGGCGCGGCGCGCGATGCCGACGTCGCCGCCGCCGGCCTGCTGGCCGAGCTGGCCGCGGCCGGCGCGCCGCCGCTGGCCTGGCCGCGTGCGGCCGATGCCGCCGCCCCGGCCGAGCTGCTGGCCGGCGCCGGCTTCACGACGCTGATGCTGCGCACGATGGCGCTGGCGCTGGTTGCGCTGCAGACGCCCGGCGCCGCGCTCGAGCCGGCTGCTGCCGCGCTGCTGGCGCCGGCCTGGCGCCGGGCGCGCGCCGACGCCCGCCGCTTCGCGCGGCTGGACGCGGCGCAGCGCCACCGGCTGCGCAAGCGCCTGAAGCGCCTGCGCTACGCGATCGAGTTCCTGCAGCCGGTGCTGCGTCCGCGGCGCACGCGTGCCGCGCTCAAGGCCCTGCGCCGGGCGCTGGAGGCGCTGGGCGAGGCCAACGACCGCAGCGTCGCCCGCCAGACGCTGGCCGCGCGCGCCGCGGCCGATCCCGCCGACCCGGCGCTGGCCTTCGCGCTCGGCTGGCTGGCCGGCCGCGACGAGGCGCTGCTCGCACGCGCGGCCGCGGCGCTCGCGCCGCTGGACGAGGTCCGGCGCTTCTGGCGATGAGCCCCGAACTCGAGCGCCGCCAGGCCGAGCGCCGGCGCCGCGACTGGCGGCGCAACCGGCGCCTGACTGGCTGGCTGCTGCTGGCCTGGTTCGTCGTGACCTTCGTCGTCGCGTTCTTCGCGCGCGAGCTCGACTTCGGCTTCTTCGGCGCGCCGTTCGGCTTCTGGGTCGCGGCGCAGGGCGCGCCGATCGTCTACCTCGTCATCGTCTGGGTCTACGCCATCGTCATGGACCGCCGCGACGACCAGCGCGGCGACCCGGGCGACGACTGATCAGCCGGCTTCCGAGACCTCCGGCGCCGGCGCCAGCGCCGCTGCGTAGGCCTCGGCCAGCGTCGCGGTGATGTTGGCCGCGCCGATCTCGGCCTCGAAGCCGGCGCGCCGGATCAGCGAGCGCGGCTGCTCGTTGACGGCGGCCAGCACCAGGCGCACGCCGCGGCGCTCCAGCTCGCGGTGCAGCTGCGACAGCGCGTCCAGCCCCGAGGTGTCCATCGAGATCAGCCGGTGCATCTCCAGCACCAGCGCCCGCGTGCCCGGCGGCTGCGCCGTCAGCGTCTCGATCTTGCCGACGGCGCCGAAGAACAGCGAGCCGAAGACCTCGACGACACGCACACCCTCCGGCGCGCCGGCGTCGGCCACCGGCTCGGCTCGGAACAGCGTGCTCATGCGGTAGATGAAGAACACGCAGGCCAGGATCAGCCCGACCTCGACGGCCACCGTCAGGTCGAAGATCACCGTCAGCGCGAAGGTGCCGACGAGGATCGTGCGGTACTGGACGCTGAACTGGCGCAGGCGCACGAACTCGCGCCACTCGCCCATGTTCCATGCGACGAAGGCCAGGATGCCGGCCAGCGCCGCCAGCGGCACGTGCAGCGCCAGCGGCGCGGCCAGCAGCACCACGGCCAGCACCGTCAGCGCGTGCACGATGCCGGCCACCGGCGTCTGCCCGCCGGCGCGCACGTTGGTCACGGTGCGCGCGATCGTGCCGGTGGCCGGGATGCCGCCGAACAGCGGCGTGACGAAGTTCGCCACGCCCTGCGCCATCAGCTCCTGGTTGGGGTCGTGGCGCGGGATCGGCGCCATGTTGTCGGCCACGCGGGCGCACAGCAGCGACTCGATCGAGCCGAGCAGCGCGATCGTCACCGTCGGGATCAGCAGTTGCTTGACGGTGGTCCAGCTGAACTCGGGCAGCTCGAAGCCGGGCAGCGACTGCGGGATGCCGCCGAAGCGGCTGCCGATGGTCTCCACCGGCAGGTCCAGCAGCACCGTGGCGACAGTGGCCGCGACCAGCGCGACGATCGTGCCCGGCAGGTGCGCCGACAGCCGCCGCAGCCGCGCCAGCAGCCCGCTCGGCGCGGTCGGCATCTTGTAGGACTTGGGCCAGAGCACGACGATCGCCAGGCTCGCCGCGGCCAGCGCCAGCGCCGCCGGGTTCAGCGTGTGGGCGTGGCGCGCCAGCACCGCGATCTGCGAGAAGAAGTCCGACGGCAGCTTGGGCGTGTCCAGGCCGAGGAAGTCCTTCACCTGCGACAGCCCGATCAGCACCGCGATGCCGTTGGTGAAGCCGATGACGATCGGCACCGGCACGTAGCGCACCAGCGCGCCGAGCTTGAACAGCCCCATCACGAACATCAGCACGCCGGCCAGCGAGGTGGCGATCAGCAGGTTGGCCAGGCCGTAGCGCTCGACGATGCCGTAGACGATGACGATGAAGGCGCCGGCCGGGCCGCCGATCTGCACGTGCGAGCCGCCGAGCGCGGCGATCAGGAAGCCGGCGATGATCGCCGTGAACAGGCCTTGTTCGGGCTTGACGCCCGAGGCGATCGCGAAGGCCATCGCCAGCGGCAGCGCGACGATGCCGACGGTGATGCCGGCGCCGAGGTCGGCGGAGAAGCGGCGGCGGTCGTAGCCCGTCAGGGCGTCGAGCAGGCGCGGGCGGAAGCGGTGCAGGCGGGAAGGGGACATGCGGACTCCGGGAAGCGTGGGACGGGAAGGGCTCCCGGTCCCGGAGGGCCGCCATGGTGCATGCGCGCGATGAAGCGGCGGCGGCGCGACGGCAGCGCGACCGGCGAATCGGCGGGCGTGGCGTCGGCAGGCTGCATGACCGACATCATGCCACCGCCCCTGCGCCATCCCGGGCATCATGCTTGCCGGTTGAGCGTGGTTGAGGTGCAATTTCCGCACTTCGCGCCGACGCGAGAACGTCGGGCACCTCGACCCGGCGCCGCGAAGAGGGGGTGAGCGTGGCCTGTCGAGTGATGCTGGTCGACGACAGCGAGGCCGATCTGCTGTTCACGCGGATCGTGCTCGAGCGTGCCGGGCAAGGGTTCGACGTCCTCTCCTTCGAGGAGGCGCGTGCGGCGCTGGACTATCTGCGTTCGGACGCGCCGCGGGTCGAGCTGATCCTGCTGGACATCAACATGCCCGGCATGAACGGCTTCGAGTTCCTCGACGCCTACGAGGCGCTGCCGGCGGTGCAGCGCAACGGCTCGGCGATCGTGATGCTCAGCTCGTCGGCCGACCCGTCCGACCGCGAGCGCGCCGCGGCCTACCGCTGTGTCGCGGGCTACGTCACCAAGCCGCTGGACCCGGCCGCCGCGGCGCGCCTGCGCCGGCAGGTGTCGGCTTGAACACGATGCCCGGCGGCGGCAGGCTGCTGGCCGTGTTCGCGCTGCTGGCCGGGTGGCTGTCCGCCGCGGCGGCCGCCGGGCCGGTCACCACGCCGGCGCAGCAGGACTGGCTGAAGGCGCAGGGCACGCTGCGCGCCGCACCCGAGCATGACTACGGCCCCTTCGTCTATGTCGACGACGACGGCCAGGTGGCCGGCCTGTCGGTGGACCTGCTGGCGCTGGTGCAGCGCCGCACCGGTCTCGAACTGCGCTGGCTGCCGGCCCGGCCGCTGGGCGAGCAGCTCGAGCGCGTGAAGCGGCGCGAGGCCGACCTGCTGACCTCGCTGCGCCCGAGCCCCGAACGCGCCGCCTTCCTGCTGTTCACCCGGCCTTACGTCAAGGTGCCGGCGATCCTGGTCGTGCGCGACGACCGGCCGGACAGCACGCTGGCGGCGCTCGAAGGGCGGCCGGTGGCCGTCGGCGCCGGCTACGGCGTCGAGCCGGTGGTCAGGGCGGCCTACCCGCGGGTGCGCTGGCTGCCGGTCAGCGACGACCTGCAGGCGCTGCGCGCGGTGGCCGAGCGGCGCGCCGATGCCGCCGTCGTCGACGCCGCGAGCGCGGCCTTCGTGATGCGCCGCCACGCGCTGGGCGGGCTGGCCAGCGCCGGCGAGGTGGGCTTCGAGTACGAGCTGAGCTTCGCGGTGCGCGCCGACTGGCCCGAGCTGCGCACGATCCTAGACGCCGGCATCGCCGCCGTGCCCGAGGCCGAGCGTGCCGCCGTGCTGCGGCGCTGGCTGGGGCCGCTGCAGCCCGGACAGATGGCCGGGCGAGCGCCGGTGGCCACGCGCCTGGGCATGCTGCTGGTGCTGTTCGCGGTGCTGGCCGGCCTGCTGGTCTACGCCCGCCGGGTGCGCGTGAAGCCGGTGCCGCCGCGGCCGCGTGGCGGGCGCCGCATCCCGTGAACGATCCCGGCGCGCACCGCTGGCGTCTGGCGGCCTGGCTGGTGCTGGCCTATGCGGTCGCGGCGCTGATCTCGATGCTGATCGCGCGCCAGCCGGGCTCGATCGCCTCGATCTGGTTCGCCAACGCGATCGGCGTCGCGGCGCTGGCCAACCGGCCGCGGGCCGACTGGCCGCTGCTGCTGGCCGCCGCCGGCATCGCCAACCTCGGCGCCAACCTGCTGCAGGGCGACACGCTGCTGCTGGCGGCGAGCTTCGTGCCGCCCAACCTGCTGGAGATCGTGCTCGGCGCCTGGGGGCTGCAGCGTGCGCGCCTGCCCGAGCGCGGCCTGCGCTCGGCCCCGGCGCTGGCGACGCTGCTGGTCGTCGGCGGGCTGCTGCCACAGGCCGTCAGCGCCACGCTGGGCACGGCACTGCTCGCGCCGCAGGGGCTGGACGCGATCGAAGGCGTCTGGCTGCGCTGGTACGAGGGCGGGGTCATCGGCGCGATGTCGGTGCTGCCGCTGGCCTTCCTGGTCTGCCGCGACGGCGCGGCCTCGGTGGCCGTCGGCCGGGACGACGCCTGGCTCGTCGTGCTGCTGCCGCTGGCCGTCGGCGTCTCGCTGCTGGCGCTGGCGCAGCTGCCGTTCCCGTTCATCTACCTGACGCTGCCGCTGCTGCTGGGCGTGTTCGTGCTGTCCTATCCGGCGCTGCTGGCGCTGACGCTGGCGGTGTCGCTGACGGTCGCGCTGGCGCTGGGCACCGGCGTCTTCGTGCCGCCGCCGAGGCTGGCGGCCTGGCAGACGATCTACGTCTACCTCGCCTACGCCGCGGCGCTGGTGCCGCCGCAGCTGCTGGCCGCGGCCCAGGCCGACCTGCGCGACGCCCAGCAGCGGCTGGAGGCGCGCTCGCAGCAGCTGCGCCGTGCCAACGACGGGCTGGAGCAGTTCGTGCGGATCGCCTCGCACGACCTGCGCGAGCCGCTGAACACCGTCGTGCAGTTCGGCAGCCTGATCGAGCAGGACGAGGCCCAGCACCTGAGCGAGCCCGGCCGGCGCTACCTGGGGCTGATGCTGCAGTCGACGCGGCGCATGCGCACCCTGCTCGACGACGTGCTGCAGTACGTGCGCATGCAGCGCGGCGAGCCGCCGCCGACGCAGGCCGTCGCGCTCGGCCCGCTGCTCGACGAGGTGCTGCTGGCGCTGGCGGCGAGCATCCGCGAACGCGGTGCCGACGTGCACGTCGCGCCGCTGCCGGCGGTGCGCGGCAACCCGGCGCTGCTGTCGCTGCTGTTCCAGAACCTGCTGTCCAACGCGCTGAAGTTCGTGCCGCCCGAACGCACGCCGCAGGTGCGCGTCAGCGCCGGGCTGGAGGGCGGCCTGGCCTGGATCAGCGTCGCCGACAACGGCATCGGCATTGCCGCGGCCGACCAGGACAAGCTGTTCCAGCCCTTTCGCCGCCTGAACCTGCGCCGCCACTACGACGGCACCGGCCTGGGCCTGGCGCTGGCGCGCCAGATCGCCGAGGCCCACGGCGGCACGATCGAGCTCGAGTCCGAGCCCGACCGCGGCGCCTGCTTCAGCGTGCGCCTGCCGCTGGCCTGATCAGCGGATGCGCATGCCCGGCTGGGCGCCGGGCCAGGGTTCGAGCACGAAGACACCCGGCTGGGCCTTCTCGTCGGCGTGGCTGGCGGCCAGCACCATGCCTTCGCTGACGCCGAACTTCATCTTGCGCGGCGCCAGGTTGGCGACGACCACCGTCAGCTTGCCGGCCAGCTGCTCGGGCTTGTAGGCCGCGGCGATGCCGCTGAAGACGTTGCGCGTGCGGCCTTCGCCGACGTCCAGCGTCAGGCGCAGCAGCTTGCTGCTGCCCTCCACCGCCTCGGCGGCGACGATGCGGGCGACACGCAGGTCGACCTTGACGAAGTCGTCGATGGTGATCTCGGCGGCCAGCGGCTCGCCGCCCGGCACCGGCGCGGCCGGGGCCGGCGGCGGCTCGAACAGCGCCTCGAGCTTCTTCGGGTCGACCCGCTGCAGCAGATGGCTGAAGGCGCCGATCGTGTGGCCGCCCAGCGCGCGCGCGGCGTCGCCCCAGGCCAGCGGCGCGATGCCGAGGAAGGCCTCGACACGCGCGGCGGTGGCCGGCAGCACCGGCTTCAGGTACAGCGTCAGCAGGCGGAAGGCCTCGATGCAGACCGTGCAGACGTCGTGCAGCCGTGCCTCGGCGCCTTCCTGCTTGGCCAGCTCCCAGGGCTTGTTCTGGTCGACGTACTCGTTGACGCGGTCGGCCAGCAGCATCACCTCGCGCAGCGCCTTGCCGTATTCGCGCGTCTCGTAGTGCTCGCGCACGACCTCGGCGTGGGCGCGCAGGCCGTCGAGCAGTGCGCGGCCCTCGACGCCGACGTCGGCCGACAGGCGGCCGCCGAAACGCTTGGCCAGGAAGCCGGCGGCGCGGCTGGCGATGTTGACGTACTTGCCGACCAGGTCGGCGTTGACGCGGGCGACGAAGTCCTCGGGGTTGAAGTCCAGGTCCTCGACACGCGCGTTGAGCTTGGCGGCGATGTAGTAGCGCAGCCACTCGGCGTCCAGGCCCAGCTCCAGGTAGCGCAGCGGGCTGATGCCGGTGCCGCGGCTCTTGCTCATCTTCTCGCCGCTGACCGTCAGGTGGCCGTGCACGTAGACGCGGTCGGGCGTCTTGCGGCCGCTGAACTTCAGCATCGCCGGCCAGAACAGCGTGTGGAAGGTGACGATGTCCTTGCCGATGAAGTGCACCTGCTCCAGGTCGGGCTGGGCGAGGTAGGCGTCGAAGGCGGCGCCGGCGTCGCCCGGCACGTTCTTCACGAACCAGTTCTTCAGCGAGGCCAGATAGCCCACCGGGGCATCCAGCCAGACGTAGAAGTACTTGCCCGGCGCGCCGGGGATCTCGATGCCGAAGTAGGGCGCGTCGCGGCTGATGTCCCAGTCGCCCAGGCTCACCTGGCCGGCCTCGTCGCGCGTGAACCACTCGCGCACCTTGTTCGCGACCTCGGGCTGCAGGCGGCCGTCCTGGGTCCAGCTCTCCAGGTACTCGACGCAGCGCGGGTCCGACAGCTTGAAGAAGAAGTGCTCGCTGGTGCGCAGCACCGGCGTCGCGCCGGACAGCGCCGAGTACGGGTTCTTCAGGTCGGTCGGCGCGTAGACGGCGCCGCAGACCTCGCAGTTGTCGCCGTACTGGTCCTTCGCGCCGCACTTCGGGCATTCGCCCTTGATGAAGCGGTCGGGCAGGAACATGCCCTTTTCGGGGTCGAAGAACTGCTCGATCGTGCGGACCTCGATCAGGTCGTTGGCCTTCAGCGCGAGGTAGATCGACTGCGCGAGTTCGTGGTTCTCAGGGCCGTCGGTCGAGTGCCAGTTGTCGAACTGGATGTGAAAGCCGTCGAGGTACTGCTTGCGGCCGGCGGCGATGTCGGCGACGAACTGCTGCGGCGTCTTCCCGGCCTTCTCGGCGGCGATCATGATCGGCGCGCCGTGGGCGTCGTCGGCGCAGACGAAACGCACCTCGGCGCCGCGCATGCGCTGCAGCCGCACCCAGATGTCGGCCTGGATGTACTCCATCACGTGGCCGATGTGGAACGGGCCGTTGGCGTAGGGCAGCGCGGTGGTGACGAAGAGCTTGCGGGTCATCGGGAGCGGGCGTGCCGGCGAGCGCACGCGTGGGCGGGCAAAGGCGGGAATTCTACGGACCGGCGCCTGCCGCCGGCCCGCCGCTTGCCCGCGCCGGCCGCGCGGGTGCGCCGCGGGCGCTAGACTGCCGCGCCTTTGTCCCCCAGCCCTCCCGCCTGCCCTCCGCCATGGCCACCGTCACCGAAGCCGCGCTGCTCGAAGCGCTGAAGACCGTCGTCGACCCGAACACCGGCCGCGACCTGGTCTCGACGAAACAGATCCGCAACCTGCGCATCGCCGGTGGCGAGGTCGCCTTCGACGCCGAGCTCGGCTACCCGGCGAAGAGCCAGGTCGCGGCGCTCGCGGCGGCGCTGGAGGCGGCGGCGTGCAGCGTGCCGGGCGTCGAACGCGCCCAGGCGGCGGTGTCGACGAAGATCGTCGCCCACGCCGTGCAGCGCGGCGTGCCGCTGCTGCCGGGCGTGAAGAACGTCATCGCGGTGGCCTCGGGCAAGGGCGGCGTCGGCAAGAGCACGACGAGCGTCAACCTGGCGCTGGCGCTGGCCGCCGAAGGCGCCTCGGTCGGCATCCTCGACGCCGACATCTACGGCCCCAGCCAGCCGACGATGCTGGGTGTGGCCGACGGCCAGCCGGCCAGCGTCGACGGCAAGACCATGGACCCGCTGGTCGGCCACGGCATCCAGGTGATGTCGATCGGCTTCCTCGTCGACCCCGACCAGGCGATGATCTGGCGCGGCCCGATGGCCACCCAGGCGCTGGAGCAGCTGCTGCGCCAGACCAACTGGAAGGACCTGGACTACCTCGTCGTCGACATGCCCCCGGGCACCGGCGACATCGCGCTGACGCTGGCGCAGCGCGTGCCGGTCACCGGCGCGGTGATCGTCACGACGCCGCAGGACATCGCGCTGCTCGACGCCAAGAAGGGCCTGACGATGTTCGAGAAGGTCGGCGTGCCGATCCTGGGCATCGTCGAGAACATGGCCGTCTACTGCTGCCCGAACTGCGGCCACACCGAGCACATCTTCGGTGCCGAAGGCGGCAAGCGCATGGCGGCGCAGTACGGCGTCGACTACCTCGGCGCGCTGCCGCTGGCGATGGCGATCCGCGAGCAGGCCGACGGCGGCCGCCCGACGGTCGTCGCCGAGCCCGATGGCGAACTGGCCGGCCTGTACAAGCAGATGGCCCGCCACGTCGCGGTGCGTGTGGCGCAGAAGGCCAAGGACTTCTCGGCCAAGTTCCCGACGATCACGGTGTCCCAGAGCACCTGATCCGTCCCGGCCCGCCCCGGCCGGTTTCCCAGGGGCGCGTCGTCCACCGCCCGGCCTGTCGAAGGCCGGGCCGTCCCGCGCGGCCCGAGGCGCGCGCCTTGCTTCCTCCGTTCCCCGATGTCGACCGACTCCCTGAACGCCGGCCGCGGCTGGCTGGACAAGCAGCGCACCGTCGCGCCCCCGGGCTTCAACCGCTGGCTGGTGCCGCCGGCGGCGCTGGCCATCCACCTGTGCATCGGCATGGCCTACGGCTTCTCGGTCTTCTGGCTGCCGCTGTCCAAGGCGATCGGCATCACGAAGCCGCTGGCCTGCGGGCCCGAGGTCGGCTTCTGGCAGGAGCTGTTCGTCAGCCACTGCGACTGGAAGATCAGCACGCTGGGCTGGATGTACACGCTGTTCTTCGTGCTGCTGGGCAGCTCGGCGGCGCTGTGGGGCGGCTGGCTGGAACGTGTCGGCCCGCGCAAGGCCGGTGTCGTCAGCGCGCTGTGCTGGTGCGGCGGCATGCTGCTGTCGGCGGCCGGCGTGCACTGGCACCAGTTCTGGCTGATGCTGCTCGGCTCGGGCGTCATCGGCGGCATCGGCCTGGGGCTGGGCTACATCTCGCCGGTCAGCACGCTGATCAAGTGGTTCCCCGACCGCCGCGGCATGGCCACCGGCATGGCGATCATGGGCTTCGGCGGCGGCGCGATGATCGGCTCGCCGCTGGCCGCCGAGCTGATGAAGGCCTTCGCGACGCCCACCGACGTCGGCGTCGCCGCGACCTTCGTCGTCATGGCCACGATCTACTTCGTCTTCATGATGGGCGGCGCGCTGGCCTACCGCATCCCGGCGGCCGACTGGGCGCCGGCCGGCTGGCAGCCGCCGCCGAAGGCCGAGCCGGGCACGGCGGCGATGGTCACGCACGGCCACGTGCATGCCCGCCGCGTCTGGCGCATCCCGCAGTTCTGGCTGGTGTGGATGGTGCTGTGCATGAACGTCTCGGCCGGCATCGGCGTCATCGGCATGGCCAGCCCGATGCTGCAGGAGGTGTTCGGCGGCCGGCTGGTCGGCGTCGACGCACGCTTCGGCGATCTGGACACGGCGCAGCTGGCGGCGATCGCCGGCGTCGCCGCCGGCTTCACCGCGCTGCTGTCGCTGTTCAACATCGGCGGGCGCTTCTTCTGGGCGAGCCTCTCGGACCGCATCGGCCGCAAGGCGACCTACGTCGTGTTCTTCGTGCTCGGCGCGGTGCTCTACCTCAGCGTGCCGTACAGCGCCGGCGCCGGCAGCCTGCTGCTCTTCGTCGCCGCGTTCTGCGTCATCCTCAGCATGTACGGCGGCGGCTTCGCCACCGTGCCGGCCTACCTCGCCGACCTGTTCGGCACGCAGATGGTCGGCGCCATCCACGGCCGGCTGCTGACCGCCTGGGCGACCGCCGGCATCCTCGGGCCGGTGGTCGTCAACTACATGCGCGACTGGCAGCTGGCGCAGGGCCTGCCGCGCGAGCAGGTCTACAACCAGACGATGGTCATCCTGGCCGGCATGCTGCTCGTCGGCCTGGTCTGCAACCTGCTGGTGCGGCCGGTGAACCCGAAACACTTCATGTCCGAGGCCGAACTGGCTGCCGAACGCCGCCAGGCCCATGACCGTGCCCAGGCCGCCGAGACCGGCGCCGGCACGATGAGCTTCCACCGCAGCTCCACGCTGCTGGTCGCGCTGGTCTGGGCGGCCGTGGGTCTGCCGCTGGCCTGGGGCGTGTACCGTACGGCGCTGAGCGTCGCGCGTTTCTTCCACTGAGCGCGGGCGCCGTTCGATGAACCTGCTGGACGCCTACCGCTACCTCGTCGCGCTGGAGCAGCACCGCCACTTCGGCCGTGCCGCGGCGGCCTGCCACATCACGCAGCCGGCGCTGTCGAACGCGCTGCGCACGCTGGAACAGCACTTCGAGGTCGCGATCGTGCGCCGCGGCCGGCAGTACGAAGGCCTGACGCCCGAGGGCGAACGGGTGCTCGCCACCGCGCACCGGCTGCTGCACGAGCAGGAGCTGCTGCAGCAGGACCTGCGCGCCGGCGCCGGCCGGGCGCAGGGGCGGCTGGTGATCGGCGCCGTGCCGACGGCGCTGCCGGTGGCCGCGCGGCTGGCCGCACGCCTGGTCGAGCGCCATCCGGGCGTGCAGCCGCAGATCCGCTCGCTGGCCTCGCAGGAGATCGAGCTCGGCCTGGAGACGCTGGCCATCGACCTCGGCCTGGGTTATGTCGAACGTGCGCCGTCGCGGCTGGAGACGGTGCCGCAGTACGTCGAGCGTTATTACCTGCTGCAGCGCGCCGCGGTGCCCGGCGACGCGCTGAGCTTCGGCCCGGCGTTGCCCTGGGCCGAGGCGGCGGCACAGCCGCTGGCGCTGCTGTCGCCGGAGATGCACAACCGCGCCATCCTCGACGGCGTGTTCCGCGAGCTGGGCTGCACGCCGCAGCCGGCGATCGAGACCAACTCGGTGCTCGCGCTGCTCGTCGCGGTGCAGGCCGGCGGTGTCGCTGCGGTGCTGCCCGGCGCGCTGGTCAGCACGCTGACGGCGCACCGCGAGCTCGAGGCGCGGCCGCTGGTCGCGCCCGAGGTGCTGACGCCGATCGGGCTGATGCTGGCCGTCGGCGCACGCCGCTCGCGCGCGCTGGACGCGGCGCTGGAGCTGGCGCGTGACCTCGTCTGGCTGGAGCACGTGCGCGGCCACAGCGGCACGCTGGAAGCCGCTGCGCGGCTGCGCCGGGTCGTGGGCTGAACGCCGCCGGCGTGCGTCGCCGGGCTCAGGACATTCCCTAGGCCGTGTTCGGCACGCGGTCGGCGCGTGTCGCGCTTCTCCCTCGTGAGCCGAGGCCCGCGCCCGCCGGCGATTCGACCTGCGAATCGCGCGGTTCGTGTTTCCCATTGGACGACGCGGCAGCTTGCGCCAGATCATGGTGCATGACCCAGGACATTGTTGCCTCCACGATCGCGCGCCACCAGGGTCGGGAAGGCCCGCTGCTGCCGATCCTGCACGAGCTCCAGCACACGCTCGGCTACATCCCGCGTGAAGCGCTGCCGCGGATCGCCCAGGCGCTGAACCTCTCGCGCGCCGAGGTCCACGGCGTCGTCAGCTACTACCACCACTTCCGCACCGAGAAGCCGACGGCGCCGGTGCTGCAGGTCTGCCGCGCCGAGTCCTGCCAGGCGATGGGCGCCGACCGGCTCTGGGAGCACGCCCAGGCGCACGGCGGCTGCCAGGTCGAGGCGGTCTACTGCCTCGGGCTGTGCGCGTCGTCGCCGGCGGCGATGCTGGGCGAGGAGCCGCTGGGCCGGCTGACGCCCGAGAAGCTCGACGAGGTGCTGGGTTGAAGCGCCGCCTCTACATCCCCGAAGACAGCGGCGCGCTGGCCGTCGGTGCCGACGCCGTCGCGCGCGCCGCCGAAGCCGCCGGCTCCGAGGTCTGGCGCACCAGCTCGCGCGGGCTGTTCTGGCTGGAGCCGCTGGTCGAGGTCGACAGCGCCGAAGGCCGCATCGGCTACGGCCCCTGCACGCCGGCCGACGTCGCGGCCATCGTCGCCGGCACGCCCGACCATCCGAAGGCGCTGGGCCGGATGGACGCGCTGCCCTATCTGCAGCGCCAGCAGCGCCTGACCTTCGCACGCGCCGGGCTGACGCGGCCGCTGTCGATCGCCGACTACGAGGCCCACGGCGGCGGCGCCGGCTTGCGTGCCGCGCGTGCGATGGCGCCCGAGGCGATCATCCAGGCCATCGTCGACAGCGGCCTGCGCGGCCGCGGCGGCGCGGCGTTCCCGGCCGGCATCAAGTGGCGCACCGTCGCCCAGGCGGCGGGCGAGCTGAAGTACGTGGTCTGCAACGGCGACGAAGGCGACTCGGGCACCTACGCCGACCGCATGCTGCTCGAAGGCGACCCCTTCCTGCTGATCGAAGGCATGGCGATCGCGGCACGCGCCGTCGGCGCCTCGCGCGGCTACGTCTACGTGCGCTCGGAGTACCCGCGTTCGGTCGAGATCTTCGGCCGCGCGATCGAGGTCGCACGCGCTGCCGGCTGGCTGGACGGCTTCGACATGGAAGTGCGCATGGGCGCCGGCAGCTACGTCTGCGGCGAAGAGACGGCGATGCTGGAGAGCCTCGAAGGCCGGCGCGGCGTCGTGCGCGCCAAGCCGCCGCTGCCGGCGATCGCCGGGCTCTTCGGCCGACCGACGGTCATCAACAACCTGCTGACGCTGGCCGCGGTGCCGACCATCCTCGCCGAAGGCCCGGCCTGCTACCGCGACTTCGGCGTCGGCCGCTCGACCGGCACGATGCCCTTCCAGCTCGCCGGCAACCTGCGTTTCCCCGGCCTCGTCGAACGCGCCTTCGGCGTCACGCTGCGCGAGCTGCTGTTCGACTTCGGCGGCGGCACCGCCAGCGGCCGGCCGGTCAAGGCGGTGCAGGTCGGCGGCCCGCTGGGCAGCTACGTGCCCGAGGAACACTGGGACGTGCCGCTGGACTACGAGGCTTATGCCGTCGTCGGTGCGGTGCTGGGCCACGGCGGCCTCGTCGTGCACGACGACACGGCCGACATGGCGCGCCTGGCGCGCTACGCGATGGCCTTCTGCGCCCAGGAGAGCTGCGGCAAGTGCACGCCCTGCCGCATCGGCTCGACGCGCGGCGTCGAGGTCATCGACAAGCTGCTCGCCGGCGACGACCGCCAGGAATCGCTGCTGCGCGACCTGTGCGACACGATGAAACACGCCAGCCTGTGCGCGATGGGCAGCATGACGCCGCTGCCCGTGCTGTCGGCCCTGAACCACTACCCGGAGGATTTCCGGCGATGAACACGATCGAGACACCCGACCGCGGCACCCCGGCGCGCGACAGCGCCACCACCGTCACGCTGACGATCGACGGCCGCGCCGTCAGCGTGCCCGCGGGCACGTCGGTGATGCGCGCCGCGTCGGAGGCCGGCATCGAGATCCCGCGCCTGTGCGCCACCGAAGGGCTTGAAGCCTTCGGCTCGTGCCGGCTGTGCATCTGCGAGATCGACGGCCGCCGCGGCTACCCGTCCTCGTGCACGACGCCGGCCGAGGCCGGCATGAACGTGCGCACCCAGACGCCGAAGCTCGCCGAGCTGCGCCGCGGCGTCATGGAGCTCTACATCAGCGACCACCCGCTGGACTGCCTGACCTGCGCCGCCAACGGCGACTGCGAGCTGCAGACCCAGGCCGGCGTCGTCGGCCTGCGCCAGGTGCGCTACGGCTGGGACGGCGCCAACCACCTGAAGGCGGCCCAGGACGAGTCCAACCCGTACTTCGCCTACGACCCGAGCAAGTGCATCGTCTGCAACCGCTGCGTGCGCGCCTGCGAGGAGGTGCAGGGCAGCTTCGCGCTGACGATCTCCGGCCGCGGGTTCGCCTCGCGCGTGGCCGCCGGCATGGACGAGCCTTTCCTCGAAAGCGAATGCGTCAGCTGCGGTGCCTGCGTGCAGGCCTGCCCGACCGCGACGCTGCAGGAAAAGAGCGTCATCGAGATGGGCCTGCCCGAGCACGCGGTGGTGACGACCTGCGCCTACTGCGGCGTCGGCTGCGGCTTCAAGGCCGAGATGCAGGGCAACCGCGTCGTGCGCATGACGCCGTGGAAGGACGGCCGCGCCAACGAGGGCCACGCCTGCGTCAAGGGCCGCTTCGCCTGGGGCTACGCGACGCACAAGGACCGCGTCACCAAGCCGATGATCCGCGCGAAGATCACCGACCCCTGGCGCGAGGTCGGCTGGGACGAGGCCATCGCCTACGCCGCCGGTGAGTTCCGCCGCCTGCAGACCGAACACGGCCGCGGCGCGGTCGGCGGCATCACCTCGTCGCGCTGCACCAACGAGGAGGCCTACCTCGTGCAGAAGCTGGTGCGCGCGGCCTTCGGCAACAACAACGTCGACACCTGCGCGCGCGTGTGCCACTCGCCCACCGGCTACGGCCTGGGCCAGACCTTCGGCACCTCGGCCGGCACCCAGACCTTCAAGTCGGTCGCGCATTCGGACGTCGTGCTCGTCATCGGCGCCAACCCCAGCGACGCGCACCCGGTCTTCGCCTCGCGGCTCAAGCGCCGGCTGCGCCAGGGCGCCAAGCTGATCGTCGTCGACCCGCGGCGCATCGACCTCGTCGCCTCGCCGCACGTCAAGGCCGAACACCACCTGCAGCTGAAACCCGGCACCAACGTCGCGGTGCTCGACGCGCTGGCCCACGTCATCGTCACCGAGGGCCTGGTCGACGAGGCCTTCGTCGCCG
The DNA here is from genome assembly GCF_011065555.1 of Rubrivivax sp. JA1026. NCBI lineage: Bacteria > Pseudomonadati > Pseudomonadota > Betaproteobacteria > Burkholderiales > Sphaerotilaceae > Rubrivivax > Rubrivivax sp. JA1026. The sequence continues at coordinate 163,717 of NZ_JAALCQ010000011.1, forward strand.
AGCGCTGCGATGCGCGCAGCTTCGGCCAGTGGCGCGACTTCGTCGCCCGGCCGGAGAACTCGCCCGAGGCGCTGGAAGCCGTCAGCGGCGTGCCGGCAGCCGCTGTGCGCAGCGCCGCGCGGCTGTACGCGACGCGCGGGCTCAACGCCGCGATCTATTACGGCCTCGGCGTCACCGAACACGCGCAAGGCTCGACCGCGGTGATGGCGATCGCCAACCTGGCGATGGCCACCGGCAACGTCGGCCGCGAAGGGGTCGGCGTCAACCCGCTGCGCGGCCAGAACAACGTGCAGGGCTCCTGCGACATGGGCAGCTTCCCGCACGAGCTGCCGGGCTACCGCCACATCAGCGACAGCACGGTGCGCGCCGAGTTTGACGCCGCCTGGGGCGTGACGCTGGACCCGGAGCCGGGGCTGCGCATCCCGAACATGTTCGACGCCGCGCTCGGCGGCAGCTTCAAGGGCCTGTACGTGCAGGGCGAGGACATCGTGCAGTCCGACCCCAACACCCAGCACGTCGGCGCCGCGCTCGAGGCGCTGGAATGCCTGGTGGTGCAGGACATCTTCCTCAACGAGACCGCCAAGTACGCCCACGTCTTCCTGCCGGGTTCGAGCTTCCTCGAGAAGGACGGCACCTTCACCAACGCCGAACGCCGCATCAGCCGCGTGCGCCGCGTGATGCCGCCGCTGGCGGGCCTGGCCGACTGGGAGGTGACGGTGCGCCTGGCCAAGGCGCTGGGCTACCCGATGGACTACGCCCACCCCGAGGCGGTGATGCAGGAGATCGCGGCGCTGACGCCGAGTTTTGCCGGCGTCAGCTACGAGAAGATCGAGCGCCTGGGCAGCGTGCAGTGGCCGTGCAACGAACGCACCGAAGAAGGCGGCACCTCGGTGATGCACGTCGGCGGCTTCGTGCGCGGCAAGGGGCGTTTCGTCATCACCGCCTACCAGCCGAGCGACGAGCGCGCCAACCGGCGCTTCCCGCTGCTCCTGACCACCGGGCGCGTGCTCAGCCAGTACAACGTCGGCGCGCAGACGCGGCGCACCGCCAACACCGCCTGGCACGGCGAGGACCGGCTGGAACTGCACCCCAGCGACGCCGAGCTTCGGGGTGTCGTCGACGGCGACTGGGTCGGCATCACCAGCCGCGCCGGCGAGACCGTGCTGCGCGCACGCGTCACCGAGCGGGTCGCGCCGGGCGTGGTCTACACGACCTTCCACTTCCCCGAGTCGGGCGCCAACGTCATCACGACCGACAGCTCCGACTGGGCGACCAACTGCCCCGAGTACAAGGTGACGGCCGTCGAGGTGACCAAGGTGACGCAGCCCAGCGAGTGGCAGCGCCGCTACCGCAGCTTCAACGAAGCCCAGCTGCGCGCCCACGCCGAGCGCGAGACCGCCGCCGCGGCGGCCAAATGAGGGCAGGGGAGACGACGATGAACAGCGAACAGATCGTCCAGATGGCCAACCGCATCGCTGCGTTCTTCGCGGCGATGCCCGAGCACGCCGAGGCGGTGGACGGCGTCGCCGGCCACATCCGCAAGTTCTGGGAGCCGCGCCTGCGCGAGCAGCTCGGCGCGCTGATCGCCGGCGGCGACACGGCGGCGCTGCACCCGCTGGTGCTGGAAGCCTGGGAGCAGGTCGCGGTGCGCGCCTGAGCGCGTCAGCGCCGCATCGCGCGGAACTGGGCCCAGGCGACCAGCGCGATCAGCGGCAGCGACAGCTCGATCGTCTCTTCCAGCGAGCCGATCAGCAGCCCCGTTTCGGGGGCGAACACGATGCCCCAGTCCTCGGCCAGCAGGTTCTCCATGCGGTCGATGACCTTGGTGATGAACATCGTCACGGCAAAGATCACGACGCTGCTGGCCACCGGGTCGCGCCGGCGCCAGTGGTGCAGCAGCGGCCCGGCCTGGCGCAGCAGCAGCGTCAGCACCGCGGCCGCCACCAAGGCCACCGCGATGAACGCGAGCAGACGTTGCTGCCACGGTGCGTCACCCAGGTAGTAGCTGACCTTCAGCACGCTCTTGCCGGTGAGCGCCTTGTGCCAGTCCATCTCGCGCGCCCCGAAGGCCGCGAACAGCACCCCGAGCGCGACGCGGGTCGCGGGCTCGATGCGCCGCGTCAGCAGGAAGATCAAGCTGCAGACGAAATACAGCGCTGCATTCGTGCCTTCGATCGGCCCGTTCTCGGCGATCAGCCAGCGCAGCGTCTCGGGGCTCAGCAGCAGCCAGAACAGGGTCGCCGCGACGGCAGTGACGGCCGGCCACCAGACGGCCGACCAGCGGCCGCCGCGGGGCGATTCCTCAAACATTGTTTCGTGACCTGACGGTGAAACCCCTCATTTTAGGGGCGGCCCGGTCAGGCCTGCCGGCTGTCAGCCGGCCGCCAGCCGGAAGCGTCCGGCGACGTCGACGAGCTTGGCGGCCTGCTGGCGCAGGCTGTCGGTGGCGGCGGCGTTCTCCTCGACCAGCGCCGAGTTTTCCTGCGTCGCGCGGTCGAGGTCGGCGACGGCGTCGTTGACCTGACCGATGCCCTGGGTCTGCTCGGCGCTGGCGGCGCTGATCTGGGCCATCAGCCGGGCGACGTTCTGGACCTCGGCGACGACCTCGTGCATCGCCGCGCCGGCATCGCCGACCAGACGCACACCCGAATCGACGGTCTCGACGCTGGCGCCGATCAGGCTCTTGATCTCGCGTGCCGCGGTGGTGCAGCGCTGGGCCAGGCTGCGCACCTCGCTGGCGACGACCGCGAAGCCGCGGCCCTGCGCGCCGGCGCGTGCCGCCTCGACTGCGGCGTTGAGCGCCAGGATGTTGGTCTGGAAGGCGATGCCGTCGATGACGCCGATGATCTCGGCGATGCGGCGTGAGCTGGTGCTCACGTCTTCCATCGTGCGCACGGCGCGTTCGATGGCCTCGCCACCGCGGCCGGCGGTGCTGCCGGCGGTGGCCGCGGCCTCGTTCGCCTGGCGCGCGGTGGCGGCGTTCTGGGCCACGGTGCCGGCCAACTGCTCCATCGACGCGGCGGTCTGCTGCAGGCTGCTGGCCTGCGATTCGGTGCGCCGGCTGAGGTCGGCGGTGCCGCCGGCGATCTGGGTGGAGCCGGCGGCGATGCTCTCGCAGCCTTCGCGCACGTGGCCCACCAGCCCGGCGAGGTTGTCGTTCATGCGCTGCAGCGCGGCCAGCAGCTGGCCGGCCTCGTCGTGGCGCGTGACGGCGATGCGTCCGCTCAGGTCGCCGGCGGCCACCGTTTCGGCGAAGGCCACCGCCTCGTGCAGCGGCCGCACGATCGAGCGCCCGACAAGCAGCGCGACAGCGCCGCCGAGCAGCGCCCCCAGCGCCGCCAGCCCGAGCATCACCCAGCCGTCGCGTGCGGTCTGGCTGCGCACCGCCTGGGCGGCGGCGATCATCTGGTCGCGTTCGTGGGCGACGAGTGCATCCAGGGCTTCGTAGTAGCGCGCCTGCAGCGCCGCCAGTTCACCGTGCATCAGCGCCCGCGCTTCGCCGGATCGGCCGGCGCTGTCGAGCTCGCCGACCTGGTTGAGCGTGCGGATGTAAGGCTCGCGCGCGGTTTTCAGCGCCGTCAGCAGCGTGCGGCCGTCACCCGCCACCGTGGCGTCCAGTGCCGCCAGCGTCTTGGCGTTCTGCTGGGCCATGCCGGCCAGCCGCTCGAGCTCGGTGCGTGCGGCGGCGGGGTCGCTCTGCAGCATCGCGTCGCGCAGGGCCTGGGCGCCGCGCAGCGCGTTGTTCTTCAGCACGCTCACGTGGTCAACGGTGACCATGCGCGCGTCGACGATGCCGCTCAGCGCCTCGTTGGCGCGTTCCAGCTCGTGGCGCGCGAACAGCGCCATCGCGACGGCCAGCACCCCCACCAGCACGAAGCCCGCCGCGAGCCGGGTCCCGATCGACCAGTTCCGGATCCAGTTCATTTCTTGTTCTTCCCTTCGCCTGTCAGCAGGCGTCTGTCCGCCTATCGGTTGCTGGGTATCCGAAATGAGCAAAACAATGAAATCAACCCTGAGGCGGATCAAAGACACGAGGGTTTACCCTCGGTCGTGTGTTCCCGTTCGCTTCTTGGTCGGCCCCGGGCTCGACACCGGCGGGGGCTCTGCTGCGCCTGCCGCCGGCGCCTCGGGGCTCGTGATCGCGTACGCTCGCGGCGATGAACACCCCGCTGCAACTGCTGCTGAGCCGCCATTCGCTGGGCGCCAAGCACCTCGTGGAGCCCGGCCCCGACGACGCCGCGCTCGACCGGATGACCCAGGCCGCGCTGCACGCGCCGGACCACGGCGAGCTCGTGCCCTACCGCTTCGCCGTCGTGCGCGGGGCGGCGCGCGAGCGCCTCGGCGAGGCCTTCGCCGCCGCGGCGCGGCGCGCCGGCAAGGACGAGGCCGGTGTCGCGATGGATGCCGAACGTGCGGCACGCCCGCCGGTCACCGTCGTCGTGCTGGCGCGTCTGGATCTCGGCCACCCGCAGGTGCCGGCGCACGAGCAGTGGATCGCCGTCGGCGGCGCGATCACCAACTTCCTGAACGCGGCGCATGCGCTGGGCTTTGGCGGCAAGATGCTGTCGGGCGCCAAGGTGCGCGACGCCGGGCTGCAGGCCGCGTTCTGCGGCCCCGGCGAGACGCTGGTCGGCTGGATCGCGCTGGGCACGCCGGCGCGTGCGCCGTCCACGCGCGCGGCCAAGGCCGAGCCGCGCCAGGTCTGGGGGACATGGCCGTGAGTGCGCCGGTCGACCTGCGCTCCGACACCGTCACCCGCCCGACCGCGGCGATGCGTGCCGCGATGGCCGCCGCGGAGGTCGGCGACGACCAGTACGGCGAGGACCCGACGACCAACACGCTGCAGCGCCGCTGCGCCGAACTGCTGGGCCAGGAAGCGGCGATCTGGCTGCCCTCGGGCACGATGGCCAACCAGGTTGCGCTGCGCGTGCTGACGCGGCCCGGCGACGAGGTCGTCGCGGCGCGCGAATGCCACGCCGCCTGGCACGAGGCCGGCGGTTCGGCGGCCAATGCCGGCGTGCAGATCGTCGAGGTCGGTTCGGGCGGCGTCTTCGACGTCGACGACCTGGACGCGGCGATCAAGCCCAGCGGCCTGCCGGTGTTCCCGCCGACGACGCTGCTGCAGATCGAGAACACGCACAACCGCGCCGGCGGCGTCGTCGTGCCGCAGGCCGTCGTCGAGCGGGTCTGCGCGCGTGCCCGCGAGCGCGGCCTGAAGACCTACCTCGACGGAGCCCGGCTGTGGAACGCCGCCGTCGCCAGCGGCCGGCCCGAGGCCGAGCTGGCGGCGCCGTTCGACCTCGTCGGCGTCTCGTTCTCGAAGGGTCTGGGCGCGCCGGGCGGCTCGCTGCTGGCCGGGCCGCGGGCGCTGATCGCCGCTGCCGACCGTCACCGCCGCATGCTCGGCGGCGCGATGCGCCAGAACGGCATCTTCGCCGCCGCCGCGCTGCACGCGCTGGATCGGCACCGCGAGCGCCTGGCCGAGGACCACCACCACGCGCGGCGGCTGGGCGAGGCGCTGGCCGGCTGCCCGGGTGTCGACCTGGACCTGGCGACGGTGCAGACGAACATCGTCGTCTTCCGCCTGGCGCCGGGCATGCCCGATGCGGCGACGCTGGTCGCGCAGGCGCGCGAGCGGGGCGTGCTGATCGTCGCCTTCGGCCCGCGCACGCTGCGGGCGGTGACGCACCTGGACGTCACGGCCGCCCAGGTCGAACGGGCGGCGGCGGTGCTGCGGGAGCTGCTCGGCGGCTGAGCCGCGCTCAGGTGGCGGGGTGGGCGAGGTCGCGCACGATGGTCGGCCCGACGAGGCTCTCGATGCGTGCGACCAGGCCCTTGCACCCGCCGGCCATCGCGAGCAGTTCCATGACGACGAACATCGGGCCGACGAGCAGGCCGATCAGGTCGTCGGCAAAGGCCGGCTTGCGGCCTTCGTAGTAGTGGCCGAGGAACTGGATCGTCCAGCCGACGAAGAAGCCGCCGGCGCCCAGGCCCAGCCAGGCCAGCGTGCCGGCCTCGGCCAGCGGCTGGGCCAGCATCAGCAGCGCGGCGATGGCCGCCGAGACGGCCAGCCCGAGCACGAACTCGCCGCGGGTCAGATACCACAGCGCCACCGGCGCGAACAGCAGCCAGGCCGGTGACAGCGCGTAGCCGGCGATCTGGAAACCCGGCCGGCCGAGCAGCACGCCGATCGAGAAGACGATCAGCGGCACGCCGACGACGTGCGTCGCGATGTTGCGTTCGTCGCGGTGGTAGCGGGCATACTGGGCCAGCAGGTCGATCGCGGGGCGGAACGGGCTGGACATCGGGCAGCGTCTCCTTCGCGAGCCATGTTAGCCCCCGGATCGGCAAAGCTGCCACCCGGCTTGAGTTGACCCGCGTGCCGGTGGCGGCATTTCACGCACAATCGCGCGTTTTCGACGCGGCCGGGCCGACCCGAGGACTGAAGTGAGCATCAAGAGCGACAAGTGGATCCGCCGCATGGCCGAGCAGCACGGAATGATCGAGCCGTTCGAGCCCGGCCAGGTGCGGCAGTCGGCCGACGGCCAGCGCATCGTCAGCTACGGCACCAGCAGCTACGGTTACGACATCCGCTGCGCGCCCGAGTTCAAGGTCTTCACCAACGTGCACAGCACGGTCGTCGATCCGAAGAACTTCGACCAGAAGAGCTTCGTCGACATCGAGGCCGACGTCTGCATCATCCCGCCGAACAGCTTCGCGCTGGCGCGCACCGTCGAGTACTTCCGCATCCCGCGCAACGTGCTGACGATCTGCCTGGGCAAGAGCACCTACGCACGCTGCGGCATCATCGTCAACGTGACGCCGTTCGAGCCCGAGTGGGAAGGCTACGTGACGCTGGAGTTCAGCAACACGACGCCGCTGCCGGCCAAGATCTACGCCGGCGAGGGCTGCGCCCAGGTGCTGTTCTTCGAGAGCGACGAGGTCTGCGAGACCAGCTACCGCGACCGCGGCGGCAAGTACCAGGGGCAGGTCGGCGTGACGCTGCCCAAGACCTGATTCAGGCCAGCGCCGGCAGCCAGTCGCAGCGCAGCCGGCCGCTGTCGTGCAGGCGAGCGCGCAGCCGCACGTAGATCGACGGCGCGAAGAACGCCGGCACGCACAGCGCGACCATCCAGGTCCAGTGCAGCAGCAGCGCCGGCGCGACACCCATCCAGCCCAGCACCCACAGCGTCAGCATCATGTCCCAGGCGTGGTACTCGAGCGGCGCTTCGCGGCGGTGCTCGAGCTGCCAGCGCTTGATGCGGGACATCTGGCTCACGTTCATCGGGGGCTCCGGGTGGTCGTTGGCTTGACTCAGGGTAAACCCCAGTCTATCCGATCGCCCTGAGCCGGATCAGCCCGGGAAGGGCCGAACGGCGTTGCAAATGCAACGATCGGCCGGTTTCAGCCGTCCTGGCTCAGCGCGGTGCCGTGCCCGGCAGCAGGATGTCCGGGCCGACGTCGGCGATGCGCTTGCGGCCGCAGAAGGCCATCGTCAGGTCCAGTTCCTTGTGGATGATCTCCAGCGCCTTGGTGACGCCGGCCTCGCCCATCGCGCCCAGGCCGTAGAGGAAGGCGCGGCCGATGTAGGTGCCGCGTGCGCCCAGCGCGACGGCCTTCAGCACGTCCTGGCCGGAGCGGATGCCGCCGTCCATGTGGACCTCGATGCGCGAGCCGAGCTCGGCGGCGATCGCCGGCAGCGCGCGGATGCTGGACTCGGCGCCGTCGAGCTGGCGGCCGCCGTGGTTGCTGACGATCAGCGCGTCGGCGCCGGTCTCGACGGCCAGGCGCGCGTCCTCGACGTCCTGGATGCCCTTCAGGATCAGCTTGCCGCCCCAGCGCTTCTTGATCCACTCGACGTCGTTCCAGTTCAGCCGCGGGTCGAACTGCTGCGCCGTCCAGGCGCCCAGGCTGCTCATGTCGGCGACGCCGCGCACGTGGCCGACGATGTTGCCGAAGCCGCGCCGCTTTGTGCCCAGCATGCCCAGGCACCAGCGCGGCTTGGTCGCCAGGTTCAGCAGGTTGGGCAGCGTCAGCTTGGGTGGCGCCGACAGGCCGTTCTTCAGGTCCTTGTGGCGCTGGCCGAGGATCTGCAGGTCCAGCGTCAGCACCAGCGCGCCGCAGCCGGCGGCCTTGGCGCGGTCGATCAGGCGCTCGATGAAGTCGCGGTCGCGCATCACGTAGAGCTGGAACCAGAACGGCGCCTTCGTGTGCGCGGCGACGTCCTCGATCGAGCAGATGCTCATCGTCGACAGCGTGAACGGGATGCCGAAACGTTCGGCGGCGCGCGCGGCGAGGATCTCGCCGTCGGCGTGCTGCATGCCGGTCAGGCCGGTCGGCGCGATCGCCACCGGCATCGCCACCGGCACGCCGACCATCGTCGACGCGGTGCTGCGGCCTTCCATGTCGACGGCGACACGCTGACGCAGCTTGATCGCCTGGAAGTCGTGTTCGTTGGCGCGGTAGGTGCTCTCGGTCCAGGAACCGGAGTCGGCGTAGTCGTAGAACATGCGCGGCACGCGTTTCTTCGCGAGCACACGCAGGTCTTCGATGTGGGTGATGACGGGCATCGGCGGTCTCCTCGAGGCCGATGCTAACGACGCACGCGCCGAGACGGCGTGTGCGGCCCGGCGGGCGCCGGGCGCAGACTCAGGCGGCGCAGGCGCCGGCGGCCGCGACAGGCCGCGGCGGCGGCGGGGCGTCCAGCGCGTCGGCCGGCAGGTAGCCCATCGAGACCATGCACTGCGCCAGGTTGGCGTCCATCGAGCGCGAATGCGCCGGGAACCACTCGACCAGTTCGTCGGCGAGCTGGCGCACGAGGGCGACGTCGCCATCGTCGCGCAGCCGGTCCTGCACCTCGTGCATGGCCTTCAGCACCTGGGCGTGCTGGTAGGAGTGGCAGTTCTGCGGGGCGAAGCCCATGCCGAGCATCCAGTGCTCTTCCTGGGCGAAGTGGGCTTCGGTGTGTTCGACCACTGCGTCCAGCGCCGCGTCGAGCGAGCCGTCGTCCGCGTCGAGGGCGGATTCCAGCGTGCCCAGCAGGTCGACGAACTCATGGTGCGTCGTGTCCATCTGCGGCTGCTGCAGCGCCAGTGATTCGGACCAGGCGAGGGTGGACATGTGGCGACGCTTTCTTTGATGACGGGCCCAGACTAGGCGCGCGTTTGTATCGAATTTTTGCGCTGCCTCAATCGCCGTGCCGCTATCCCGACTTTCCTCGGAGGATGTCGATCGGGGTATTCACCACGGCCTGCGGGTCTGGTGCAGGCGTCGCCGCCAGGAAGGGCAGCTCCGGTTCGGCCTCGGCCGCGGTGCGCCGTGGCGTGGCGCTTGCACGACGGCCGGACGCCGCCGCGGCGGCGCTGTCCGCGCGCACCAGCGTGGCAGCGCGCACCCCCAGCAGCCGCAGCCGGCGCGACAGGTCCACACGCTTGAGGCATTGACCGGCGGCGCGGCGGATGGCGGCGGCGTCGACCACCGGCCCGGGCAGCGTCAGGTCGCGCGTGACGGTGCGGAAGTCGTCGTAGCGCAGCTTGATGCCGATGGTGCGTGCGGCGTAACCCTTGCGCTGCAGGTCGGCGGCGACACGTTCGGCGAGGTCGGTGAAGACCGCGGTCAGCCGGGCCCGGTCCTGCACCGCGTGCAGGTCGCGTTCGAAGGTCGTCTCGCGGCTCACCGACACCGGTTCGCTGTGCGTCACCACCGGCCGGTCGTCCTGGCCGTGCGCGGCCTCGTGCAGCCAGGCGCCGTAGCTGCGGCCGAAGTGTTCCTGCAGCCAGCCGCGTTCGCGCGTCGCCAGGTCGCCGATCGTCGCCACGCCCAGCGTCGCCAGCCTGGCGCCGGCCTTCGGGCCGATGCCGTTGATGCGCCGCACCGGAAGCGGCCAGATGCGTGTCGGCAGCTCGGCGGCGGTGACCACGCTCAGGCCGTCGGGCTTGTCCAGCTCGGAGGCGATCTTGGCCAGCAGCTTGTTCGGCGTGACGCCGATCGAGCAGCTGAGGCCGGTCGTGCGCCGCACGTTGTTGCGGATCTCCTGCGCCACCGCGCGCACGCCTCCGGCCGGGTCGTGGCCGACGGCGTCCTGGGCCCCGGGCACCTCGGTCAGGTCGATGTAGATCTCGTCGATGCCGCGGTCCTCGATGACCGGGGCGATCTCGGCGACCGCGGCCTTGAACCGCCGCGAGTAGCGCCGGTACTCGTCGAAGTCGGTGGGCAGCAGCACCGCCTGCGGGCAGCGCTGCGCGGCCTTCATCAGCCCCATGCCGGAGTGCACGCCGTAGTCGCGTGCCGCGTAGGTGGCGGTGGTGACGACGCCGCGCCCGGCGTAGCCGGCCAGCGTCGCGAACCGGCGGCTGCCGTCGGGCAGCAGCTCGGGCTGGTGGCGCCGGCCGCCGCCGACGACGACCGGCTGGCCGCGCAGCTCGGGGTAGCGCAGCATCTCGACCGACGCGTAGAACGCGTCCATGTCGAGATGCGCGATCCAGCGCGTGCGCGGCTTCATCGGCGCAGCGGCGCCGCCGCCGTTCAGGCGCCCAGGCGGGCGCGGTGGCGCTCGATCTGCGCCCGCACCTGCGCCGGCGCGGTGCCGCCGACGACGTTGCGCGCGTTCAGCGAGCCGGCCAGCGTCAGCACCTCGAAGACGTCCTCGCCGACGGCGGCGTTGAAGCCCTGCAGCTCGGCCAGCGTCAGCTCCGACAGGTCGACGCCGCGCCCCAGCGCGACCTTCACCGCGTGGGCCACGACCTCGTGCGCGTCGCGGAAGGGCAGGCCCTTCTTGACGAGGTAGTCGGCGAGGTCGGTGGCGGTGGCGTAGCCGCGGCGCGCGGCACGTTCCATCGCCTCGGGCTTGACGCGGATGCCGCCGACCATCTCGGCCAGGATGCGCAAGGTGTCGCGCAGCGTGTCGACGGTGTCGAACAGCGGCTCCTTGTCTTCCTGGTTGTCCTTGTTGTAGGTGAGCGGCTGGCCCTTCATCAGCGTGATCAGGCCCATCAGGTGGCCGACGACGCGCCCGCTCTTGCCCCGCGCCAGCTCGGCGACGTCGGGGTTGCGCTTCTGCGGCATGATCGACGAGCCGGTGCAGTAACGGTCGGCCAGGTCGATGAAGCCGAAGTTCTGGCTCATCCACAGCACCAGCTCCTCGGACAGGCGCGAGACGTGCACCATCGCGATCGAGGCGCAGGCGCAGAACTCGAGCGCGAAGTCGCGGTCGCTGACCGCGTCCAGGCTGTTCTGGCAGACGCCGTCGAAGCCCAGCGTGCGCGCGACACGCTCGCGGTCCAGCGGGTAGCTGGTGCCGGCCAGCGCGGCGGCGCCCAGCGGCAGGCGGTTGGTGCGCTTGCGCACATCGGCCAGGCGTTCGGCGTCGCGCGCGAACATCTCGACGTAGGCCAGCAGGTGGTGCGCGAAGCTGACCGGCTGCGCGACCTGCATGTGGGTGAAGCCCGGCATCACGGTGTCGGCATGGCCGGCGGCCAGCTCGACCAGCGCACGCTGCAGCTCGACGAACAGCGCCGACAGGCCGTCGATCTCGTCGCGCAGCCACAGGCGCACGTCGGTGGCGACCTGGTCGTTGCGGCTGCGGCCGGTGTGCAGACGCTTGCCAGCGTCGCCGACGAGCTGCGTCAGCCGGGCCTCGATGTTCAGGTGCACGTCTTCCAGTTCGAGCTTCCACTCGAAGCGGCCGCCCTCGATCTCCTCGACGATCTGCGCCATGCCGCGGCGGATGGCGTCCAGGTCGGCGCTGGCGATGATGCCCTGCGCGGCCAGCATCTCGGCGTGCGCCAGGCTGCCCTGGATGTCGGCGCGCCACAGGCGCTGGTCGAAGCCGACGCTGGCGGTGTAGCGCTTGACGAGCTCGCTCATCGGCTCGCTGAACAGCGCCGACCAGGCCTGGGACTTGTTGTCGAGGGGATTCGCTGACATGCGGGGGGAGGCTGGCTGCCGCGGGCGCGGCGGGACTACGTATTATCCGGCGGCGATGGACGAAGCCGGCCCCGACGCCTCCAGCAGCCCGCCGTCGCCCCCGGTCTGGCACGACACCTGGCCGGCCGGGCGAGGCCTGTCGTTCACGCCCAGCCGCTTCGACCGCCTGGCCGAGCAGCGTGCCCGCGACGAGGCCCGGCTCGCCACCGCCTTCGACGTCTGCCAGCCGGCGCTGGCGCTGCGCGCCGCGCTGCTGGTGCCGACGGTGCTCGTCGTCGTCGCGCTGGCCCAGGCCGCGGACGTCGCCGACTGGCTGGCGCGTGCCGCCGCCGCGGCCTTCGCCGGTGCCGGCGGCACGCTGCTGTGGCTGGTGGCGCTGTGCTCGTCGCGCACGGCACTGGCGCGGCTGTCCTCGGGCGCGCGGGCCGGTACGGTGCTGCTGGGCGGCGCCGCCTGCGCGCTCGTGGCCTGGGCGCCGCTGGTGGCCATCGGCCTGGCCGACACGGCCGGCGGGTTGCGTCTGGCGGGCATCGCGCTGGCGGGCGCCGGCTTCGCCGCGCTGCTGTGGCTGTGGCTGGACCTGCGCGCGCGCAGCGCCGTGCCGGCGGACACCAGCGCGCGCCTGGTCGAGCTGCAGTCGCGCATCCGCCCGCACTTCCTGTTCAACGCGCTGAACACCGCGCTGGTGCTGGTGCGCGTCGACCCGGCGCGCGCCGAACGCGTGCTCGAGGATCTGGCCGAGCTGTTCCGGGCGGCGCTGGCCGAGGTCGGCGAGTCGGTCGCGCTGGCCGACGAGATCGAGCTGGCGCGCGCCTACCTGGCGATCGAGCAGGCACGCTACGGCGAGCGCATCACCGTCGACTGGGATCTGGACGCCGCCGCCGGCGCGGCGCGTGTGCCGCCGCTGGTGCTGCAGCCGCTGGTGGAGAACGCGGTGCGCCACGGCGTCGAGCCGGCGGCCGAAGGCGGGCGCATCCGCGTCGCCACCGGCCGCCGGCGCGGCCAGGTCATCGTCACCGTCAGCAACACCGTGCCGGAGCAGCCGTCGGCGCCCGGCCACGGCATGGCGCTGGACAACGTGCGCGAGCGCCTGCAGTTGCTGCACGACGTGGCCGCCGAGGTCGAGGTCTGGCGCGAGGGACGCGAGTTCCACGCCCGCCTCGTGCTGCCGCTGTAGCGCACGACGATGGCCGCGCCGCTGTCGGTCCTGATCGTCGACGACGAACCGCTGGCGCGGCTGCGGCTGCGCACGCTGCTGGGCGCGGTGACGCAGCCGGCGCTGGTGATCGCCGGCGAGGCCGGCAGCGCCGAGCAGGCGATGGCCCTGGTGCGCCGCGAGCCGCCGGACCTGCTGCTGCTGGACGTGCGCATGCCCGGCCGCGGCGGGCTGGCGCTGGCCGCGGCGCTGCACGAGCTGCCGCGCCGCCCGGCGGTAGTCTTCGTCAGCGCGCACGGCGAGCACGCGCTCGAGGCCTTCGACGTCGAGGCCGTCGACTACCTGACCAAGCCGGTGCGGCTGCAGCGGCTGCAGGCCGCGCTGGAGCGTGTCGCTGCGCGGCGCGCGCCGCCACCGGCGCCGCCGGCAGGGCCGGTGCTGGTGGTCAGCGAACGGGGCCGGCTGCGGCGCGTGCCGCTGGCCGAGCTGCTGTACCTGCGCGCCGAGGCCAAGGCCGTGCTGCTGCGCACGCCCGCCGAGACGATCGTGCTGGACGAGACCCTGGCCGAGCTGGAGCAGCGGCTGGGGCCGGGTTTCGTGCGCATCCACCGCAACGCGATCGTCGCGCGCGCCGCGGTGCGCGCGCTGGAGCCGCGCGACGCCGACGAAGGCTGGGCGGTGCGCATCGCGCCGGGCGACGAATGGCTGGCGGTGTCGCGCCGCCAGCTCGCCGCGGTGCGCGAGGCGCTGGGGGAGGGCTGAGGACGGCGCCGGTCCCCGCCCCGGGGCTCAGCCCGTGTTGCGCAGCCCGGCGGCGATGCCGTTGATCGACAGGTGGATGCCGCGCTGCAGCCGCGCGACCACCGGGTCCTCGGCGGCGGCGTCGGGCTTGCGCTGGCGGAAGCGCCGCATCAGCTCGACCTGCAGGTGGTTCAGCGGGTCCAGGTACGGGAAGCGGTGCTCGATCGAGCGCGCCAGCGCCGGGTTGGACTGCAGCCGCGAGGCTTCGCCGGTGATCTGCTCCAGCGCCTGGCCGACACGTTCCCACTCGGCGCGCATCGTCGTGAACACGCGCCGGGCGGCACGTTTGTCCTCGACCAGCTCGACGTAGCGCGCGGCGATGCGCAGGTCGGTCTTGGCCAGCACCATGTCCAGGTTGGACAGCAGCGCGCGGAAGAACGGCCACTGGCGGTACATGCGCTGCAGCAGCTCCAGCCGTGCTGCCTGCGTCGTCTCGTCGCCGAGGAAGGCCTCGACCGCCGAGCCGAAGCCGTACCAGCCCGGCAGCGCCAGCCGGCACTGGCCCCAGGAGAAGCTCCAGGGGATGGCGCGCAGGTCCTCGATCGCGCGGGTCGCCTTGCGCGAGGCCGGGCGCGAGCCGATGTTGAGCTCGGCGATCTCGCGGATCGGCGTCGCGGCGAAGAACCAGTCGACGAAACCCGGAGTCTCGTAGACCAGCGCGCGGTAGGCGGCGAAGCTGGCGTCGCTGAGCCGTGCGGCGGCGTCGAGGAAGGCCTTGGGCGCGCTCTTCGTCGGGTGCAGCAGTGTCGCCTCCAGCGTCGCCGCGACCAGGGTCTCCAGGTTGCGCCGGCCGATCTCGGGGTTGGCGTACTTGGAGCCGATGACCTCGCCCTGCTCGGTGAGGCGGATCTGGCCGTTCACCGTGCCCGGCGGCTGTGCCAGGATGGCCTGGTAGCTGGGGCCGCCGCCGCGGCCGACGGTGCCGCCGCGGCCGTGGAACAGGCGCAGCCGGATGCCGTGTTCGCGGTTCAGCGCGGCGAAGAACTCGGCCAGCGCGACCTCGGTGCGGTAGAGCTCCCAGTTGCTGGTGAAGAAGCCGCCGTCCTTGTTGCTGTCGCTGTAGCCCAGCATCACGTCCTGCTCGGCGCCGCTGCGCACGACCATCGCCGTGATGCCCGGCAGCGCGTAGTAGGCGCGCATGATGGCCGCCGCCTGGCGCAGGTCGCCGATGGTCTCGAACAGCGGCACGACGATCAGGTCGGCCACGGCGTCGCGGTCCAGCGTGCCGCGCAGCAGGCCGGCCTCCTTCTGCAGCAGCAGCACCTCGAGCAGGTCGGAGACGTCCTCGGTGTGCGAGATGATGTAGTGGCGCAGCGCCTCGCGGCCGTAGCGCTGGCGCGCCTCGCGCGCGGTCTCGAAGACCTCCAGCTCGCTGGTCGTCAGCGCCGAGTATTCGGCGCCGCGCACGCGCAGCGGCCGCGCGTCGTCGAGCAGGCGCAGCAGCAGCGCGCGCCGCGCGGGCTCGTCCAGCGCCGCGTAGTCGTCTTCCAGCCGCGCCACGCGCAGCAGCTCGGCGACCACGGCCTCGTGCTTGTCGCTGCTCTGGCGCAGGTCCAGCGTCGCGAGGTGGAAGCCGAAGACCTGCACCGCGCGCATCAGCGGCGCCAGCCGCGGCGCGATCAGCGCCTGGGCGTGGTGGTGGCGCAGCGAGCGCTCGACGACACGCAGGTCGGCAAGGAACTCCTCCGGCCCGGCATAGGCCTGCTGCGGCGCCACGGCGTGGCGCAGCGCCTCGGTGCCGGTGAGCTCGTGCAGCGTCGAGGCCAGGCGGGCGTACAGGCCGACCAGGGCGCGCCGGTAGGGCTCGTCCTCGCGGTGCACGTTGCGGTCCGGCGAACGTTCGGCCAGGGCCTGCATCTCGGCCGTCACCGGGGCCAGCATTGCGCTCATCGACAGCTCGCTGCCGAGCTCGTGGACCTCGGTCAGATAGAAGCGCAGCGCGGTCTCGCACTGGCGCGACAGCGCCCGGCGCAGCGTGCGCGCGTCGACGTTGGGGTTGCCGTCGCGGTCGCCGCCGATCCAGTGGCCCATGCGCAGGAAGGGCGCCACCGGGTGCCCGGGCAGCGCGCGCTCGAGCTCGCGGTACAGCCGCGGGATCTCGCGCAGGAACGTGATCGGGTAGTAGCCGAGCGCGTTCTCGATCTCGTCGGCCACGGTCAGCTTGGCCGTGCGCAGCATGCGCGTCTGCCAGAGCTGGGTGACGCGCGCGCGCAGCAGTTCCTCGTTCTCGCGCCGCTGCTCGTCGGTCAGCAGCTCGTCGCGCTGGCCGATCAGCTCGGCGACGGCGCGCTCGGCGTCGAGGATGCTCTTTCTCTGCACCTCGGTCGGGTGGGCGGTGAGCACCGGCGAGATGTAGGCCTGCTCCAGCGTGCGCGCGATGTCGGCGCTGCGGTGGTCGGCGGCGTGCAGGCGCTCGATGGCCATGGCCAGCGAGCCCTCCTGCAGATGGCCCTCGCGCTCGTGCACGCGGCGGCGGCGCACGTGGTGGCGGTCCTCGGCGATGTTGGCCAGGTGCGAGAAGTAGCTGAAGGCGCGGATGACGCTGACCGTCTGGTCGGCCGACAGGTTCTTCAGCAGCCGGTCGAGCACGCGCCCGGCCGAGGCGTCGGCCTTGAGCCGGTAGGCCACGGAGAGCTGGCGCACGCGCTCGACGAGCTCGTAGGCCTCGGTGCCTTCCTGCTCCCGGATGACGTCGCCGAGGATGCGTCCAAGTAACCGGATATCCTCGACCAGGGGGCGATTCTTCTCCGCGGCCTCGGCTGCACCATGGTGCGTCGAGGTCTTTCGCAGGGCGGCGGCAGGCGCGGGGCGTCGCGTCATCGGGGCTCCCAGAAGGCGTAACCGGATTACCGATTCTGGCACGTCCTGCGCGTTGTCGATAATTGCGTCATGAGCTCCAACACCATCATCGCCACCCGCGAAAGCCGCCTGGCCCTCTGGCAGGCCGAACACGTCCGCGACGTGCTGACCGCTCGCTTCGGCCTCGCCGTCGAACTGCTGGGCATGACCACCAAGGGCGACCAGATCCTCGACCGCGCGCTGTCCAAGGTCGGCGGCAAGGGCCTGTTCGTGAAGGAGCTCGAGACCGCGCTCGAGGAAGGCCGCGCCCACCTGGCCGTGCACTCGCTGAAGGACGTGCCGATGGACCTGCCGCCCGGCTTCGCGCTGGCCGCGATCTGGGAGCGCGAGGACCCGCGCGACGCCTGGGTGTCCAACCAGTACGAGAACCTCGACGCGCTGCCGCAGGGCGCCTGCGTCGGCACTTCCAGCCTGCGCCGCGTCGTGCAGCTGCTGGCCCGCCGCCCCGACCTGAAGATCGAGCCGCTGCGCGGCAACCTCGACACGCGCCTGCGCAAGCTCGACGAAGGCGGCTACGACGCCATCGTGCTCGCCGCCGCCGGCCTGAAGCGCCTGGGCCTGGGCGCGCGCATCCGTTCGCTGTTCGATACCTCGGTGATGATCCCGGCCGCCGGCCAGGGCGCGCTGGGCATCGAGATCCGCGAGGACGACACCCGCCTGAAGGAGCTGCTGGCGCAGACCCTGCACCTGCCGACCTTCCTGGCCTGCCACGCCGAGCGCGCCGTGTCGCGTTCGCTGGGCGGCAGCTGCTCGATGCCGCTGGCCGCCTTCGGCCAGTGGAACGACGGCGTGCTGACGATCGACGCCGCGCTGGGCCACAGCACCGAGCTGACGCGCCCGCTGATCAAGGTGCGTGTCACCGGCACGCCGACCGACGAGGCCAGCGCCCGCGCGCTGGGCGAACATGCCGCCGCGCTGCTGCGCGAGGCCGGCGCCGGCGACTACCTGCCGGCCTGCTGACGGTGCGCATCATCGTCACCCGGCCGGCGGATCAGGCGGCCGCCTGGGTGGCGCGCCTGCAGGCCCTCGGCGCCGACGCCGCGGCGCTGCCGCTGATCGGCATCGAACCCGCCGAGGACCCGCAGCCGCTGCGTGCGGCCTGGCGGTCGCTGGCCGACTACGCGCTGGTGATGTTCGTCAGCCCGAATGCCGTCGCCCATTTCTTCGCGCTGCGGCCGGCCGGCTGTGACTGGCCGGCGGCGACGCTGGCCGGCTCGGTCGGCCCGGGTTCGTCGGCGGCGCTGCGCGAGGCCGGCGTCGGCGAGCGTGTGGTCGAACCCGCCGCCGACGCCCGGGCCTTCGACTCCGAGGCGCTCTGGCTCCAGCTGCAGGACCGCGACTGGGCCGGCCGCCGCGTGCTCGTCGTGCGCGGCGAGGACGGGCGTGAATGGCTGGCCGAGACGCTGCGCGGCCGCGGTGCCTTCGTCGAGTTCGTTGCCGCCTACCGCCGCCGTCCGCCCCGGCCCGACGAGGCCGGCCGCGCGCTGCTCGACGCCGCGCTCGCCTTCCCGCACGAGCACCTGTGGCATTTCAGCAGCAGCGAGGCCGTCGGCCACCTGCGTGCCCTGGCACCCGGTGCCGACTGGTCGCGTTCGCGCGCCGTCGCCTCGCATCCGCGCATCGCCGCGGCGGCGAGGGCGCTGGGCTTCGCCGAGGTGGCCGAGCTGCCGCCCTCCGTCGAGGTGGTGGCCGAATGGGCCTCGCGCAGGCCGCCGATAGAATCGGCGTCCCTGTGACCGAGCCCGTCTCGCCCCCTTCTCCAGACCCGGTGCCGCCGGCCCCCGCGCCGGTGCCCGTGGCCGCCGCCGCGCCGTTGCTGCCGGCGCGCTGGATCGCGACTGCCGCCGCCGTGCTGGCCGCACTGACCACGGCCGCCGGCGTGCTCGCCTGGAACACCCAGCAGCGCGTGAAGGCGCTGGAGACCGAGCTCGTCAAGCGCCAGCAGGACGCCGGCGCCGAGGCTGCCGAGGCCCGCGTCGCCGCACGGTCCGCGCAGGACGTCGCGCGTGACGCGGCGGCCAAGCTGGCGGTGCTCGAGGCGCGGGTCGCCGAGTCGACGATCCAGCGCGGCCAGCTCGAGGACCTCATCCAGTCGCTGGCCCGCTCCCGCGACGAGAACGTGCTCGCCGACGTCGAGAACGCGATCCGCGTCGCGATGCAGCAGACCGCGATCACCGGCAGCGCCGAGCCGCTGGTGGCCACGCTCAAGCAGGCCGACGAACGGCTGGCGCGCTACAAGGAACCCCGCCTGGAGCGGGTGCGCCGGGCGCTTGCCCAGGACCTGGATCGCGCCCGCTCCGTCGGTGGCGCCGACCTGGCGCTGCTGGCGATCCGGCTCGACGAGGCGATCCGCACGGTCGACGAACTTCCGTTGCTGTCGGCGGGCGACCATCGCCGGTCCGCGGCGCGCCCGGCCGCGACGGCGGCACCGGCGCCCGCCTCCGGCGCGTCGTCGGCCGAGGCGGCCGCGTCCGGGCTGCCCTGGGGCGAACGCTGGAAGCTGGTGGCCGGGACGATCTGGCAGGAGGTGCGTGAACTGGTGCGCGTGACGCGCATCGAGCACCCCGAGGCCATGCTGGTCGCGCCCGAGCAGACCTGGTTCCTGCGCGAGAACCTCAAGCTGCGCCTGCTCAATGCCCGTCTGGCGCTGCTGTCGCGCCAGTTCGACACGGCGCAGTCCGACCTGCGTGACGCCTTGTCGGCGCTCGACCGCTATTTCGACCCGCAGTCGCGCCGCGTCGCGGCGACGCTCGAGCTGGTGCGCCAGGTGCAATCGCAGGCGCGCGTGGCCACGGTGCCGCGGCCCGACGCCACGCTGGCCGCGATCGCGACGGTGGCGGCCGGACGCTGAGGGCCGGGGCGACCGCGATGCGCATCGTCATCTGGCTCGTGCTGCTGTGCGTGGTGGCGGTCGTTGCCGCGACCACGCTGGGCAGCAACGACGGCGTCGTCACGATCTACTGGCGTGGCTGGCGCACCGACCTGTCGCTGAACCTGTTCGTGCTGATCGTGGTTGGCGGCGCGTTCGCGATCACGTCGGCGGCGCAGGCGGTCAATGCCTTGGTCACCTTGCCCAAGCGCGCCGGCGAATGGCGCGCGCTGCGCCGCGAGCGTCTGGCGCAAGCGGCGCTGCGCGAGGCCCTGGCCGAGTATTTCAGCGCCCGCTACAGCCGGGCCCACAAGGTGGCCTCGCGGGCGATCGCGATCCAGCAGGATTCGCCCGAGCTGCGCGCCGACGCCGAGTTCTCGGTGCTGGCCCATCTGCTGGCCGCCGGCAGCCTGCATCGCCTTCAGGACCGCACGCGGCGCGACGAACTGCTTCGCCAGATGCCGGTGGCGGGCCGCAAGGGCGGTGTCGGCGCCGGCCGCAGCGTCGACGACGGCGCCCGGCTGCTGGCTGCCGAGTGGGCGCTCGATGACCGCGACGCCGGCCGTGCGCTGGAGATGCTGGCCGAGCTGCCCCCGGGCGTCGCCCGCCGCACCCAGGCCCTGCGTCTGAAGCTGCAGGCTTGCCGCCTGGCGCGGCGGCCGCTGGAGGCGCTGCACACCGCGCGTCTGCTGGCCAAGCACCAGGGCTTTTCGCCGGTGGCGGCGCTGGGCCTGCTGCGCTCGCTGGCCTTCGAGGCGCTGGAGGGGGTTCACGACACGCAGCAGCTTCGCCAGCTGTGGGACGAGTTCGACGCCGCCGACCGGCGCGACGCGATCGTCGTCGCCCGGGCGGCGCGCCGTGCGGCCGCGCTGGGTGCCGTCGACACCGGTCGCGACTGGTTGCGGCCGTTCTGGGAGCGCGCCGGTGAACTGGCGCGCGACGAGCGCGAGGAGATCGCGCTGGCGCTGATCGACTGTGTCGCCGGCGTCGGCAGCGATTGGCTGCCGCGTTTGGAACAGGCCGCGGCCGCTCACGCCCACGAGCCGGCCGTGGTGGCGGCCGTCGGCACGGTGTATGCCGAGCGCCAGCTGTGGGGCAAGGCGCGCCGTCTGCTCGAGCAGGCGGCGGGTTCGCCGGCGCTGTCGTCCATGGCGCGTCGCCGCTGCTGGCGCCTGCTGGCGCGCCTCGCGCGCGAGGAGTCGGACGAGGATCGTGCACGTGATTGCGAAAATTTTGCTGCGGGGCTGGACTAATCGAAAAAACGTGCTATAGTTTCTTTCTTCGCGGCTGTAGCTCAGCTGGATAGAGTACTT
>NZ_JAALCQ010000012.1:0-155589 GCF_011065555.1 Rubrivivax sp. JA1026
GCCGGCGCGTCGGCTCCGCCGCCGAAGAAGAACTGCTCCATCTGGCGGGCGAGGTACTGGCGGGCGCGGGCGTCGGCCAGGTTCAGGCGGTTCTCGTTGACGAGCATCGTCTGGTGGCGCTTCCACTGCTCGAAGGCCTCCTTCGAGACGTTGTCGTAGATGCGCTTGCCGAGCTCGCCGGGGTAGGGCGCGAAGGACAGGCCTTCGGCTTCCTTCTTCAGGTAGACGCAGTTCACCATGCGGGCCATCGGGGTCTCCAGTCGTTCAGAACAGTCGTTTGACCAGCACCTGCGAGCGCCGGTCCCAGTTGTACTTGCGCTTGCGCGCCTCGGGCAGCCAGTCGGGGTCGACCTGGGCGAAGCCGCGCTTGATGAACCAGTGCATCGTGCGCGTGGTCAGCACGAACACGCTGTCCAGGCCCATCGCCTTGGCGCGGTGCTCGATGTGCTTGAGGATGCGCTCGCCGTCGCCCTGGCCCTGCGCCAGCGGCGAGACGGTCAGCGCCGCCATCTCGGCGGTGCGCGCCTCGGGGTAGGGGTAGAGCGCGGCGCAGCCGAAGATGATGCCGTCGTGCTCGATGACGGTGTACGCCGAGACGTCGCGTTCGATCTCGGTGCGCTCGCGTCGCACCAGCGTGCCGTCGCGCTCGAAGGGTTCGATCAGCTGCAGGATGCCGCCGACGTCGTCGGGCGTCGCTTCGCGCAGGCTTTCCAGCTTCTCGTCGACGACCATCGTGCCGATGCCGTCGTGGGTGAAGACTTCCAGCAGCAGCGAGCCGTCGGCGGCGAAGGGCAGGATGTGCGAACGTTCGACGCCGTGTTCGCAGGCCTTGACGCAGTACTGCAGGTAGAAGGCCGGGTCGGTGGGCTTGGTCGGTGCCGGCCACGAGGCCAGCAGCCGGCGCGCGTCGGCCAGCGTCAGCTCGGTGTCGATCGGGCTTTCCGGGTCCGCGGGGTTCTCGCGGATGCCCGGCACCTCGGTCATGAAGACCAGCTTGTCGGCCTGCAGCGCCATCGCGGTGGACGTGGCCACGTCCTCCATCGTCAGGTTGAAGGCCTCGCCGGTCGGCGAGAATCCGAACGGCGACAGCAGCACCAATGCGCCGATGTCGATCGCGCGGCGGATCGCGGCGTGGTCGACACGCCGCACCAGGCCGCTGGACTGGAAGTCGACGCCGTCGACGATGCCGACCGGGCGCGCGGTGAGGAAGTTGCCCGAGACCACGCGCACCGTGGCGTTGGCCATCGGCGTGTTCGGCAGGCCCTGCGAGAACGCGGCCTCGATCTCGAAGCGCAGCTGGCCGGCAGCTTCCTGGGCGGCGTCCAGCGCCACCGGGTCGGTGATGCGGCGGCCGTGGCTGAAGCGCGAGACGTGGCCCTTGGCGGCGAGCTGCTCGTCGACCTGCGGCCTGAAGCCGTGCACCAGCACGATCTTCAGCCCCATCGCGTGCAGGATCGACAGGTCCTGCACGAAGGCGTTGAGCTTGCCGGCGGCGATCATCTCCCCGGTCACCGCGACGACGAAGGTCTTGCCCCGGTAGGCGTGGATGTACGGCGCGACGGCGCGGAACCAGGGGACGAAGGTGTGCGGGAAGACGACACTCATGGCGCGGGCGATTGTGCCGCAGCATCGTCGCCGCACCCCTCAGACAGGAGATCGCATGGACGTCTTCAAGACCCACGGCGCTTTCAGCTGGAACGAACTGCTGACGGCCGACCCTGAGCGCGCCGCCGCGTTCTATACCGGGCTCTTCGGCTGGGCCGTCGAGACCCACGAGATGTCGGTCGGCCCGTACCGTGTCGTCAAGACCGCCGACGGCACCGCGGTGGGCGGCATCATGGCCTTCCCGCCCGACACGCCGAAGGAAGTGCCGCCGCACTGGGCGGGCTACGTCACGGTCGATTCGGTCGACGACACGATCGCCAAGGCGCTCGAACTCGGCGGCAGCGTGCTGGTGCCGGCGATGGACGTGCCCGGCGTCGGCCGCATGGCCGTGCTGCGCGACCCGACCGGCGCGGCGATCAACGTCATCCGCTACGAAGCGATGTGATCCCGCGGGCGCGGCCATAATCCGCGCCCCGTGTCCGACACTCGCCCCGGGCGGCCGGCCAACCCGGTTCCGCCGATCACCTATCCCGAATCGCTGCCCGTCTCGGCGCGCCGAGACGAGATCGCGCGTGCGCTTTCCGAGCACCAGGTGGTCATCGTCTGCGGCGAGACCGGCTCGGGCAAGACGACGCAGTTGCCGAAGATCGCGCTGGAGCTGGGCCGAGGCCTGGCGAACTGGGACAAGGGCGGCCGCGGCCTGATCGGCCACACGCAGCCGCGGCGCATCGCCGCCTCCAGCGTCGCCAAGCGCATCGCCGAGGAGCTGAATTCGCCGCTGGGCGAGGTCGTCGGCTACAAGGTGCGTTTCCAGGACCGGCTGCAGCCGGGCGCCTCGGTCAAGCTGATGACCGACGGCATCCTGCTGGCCGAGACGCAGACCGACCCGCTGCTCAAGGCCTACGACACGCTGATCATCGACGAGGCCCACGAGCGCAGCCTCAACATCGACTTCCTGCTCGGCTACCTGCGCCAGCTGCTGCCGCGCCGGCCCGACCTGAAGATCGTCGTCACCTCGGCGACGATCGACGCCGACCGCTTCGCCAAGCACTTCGAGTCGGCGGCGGGCCCGGCGCCGGTGATCATGGTCTCGGGCCGGCTGTACCCGGTCGAGCAGCGCTGGAGGCCGTTCGAGGAGAAGAAGGACTGGGATCTGGGCGACGCGATCGCCGATGCCGTCGACGAGCTCTGGCGTGGCGGCTCGGGCGACATCCTCGTTTTCCTGCCCGGCGAGCGCGAGATCCGCGAGACCGCCGACCACCTGCGCAAGCACCTGGCCAGCACCGCGCGCGGCGGGCCGCAGCCGGAGATCCTGCCGCTGTTCGCGCGCCTGTCGCAGGCCGAGCAGGACCGCGTCTTCGAGGCCGGCAACGGCCGGCGCATCGTGCTCGCGACCAACGTCGCCGAGACCTCGCTGACGGTGCCCGGCATCCGCTACGTCGTCGACTCGGGGCTGGCGCGCGTCAAGCGCTACAGCTACCGCAACAAGGTCGAGCAGCTGCAGGTCGAGCCGGTCAGCCAGGCCGCGGCCAACCAGCGCGCCGGCCGCTGCGGCCGTGTCGCCAACGGCGTCTGCATCCGCCTCTACGACGAGGCCGACTTCAACCAGCGCGCGCGTTTCACCGACCCCGAGATCCTGCGGTCCTCGCTGGCCGGCGTCATCCTGCGCATGAAGGCGCTGCGCCTGGGCACGGTCGAGGACTTCCCGTTCCTGGAGCCGCCGCCGAAGAAAGCCATCGCCGACGGCTACGCGCTGCTCGACGAACTCGACGCGATCGACGAGCAGGGCGAGCTGACGAAGATCGGCCGCGAACTCGCCAAGCTGCCGCTGGACCCGCGCGTCGGCCGCATGATCATCGAGGCCCGCGACCGCCACGCGCTGTCGGAGGTGCTGGTCATCGCCTCGGCGCTGTCGGTGCAGGACGTGCGCGACCGGCCGCTGGAGCAGCAGCAGGCCGCCGACGAGAAGCACCGCAAGTTCGACGACGAGAAGAGCGAGTTCGTCGGCTACCTGAAGCTGTGGAACTGGATCGAGGAAGGCCGCGGCCATGGGCACGCCGGAGGACTCCCTCTCCCCGCGAGCGGGGAGAGGGTGGGGGTGAGGGGCCGTGCCGCGCCACCACCCTCACCCCAGCCCTCTCCCGCAGGCGGGAGAGGGAGCGAAGCGACCCACAAGCTCAGCAACCGCCAGCAGGAGCAGCGCCTGCGCGAGAGCTTCGTCAACCCGCGCCGCGTGCGCGAGTGGCGGGACATTTATTCGCAACTGCACACCG
This sequence comes from Rubrivivax sp. JA1026, assembly GCF_011065555.1. Classification (NCBI taxonomy): domain Bacteria; kingdom Pseudomonadati; phylum Pseudomonadota; class Betaproteobacteria; order Burkholderiales; family Sphaerotilaceae; genus Rubrivivax; species Rubrivivax sp. JA1026. Next base: position 3,879 of record NZ_JAALCQ010000012.1, read on the forward strand.
TCGTCGCCGAACACGGCTGGCGGCTGAACACGGCGCCGGCGACCTACGAGCAGCTGCACCTGTCGATGCTCGCCGGCCTGCTGGGCAACATCGGCTGCAAGTCCGACGACGAGGACTGGTACCTGGGCGCGCGCGGCATCAAGTTCTGGCGCCACCCGGGTGCGCACCTGAGCAAGAAGCCGGGGCGCTGGATCGTCGCCGCCGAACTGGTGGAGACGACACGCCTCTTCGGCCGCGGCATCGCCGCCATCGAGCCGGGCTGGATCCCGGCGGTGGCCGGCCATTTGCTGAAGACCCAGCTGCTGGAGCCGCACTGGGAGAAGAAGGCCGCCGAGGTCATCGCGCTGGAGCGCGCGACGCTGTACGGGCTGGTCGTCTACAACAACCGCCGCGTCAACTACGGCCGTGTCGACGCCAAGGCGGCACGCGAGATCTTCATCCGCGAGGCGCTGGTCAACGGCGACTGGGAGTCGCGGCTGCCGTTCCTGGCGCACAACCGCAAGCTCGTCGCCCAGGTCGAGGAGCTGGAGCACAAGTCGCGGCGCCAGGACGTGCTCGTCGACGACGAGCTGATCTTCGCCTTCTACGACCAGCAGCTGCCGCCCGAGGTGTGCTCGGGCGCGACGCTGGAGAAGTGGTTCCGCGAAGAGGTCAAGAAGAGCCCCAAGCTGCTGCAGCTGACGCGCGACGAGCTGATGCGCCACGAAGCCGCCGGCATCACGACCGACGCCTTCCCGAAGACCGTGCGCCTGGGCGGCATCGACTGCGCGGCCAGCTATCTGCACGAGCCGGGCGACGCCAAGGACGGGCTCACCGTCACCCTGCCGATCTACGCGCTGAACCAGGCCAGCGAGGAACGCTGCCAGTGGCTGGTGCCCGGCATGCTGCGCGACAAGGTGCTGGCGCTGTGCAAGAGCCTGCACCAGCGCCCGCGTTCGCGCCTGGTGCCGCTGCCCGAGTTCGCCGCCGAGTTCTGCGCCACCGCGCCGTTCGCCCAGGGTGAACTCGTCGACGCGCTCTTGAAGGCGGTGCGCGAGCGCACGCAGCTCGCGGTGCAGCGCAACGACTTCAAGCTCGAGCAGCTGCCGCCGCACCTGTTCATGAACTTCCGCGTCGTCGACGAGCACGGCCGCCAGCTCGCGATGGGGCGTGACCTCGCCGGGCTGAAGGCCGAACTCGGCGGCCAGGCGCGCAGCGCGTTCCAGGCGCTGGCGGCGCTGAAGGTCAAGGCGGCGCCCGCGCCGCAACCCTCACCCCAGCCCTCTCCCGCGGGGCGGGAGAGGGAGCCGGGCCGCGGGGTGGCCGCCGAGGTCGTCGCGCCTCCCGCACCGGCCGCGGCGCAGCGGCACACCGCCTGGACCTTCGGCGAGCTGCCCGAGCTGATGGAGATCCGCAAGGGCGCGCAGACGCTGATCGGCTTCCCGGCGCTGGTCGACGGCGGCACGCACGTCGAGATCGAGGTCTTCGACGAGCCCGAGGTCGCCGCCGCCCGGCACCGTGTCGGCCTGCGCCGGCTCGTGATGCTGCAGATCCGCGAGCCGCTGAAGTACCTCGAGAAGAACATCCCCGACCTGCAGAAGATGGGTGTGGCCTTCATGGCGATGGGCGGCACCGTCGAGGAACTGCGCCAGCAGATCGTCGACGTCGCCGTCGACCGCGCCTTCCTGGCCGAGCCGCTGCCGAGCGACGAACGCAGCTTCAAGGCCCGCGTCGACGAAGGCCGCACGCGGCTGAACCTGATCGCCCAGGAAGTGGCGCGCCTGGCCGGCGTCGTGCTGGCCGAGTACGCGGTGGCGGCGCGCAAGCTGAAGGACAGCCGCCCGCCGAAGGACGTGGCCGACGACGTCGCGCAGCAGTTGCAGCGCCTGGTGCCCAAACGTTTCCTGGCGAACACCGACTGGGCGGCGCTGGCGCACTTCCCGCGTTATCTGAAGGCCGTGACGCTGCGCCTGGACAAGCTGCGCGCCGACCCGGCGCGCGACGCCACGCGCCTGGCCGAGCTGCGCCCGCTGGAGCAGCGCTACTGGCGCCGCGTCGCCGAGCTGAAGGGCGCGCAGCATGCGCGCCTGGACGAGTACCGCTGGCTGCTGGAGGAGCTGCGCGTCAGCCTGTTCGCCCAGGAGTTGCGCACGCCGCAGCCGGTCAGCGTCAAGCGGCTGGACAAAGCCTGGGCTCAGCTGTCGGGCTGAGCGTGGACGTGGTCGGTCCGGTGGACCGGCCACGCCTCGCGAAAGCTGCGCAAGCTGGGGTCAGGTCTCATGAGACCTGACCCCGATTCTTCCCCGCCGACACGCACGTTGGGGTCAGGTCTCACGAGACCTGACCCCAGTCTTCCGCGAGACCTGACCCCAGTCTTTCGGTGGTCAGGCAGAACGTCAGGCCGGGATGCTCGGCAGCCCCGACAGCGCCATCGCGAGCTCGGCCTCGTCGTAGCTGGCGTCGACCAGCTTGCCGCTGAGGTAGTTCGTGTACGCGGCCATGTCGAAGTGGCCATGGCCGCTGAGGCCGAAGAGGATGGTCTCGGCCTTGCCTTCGGCCTTGCAGCGCAGCGCCTCGGCCACCGCACCCTGGATCGCGTGGCTGGCCTCCGGCGCCGGCACGATGCCTTCGCAGCGCGCGAACAGCACCGCCGCGGCGAAGCAGTCGTTCTGGGTGTGCGCCTGGGCCTCGATCAGGCCGAGCTCCTTCAGGTGGCTGACCAGCGGCGCCATGCCGTGGTAGCGCAGGCCTCCGGCGTGGAAGCCCGGCGGCGTGAAGGTGCTGCCCAGCGTGTGCATCTTGGTCAGCGGCGTCAGGTGCGCGGTGTCGCCGAAGTCGTAGGCGAACTTGCCGCGCGTCAGGCTCGGGCAGGCGGCGGGTTCGACGGCGACGATGCGGCGCTTGCGGCCGCCGCGCAGCGTCTGGCCGACGTAGGGGAAGGCGAGACCGGCGAAGTTGCTGCCGCCGCCGGTGCAGGCGATGACGATGTCCGGGTCGGCATCGGCCATCTCCATCTGCAGCATCGCTTCCTGGCCGATGATGGTCTGGTGCAGCAGCACGTGGTTGAGCACCGAGCCGAGCGCGTACTTGGTGTCGTCGTTCGTCGCCGCGACCTCGACCGCTTCGCTGATCGCCAGGCCCAGCGAGCCGGGGTGCTGCGGGTGCTCGGCCAGCACGGCACGGCCGGCGGCGGTCTCGGGCGAGGGCGAGGGGATGCAGGTCGCGCCGTAGGTCTCCATCAGCGCGCGGCGGTACGGCTTCTGGTCGTAGGACACGCGCACCTGGAAGACCTTGACCTCCAGCCCGAACAGCGAGCCGGCGAAAGCCAGCGACGAGCCCCACTGGCCGGCGCCGGTCTCGGTGCTCAGCTTGCGGATGCCGGCCTGGGCGTTGTACCAGGCCTGCGGCACGGCGCTGTTGGGCTTGTGGCTGCCCGCCGGCGACACGCCTTCGTACTTGAAGAAGATCTTGGCCGGCGTCTGCAGCGCCTGTTCGAGGCGGCGGGCGCGGATCAGCGGCGCCGGGCGCCACAGGCGGAAGACTTCGCGGATCGGCTCGGGGATCTCGATCTCGCGCTCGGTCGCCATCTCCTGCTCGATCAGCGAGCGCGTGAACAGCGGCTCCAGGTCGGCCGGCGCGACCGGCTGTTTCGTGCCCGGGTGCAGCGGCGGCGCCGGCGGCACCGGCAGGTCGGCCACGATGTTGTACCAGTGCCGCGGCATGCGGCTTTCTTCGAGCAGGAACTTCGTCGTCATCGCATCTCCTGGGGGACGCGAGGATTCTGGCATCGGCGTGCGCGGCCTCCGCCGTGCCGCAGCGCGTCGTGGCGGGCGGCGTGGACGTCGCTTGATTGAAATCAGGCCCGTTGCGGGCGCTGCGCCACGTTCAGACCGCCGGCGCCTGCGGTGCCCGCTGCACGAAACGCGCGACCAGTTCGAGCAGCCCGCGCCCGCCGGTGGGCTTGAGCAGCCAGGCGGTGGCGCCGTCGGCGCGGCCCTGCTGGCGCATCTCGGGTGCCCCCTGGGTCGTCAGCGCGACGATGGGCGTGAAGCGCAGCAGCTTGCGCGCCTCGCGGATCAGCGTCAGGCCGTCGGTGCCCGGCATGACGATGTCGGTCAGCAGCAGGTCCGGGCGCAGCCCCTCGCGCAGCAGCGCCAGCGCCACGGTGCCGTCGGACGCGGTGACGACCTCGTAGCCACCGGTCTGCAGCGTCAGTTCGATGCTGCGGCGCATCGTCACCGAGTCGTCGACGAACAGCACGCAGGGCCGGTCGGCGGCTTCAGAAGAGTTCGATGCGGGGGCCATGGGTGCTCGCCAGGTGGAGGGGAGGATCGGGCGGGGCCGCCGAGGCCGCCCTGGCCGCGGTGCCGAGTCCGTGGGCCACGCGTTGCGCGTGCATCACGTAGTTGTCGGTCCAGCGCGTCAGCAGCTCCTCCAGCATCACCGGAGGCGGCGGCGCGGTGCCGTCGATCAGCTCGTAGACCTGGGCGAAATGCTCCGACAGGCTGCCCAGCGCGGTGTTGATCTGCTCGAGCAGCTGGCGGTTGATGTCCTGGAACTGCATGTCGCCGAGCGTGTCGACGATGTCGCCGGTGACGACCGCCATGCCGTCGTCCATGCGGCCCGACAGCTCGCCGAGATAGGGCACGACATCGGCCAGCGTGTCGCTCATCACCTGGATGTGGCGGGCGATCTCGCCGAGTTGCTGTGCGGCGCTCTCGCCCTGGCTGGCGTCGACGCGGTTCATCTCGGCGTCGATCGCGGTGGCGGCGTGGTGGATGCCGTCGCTGATCTGGCGCGCCGCCTCGCTGGTCTGCGTCGACAGCCGGCGCACCTCGGTGGCCACGACCTTGAAGCCGGCACCCTCGGTGCCGGCACGCGCGGCCTCGATCGAGGCGTTGATCGCCAGCAGATTGGTCTGGCGCGCGATGTCGCCGATCAGCGCGGCCAGCGGCGTGAGCTGGCGCACGCGCTCGGCCACTTCGCGCACGCGCCCGAGGTTCTCGGCCTGCCGGGCCTCGAAGTCCTCCTGGTGCCGGGCCAGCGAGGCGACGGCGCGGCCGTGCTCGCCGGCGCGGCTCAGCGAGTCCGAGGACAGGGCCTGCGAGCGCGAGACCGCCTCGAGGATGCGCTCGCGCAGGTCCATCGTGTTGGCGTGCACGCGGTTCATGCGCTCCATCATCGACATCACGGCCTCCTCGGAGGTCTTGATCGTCGCGCCGACCTGGGCCTTCAGGACGTCGAAGGCCTGTTGCAGCGTCTGGATGTCCTGGCGCACGCGTTGCCCGGCTTCGGAATGCCGGCTCATCGTGTGGCCGTAGCGCTCGCCCAGCCGCAGCCCCAGCAGGGCGCCGCCGAGCGCGGCCAGCGGCGTGCTCCAGGGCACCGACCCGGGCCAGATCAGGTGAAGCGCCAGGCCCGCCAGCGCCAGCGCCGTCAGGATCAGCACACGCTGCCCGGGCAGCCTGCGCCAGGGTCTGGGTGAGGGCTCGGCTCGCTCGTTCATCGTGGGCTCGCTCTTCGATGGCGCGGCGCGTCGTGGCGGGACTTCAGGCGCCCGGCAGCACCTGCTTGATGACCTTGACCAGCTCGCCGCCGCCCAGCGGCTTGACCAGCCAGCCGGTGGCGCCGTTCTTCTTGGCTTCCTCGCGCTTGGCGAGCTGGCTCTCGGTGGTCAGCGCCAGGATCGGCGTGAAACGCAGCAGCTTGCGCGCCTCGCGGATCAGGCCGATGCCGTCCAGCCGGGGCATGTTGATGTCGGTGATGATCAGATCCGGCCGCAGGCCCGCGCGCAGCTTGCCGAGCGCGGCTTCACCGTCCGCGGCGGTCTCGACCCGGAAGCCGCTGATCTCCAGGGTGCCTTTGAGACTCATCAGCATCGTGGCCGAATCGTCGACGAGGAAAACGCATTTCATTGTTGGTGCCTTGTCGTGGCGGGCTTCTGGACCGTGCCCACTTTAAATGATAAAAACGATTTCTTCTGTGAAATCTGATCCGCAATCGGCCTCGGCGACCGTTCGTTCGCGCGCTAGAACAGTTCGATCCTGGGCTGCGATCCGGCCTCGACGCGGCCGGCTCCTGTGGCCTCGGCGTGCACCTCGTGCTGGCTGTGCATGACGTAGTCCTGGGCGTGCTGCTGCAGCCGCTCGCTGGCGCCGGGGCGGCCGTCGGCCATGCCGTCGCCGCGCTCGAGCTGCACGGCCATCAGCTGAAGGTGCTCCTGCAGGCTGGCCAGCGCGTTCTGCACGTGTTCGATGCGCTGGCGTGTCACGTCCTGCACCTGCAGCTGTCCCAGCGCGTCGGCCAGACGGCCGGCGATGTCCACGTGGCCATCGCGCACGGCGGCGACGACGGCGCCGATCTGCAGCCGCTGCATCGAGTCGGCGAAACGCTGGCGCATCGCGGCGATGTCGTCGAGCACGCGGCGCATGTTGCCGGTGGTGCTCTTGCGCTCGCTGGCGTCCATCGCGGTGGCGAGCTCGGCGTCGATGCCGTCGGTGGCGACGCTGATCTTGCGCGCGATGTCGTCGGCCACGCCGGCCGTGCGGGTCGACAGCAGGCGGATCTCCGCCGCCACCACGGCAAAGCCGCGGCCCGCCTCGCCGGCGCGCGCCGCCTCGATCGCGGCGTTGATGGCGAGGAAGTTGGTCTGCTGCGCCACCGCGGCGATGTCGTCGACCAGCGGCCCCAGGTCCTTCACGCCCTGCAGCCGGCGGATGCGCTCGAGGTTGGCGTCGACGTCCTTCTCCTGCTGCTCGACGAACATCTCCAGGATCGCGCCGAGCTGCGCGTCGGCCAGCAGCTTGTCCTTGACGACCTGGGCGAGCTCGTGCCCGTGGGCGTCGGTCTCGTCGATGCGCCGGGCCTGGCGATCGGACACCTCGTGCACCGCCGTCATGCGGCGGATCAGCTCGTGCGCGCCGGTCTCGGCGTCGTGCACGGCGCCGCCGAGCTGGCGCTGCATCACGTCGAGGAAGGCGGCCGACTCGCGCAGCTCGTGCGCCGTGTGCTCCCGGGTGGCGGGGCGCTGCCGGCCGCGCGGCAGCAGCCGCGACCACCAGCGCGCAGCCGACGGGCCGGCACCCGTGCCGGGCGGTGCCTCGTGACTCATGCCGGCTGCTCCTGCGTCGGAGCGCGCCGGACCAGCTGGGCGGTGATGTCCAGCAGCGCCCACGGACTGAAGGGTTTGACCAGGTAGTGCAGCGCGCCGCTGAGCAGCCCGGCCTCGATCTCGGAGGTCTGGCCCAGCGCCGAGATCATCACCACCGGCACCTCGTTCGTGCGCGGGTCGGCGTGCAGCTGGCGGGCGACCTCGTGGCCGTCCATGCCCGGCATCATCACGTCGAGCAGGATCAGGTCCGGCGGCGAGCGCCGCGCCAGCGCCAGGCCCTCCTCGCCGTCGCCGGCTTCGACGACCTCGTAGCCCTTGAACTCGAGTGTCATGCGGATCAGGCGGCGGATGTCGGGTTGGTCCTCGATGGACAGGATGGTGTAGGCCATGGTCTTGCGTGTTCAGGCGCTGGGTGTGGCGGCGCGCTCGCTGCGAAGCTGGCGCAGCGACTTGCGCGGCCGCGGTGAGTCGTCGCTCGGCACTTCGGCTGCCGGCGAGGAGGCCGAGGCCGGCAGGCTGGGGGCCGGCAGCTCGATCGTGAAGCGGGCGCCGCCGCCGTCGCGGTTGGCGGCGGTGATGCGTCCGCCGTGGGCGCCCATGATGCGGCGGCAGATCGCCAGCCCCAGGCCGGTGCCGCCGGCGCCGCTCTTCGTGCGCGAGCTCTGGACGAAGGGCTTGAAGATCGCCTCGATCTCGGCCTCGGGAATGCCGGGGCCGCGGTCGAGGATCTCCAGCCGCCGGCCGGCGGCGCCCAGGTCGGTGGCCGCGATCTCGATGCTGCTGCCTTCGGGCGCGAAGCGGATCGCGTTGGCCAGCACGTTGCGCAGCACCTGCTGCATGCGGAAGGCGTCGACCTCGGCGGTCAGCGCCGCCGCCGCTTCGGGCAGCACGATCTCGACCCGGCGCGCGCCGGCCTGCGGCCGCAGCTCGCGCACGACGGCCAGGGCCAGTTCGCCCAGGTCGGCCGGCCGCCGCACCAGCGAGCCCAGCGTGCCGTCGATCTTGGAGATGTCCAGCAGCCCGTTGACCAGTCGCAGCATGCGCGTGCCGCCGTCGTGGATGTCGCGGAACATCGGCTCGAACTGCGGGTGCCCGGCGGCGAAGTGGCGGCCGAGATCGGAGAAGCCGAGGATGGACTGCAGCGGCGTGCGCAGCTCGTGGCTGATGGTGCCGATGAACTCGCTCTTGCTGCGGTCGGCCTGCTCGGCGGCCTCGGTGGCGCGCACGAGGTCGGTGATGTCGACGCGGAACCCGACGACGTGGCCGTCGGGCATCACGCGGTCGACGACGCGCAGCACCCGGCCGTCGTCCAGGCGCTGCACGAAGGGCCCAGCGCCCGAGCGGTGCACCTGCAGCCGCTGCGCCACCCATTCCTCCTCGCGGCCCTGCGCCGCGGGGTACTGGCCGCCACGCACGCCGGCGCGCAGGATGTCCTCGTAACGCACGCCGGTCAGCAGCTCCATGCCGGGCCGGGCGAACAGCGCACGGTACTTGTCGTTGCAGATGACGAGGCGGTCGTCGGGGTCGTAGAGCACGAAGGCCTCGTCGATGGTCTCGATCGCGTTGCGCAGCAGCGCCGCGTTGTGCAGCGCCTCGGCCTTGACGGCCCGCCGGACGCTGACGTCCTGTACCGTGCCGATCAGGCGCAGCTCGCCGGTGGCGTCGAGCTCGCTCTCGGCGATGACACGCAGCCAGCGTTCCTGGCCGGCGCCGGTGATGACCTGCAGGTCCACGTCCCAGCGGTCGCGTGCGCTCAGTCCGTCGGCGATCAGCATCTCCACCTCGGCGCGGGACTGCGGGCCGACCCGGCGCAGGCAGTCGGCGATCGTCGGGTTCTCGCGCGGCGTCTCGCCGAGCAGCCGCCAGACCTGGCGCGTGAGGTTCAGCCTGCCGCTGGCGGGATCGAAGGACCAGCCGCCGACACCGCCGATGCGCCCGGTGTGCTCGAGGAAGTCCTGGCTCGCGCGCAGCGCGCCCTCGCTGTTGCGGCGTGCGGTGACGTCGGTCTGGATCGCCATGAAGCCCGACAGCCAGCCGTGGGCGTCGAGCAGCGGTTCGATGCGCAGGTCCACCCAGTACAGCCTGCCGTCGCGTGCACGGTTGAGGATCTCGCCGACGTAGCGCTGCCCGGCGCCGAGCGCTTCGCGCATCGCCAGGACGGTGCCCTGGTCGGAGCCGGGGCACTGCAGCATGCGCCCGGGGTTGTGGCCGACCATCTCCTCGAGCGGGTAGCCGGTCAGCTGCTCGAAGGCCGGGTTCACCCAGGTCACGCGTCGTTGCCGGTCGGTGATGACGACGGCGTTGGACGTCTGCCGCGCGACCAGGGCCAGGCGTTCGTTGTCGGCGACGAGGCGGCGCCAGCGCACGTGGGCGCGCCACTGCTGCACCGCCAGCGTCACCGCCAGCAGTGCCGCGAGGGCGATCGCCAGGGCCTGCACCATGGTCGTGTCCAGCCCGGCCTTCAGACGCCGAGCGCCGCGGCCAGCCAGCGTTCGCGCGGCGGCACCTTGACCGCCGGCCGCAGCGCCAGCAGCACCTGCAGCACGGCAGCGTGCAGGTGCTCGCAGTCGCCCAGGTGCACGGCCGGCGCCTTGCGCCGGCGGATCCAGGCCACCAGCGCCTCGGCGTCCTCGGCGCCGACGTGGCCTTCGAGCACCGCGTGGGTCTTCAGGTAGCGGATGGCCATCAGATCAGCTCCTTCGGGTTGAGGATCATCAGCACGCTGCCATCGCCCATCAGCGCCGTGCCGGCGAAGCCGGTGATGCCGGCGAGCACGCCTTCGAGGGGCTTGAGGATGATGTCGCTGGTGCCGTGGAAGTCGTCGACGACGAGGCCGATCGGCTCGCCGCCCAGGCGCACGACGAGCACCGCGTGCTCGTCCTCGGCGTTCAGCCGCGGCGCCTCGTCCAGCGCCAGCAGCTCGTGCAGCGGCCGCAGCGGCACGATGCGCCCGCGCAGCACCGCGGTCTGCGCGCGCTTGAAGTGGTGGATGTGGTCGGCCGGCACGCGCACGGTCTCGACGATCAGGTCCATCGGCACGCCGAAACGCCGGCCGCCGACCTCGATCATCATCACGTTGGTCACCGCCATCGACAGCGGCAGCGCCAGGCGGATCGTCGTGCCGCGGCCGCGTTCGCTGGACAGCGTGACGCTGCCGTTGATGCGCTCGACGGCCGAGCGCACGACGTCCATGCCGACGCCGCGCCCGGACAGGTCGGAGATCGTGTCGGCGGTGCTGAAGCCGGGCAGGAACACGAGCTGCGCCGCTTCGTGCTCGCTCAGCGAGTCGGCGCGGTCGGCGGGGATCAGCCCGCGTTCGACGGCCTTGGCGCGCACGCGCTCGGTGTCGATGCCGGCGCCGTCGTCGCTGATGTCCAGCAGCACGCGGTCGCCTTCCTGGCGCGCGGCCACGCGCAGCGTGCCCTGGGCCGGCTTGCCGGCGGCCAGGCGTGCGGCCGGCAGCTCGAGGCCGTGGTCCAGGCTGTTGCGCAGGATGTGGATCAGCGGGTCGGCCAGGCTCTCGATGACGTTCTTGTCGGCCTCGGTGTCCTCGCCCTCGACGACCAGCTGCACGTCCTTGCCGAGCTTCTTGCTGATGTCGCGCACCAGGCGGCCGAAGCGCTGGAAGATCGTGCCCACCGGCAGCATGCGCACCTGCAGGACGGCGTGCTGCATGTCCTCGGCGATGCGGTTGATGACCGAGTATTGGGTCTTGATCTCGCGTGCCAGCTCGCGCTGCTGGAACACCTCCTCGGCACGCTGCGCGAGGTAGGGCAGGGCGTTCTTGGCGACGACCATCTCGCCGATGAGGTCCATCAGCCGGTCGATCTTGTCCTGCGAGACCTTCAGCACCTTCTGGCCGGCGTCCTCGCCGGCGGCCGCGAGCGGACCGGCGGCACGGCGGCCCGCGGCCGCCGCGACCGTTTCGCCGGGCTCGGCCGCTGGCGTGCCGTCGAGACCGGCAGCCGGGGCGGGGCGGTGCTGCAGCGCCCAGGCCGCCAGCGGCGCGGCTCCGGCCGGCAGGGCCAGCAGCTGCTCGCGCGCGGCGGCCGTGCCGGCGCCGGGCGGCAGGCAGGCCAGCAGTCCGGCGAAGGTGGTGCGCGCGGCGGTCACGGCGGCCGCGGCGACGCCCGGGCGTGCCAGCAGCTGGCGCTGCTGCTCCCAGACGTGGGCCGCGGTGTGCACGATCAGCTCGCCGGCCGCGTCGGACGCGGGCTCGGCGGCCGGGGCGGCGAGCCCGTGCAGCTGCACCTGCTCGGGCACGTAGCGAAAGTGCTCCTCCAGGTACGCGGGCGGCGCGTCGCTGACGAGCAGCAGCTCGAGGTTGCAGCGGTAGCAGTCGAAGGCTTCACCTTCGCCCCAGGGTCCCTGGGTGCCGACCTGCAGGTGGCGCAGGCCGGGCGTGGCCTGCGCCATGCGCCACGGGTCCTCGCCCTTGAAGAAGCACTCGGGCTCGGGCGCGTAGCGCAGCGCGGTGCCGCCGGCGGCGAGCACCGCCGGCGCCAGGCGCGCCAGCCAGGCCGGCGCCGGGGCGGCCGCGGCGGCCGGGCCGGGCGTCGCAGGCGCGGTCGGCGGTGCTGCGGCGGCAGCGGCGGCTGCAGCGGGGGCCAGGTGGCGGCGCAGCTCGGCCGCGTGACGGCCGGCACGTTCGGTCGCGCCGTCGGGCAGGCGGCCTTCGGCGGCGATCGCGTCCACCAGTTCGGCGGTGTAGTCCATCGCCTCGAGCAGCGCGTCGGCGATCGTCGGGTCGTAGGCCAGGCTGCCGTGGCGCACGCGGTCGAGCAGGTCCTCGCCGGCGTGCACCACCGTCTCCAGCGGCTTGAAGTCGAACAGCCCGCAGTTGCCCTTCAGCGTGTGCACCTGGCGGAACAGGTCGTTGAGCAGCTCGGCGTCGCCGGGGTTGCGCTCGACGTCGAGCAGGCGCTGGCCGATCTGCTCGAGGCATTCACGCGCCTCGACGATGAACTGGTCCAGAAGTTCGCTGGCGTTCAGGCTCATGCCCTCGCTCCCTGGGGTTGCACGTGCGCCGTGGCCGCACGCGTGGCTGCGGCCAGGTCGCCCAGCATCAGGGCGACCGTCAGCACGAGCTCGGTCGGTTTGGCCGGTTTGACGAGGTAGCAGTTGGCGCCGGCGTCGTGGGCCGCGGTGGCGTCCTGCGCCTGGGCCTCGGTGCTGACCATCAGCACCGGCGCCTGCGGCACCTGGCCCAGGCGGCGCAGCTCGCGCACGAAGCTGTAGCCGTCCATCTTGGGCATGTTGATGTCGACGACGTAGAGGTCGAAAGGCGCGTCGGCGGGCTGCGCGATGACCTTCTCGAGGGCCTCGACACCGTTGACGGCCTCCTCGACCCGCCAGCCCGCGTCGCCCAGCATCTTGCGGTGGTACATGCGCACGGTGGCGGCGTCGTCGACGACCAGGATCTGCGGCTTCATGCGGAGTCTCCGGCGAGGGGTTTCTGGTAGACCATCGCGTCCTTGAAGCGGCGCACGCCGAACAGCGAGGTGATGCGGCTCATCGACTCCGAGTGCCCCAGGCAGACGAAGCCGCCGGGCGCGAGCGCGTCGTACATCGCCTCGGCGGCGACGCGGCGCGACAGGTCGTCGAAGTAGATGAGCAGGTTGCGGCAGAAGACGACGTCGATGTCGCGGAAGCGCCGCGTGTCCGCCGGCTCCGACAGGTTGACGCGGCTGAAGTCGACCGCGGCGACGAGGTCTTCCGAGATCGCCCACTCGTACTCGCCGTGGCGCTTGAAGTACTTGTCGAGGTAGGGACGAGGCAGCTGCGACACCGAGCGCGGCGAGTAGACGCCGCGCTGCGCCGCGGCCAGCACCTGGGTGTCGATGTCCGAGCTCAGGATCTCGACCTCGTAGTCGTCGATCTGCGCCCAGCGTTCGAGCAGGTAGATCGCGATCGAGTACGGCTCCTCGCCGGTCGACGACGGGATCGACCAGATGCGGATCCGGCTGCCCGGCTTCTTGCGCCTGACGACCTCGGCGAGCATGTCGTTGACCAGGCAGTCGAACTGGTAGGCCTCGCGGAAGAAGTAGGTCTCGTTGACCGTCATCGCGTTGACCAGGTGCTGCAGCTCGCTGCCGCCGGCCTCGAAGCGCAGGCCGATGAAGTAGCTGCGGAAGTCCTCCGCGCCGGTGGCCGCGATGCGCTCGACCAGCCGCTTGTCGACGAAGTAGCGCTTGTTCTCGTCGAAGTGGATGCCGGTCTTGCGATAGAAGAAGTCGCGGAACTTCAGGAAGTCCGCATCGGTGATCTGCACGCGCGACGCGGCGGCGGTTCTCATGCGGCCTCGATGCGCTCGATCGCCATCTGCGCGGCGAAACCGACGAAGGGATCGGCGGCGAAGCGGGCCGCCGCGGCGCGCAGCGCCGGCACGTGCTGCGGCGAGCCGGCCTCGGCCAGCGCGTCGATCGCCGCGGCCACGACGTTGACCTGCGGGTCCTCGGCGAGCACCTGGGCCAGCCAGTCGGGCACCCGGGGGTGACGCAGCTCGGCCAGCAGGTTGACGGCGAAGATGCGCACGTCCGGGTCGGCGTCGTGCAGCAGCGCCTCGACGCGCGGCGAGACGGCCTGCGGCATCTCGGCCAGGGCCTCGATCGCGCCGTTGCGCAGGCCGGCGTCCTCGGTGCGCAGCAGCGGCAGCAACACGTCCACCGAAGCGGCGTCCGCCAGGGCCGTGAGGCTGGTGAACAGCGCGTAGCGCACGCCGGCATCGTCCTCGTGGCTCAGCGCCTCGCCCAGTGCCGGCACCGCCTGTGGGTGCACGGCGAGGTCGCGCGCGGCCCAGCGCCGGCGTTCGGCGTCGGCGCTGCGAAGCTGCGACAGCAGGCCCGGCAGGTCGCGCGGGAACTCGCGTTCCACCACCTCGCGCAGCGGCGCGGGGGCGTCGGTCCTTCTCAATCCCATCGTCGTCCTTTCAGCCTCGGGCGCGAGCCCACAGCAGCAGCTGGCGGCCGATCTCGGGGGCCGGCAGCACCAGCGAGGCACCCCCCTGGGCGATCAGTTCGGCCGGCATGCCGAAGACCACCGCGGTTTCTTCCGACTCGGCGACCGTGCGTCCGCCCTGCTGCTTCAGCCGCGTCATCGCCCGTGCACCGTCGTCGCCCATGCCGGTGAGCTGCACGCCGACCAGGCGTTCGGCGGGCACCAGCTTCATCGCGCTGTCCACGAGCACGTCCACCGACGGGTGCCACGGATGCGCCGGGCTTTCCGGCCGCGGCTGCACCGCCAGCCGGCCCAGCCGTTCGCAGACCACCATGTCGGCGCCGCCGCGGCCGATGTAGACGTGGCCACGCTCGATCGGCATCGTGGCGCCGCATTCACGCACCTGCAGCCGGCACAGGCTGTCCATGCGCCGGGCGAAGGTGCCGGTGAAGTTCTCGGGCATGTGCTGGGCGACCAGCACCGGCCAGGGGAAGTCGGCCGGCAGCGTCGGCAGGATGTCCTCCAGCGTGCGCGGGCCGCCGGTGGAGACGCCGACGATGACCAGGCCGTCGGGCGCGGCGGCGGCCGGGGCCGGCAGCGCCGGCGCGGCGCGCGGCCGCACGGCGGTCGCCGGGCGCGGCGAGGGCGACGGCGTGCGCGCCGGGCGCAGCCGCGAACGTGCCGCCGTGCGCACCTTGTCCAGCAGCTGCACGCGGATGTCCTCCAGGCTCAGCGAGATCGTGCCGCCGGGCTTGGTGATGAAGTCCAGCGCGCCCAGTGCCAGCGCCTCGAAGGTCGCCTGCGCGCCCTTCTCGGTCAGCGAGGACACCATGACCACCGGCGTCGGCCGCGCCTGCATCATCAGCGACAGCGAGGTCAGCCCGTCCATCTCGGGCATGTTGATGTCCAGCGTGACGACGTCGGGCTGCCAGTCGAGCAGGCGCTGCAGGCCCTCGGCGCCGTTGGGCGCCGTCTGGACCTCGTGGCCGGCTTCGGACAGCACGCCGGTCAGCAGCCGGCGCATCAGCGCCGAGTCGTCGACGACCAGCACCCGGCTCATGTTCGCGCTCCGCGCATCGCCATGCTCAGGCCGCCTTCGGCAGCGGAGCGGGGTCGCTGTCGAGCATGCGGCCGACGGCGGCCGACTCGGCGCGGCCCAGCAGCTGCTCGGGGTCGATCAGCATCACCAGGCGCTTGTCGCCGTCGAGCCGCGCGACCTGCGTGATCAGCCGGCCCTGCTCGTCGCTGAGCCGGGGCGCCGGCGCGATCGCCTGGCGGCCGATGCGCAGCACCTCGGCAACGCTGTCGACGATGAAGCCGGTGCGCTGGGCGCCCAGCGTGTAGACCATGATGCGCTGGCGGTCGTTGCGCTCCAGCGTCGCCATGCCCAGGCGCGTGCGCTGGTCGATGACCGGCAGCACCGTGCCGCGCAGGTTGATGACGCCCTCGACGAAGGCCGGTGTCTTGGGCACGCGCGTCAGCGCCTCGGGCACGCGCACGATCTCCTGCACGCTCATGATCGGCACGCCGAACTCCTCGGCGCCGAGGCGGAAGATGACGACCTGCACGTCGTCGTCGCTGCGGCTGGTGGTCTCGTCCATCGTCGTCTCGCGTTCGCTGTGCTCGCCGCGGGCGAAGTCCGCGGCGTCCTGGATGGCCTGCAGCCCGAGCAGCCGGTCGGTGGCGATGATCGACACCAGCCGCTTGCCGTCGTCGAGGCGGCAGATGCGCTCGAACTCCTGCAGCGCGCTGTCGCGCGCCAGCACGCCGGGCATCGCGTCGGCCTGGGTGCGCGGCACCGACAGCACCTCCTTCACCGTGTCGGTCACGAGGCCGACCTGGCCGCCGCCGGGCAGGGCGACGACGACGATGCGGTGGTGCTCGTCGAGTTCCTGCGCCGCCAGGCCGAACAGGCTGCGCAGGCTGACCAGCGGCAGCAGCCGCTGGCGCAGCGAGATCAGGCCCAGCACGTGGTGCGGCGTGTTGGGCACCGCGGTGATGCCGGCCGGCACCTGCACGATCTCCTGCACGTCGGCGATGTCGATCGCGTATTCCTGGCCGCAGACGGTGAAGCTGACCAGCCGCAGCTCGTCGGTGACAGCGCCGCCGTCGGGGGCCTCGGCCACGTCGGCGCTGGCTTCCGTGCCGTTGGTCGAGCCGCGCGCGGCCGACGGGCCGAACTGCTCGTCGACCATGCGCTGGAAGTCCAGCACCAGCAGCAGCTCGCGCCCGCCGTCGGCGGCCGGGCGGTTGATGACGCCGGTCAGGTAGTCGGTCTGGACCACGCTCTGGATGGCGCGCACCGGCTCGACCGCGCCGGGGTCGACGCTGATCACGCTGGCGACACGATCGACGACGAAACCCAGCGGCGTGCCGAGCTGGATGACGAGCGCGCGGGTCGCGTCGTCGCTCTCGCGTTCGCGGGTGCCGAACATGCGCCTCAGGTTCAGGATCGGCAGCACGCGGCCGCGCAGGTTGGCCAGGCCGTCCAGCGCCGCCGGCGCCAGCGGCAGCCGGGCGACCTCGGGCACGCGGATGATTTCCTGCACCGGGGCCATCGGCACCGCGAACATCTCGTCGGCCACCGCGAAGGTGACGAACTGGTTGTCCTGCGCCGCGCCGCCCGCGCCGTCTTCTTGGGTCGGGGTCGTGCTCACGGGCACACCTCCTCTCGGGGTTGGGGGTGTGCGCTCAGTTGCTCTGCAGTTCGTCGGCCAGCGAGGCGATCTCCTCGATCGCGGCGCTCAGCTCCTCGGCGCCCTGGGCCTGCTGCTTGGCCGCGGCCGCGGCCTGCTCGGAGGCCTTCTCGGCCTGCGCCGCCGCCGCCGAGACCTGGTCGACACCGACCTTGATCTGCGCCAGCGCCGCCGCGATCTCCTGCGACGTCGCCAGCGCGTCGATGTTGCCCTGCTCGACGACGGCGATCTCGCCCTCCATTGCCAGCAGGTTGCCGGTCACCGAACGCGCCTTCTCGACCTCGGCCTGCGCCGAGCTCATGATCTCGCCGAGGTCGCGGCCGACCAGGCCGATCTGGTCCTGGATGCCCTTGACCAGGTCCTTGATGCGGTCGGCGTTCTCGGCCGAGTCGTGCGCCAGGTTGCGGATGTCGGTGGCGACGACGACGAAGCCCTTGCCGTACTCGCCGGCACGCGCGGCTTCGATGCTGCCGTTGACGGCCAGCATGTTGGTCTGGATGCTGACCTGGGTGATCGCGTCGACGATCTTGTCGATGCGCCGGCTGACGAGCTCCAGCTCCTTGATCTGCAGCGCGCTGCTGCGCGTGGATTCGACGCCGGTGGAGATGGCCGACACCAGGCTGTCGATGTGCGACTTGTTCTCGCCCATCAGGCTGCGGATCGCGGTCGCGCGGTCGCGCCCGACGCTGGCGCGCTGCTCGGCGAGCTGCGCGCCCATTTCGATCTGGTTGACGGCGGCGGCCGACTGCGCGGCGGCAGCGGCCTGCTGCTGCGCGCCGCGGCGGATCTGGTCGAGCGCGGTCATGATCTGCGCCGCCGAGCGGTTGATCTCCTGCACGGCGCTGGACAGCTCCTCGGCCGACGAGGCCACTTCCTCGGCGCTCTTGGCGATGTCGGTGCTGTTCTTCAGGTCGTCGGCAAGGTCGGACAGGGCCTGCGCGGTCTGCTCGCACTCGGCCAGCGCGGCGCTCTGTTCCTCGACCGTCTTGGCCGCTTCCTCGCTGGCCGAGCTCTGCTCGGCGGCGGCGGCGGCGATCTGCTCGCTGCCCTTCATCGCCTCCTGCGAGGCGATGTTGGCCTGCGCCGCGGCGCCGGCGATCTCGGTGGCCCCGGCGACGATCTGCGCCGCGTCCTGGCGGATCTGGTCGATCTGCCGCAGGATGATCTCGCCCTTGGCGGCTTCGCCCTGGATGGTGTCGGCGGCGTCGTTGATGCCGCCGGCGATGGTCTTCACCTCGCCCTGGATCTGGGCGACGAGGTCCTGGATCTGCTTGGCGCTCTTCTCGCTGGTCTCGGCCAGCGTGCGCACCTCGTCGGCGACGACGGCGAAGCCCTTGCCGTGCTGGCCGGCGCGCGCCGCCTCGATGGCGGCGTTGAGCGCCAGCAGGTTGGTCTGGTCGGCGATGCGCGCCACGGCCTTGACGATGTCGCCGATGCTCGCCGCCTGGCGCTCGAGCTCGGCCACCATCCTGACGCTCTCGCCCTGGCGCTTGGCGGCGATGCCGACGTTGGTGATCGTGGCCTGCACCTCCAGCGCGATCTGGCCGGCGCGCTGCTGCATGCCTTCGGCCTTGGTCTTGGCGGCATCGGCGGCGCCGAGCTGGCGCGTGATCGCGCCGGCGACCTGCGTCACCGCGGCCAGCGATTCCTGCGCCGCGCCGGAGGCCTCCTCGGCGCCGGCGGCGATCTGGTCGGCGGCGCGCTTGAGTTCCTCGGCCGCCGAGGCGGCCTCGTTGATGCCGGCCGACAGCTGGGTGGTGGCGCTGGCGACGCGCTCGGAAGCCTGCTGCTGCTTGGCCAGCGTGCGGGCACGCTTGCGGTTGGCCTCGGCTTCGCGCGTCATGTTGCGCGTCAGGCCCTTGGCCGCGACGGGGGCAGGGGTGCTGCGCGCGATGGCAGCGGCTTCACGGTTCTTCACCACCAGGGACATGGTCGGTCTCTCCGGGCGACGGCGCTTCGGCTCGTCGGGTTGGCCCGTACGGGCGATCCTCCCATCGGGGAGGCGGTCGGGTGACGTCGCGATGTCTGCGGGAACCGCCGGCTTCGTGGCATCAGGGATATCAACAGTGCCTGCCTATATCGGCATCAACTGTTAGAAATGATATTCCCTGGCCGTGTCAAAGCCTGACTCAAGCCGCTGAGTCGTTCACTAATGCACTCAAATTGAGAAAATTATGGGTGTGATGTGGGCGGCGAGCACCTTGCCGGTGCGAGCCGTCCGATCACCCCCGCAGCACGTCCAGCGCGCGGTCGAGGCCGCCGGAGGTGATGGCGATCATCGCCTCGGCGGCGACGGCGGGCTTCGGGTGGTAGGCGATCGACAGGCCGGCGGCGGCCATCATCGGCAGGTCGTTGGCGCCGTCGCCGACGGCGATCACCTGCGAGGGCTCGATGCCCATCAGCTCGGCCACCTCGAGCAGCACGCGGCGCTTCTCGGCGCCGTCGACGATGTCGCCCCAGGGCCGCTGCAGCAGCGTGCCGGTGAGCTTGCCGTGCGCGATGCCCAGCGTGTTGGCCCGCGCGAAGTCCAGCTTCAGGCGCTGGCGCACACGTTCGCTGAAGAACGTGAAGCCGCCGGAGACCAGCATCGTCTTCAGCCCCGCGGCCTGGCAGGCGGCGACGAAGGCCTCGACGCCGGGGTTGAGCTGCAGCCGCTGCTCGGCGACCTGGTGCAGCGCCGTCTCGGGCACGCCGGCCAGCAGCGCCATGCGCCGGCGCAGGCTTTCCTTGTAGTCGGCGATCTCGCCGCGCATCGCCGCCTCGGTGATCGCCGCGACCTCGTCGTAGCGCCCGGCGGCGCGTGCGATCTCGTCGACGCACTCGATGTTGATCAGCGTCGAGTCCATGTCGAAGGCCACCAGCCGGTAGTCGCAGAGGCGCAGCGGCGGCTGGAAGCCGCGGATGTGCAGGCCGGGGGCGTGTTCGATGGCGTCCATGGGGATCTCGGGTTCTCAGGCGGGGCGCGGCTGGCCGAGCGCACGCAGCACGTCGCGCACGTACTGGGCGCGGTCCTGGGCGCCGGCGATCTCGCGGTCGATGCGCAGCTTGTCGTTGCCGGCGAGCTTGATCGCGCGGTTCTTCTGCACCAGCTCGATGATGCGCAGCGGCTCGATCGGCGGGTTGGGGCGGAAGACGATGTTCATCACCTTCGGCCCGGCGTCGATCTTCTGCACGCCGTAGGGCCGCGCCAGCACGCGCAGGCGGTGGGTGTCGAACAGCGTCTGGCCCTGCGCCGGCAGCTTGCCGAAGCGGTCGGTGATCTCCTCGAGCAAGGTGTCGATCTGCTCGGCCTTCTCGGCCGTGGCCAGGCGCTTGTAGAGGTTGAGCCGGGTCTGCACGTCGCCGCAGTAGGCGTCGGGCAGCAGCGCCGGGGCGTGCAGGTTGATCTCGGTGGTCGCCGACAGCGGCGACAGCAGGTCGGGCTCCTTGCCGGCCTTCAGCGAGCGCACGGCTTCCGACAGCATGTCGTTGTAGAGCTGGAAGCCGACTTCCATCATGTTGCCGCTCTGGTTCTCGCCCAGCACCTCGCCGGCGCCGCGGATCTCCAGGTCGTGCATCGCGAGGTAGAAGCCGCTGCCCAGCTCCTCCATCTGCTGGATCGCCTCCAGCCGCTGCGCCGCCTGCTTGGTCAGCGCCTCGACGTCGGGCACCAGCAGGTAGGCGTAGGCCTGGTGGTGGCTGCGGCCGACACGCCCGCGCAGCTGGTGCAGCTGCGCCAGGCCGAACTTGTCGGCGCGGCTGATGACGATGGTGTTGGCCGTCGGCACGTCGATGCCGGTCTCGATGATCGTCGAGCACAGCAGGATGTTGTGGCGCTGGGCGACGAAGTCGCGCATCACGTGTTCCAGCTCGCGCTCGGGCATCTGGCCGTGGGCGACGCCGATGCGCGCCTCGGGCAGCAGCTCCTCGAGCTTCTGGCGCCGCGCCTGGATCGACTCGACGTCGTTGTGCAGGAAGTAGACCTGGCCGCCGCGCTTGAGCTCACGCAGCACGGCTTCGCGGATCGTCGAGTTGTTCTCGCTGCGCACGAAGGTCTTGATCGCCAGCCGGCGCTGCGGCGCGGTGGCGATGACCGACAGGTCTCGCAGGCCTTCGAGCGCCATGCCCAGGGTGCGCGGGATCGGCGTCGCGGTCAGCGTCAGCACGTCGACCTCGGCGCGCATCGCCTTGATCGCCTCCTTGTGGCGCACGCCGAAGCGGTGCTCCTCGTCGATGATCAACAGGCCCAGGCGCTTGTACCTGACGTCCTGGCTGAGCAGCTTGTGCGTGCCGACGACGATGTCCACCGTGCCGTCGGCCAGGCCTTCGAGCGCCGCCTTCACTTCCTTGGCCGAGCGGAAGCGCGACAGCTCGGCGATCTTCACCGGCCACTTGCCGAAGCGGTCGACCAGCGTCTGGTAGTGCTGCTCGGCCAGCAGCGTCGTCGGCGCCAAGAGCGCCACCTGCTTGCCGCCGATCACCGAGACGAAGGCCGCACGCAGCGCGACCTCGGTCTTGCCGAAGCCGACGTCGCCGCAGACCAGGCGGTCCATCGGCCGCGGGCTGACGAGGTCCTGGATGACGGCGTGGATCGCCGCGCGCTGGTCGGGCGTCTCCTCGAAACCGAAGCTGGCGGCGAAGGCCTCGTAGTCGGCCGGGCTGTAGCGGTGGGCGTAGCCCTCGCGCGCGGCGCGGCGGGCGTAGAGGTTCAGCAGCTCGGCGGCGGTGTCGCGCACCTGCTCGGCGGCCTTGCGGCGCGCCTTGTCCCACTGGCCCGAGCCCAGCTTGTGCAGCGGCGCCTCGTCGGCGCTGACGCCGGTGTAGCGGCTGATCAGGTGCAGCTGCGCCACCGGCACGTACAGCGTCGCCTTGTCGGCGTATTCCAGGTGCAGGAACTCGCTGGGGCCTTCGCCGGTGTCGATGTTGACCAGGCCCTTGTAGCGGCCGATGCCGTGGTTCATGTGCACCACGGGGTCGCCGAGCTTCAGTTCCGACAGGTCCTTGATCAGCGCGTCGACGTTGCTCGTCTGCTCCTGCTTGCGCCGGCGGCGGGCCTGCGGCGCGGTGGCGAAGAGCTCGGTCTCGGTGACGAACTGCACCGACACGCCGGCGTCCGGCTCATGCCAGTGGAAGCCCTGGGCCAGCGGCGCGGCGACGATCGCGAAACGCTCCTCGCCGGCCAGGAACTCGGCCAGGTCGGCGACCGAGGGCAGCGCGATGCGGTGGTCGCGCAGCAGCTCCAGCAGGCTCTCGCGCCGGCCTTCGCTCTCGGCGGCCAGCAGCACGCGGTGCGGGGTCGTCTTGAGATGGCGTTCCAGCCCGGCGAGCGGCTCCTGGGCGCCACGGTCGACAGCCAGGTCGGGCAGCGGACGCGCCCAGTCGACGGGCTCGTTGCCGCGCAGCGCCAGCGTGGCGTGCGGCTGGGTGCGGGCGAAGAACTCGTCGGGGCGCAGGAAGATCGCTTCGGGCGGCAGCAGCGGCCGCTCGGGGTCGTGCTGCAGGAAACGGTGGCGCTCGCGCGTGTCGGTCCAGAAACGCTCCAGCGCCTGGTCGACCTCGCCGTGCAGCGCCACCGCCGCGGTCTCGCCGAGGTAGTCGAAGATGCTGGCGATCTCGTCGAAGAACAGCGGCAGGTAGTACTCGATGCCGCCGGTGGCGATGCCTTGCGCGATGTCCTTGTAGATGCGCGAGCGTGTCGGGTCGCCGTCCAGCTTCTCGCGCCAGCGGGCGCGGAACGCGGTGCGCGCCGCCTCGTCCATCGGGAACTCGCGCCCGGGCAACAGCCGGACCTCGGGCACCGGGTAGAGGCTCCTCTGGCTGTCGGGGTCGAAAGTGCGGATCGAGTCGACCTCGTCGCCGAACAGGTCGACGCGGTAGGGCACCGGCGAGCCCATCGGGTACAGGTCGATCAGGCCGCCGCGCACGGCGTACTCGCCGGGCGACACGACCTGGCTGACGTGCTGGTAGCCGGCCAGCGTCAGCTGCGACTTCAGCTTGGCCTCGTCCAGCCGCGCCTTCTGCTTGAAGTGGAACGTGTACCCCGCCATGAACGACGGCGGCGCCAGCCGCACCAGCGCGGTGGTGGCCGGCATCAGCACGACGTCGACCTCCCCCTGCTGCACGCGCCACAGCGTCGCCAGGCGCTCGGAGATCAGGTCCTGGTGCGGACTGAAGGTGTCGTAGGGCAGCGTCTCCCAGTCGGGGAAGACGGCGACACGCAGGCCGGGCTCGAAGAACTTCAGCTCTTCGGCGAGACGGGTGGTGTCGGCGGGGTCGGCCGTGACGACGGCCAGCAGGCGCTGCTCGGCCTGGCGTGCCGCGCCCAGCCGGGCGAGCAGCAGCGCGTCGGCCGAACCGACCGGGCGCGGCAGCGTGTAGCGCTTGCCCGGGGCGATGTTCGGGATCTGCATGGGAGGCGCGATTCTAGAATCGCTGCATGACTGTGCCGCCGACCCGCTGTTTTGCCCTGGTCCCGTGCGCCGGTGTCGGCCTGCGGGCCGGCGCCGGCGGCCCCAAACAATACGCGCCGCTGGCCGGCCGGCCGGTGGTCGCGCACACGCTGGCGGCGCTGGCCGCGGTGCCGCGGCTGGCGGGCACGCTGGTTGTGCTGTCGCCCGACGATGCGCAGTTCGAAGCCGCGGTGCCGGACTGGCAAGGCTGGCTGGCACGCTGCGGCGGCGCCACGCGCGCCGAGAGCGTCGCCAACGGCCTGCCGGTGCTGCGTGAACTGGGCGCCCGCGACGACGACTGGGTGCTGGTGCACGACGCCGCCCGCTGCCTGCTGCGGCCCGAATGGGTCGACCGCCTCATCGACGCCTGCCTGGCCGACCCGGTCGGCGGGCTGCTGGCGCTGCCGCTGGCCGACACGCTGAAAGCCGAGGAGGCCGGGCGTGTCGCCGACACCGTGCCGCGCGCCGGCAAATGGGCCGCGCAGACGCCGCAGATGTTCCGCATCGGCCTGCTGGCGCGGGCGCTGGCCGAAGCCGGTGATCAGGTCACCGACGAATCCAGCGCCGTCGAGGCGCTGGGCCTGGCGCCGCGCCTCGTGCCCGGCGATCTCGAAAACCTCAAGGTGACCTGGCCGGCCGATTTCGCGCTCGCCGCGCGCCTGCTGCAGACCCGATGAACCCTCTGGACCTCCGCATCGGCGAGGGCTGGGACACCCACCAGCTCGTCGCCGGCCGCCCGCTGATCTTGGGCGGCATCACGATCCCGCACAGCCACGGCCTGCTCGGCCACAGCGACGCCGACGCGCTGCTGCACGCCATCACCGACGCGCTGTTCGGCGCCGCGGCGCTGGGCGACATCGGCCGCCACTTCCCCGACACCGCGGCCGAGTTCAAGGGCGCCGACTCGGGCGTGCTGCTGGCCGAGTGCGCGCGCCGCGTGCGCGCTGCCGGCTGGGAGATCGTCAACGTCGACTCGACCATCGTCGCCCAGGCGCCGAAGATGGCGCCGCACATCGCCGCGATGCGCACGCGCATCGCCGAGCTGCTGGCCGTCGGCGTCGAGCGCGTCAACGTCAAGGCCAAGACGGCCGAGAAGCTCGGGCCGGTCGGCGAGGGTCGGTCGATCGAGACGCGAGCCGCCTGCCTGCTGTACCGCGCCGGCTGAGGCGGCCGCGGCGTTACGGCGCCCGGCGCAGCCGCAGGTGCGCCATCAGCCCGCCGTCAGCGGCGTTGGCCAGCTCCAGGCTGCCGCCCATGCGCTGCATCGCCTTGTCGACGATCGCCAGCCCCAGGCCGGCGCCGGTGGCGGCGGTGCGTGCGGCGTCGCCGCGGAAGAACGGTGTCGTCAGCTGCGACAGCTTCTCGGGCGGCACGCCGGGGCCGTTGTCGCGCACCGTCAGCACGACCCACGGCCCGGTGCGCGCGTAGGAGACCGTGACCTCGGCGACGCCGGTGTCGGTGCCGCGGCCGTAGCGGCGTGCGTTCTCGAACAGGTTGGAGAAGACGCGGCCGAGTTCGGTCTCATCGGCCAGCACCTTCAGGTCGATCGCGACGCGCGAGTGGATGCGGATCTGCGCCGGGTCGCGGAAACCGGCGGCCTCGCGGTCGATCAGCTGCGAGACGTGCACCGGGCGCATCTCGGTGTCGCCCGGGCGCGCGTAGTCCATGAACTTGTCGATGATCGCGTCGAGCTGGTCGATGTCCAGCGCCATGTTGCGCTTGGCCTCGTCGTCGGAGACGCTCATCTCCGTCTCCAGCCGCAGCCGCGCCAGCGGCGTGCGCAGGTCGTGGCTGATGCCGGCGAGCATCACCGCACGGTCTTCCTCGACGCGCGCGAGTTCGCGTGCCATGCGGTTGAAGCCGCGGTTGACCTCGCGGATCTCGCTGGTCAGCGTGTTCTCGTCCAGGCGCGAGTCGAGGTCGCCTTCGCGGATGCGGCTGGCCGCGAACGACAGCTGCTTCAGCGGCCGGTTGATCAGCCGCGCGATTGCCACCGAGCCGAGCAGCGTCGCCAGCAGCGCGATGCCGATCCAGACGAACCAGGTGCTGCGGGTCAGCGGGCTGGTGTGGTTGTCGTCGATCTGCAGCCAGTAGGCGTCGCCGTCGATCGAGAACCCGACCCACATGCCCGAGGTGGCGTTGACGCTGCGCGCGACGATCGCATCCTCACCGAGCGTCGCGCGCAGCTCGCGTGCGACGCGGCGCGTGAAGCGGTCGACCTCGAAACCTTCCCAGCGGTCGCCCGGCTCGCGCGGCGTGACGCGCACCGCGCCCTGCTGCCCGAGCGACTTCACCAGCGCGACGCGGTTGATGCCGTCGGCCTGCTGCAGCGCCGCGCGCGACAGGTTCACGAGACCGGCGATCTGCTGCGCGGACTCGACCGCACGCGGCTCGAACTCGAGCGCGCGCAGCGTCTGCACCCAGGCGAAGACCCCGCCGGCCAGCAGCAGGGCCAGCAGGCAAAAGGTGCGCCAGAAGAGGCTCAGGGCGATCGTCTTACGTGCCATCGGCCGCGATGATGCCGTTCAGGATGCGGCCGGGGGGCGGCGTGATGCGTGCGGCGCCGTCGCGGCGCGCGCGCCTGTCGCGCCGGCGCGTCAGCTTGCGCCGTCCGGCACGAAGACGTAGCCGACGCCCCAGACGGTCTGGATGTAGCGCGGCTGCGCCGGGTCGGGCTCGAGCATCTTGCGCAGGCGCGAGATCTGCACGTCCAGGCTGCGGTCGAAGGGCTCGAACTCGCGGCCGCGCGCCAGCTGCGCCAGCTTGTCGCGCGACAGCGGCTGGCGCGGGTGGCGCACCAGCGCCTTCAGCATCGAGAACTCGCCTGTGGTCAGCGCGATCTGCTCGCCGTTCTTGGACAGGCGGCGCAGCGACAGGTCGAACTCGAACGGCCCGAAGTTGACGACCTGCGGCTCCTTCGACGGCGCACCCGGCGCTTCCGGGGCCGGGCGGCGGCGCAGCACCGCGTGGATGCGCGCCAGCAGCTCGCGCGGGTTGAAGGGCTTGGGCAGGTAGTCGTCGGCGCCGACTTCCAGGCCGACGATGCGGTCGACGTCCTCGACCTTGGCGGTGAGCATGATGATCGGCGTGATGTCGTTGGCCGCACGCAGGCGGCGGCAGATCGACAGGCCGTCCTCGCCCGGCAGCATCAGGTCGAGCACGATCAGGTCGACCGTGTCGCGCGTCAGCACGCGGTTCAGCGCCTTGGCGTCCTCGGCCAGCAGGACCTCGAAACCTTCCTGCGACAGGTAGCGACGCAGCAGGTCGCGGATGCGGGCATCATCGTCGACGACCACGATGCGGTCGGGACGGGTATTGGCGGGGGTGTTCATCACCGACTCCAAACTTGTAACAGCGGCATTGTGCGGGCCGATTTCCGGGCGTCCCGGCGTTTGCTGACCTGTTGTTACAAGTCTTGCGGCGTGTCCGCGGTGCCATCGTGCCCTCCGCTGCGTTTTGCCCAGGAGAACACGTGTGCAACCCTTGCCTCTGAAAGGAAACGTTGACATGCCCTTCGTCCGAAAGGCCTTCGTGCTGGCCGCTTTCGCCGCGGTTGCCGCGGCCCAGGCGCAGACCTTGCCGCCGCCGCAGAACGTCGTCAGCCTGTCGGCCAGTGCCACCGCCGAGGTGCCGCGCGACATGCTGTCGGTGACGTTCTCGACCTCGCGCGAAGGCCCTGACGCGCAGACCGTGCAGTCGCAGCTGAAGCAGGCGCTGGACGCCGCGCTGGCCGAGGCCCGCAAGGTGGCCAAGCCGGGCCAGATCGAGCTGCACACCGGCGGCTTCTCGCTGTACCCGCGTTATTCGAACAAGGGCGTGGCCAACGGCTGGCAGGGCAGCGCCGAGCTGGTGGCCGAAGGCCGCGACGTCGCCGGCATCGCCCAGCTCACCGGCCGGGTGCAGACGATGACGATCTCGCGCGTGGGCTACTCGCTGTCGCGCGAGGCGCGCGAGAAGGCCGAGGCCGAGCTGTCGGCCGAGGCGATCACGCGGTTCCGCGCCAAGGCCGACACGATCAGCCGCCAGTTCGGCTTCGGCGGCTGGGGCATCCGCGAGGTCTCGGTGTCGGCGAGCGAACCGCCGTCGGGCGTGTTCCCGATGGCGATGAAGGCGCGTGCCGCGATGGCCGACGAGGCGCTGCCGGTCGAAGCCGGCAAGGCCAGCGTCACGGTCAGCGTCTCGGGCAGCGTGCAGATGTCGGCCAAGTAGCCGACGGGGTCCGGCGGGCGGCGCCTACTGCGCCGTCCAGCCGCCGTCCATGTTCCAGGCCGCGCCGAGCACGTTGTCGCCGGCCGGCGAGCACAGGAACAGCGCCAGCGCCGCCAGCTGCTCGGGCGTCGTGAAGCGCAGCGACGGCTCCTTCTCGGCCAGCAACTGACGCTCGGCCTCGTCGTTGGACAGTCCGTGGGCGGCGGCGCGGGCGTCGATCTGCTTTTGCACCAGCGGCGTCAGCACCCAGCCGGGGCAGATCGCGTTGACGGTGACGCCGCTGCGTGCGCATTCCAGCGCCGCGGCGCGCGTCAGGCCGACGATGCCGTGTTTGGCGGCGACGTAGGCGCTCTTGCCGGCCGAGGCCACGAGCCCGTGCACCGAGGCGACGTTGATGACGCGCCCCCAGCCGCGGTGTTTCATGCCGGGCAGCGCGACACGCATCGTGTGGAAGGCCGAGCTGAGATTGATCGCGATGATCGCGTCCCAGCGTTCGGCCGGGAAATCCTCGACCAGCGCGACGTGCTGGATGCCGGCGTTGTTGACGACGATGTCGGGGCCGCCGAACTGGCGTTCGCACTGGTGCACCAGGTCCTCGATCTCGTCGGGCCGGCGCATGTCGGCGCCGTGGTGGGCGACCTCGCCGGAACCGGCGGCGCGCACCGTCTGCAGCGCGGCGTCGACGTCGCCGAACCCGTTGAGCATCAGCTTCGCACCCTGCTGGGCCAGCGCCACCGCCATGCCGAGGCCGATGCCGCTCGTCGAGCCCGTCACCAGCGCCGTCTTTCCCTGGAGCATGTGCCGTCCCCTTGCCGGTTGCTACGATCGGACGATTATCGGGATCGATTCCCGCGCCTTCCATCCTCGTCGCCCCCCATGAACCCCCGCCTGAACGACGTGTCCTGCCTCGATGCCCGAGGCCTGCACCGCATGGCGTACTGGGAATGGGGCGATCCGACGGCGCGCCATGCGGTGGTCTGCGTGCACGGGCTGTCGCGCCAGGGGCGCGACTTCGACACGCTGGCGCAGGATCTTTCGCCGCAGCTGCGCGTGGTCTGCCCCGACATCGTCGGCCGCGGCCGCAGCGACCGGCTCGCCGACCCCGCCGGCTACACGGTGCCGCAGTACGTCGCCGACGTCGTCACGCTGCTCGCGCGGCTGGACGTCGACACGGTCGACTGGGTCGGCACCTCGATGGGCGGGCTGATCGGTCTGGGTGTGGCCAGCCTGGCCGGCTCGCCGGTGCGCCGCCTGGTGCTCAACGACGTCGGCCCGGCGATCGAGCCGGCGGCGCTGGAGCGCATCAAGGGCTATCTCGGCCAGCCGGTGCGCTGGGCGAGCGTCGAGGACGCCGCCGAGGCGATCCGTCAGGTGTCGCTGGGTTTCGGCCCGCACACGCCTGAACAATGGCTGGCGCTGACCCGGCCGCAGCTCGTCGCCGACGGCGACGGCTGGATCCCGCATTACGACCCGGCGATCGCCGTGCCGTTCCGGGCGATCACGCCCGAGATCGCCGCCGCCGGCGAAGCCGCGCTCTGGGCCGCCTGGGACGGCCTGCGCTGCCCGACGCTGCTGCTGCGCGGCGCCGAGTCCGATCTGTTGTCGCGCGCCACCGCCGAGGCGATGACGCGCCGCGGCCCGCGTGCGCAACTGCACGAGTTCGCCGGGGTCGGCCATGCGCCGATGCTGGTCCAGCCTGAGCAGCGCGCCGTCGTCCGCGATTTCCTCTTGTCCTGATGAGAACCGCCGAACCTTCCGAAGCGGCCGTCGACGCGGCCGCGATCGTCGAACTGGCGGCGCGGGAAACCGGTGTCGCCGAAGACGGCGCCGTCGCGCTCGAACGCGCCCGCGCCTTTGCCGAGCCGCTGCTGGCCGGCCACCTGCTCGACACCGGCGAGCCCGCGCTGGTGCACGCCGACGGCGTCGCCGCGATCCTGCAGGCCATCGGCGCGGCGCCGTCGATGCGCGCCGCCGCTTATCTGGTCTACGCCGGCGACTACCTCCAGCATCCCGAGGAGATGGTCGCCAAGGCCTTCGGCCAGTCCTACGCCAGCCTGGTGACGCACACCCGGCGGCTGGTGCAGATCCAGCGTGCGACGCGTGCCGCCTCGGTGCTGGAGGCGCAGCGCCAGCAGCAGGCCGAGCAGGTGCGCAAGATGCTGCTGGCCTTCTCGCACGACCTGCGTGTCGTGCTGCTGCGCCTGGCCTCGCGGCTGCAGACGCTGCGCTGGTATGCCGCCGAGCGGGTGCCGTGCCCGCAGGAGCTGGCCGAGGAGACGCAGCAGATCTTCGCGCCGCTGGCCAACCGCCTGGGCATCTGGCAGATCAAGTGGGAGCTGGAGGATCTGGCGTTCCGCTTCCTGCAGCCCGAGGAGTACAAGCGCATCGCGCGCCTGCTCGACGAGAAGCGAGTCGAACGCGAGCAGCGCATCGAAGGCGCGCGCCGCCGCATGCGCGAACGCCTGGCCGAGGCCGGCATCCGCGCCGAGGTCCACGGCCGTCCCAAGCACCTGCACAGCATCTGGAAGAAGATGCGCGGCAAGGGGCTGCCGATCGAGCGTGTCTTCGACCTGAGCGCGCTGCGGGTCATCGTCGACGACGTCGCCGGCTGCTACGCCGCGCTGTCGCGTGTGCACGAGTGTTTCCGCGCCGTCGACGGCGAGTACGACGACTACATCGCCCGGCCCAAGCCCAACGGCTACCAGTCGCTGCACACCGTCGTGCTCGACGACGACGGCCGCGCGCTGGAAGTGCAGATCCGCACCCGCGCGATGCACGAGCACGCCGAGCACGGCGTCGCCGCGCACTGGATGTACAAGGAGGCCGGCGTGCGCGGCTACGCCGGCGTCAGCGCCGCGGGCGACTTCAACGAGCGCCTGGCCGAGGCGCGCAAGGCCGTGCTGCGCGAGCTGCTGGCCTGGGAGCGCGACTTCGCGACGACGCAGGACGCCACCGCCTCGGCGGTGTTCGACGACCGCATCTACGTCTTCACGCCGCAGGTCAACGTCATCGACCTGCCGGTCGGCGGCACGCCGGTGGACTTCGCCTACGCGCTGCACACCGACCTGGGCCACCGCTGCCGCGGCGCGCGGGTCGACGGCGCCATGGTGCCGCTGAACACGGCGCTGGTCTCGGGGCAGACGATCGAGATCGTCGCCGCCAAGGAAGGCGGGCCGTCGATGGACTGGCTCAACCCCGAGCTGGGCTACCTGAAGAGCCCGCGCGCCAAGGCCAAGGTGCGCGCCTGGTTCAACGCCCAGGCGCAGGGGCTGACGATCGCGCGCGGCCGCGAGCTCGTCGAGAAGCTGCTGCAGCGCGAAGGCAAGACCGCGGTCAAGCTCGAGACGCTGGCCGAGCAGCTGGGCTTCAAGACCGCCGACGCGCTGTTCGAGGTCGTCGGCAAGGACGAGTTCTCGCTGCGCAACATCGAGCAGATCCTGCGTCCGGCCGCGCCGGCGGTGGCCGAGGAGGACGAGGGCATCGCGCTGCGCCGCCCGCGCCACGAGGGCGGCAAGGGCAAGGGCGGGGTGCTGGTCGTCGGTGTCGACTCGCTGCTGACGACGCTGGCGCGCTGCTGCCGGCCGGCGCCGCCCGACACCATCGGCGGCTTCGTCACGCGCGCCAAGGGCGTGGCCATCCACCGCCGCGACTGCAGCAACTTCCGCCACATGGCGCAGAAGGACCCGGGGCGTGTCATCGAGGTCGAGTGGGGGCGCGAACGCGACGGCGTCTACCCGCTGGACGTCATCATCGAGGCCAGCGACCGCCAGGGCCTGCTGCGCGACATCTCCGAGGTCTTCGCCAAGGAGAAGATGAACGTCATCGGCGTGCACACGCAAAGCGTCAAGGACGCGCGTGGCGGCACCGCGTGGATGACCTTCACCATCGAGGTCGCCGACACCGCAAGGCTCGCGCAGGTGCTCAAGCATCTGGTCGGCATCGCCGGCGTGCGCCACGCGCGGCGTCGCTGAACGCCGGCAAGGCGGCCTGAATTTGGTCCGGTAAAGCACTCAGGTATTTGCAAAAACGCGGATCTCGTATATAGTCATAGGCTCTTCAGGCGCGTAGCTCAGCTGGTTAGAGCACCACCTTGACATGGTGGGGGTCGTTGGTTCGAGTCCAATCGCGCCTACCAAACGGACAGCCCGGTAGATCGGTGATCTACCGGGCTCTTTCGCTTTTGGCGGCCTGAAACGGCTGTCGGTTCGATGCGAGCCGGCCGTCCACTCGTGAAACGGGCCGGCATGGCCGGCCCGTCGTCAGCGTGCTGCGGCCGGGTTCAACGGAACTGGTAACGCGCCGAGACGTAGAAGAAGCGCCCGCGCGGGTCGGTGTAGCTCGGGTCGTAGCCCGAAATGAAGTAGTAGGCCTGGTTCGAGAACGGCGGCGGCGTGTCGAACACGTTCTGCACGCCGGCGCGCAACGTGAACGCCTTCGAGAACTCGTAGGCCCCCGACAGGTCCCACAGCGAGTAGGCCTTGACCCGGTTCTTGGCGACGACGCTGCCGTTCTCGGTGTCGATCGCCGAGTTCTGGTCGTCGTAGCTCGAGTAGTAGGTGTTGCCGACGCTGGCGCTCCACGCGCCGCGCTCCCAGTCGAGGCTCAGCCGGTGGCGCCAGCGCTGCACGACGCTGTCGGTGACGAAACGCCCGAGGTTGCTGATGTAGCCCAGCTCGGGGCTCGGCTGCTGCTTGGACTCGAGCATCCAGGTGCCCGACAGCCGGGCGCCGAACACGCCGACGGCGGTCTTCAGCCCCTTCATCTCGACGACGACGTCCAGCCCCGAGGCCTTCTGCCGGCCGCGGTTCTCCTTGCGCAGCTCGATGTAGCAGATCTCGGGGTCGTCCGGGTCGTAGTCGCAGTCGGCCAGGCCCTCGTCCTCGTTGTAGCGGTGCACGAGGTGCTCGAACTTGTCGAGGTTGCCGAGGATCACGTCGTCGCCGATCTCGCTGATCACGTCGCGCTTCTGGATGTTCCAGTAGTCCAGGCTCACGCTCCACAGCGGATGCGGCGTGAACACCGTGCCGAGCGAGAACTGGCGCGAACGCTCGGGCTTCAGGTCGGGGTTGCTGTAGCGGCGCGTCTCCCAGCTGTCGGCGCACTCGGCGTAGCCGTTCTCCGCCGTCGCGCAGACCACCGGGTCGGGCAGCGTCGAGGTGCTGCTGTACTGGGTCGGACGGTGCAGGTCGGTCATCGACGGTGCGCGGAAGCCCGTGCCGAACGAGCCGCGCAGCAGCAGGTCCGGCGAAGCGAGGTAGCGCAGCCCGACCTTGGGGTTGGCGGTGTTGCCGACGCCTTCGTAATGGTCGAAGCGCGCCGCGAGCTGCAGTTCCAGCTTCTTCGTCACCGGCAGCGCCAGCTCGCCGTAGACGGCCGCGACGCGGCGCTGGTCGCTCGTCGCCGTGCCGCCTTCGGGTGCGTCGTCGTTGTTGATGTTGTCGCTCATCAGCAGCGCCGACGGGTTGAAGCTCGTCTTCTCGCGCCGGATCTCGCCACCCAGCGCCAGGCTCGCCGCGCCGCCGGGCAGGCGGCCCAGCGTGCGGCTGGCGTTGAAGTCCAGCGAGTCCATCGTGCCGCGCGCGCGCCGCACGACGTCGTTGATCTGGATGCTGTCGATGTAGGCCAGCGCCTCGGCGGTGTTGGGCGCAAAGGGGTTGATGAGGCCGCTGTCCAGGCCGTCGATCAGCTTGTCGTAGAGCAGGTAGCCGTGGGTGTCGCGGTCGGCGACTTCGCTGACGCTGTGGTTCAGGCCCCACTCGTAGTCCCAGTCGCCGACGCTGCCGCTCATGCCGACGACGTAACGCTGGCTGGTGCTGGTCAGCTCGCTGGCGCGGCGGCCGGCGTCGGTCAGGCGCAGGCGCAGGCGGATGTCCGGGTCGATGGCCTCGAGCCCGGTGAAGCCGGCGAGTTCCGGGACCTGGCTGTAGTCGATGTAGTACTTGTTCAGGCGCGGCGACGAGCCGACGTACCAGGTCTTCGCGCGCGCCAGCGCGACTTCGGCGAACAGGTCGTGGCCGCCGCCGAGTTCGGTGACCGCGCGGCCCAGGAAGCTCAGCTTCTCGGACTTCGGGTACAGCTCGGTGTCGCGCATGTAGTCGTAGGTGCAGCCCTGCGCCCCGCCGACGCCGCCGGGCAGATGCAGGTTGGCTGGCGGGTTGCACCCCGGGGCCGAGAAGTTGATGCGGTGGCTGTTGATCAGTTCGCCGCCGACCAGCAGGCCCTGGTCGCGCAGGTACTCGAACTGCTCGTCGCTCAGGTCGAGGTTGGCCGGGGACGTGTAGCCCGACAGCAGATGCGGCAGCCGCTCGGCGATCTTCAGGTCCTGGATGAAGCCGCGCTGCGAGGTGCTCAGCGCGTCGGTGCGCTGCACGTCGAAGACGCCGAAGACGTTGAAGCCGTTCTCGGCCAGCGTGCCGTAGCCGGCCGTCACCGACGCGGTGCGCTTGCCGGCGCCGCCTTCCTGGGTGTCGCCGACGTAGACGTTGACCTCCGCGCCGGTGTAGTCCTTGCGGGTGACGAAGTTGATGACGCCGGAGATCGCGTCGGTGCCGTAGATCGCCGAGGCGCCGTCGAGCAGCACCTCGACACGCTCGATCGCCGCGGCCGGGATGCTGTTGAGGTCGACGCCGGCGTCGTCGCCCGGCGACGCGAAGTTGGCCATGCGCCGGCCGTTGAGCAGCACCAGCGTCGACGACGTGCCGATGCCGCGCAGGTTGGCCGAGTTGAAGCCCTTCTGGTCGTAGCCGCCGGTGTTGATGCTGCCGCCGTCGCTCAGGCCGCCGCTGTTGCCGCTGAGGTTGCGCAGCACCTCGGCGGCGGTGGTCACGCCGGACTTGACGATCTCCTCGCGCGAGATCACCTGCACCGGCAGCGCGCCTTCGTCCTCGGTGCGCTTGATGCGCGAGCCGGTGACCTCGATGCGTTCGACCGGCCGCGAGGCCGCCGTGGCCGAGTCCTGGGCCGTCGCGGCCCGTGGCGCGGCGCCGAGCGCCAGCAGGGCCGCACAGGCGGCGGCGATGGGGGTGATGCGGCGCATCGGGTCGCGGCTCATCGATGTTCCTCGTGGCTGGCGGGCGGACCCTCGGGTCCAAAACCCCAGATTTTGTGGTGCGAATTCACAAACGGGAAACACGGCCCGACGGATGACAGCGCGGCGCAACTTCCATCCGGTCTGCCTCAATCCGGGCTGCGGCGGCGCCGCCACAATGGGCCGGCCGCACCGGCGCCGCGCCGTGCCCGACCCACTGGAGCTCCGATGGACATTCCGCATCCGTACCTGATGTTCCTCGGCGACGTGCATGACCAGCTCGCCGCCAAGACCGCCCACGGCATCGTCGACTGGCGTCGCGAGTGGTGCCTGGGCCAGACCCGTTTGCCCGGCTGCCAGGCCGATCTCGGCCTGCCCGAGATGACGATCGCCGAAGGCGTGGCCGCCGGCGCGAAGACGCTGATCGTCGGCGTCGCCAACGCCGGCGGCGTGCTGCCGGCGCACTGGGTGGCGACGATCGTCCAGGCCATCGAGGCCGGGCTCGACGTCGCCAGCGGGCTGCACGTGCGCCTGGCGCAGATCCCCGAGATCCGCGAGGCCGCGGCGCACAACGGCGTGCAGCTCTTCGACGTGCGCCACAACGACCAGACCTTCGCCACCGGCAAGGGCACCAAGCGCCCCGGGCTGCGCCTGCTGACCGTCGGCACCGACTGCTCGTCGGGCAAGAAGTACACCGCGCTGGCGCTGGAACGTGCGATGCGCGCGCGTGGCCTGGACGCCGACTTCCGCGCCACCGGCCAGACCGGCGTCTTCATCTCCGGCCACGGCGTGGCCATCGACGCCGTCGTCGCCGACTTCATCTCCGGCGCCGTCGAGTGGCTGGCGCCGGCCGCCGCGTCCGGCCACTGGGACCTGATCGAAGGGCAGGGCTCGCTGTTCCACCCGTCGTTCGCCGGCGTCTCGCTGGGCCTGCTGCACGGCGCCCAGCCTGACGCCTTCGTCGTCTGCCACGAGCCGACGCGGCGCACGATGCGCGGCGTGAAACACGCGCTGCCGACGATCGCCGAGGTCATCGAGCTGACCGTGCGCTGCGGCCGGCTGACCAACCCGGCGATCCGCCCGGTCGGCATCGCGATCAACACCCGGGCGCTGGACGACGCCGCCGCGCGCGAACTGCTCGCCGCACTGGCGAGCGAACACGGCCTGCCGGCCACCGACCCGGTGCGTTACGGTGTCGACGGGCTCGTCGACCGGCTGCTCGCCGAGTTCCCGGAGAGCGGCCGTGTCTGAGGCCCGGCTCGACGTCGCCGTCGAACGCTGGCCGATCGCCGGTGGCTTCACGATCTCGCGCGGCACCAAGACCGAGGCCGTCGTCGTCGTTGCCAGCGTCACGCAGGGCGGCATCACCGGCCGCGGCGAGTGCGTGCCGTATGCGCGTTATGGCGAGACGGTCGACGGCGTTGCCGAAAGCGTGCGCGCCCAGGCCGGCTGGCTGGCCGCGGGCGGCCGCCGTGCCGATCTCGCCGCCGCGATGCCGGCCGGCGCGGCGCGCAACGCGCTCGACGCCGCGCTGTGGGCGCTGGAGGCGCGCAGCGCCGGCCGCCCGGTGTGGGCGCTGGCCGGCCTGCCCGAGCCGCGGCCGACCGTCACCGCCTTCACGCTGAGCCTGGGCGACCCGGGCGCGATGGCCGCCGCCGCGGCGCGTGCGGCCTCGCGGCCGCTGCTGAAGGTCAAGCTCGGCGGCGACGGCGACGAGGAACGCATCCGCGCCGTGCGCGCCGCGGCACCGGGCGCGACGCTGGTCGTCGACGCCAACGAGGCCTGGACCGAAACGAACCTGGACCGCCATCTCGCCGCCTGCGCCCAGGCTGGCATCGCGCTGATCGAGCAGCCGCTGCCGGCCGCGGCCGACGCCGTGCTCGAAGGTTTCGCCTCGCCGGTGCCGCTGTGCGCCGACGAGAGCTTCCACGGCCGCGAGACGCTGGACACCGTCGCGCGACGCTACGCCTTCGTCAACGTCAAGCTCGACAAGACCGGTGGCCTCACCGAGGCGATCGAGGTGGCGAAGGCGGCACGCGAACGTGGTCTCGGGCTGATGGTCGGCTGCATGCTGGGCAGCTCGCTGGCCATGGCGCCGGCCTTCCTGCTCGCGCCCTGGGCGCGTTTCGTCGACCTCGACGGCCCGCTGCTGCTGGCGCGCGACCGCGTGCCGGGTTTCGCCTTCGACGGCAGCGTCATGCAGCCGGCGCCGGCGGGGCTCTGGGACTGAGGTGACAGGCGCCGTGCGCCGCTAGGGAAAACTCCGGCGCGGCCGGCGGCGCGCCGCGCCACAGTCGCTGGCCGCGGCGCGCGGTGCCGTCATCGGGACGCAGGCGCGCCGTGCACGCGGGCCACGAGCCTGCGCCCGACTGGAGCCTTCCCATGCTGGTCCGCAAGATCCACCACGTCGCCTACCGCTGCCGCGACGCCCGCGAAACCGTCGAGTGGTACGAGCGCCACCTCGGCATGCGTTTCATGCTCGCCATCGCCGAGGACAAGGTGCCGTCGACCCAGGCGCCCGACCCGTACATGCACGTCTTCCTCGACGCCGGCGGCGGCAACGTGCTCGCCTTCTTCGAGCTGCCGACCCAGCCGGCAATGGACCGCGACCGCAACACGCCGGCCTGGGTGCAGCACCTGGCGCTGCAGGTCGACTCGGTCGACACGCTGCTGGCCACGAAAGCCCGGCTCGAAGCCGCCGGCATCGAGGTCGTCGGCCCGACCGACCACACGATCTTCCGCAGCATCTATTTCTTCGACCCCAACGGCCACCGGCTGGAACTGGCCGCCGACTGCGCGACGCCCGAGATGATGTCGCGGCTGGACGCCGTCAAGCGCGAGATGCTCGACGAGTGGAGCCGTACCAAGAAGGCGCCCAAACACGCCGCCTGGATGCACGACGGCAGCCTGGCGAAGGAGGGCGCATGAGGCCGGGCGTCGACGAGACCCACGACCCGGCGCTCGCGAGCTGGGTCGAGTCGGCCAACGCCGACGGCACCGACTTCCCGCTGCAGAACCTGCCGTTCGCCGTCTTCCGCCGCGCCGGCAGCCGCCAGGCCTGGCGTGGCGGCGTCGCCATCGGCGACCAGGTGCTGGACCTGGCGGCGCTGCAGGCCGCCGGTGTCGCCGACGGCCGCGCCGCCGAGGCGCTGGCGCTGGCCGCCGGCGAGACGCTGAACCCGCTGATGGCCGCCGGCCGCGGCCACTGGCAAGCGCTGCGCCAGGCGCTGTCGCGGCTGCTGCGTGCCGGTGCCGTCGAACGCGCGCGCCTCGAGGCCGCGCTGGTGCCGCAGGCGGCGGCCGAGTTCACGCTGCCGGCGCAGATCGGCGACTACACCGACTTCTACACCTCGGTCCACCACGCCACGAACGTCGGCAAGCTCTTCCGCCCCGACCACCCGCTGCTGCCCAACTACAAGTGGGTGCCGATCGGCTACCACGGCCGCACGTCGAGCATCGTCGTGTCCGGCACCGGCATCCGCCGGCCCTGGGGGCAGCAGATGCGCCCCGACGCCGAGCAGCCCGAGCTGGCGCCGACGCGCCGGCTGGACTTCGAGCTCGAGCTCGGCCTGTTCGTCGGCCCCGGCAACGCGCTCGGCGAGCCGGTGCCGGTCGGCGCCGCCGAGGACCAGGTCTTCGGCGTCTGCCTGCTCGACGACTGGTCGGCGCGCGACCTGCAGGCCTGGGAGTACCAGCCGCTGGGCCCGTTCCTGGCGAAGAACTTCGCGACGACGATCTCGCCCTGGGTCGTGACGCTGGAAGCGCTGGCGCCGTTCCGCGTCGGCGCCGCGCGCCGGCCGCCAGGCGACCCGCGGCCGCTGCCCTACCTGGACTCGCCGGCGGCGGCCGAGGTCGGCGCCGTCGA
The DNA here is from genome assembly GCF_011065555.1 of Rubrivivax sp. JA1026. NCBI lineage: Bacteria > Pseudomonadati > Pseudomonadota > Betaproteobacteria > Burkholderiales > Sphaerotilaceae > Rubrivivax > Rubrivivax sp. JA1026. The sequence continues at coordinate 42,130 of NZ_JAALCQ010000012.1, forward strand.
CCTGCAGCTGTCGGTCGAGCTGCAGACCGCGGCGATGCGCGCGCGCGGCGAGGCCGGCGCGACGATCAGCCGCACCAGCTGGCGCCATGCCTACTGGACGATGGCCCAGCTCGTCGCCCATCACAGCATCAACGGCTGCAACCTGCGCCCCGGCGACCTGCTGGGAACCGGCACGCTCTCCGGCCCGACGCCGGCCGAGGCCGGCGCGCTGATCGAGCTGTCGGTCGGCGGCAAACGTCCGGTGGGCCTGCCCGGCGGCGAGCAGCGCGCCTTCCTCGAAGACGGCGACACGGTCGTGCTGCGCGGCTGGTGCGAGGCGCCCGGCCAGCGCCGCATCGGCCTCGGCGAGTGCCGCGGCACGGTGCTGCCGGCGCTGCGCTGACGCCTCGGCGGCGGTGGCCGGGGCCGAGCTCGGCGGCCTTCCTGACCGACAATCCCGCCATGTCCCCGACGTCTGCCGCCGAGCGCGCCGCCGAGCTGCGCCGCATCCTCTCGCACCACGCCCACCGCTACTACGTGCTCGACGCGCCGGAGATCCCCGACGCCGAGTACGACCGCCTGTTCCAGGAACTGCAGGCGATCGAGACTGCATATCCGGAGCTGCGAATGCCAGACTCACCAACTCAGAGGGTGAGCGGTGCAGCATTGACCGGACTTGAGCTGGTCAGGCACGCAGTGCCCATGCTGAGCATAAGGACAGAGACCGACACCTCACCAGATGGCGCCGCTGCGTTTGACGCGCGTGTACGGAAGGAGCTCGGCCTAGCGGCGACTGATCCCGCTGTCGATTACTGCGCAGAGTTGAAGTTCGATGGGCTCGCAATCAATCTTCGGTACGAGAACGGTGTTCTCTGGAAGGCTTCAACTCGTGGTGACGGTGAAGTCGGGGAGGAAGTCACTCACAACGTGAGAACCATTCGTTGCATTCCTCTCCGGCTCAATGGCGTTGAGGAAGGAGTCATAGAGGTTCGAGGCGAGGTCTTCATGAGACGAGACCAGTTCGAACGTCTAAATGAGCGGCAGCGTCAGAAGGGGGAGAAGACTTTTGTAAATCCTCGGAACGCTGCTGCAGGAGCTATGCGGCTTTTGGACCCCACTGAGGCACGAAAGCGCCCGCTTGACTTCTATGCCTACGGTCTAGGTGAGGTGGACGGCTGGACCCAACCGCCCACGCACAGCGGCACGCTGGACGCGCTGGCCGCCTTCGGCCTGCCGGTCAACGGCGAGCGCGCCGTGGTGCAGGGCGCCGACGGCCTCGTCGCCTTCCACCGGCGCATCGCCGCGGCGCGCGACGCGCTGCCCTTCGACATCGACGGCGTCGTCTACAAGGTCAACGACATCGCGCTGCAGAAGCGCCTGGGTTTCGTCACCCGCGAGCCGCGCTGGGCGGTGGCGCACAAGTACCCGGCGCAGGAGCAGATGACGCGGCTCAACGCCATCGAGATCCAGGTCGGCCGCACCGGCAAGCTGACGCCGGTGGCCAAGCTGGAGCCGGTGTTCGTCGGCGGCACGACGGTCAGCAACGCGACGCTGCACAACCTGTTCGAGCTGCGCCGCAAGGGCGTGCGCGTCGGCGACGACGTCATCGTGCGCCGCGCCGGCGACGTGATCCCCGAAGTCGTCGGCCGCGTGCCGGGCGAACGTGCCGGCTACGTGCCCAACTTCCGCATGCCGCGCCAGTGCCCGGTCTGCGGCAGCGCCGTCGCCCGCGAGCGCGGCGGCATCGACCACCGCTGCAGCGGCGGCCTGTTCTGCGCCGCGCAGCGCAAGCAGGCGCTGCTGCACTTCGCCGGCCGGCGTGCGATGGACATCGAGGGCCTGGGCGACAAGCTCGTCGACCAGCTCGTCGACGGCGGCCTGATCCGCACGCTGCCCGAGCTGTACACGCTGGGCGTGGCCAAGCTCTCGGCGCTGGAGCGCATGGCCGAGAAGAGCGCCGCCAACCTCGTCGCCGCGCTGGACAGGAGCAAGCAGACGACGCTGGCGCGTTTCCTCTACGCGCTGGGCATCCGTCAGGTCGGCGAGGCCACCGCCAAGGACCTGGCACGCCACTTCGGCGGCCTGGACCGCGTGATGGACGCCAGCGTCGAGCAGCTGCTGGAAGTGCGCGACGTCGGCCCGATCGTCGCGCAGAGCATCCGCACCTTCTTCGAGCAGCCGCACAACCGCGAGGTCGTCGAGCAGCTGCGGGCCGCCGGCATCCGCTGGGACGAGCACGAGGGCGCGGCCGTCGCCAACGCCGCGGCGCTGCCGCTGGCCGGCAAGACGCTGGTGCTGACCGGCACGCTGCCGACGCTGTCGCGCGAGCAGGCCAAGGAGATGATCGAGGCCGCCGGCGGCAAGGTTGCCGGCTCGGTGTCGAAGAAGACGCACTACGTCGTCGCCGGCGAGGAAGCCGGCAGCAAGCTGGACAAGGCGCGCGAGCTGGGCATCGAGGTGCTGGACGAGGACGGGCTCAGGCGGCTGCTGCAGCCCACCGACGGCGCCGCGGCGGGCAGCTGAGGCTGGGGGGCTGGGGTCAGGTCTCTGAGGCTGTGAGTTTGGGGTCAGGTCTCGCAAGACCTGACCCCGTTCCGCCCGTGACCCCGTTCCGCCCGATCCGCCCGGGCTGCGGTCAGCTGAGGTTGGGGTCAGGTCTCGTGAGACCTGACCCCGATCCCCCTGACCCCGATCCCCCCCGATCCCCCGCGCCGGATAATGGCCGGCCTGCCACTGCCCCATCCGCCGATGCCGGTCCGCGAAATCCTGAAGATGGGCGACGCCCGCCTGCTGCGCGTCGCCCAGCCGGTCGAGGCCTTCGACACGCCGGAGCTGCACGCGCTGGTGGCCGACATGATGGAGACCATGGCCGCCGCCCACGGCGCCGGCCTGGCCGCGCCGCAGGTCGGCGTCGACCTCCAGCTCGTCGTCTTTGGCTTCGAGCGCAACGAGCGCTACCCCGAGGCGCCGGCGGTGCCGATGACGGTGCTCTGCAACCCGGTCATCACGCCGCTGTCCGACGAGACCGTCGATGGCTGGGAAGGCTGCCTGTCGGTGCCGGGGCTGCGCGGCGTCGTGCCGCGGTTCGCGCGCATCCGCTACACCGGCTTCGACGCCCAGGGCCGGCCGATCGAACGCGAGGCCGAGGGTTTCCACGCCCGTGTCGTGCAGCACGAGTGCGACCACCTGATCGGCCGGCTGTACCCGACCCGCATGGACGACCTGACGAAACTCGGCTTCACCAGCGTGCTCTTCCCGGAGCTCGACCCGGCGGCCGACGACTGAAGGCCGGCCCGCGGCAGAAACACCGGTTTACATGAGGGCCGGTCGGCGTCACCCCCGCGCTGCGCGTTGGAGACACATGAACCGTGCTGAACGCCTCGTCCGCCGGCTGGCTGCCGGCCTCGTCACCGTCGCGGCGCTGGCCGTGCCGGCGCTGGGTTTCGCGCAGGACGACCCGCCCGGGCGCGTCGGCCGGGTCGCCGCCACCGACGGCCGCGTCTGGCTCTACGACGACGCCCAGGGCGCCTGGGTCGACGTCTCCACCAATCGCCCGCTGACCCGCGGCGACCGCATCTCCACCGACGGCGATGCCCGCGCCACGCTGCGCATCGGCTCGACGACGGTGCGCCTGGGCGGCAGCACCGAGCTGGAGGTGCAGCGCCTGGACGACCAGCGGGTCTCGCTGCGGCTGCACAGCGGCGCGGCGGCGCTGCGCGTGCGCTCCAGCGAGGTCGCCGACGAGACCGAACTCGTCACCGACGAGGCCACGCTGCACCCGCGCCGTGCCGGCTACTACCGCGCCGACCGCGTCGACGACGTCAGCTGGGCCACGGCCTGGCGCGGCGAGCTGAGGGTCGACCCGGCCGGCGCCGCGGCCTTCACCGTCGACGACGGCCGCCGCGTCGAACTCTGGAACGAACGTGGCCGGGCCCAGCGCCGCTGGGACGAGCCGCCCGACGACGAATTCGCCGACTGGGCCCGCCGCGAGGACCGCGCCGACGAACGCAGTGCCGCCTACCGCTACGTCTCGCCCGAGATGACCGGTGCCGAGGATCTGGACCGCTACGGCCGCTGGGACCGTCACCCCGAGTACGGCAACGTCTGGGTCCCGTCGGCGGTGCCGGCCGGCTGGGCGCCGTACCGCTACGGCCACTGGGCCTGGGTCGCGCCCTGGGGCTGGACCTGGGTCGACGACGCGCCCTGGGGCTTCGCGCCCTTCCACTACGGCCGCTGGATGTACTGGGGCAACCGCTGGGCCTGGTATCCGGGCGCCTATGTCGCACGCCCGGTCTACGCGCCGGCGCTGGTGGCCTGGGTCGGCGGCTCCAACTTCAGCCTCTCGATCAACCTCGGCGGGCCGCCGGTCGGCTGGGTGCCGCTGGCGCCGCGCGAGGTCTTCGTGCCGTACTACCGCGTCACGCCGGTCTACGTCGACCGCGTGAACCACCACCCGCACCTGCCGCGCCGCGTGCCGACCGGGCCGATCATGTACACCAACCAGGGTGTGCCCGGCGGCGTCACCGTCGTCTCGCGCGACGTGCTGGTGCGCCGCCAGCCGGTGGCCCGGGCGGTGGTCGACGTGCCGGTGGGCCGCCAGCCGCTGCGCACCGACACCCCGGCGGCGCTGCCGCAGGCGCCGGCCAGCGACGCCGTGCGCCGGCCGCCGCCGCCTTCGCCGCGCTGGAGCAGCGGTGACGACGGCCGCCGCGGCACGCTGCCGCCGGTGCGTCGCGACCCGCCACGCGAGCAGCGCGACGAGCGTGTGCCGTCGCCCTGGCCGGACACCGACCGCGGGGCGACCCGCCCGGGCTCCGGCTTCACCAGAACGCCGGTACCGCCGGCCGAGCGCGCCGACGAGCGCCGCGACGACCGGCGGGACGACCGCCGCGACGAGCGGCAGAACGATCGCACGACGACGCGTCCGCTGCCGGCGACGAACTTCGGCAGCCCGGAGCCCACGATGCCGCGGCGCGAGCCCACCGAGCGCACGGACCCGCCGGCCTTGACCGAGCGCCGCGGCACGACCTGGACCACGCGGCCGGCCGAGGAGCGTGCTCCGCGGCCGCCGCAGACCGTCGAGCGCCGTGCGCCCGACCAGGGCGTCGAACGCCCTGGCCGCGAGTTCACGCGCATGCCGGTCGAGCCGCGCGGCCGAGAGGCGGTGCAGGAGCGCCCACCGGAGCGCCCGCAGATGCAACCGCAGATGCAGCCGCAGATGCAACCGCAGATGCAGCCGCGCCAGCCCGAACGCCGTGACGACAAGGCCGAGGATCGGCGCGGCGGCGAGCGCCGCGGCGGCCCGCGCCAGGACGATCGCTGAATCGGCCCCGGCGTCGGGCTCAGGCGCGCGGGCGGCGTCCTGGTAGCCCGCGTTGGGGCGCCCAGGCGCCGCGGTGGATCAGCGCAGCAGCGGCTTGAGCACCGGCCAGACGTTGTCGAGCATCGTCGGCTGGGCCTGCGCGGTGGGGTGGATGCGGTCGGGCTGGAACAGCGTCTCGGCCTCGGGCACGTCGGCCACGCCGCGCAGCAGGAAGGGCACGAGCGCTGCGCCGGTCTCGCGCGCGACCTTGGCGAACGAGGCGGCGAAGTCCTCGGCGTAGCGGCGGCCGTAGTTCGGCGGCACCTCCATGCCGACGACGACGACCTTGGCGCCGGCCTCGCGCGCGCTGCGCGCCATCGCCGCCAGGTTGTCGCGTGTGTTGGCGATCGGCAGGCCGCGCAGCGCGTCGTTGCCGCCGAGCTCCAGGATCACCAGGTCCGGCTGGTGCTGCTTGAGCAGCGCCGGCAGCCGCGTGCGGCCGCCGGAGGTTGTCTCGCCGCTGATGCTGGCGTTGATGACTTTCCAGCCCGGCGCCTGGGCGCCCAGACGCTTGTCGAGCAACGACACCCAGCCGCTGCCGCGCGCCAGGCCGTACTCGGCCGACAGGCTGTCGCCGAGCACGAGCAGGGTGCGCGTGCCGGCTGCCGCCGCCGGGCCCGCGACCGCCGGGGAGACGGCGAGCGCGCTAGCATGCGCCAGCCACTGCCGGCGGGTCCACCGCATCCGAATGTCCGATCCGATCATCTCCGTCCAACGCATCTCGAAGCAGGTCGCCGATTCGACCGGCACGCTGACGATTCTCCACGACATCGATTTCGCGCTTTTCCCGAAGGAGACGGTGGCCATCGTCGGCGCCTCGGGTTCGGGCAAGAGCACGCTGCTGGCGATCCTGGCCGGGCTGGACACGCCGACCGCGGGCACGGTGACGCTGGCCGGCACCGACCTCTTCGCGCTCGACGAGGACGCACGTGCGGCGCTGCGCGCGCGCCAGGTCGGCTTCGTGTTCCAGAACTTCCAGCTGCTGGGCCACCTGACGGCGCTGGAGAACGTGATGCTGCCGCTGGAGCTGATGGGCCGGCGCGACGCGCGTGCCGCGGCCACCGAGATGCTGCAGCGCGTGGGTCTTGCCGAACGCCTGGGCCACTACCCGAAGCTGCTGTCCGGCGGCGAGCAGCAGCGGGTCGCGCTGGCACGTGCCTTCGTCGTGCGTCCGGCGGTGCTGCTGGCCGACGAGCCCACCGGCAGCCTGGACTTCGCCACCGGCGCCAAGGTCATGGAGCTGATGTTCGAGCTCAACCGCGAGGCCGGCACGACGCTGGTGCTCGTCACCCACGACCTGCAGATCGCCGCGCGCTGCGAACGCCAGCTGCGCATCGAGGCGGGGCGGGTGGCCGAGGCCACGACGGCCTGATCAAGCCGCAGCGTCGCCGCGCGGCGCGCTCGCTCCGATCAGTCGACTTCCGGCCGCGTCACGAGGCAAGGTCTTGAGGCTTCAGCGCTAGTCGATGGTCTGGCGGTAGCGCAGCATCGCCACGCCGCCGGCGGCCAGCGCGAAGGCGGCGATCGCCGCCGCCTCGGGCCACAGGTCGGTGAAGCCGCTGCCCTTGAGCATCACGGCGCGCACGATGCGCAGGAAGTGGGTCAGCGGCAGCACCTCGCCGATCGTCTGCGCCCAGCCCGGCATGCCGCGGAACGGGAACATGAAGCCCGACAGCAGGATGTTCGGCAGGAAATAGAACATCGTCATCTGCATGCTCTGCATCTGCGAGCGTGCGATCGTGCTGAAGGTGAAACCCACCGACAGCGTCGCGACGATGAACAGCAGCACCATCGCCGACAGCAGCACGAAGCTGCCGGCCATCGGCACGTGGAACAGCACGCGTGCCGCGGCGAAGACCAGCAGCACCTGGCCGTAGCCGATGATCACGTAGGGCAGGATCTTGCCGGCCATCATCTCCACCGGACGCACCGGGGTGGCCAGCAGGTTCTCCAGCGTGCCGCGCTCGCGTTCGCGGGTCATCGCCATCGAGGTCATCATCACCAGCGTCATCGTCAGGATGACGCCCATCAGCCCCGGCACGACGTTGAACGCGGTGATGCCCTCGGGGTTGTAGCGCTTGTGCACACGCACCTCGAACGGCGCCGCACCGCCGGCCAGCGGCGCCAGCGCGCCTGTGAGCTCGCTGCGCAGCGCCAGCGTCGGCAGCGCCGCCAGCGCGGCCACCGCCTGCCCGGTGGCTGCCGGGTCGCTGGCGTCGGCCAGCACGACGAGCGGCGGCGTCTCGCCACGCAGCAGCCGGCGCGTGAAGTCGCCCGGGAAGACCAGTGCGAACTGCACCTCGCCGCGCGCGATCAGGTCCTCGGCGCCGGCTTCGCTGGGCGTCGCGACGATCTCGAAGTAGCCGGTGTTGCGCACCGCGGCGACGACGCTGCGCACGACGGGCGACTCGTCCAGCGCGACGACGGCCGTCGGCAGGTGCTTGGGGTCGCCGTTGATCGCGTAGCCGAACAGCACCAGCTGCATCAGCGGCACGCCGATCAGCATCGCGAAGGTCAGCCGGTCGCGGCGCAGCTGGATCAGCTCCTTGCGCAGCACCGCGAGGATGCGGCCCCAGCTAAGCGAGAGGATCCTGGGCATGCTGGGTCAGCGAGATGAAGACGTCTTCGAGCCCGGTGGCGATCGGCTCGACGGTCCAGCGGCCGGGTGCGGCGCTGTCCAGCCAGGCGGCGAAGTCCTCGCCGGCGCGGGCGCTGACGTGCACCGAACCGCCGAAGGGCACGGCCATCCAGCGGGTGTCGGCGGCGAGCAGCGCCACCGCGTCGGCCAGGTTCTCGCCGCGCAGCGTCCAGGTGCGCAGGCCCGCCGCGGCCACCACCTCGGCCGCGGTGCCGGCGGCCAGCAGCCTCCCGTAGCTGATGTAGGCCAGCCGGTGGCAGCGTTCGGCCTCGTCCATGTAGTGCGTCGAGACGAGCACCGTCAGGCCCTCGGCGGCCAGGCTGTGGATCTGCTGCCAGAAGTCGCGCCGCGCCTTGGGGTCGACGCCGGCGGTCGGCTCGTCCAGCAGCAGCAGCTCGGGCTGGTGCAGCATGCAGGCGGCCAGCGCCAGGCGCTGCTTCCAGCCGCCCGACAACGAACCGGCCAGCTGCGTGCGCCGGCCGGCCAGCCCCAGGCGTTCGAGCGCGCCATCGACCGCCTCGCGCCGCCGCGCCATGCCGTAGACGCGCGCGACGAAGTCCAGGTTCTCCTCGATCGACAGGTCCTCGTAGAGGCCGAAACGCTGCGTCATGTAGCCGACGCGGCGCTTGATGCGGCGCGCGTCGCGGCGCAGGTCCAGGCCCAGGCAGCGGCCTTCGCCGGCGTCGGGCTCGAGCAGGCCGCAGAGCATGCGGATCGTCGTCGTCTTGCCGCTGCCGTTGGGGCCGAGAAAGCCGCAGATCTCGCCGCGCCGCACCTGGATCGAGATCGCGTCGACGACGGTGCGTGTGCCGAAACGTTTGCTCAGGCCACTCACGTCGATCGCGAACTCTGCGTTCATCGTGCGGCGTCCGGCAGCGAGACCTGCACCGGCTGGCCGGGCTTCAGCGCCGAGACGCCGTCGGGCCAGGCCTCGGCGCGGAAGACGAGCTTGCTGCGCGACTCGTTGCTGTAGATGACCGGCGGCGTGTACTCGGCCTCGGGCGAGACGTGGCCGATGCGCGCCGTGAGGCCCGCCGGGCAGCCGTCGCAGGCCACCGCGACGCTGGCGCCGACCTGGGCGCGTGGCAGCAGCGCCTCGGGCACGAAGAACCGCAGCTTGACGGCGCCCGGCGGCAGCAGCACGACCACCGGCGAGCCGGCCGGCACCCACTCGCCCGGGCGGTATAGCGTGTCGTAGACCTGGGCGGCGACCGGCGCGCTGCGCGACTTCTGGTCCTCGTGCCAGCGCGCCAGCGCGGCGTCGGCACCGGCGCCGCGGGCGCTGGCGGCCGCCGCCGCCACGGCGTCGGCACGTGCCGCTTCGTCGGCCAGGCGGCGCTCTGCTTCGAGCTCGTGCACGCGCGCGGCGTCGGCGTCGCGTGCGGCGACGAGTTCGTCCAGCCGCGCCGCCGAGACGAAGCCCTGGTCGACCAGCGCACGCTGGCGTTTCAGCGCCGATTCGCTGGCCACCAGCGCGGCACGCGCCTGGGCGAGCTGGGCGTCGAGCGCGGCGCGTTCCAGCGGACGCTTGCCTTTGCGCAGGTCGTCGGCCTGCGACTCGGCGGCCGCGCGCCGTGCGTCGGCGGCCTGGCGCGACAGCGCCTCGGCGTCGGCCTCGAGCGCGAACAGCGACTGGCCGGCCTGCACGGCGTCGCCGCGGCGCACGTGCAGCGTGCGCAGCGTGCCGCCGGCCGACGCGGCGACGTAGACCAGCTCGGCTTCGGCATAACCGGCCAAGGGCGCGTCACGCTCGGCACCGCAGCCGGCGAGCGACAGGACGGCGGCCAGCACGGCGGCGTGGCGGGGCAGGGCGTTCATCTCAGCGCTCCGGGTCGGGGGCCAGGCCACGCAGCGCCCAGTCCAGGCGCTCGGCGATGCGTTCGGGCGCCACGGCCAGCGGCGTCAGGCGCTCGACGAAAGCGGCCGGGGCGATCTCGCGTGCGCCCATCAGCCGCGTCACCAGCACCGGCAGCGCCAGCGAGGCGAGCAGGAACATCAGCTGGTGCAGCGGCTCGGCACGGCGCAGCCGGCCGGCGGCCTGCGCCTGGACGATCAGGCCCAGCAGCACCGCCGGGTGGCGCTGTTCGATCGTCGCGACGAAACGCCGCACCGCCGGTTCGCCGGCCGCGGCGTCGGCCAGCAGCAGGGCGAGGAAGTCGCGGTGCCGCGCGACCCACGCGACGAACTCCAGCAACGCCTCGCGCAGCGCCGGCAGCGGGTCGCCCGGGCGCCGTGCCAGGTCCTGCAGCTGGCCGAACATCGGCGCGTACCAGCGCTCGATCAGCTCGGCGACGAAGGCGTCGCGCGTGCCGAAGTGATGCACGAAGCTGCCGAGGTTGGCGCCGGCCTCGGCGGCGACGGCACGCACCGTCAGCGCCTTCAGCCCGCGCTCGCGCGCCAGCACCAGTCCGGCCTGCAGCAGGCGTTCGCGGGCGCCGGGGTCGGCGGCGGGGCGGGAATTCATGCTGCGCGTTATACGCTTGTACAAGTCAAGCGGCAATCGGACGCCCGGAAACGAAAACGGCGGCCCGCAGGCCGCCGTCCGTTCAGGCGTCGCCGCCCGGTCTCACTTGATCGGCTTGAAGCGCACGCGCTTCGGCCGCGCGCCTTCCTCGCCCAGGCGCTTCTTCTTGTCTTCTTCGTACTCGTGGTAGTTGCCGGCGTAGAAGAACCACTGCGACTCGCCTTCGCAGGCCAGGATGTGGGTCGCGATGCGGTCCAGGAACCAGCGGTCGTGGCTGATAACCATCGCGCTGCCGGCGAACTCGAGCAGCGCCTCTTCCAGCGCACGCAGCGTTTCGACGTCCAGGTCGTTCGACGGTTCGTCGAGCATCAGCACGTTGCCGCCCTGGGCCAGCGTCTTGGCCAGGTGCAGGCGGCCGCGTTCGCCGCCGGACAGGTTGCCGACGAGCTTCTGCTGGTCGTTGCCCTTGAAGTTGAAGCGGCCCAGGTAGGCGCGGCTGGGCATCACGAACTGGCCGACGACGATGTTGTCCAGGCCGCCGGAGACGTCTTCCCACACGGTCTTGTCGCCGGCCAGGCTTTCGCGGCTCTGGTCGACGAAGGTCACCTTGGCGGTCTTGCCGATCACGACCTCGCCGCTGTCCGGCTTTTCCAGGCCCTGGATCATGCGGAACAGCGTCGACTTGCCGGCGCCGTTGGGGCCGATGATGCCGACGATGGCGCCCGGCGGGACCTTGAAGCTGAGGTTGTCGATCAGGCAGCGCTCACCGAAGCTCTTGGTGACGTTCTTGAACTCGATGACCTCGTTGCCCAGGCGCTCGGCGACCGGGATGAAGATCTCGTTGGTCTCGTTGCGGCGCTGGTAGTCGACGTCCGACAGCTCCTCGAAGCGGGCCAGACGCGCCTTGCTCTTGGCCTGGCGGCCCTTGGCGTTGGAGCGGACCCACTTGAGCTCCTCCTTCATCGCCTTGATGCGCGCGTCTTCCTTCTTCTGCTCGACTTCCAGGCGGCGTTCCTTCTGGTCCAGCCACTCGGAGTAGTTGCCCTTGTACGGGATGCCCATGCCGCGGTCGAGTTCGAGGATCCACTCGGCGGCGTTGTCCAGGAAGTAGCGATCGTGGGTGATCGCGACGACGGTGCCCGAGAAGCGCTGCAGGAACTGCTCCAGCCAGTCCACCGACTCGGCGTCCAGGTGGTTGGTCGGTTCGTCGAGCAGCAGCATGTCGGGCTTGGACAGCAGCAGACGGCACAGCGCCACGCGGCGCTTCTCGCCGCCGGACAGCAGGCCGATCTGCGCGTCCCAGGGCGGCAGGCGCAGCGCGTCGGCGGCCAGTTCGAGCTGCAGGTCGGTGTTCTCGCTGCCTGCCGCGGCGATGATCGCCTCGAGCTCGGCCTGCTCGGCGGCCAGCTTGTCGAAGTCGGCGTCGGGCTCGGCGTACTCGGCGTAGACCTCGTCCAGGCGCTTCTTGGCGGCGAGCACGCCGCCGATGCCTTGTTCGACGGCTTCGCGCACGGTCTGGTCGGGGTTCAGCTCGGGTTCCTGCGGCAGGTATCCGATCTTCAGGCCGGGCATCGGGACGGCATCGCCCTCGATGTCCTTGTCCAGCCCGGCCATGATCTTCAGCAGCGTCGACTTGCCGCTGCCGTTGACGCCGAGCACGCCGATCTTCGCGCCAGGGAAGAAGGACAGCGAGATGTCCTTCAGGATCTGCCGCTTCGGCGGCACGATCTTGCCGACGCGGTTCATCGTGAATACGTACTGGGCCATGGAGTCCTGTTCGGTTCTTTCGGTATGGGTGGAGCACGGCCGCGTGGCGCGGCCAAACCGCTATTGTCGCCTTTCCGCGTGTCCTCACCCGCGCCGTTTCCCCGCCGCGGGTGGCGTCGGCCGAGGCGATGGTTTTGCCCGGTGGGGTTTCACTCAGCAGGTTTGATCTGCATCAGATAGAATTTTCGGCACCGATGCAGAGCCCAGTCGCTGCATCGTCGTCGAGCCCGACGCCGCCTCGCGGCCCCATGATCCGACGCCTGCGACTGGCGCCCCCGAGCGGGCGACAGGCCGACCGAATACCAAGTCCATGAATTTTTCCGATCTCGGCCTTGCCGAGCCGCTGCTGCGCGCCGTTCGCGAACAGGGCTACGACGTGCCGACCCCGATCCAGGCCCAGGCGATCCCGGCGGTGCTGCAGGGCGGCGACCTGCTCGCCGGCGCGCAGACCGGCACCGGCAAGACCGCCGGCTTCACGCTGCCGATGCTGCAGCGTCTGTCCGCTTCCAAGCCGGTGCGCGACTCCCGCGGCCGCATCGCCGTGCGCGCGCTGGTGCTGACGCCGACACGTGAACTCGCCGCCCAGGTCGAGGAAAGCGTGCGTGCCTACGGCAAGTACCTGCCGCTGACCAGCATGGTGATGTTCGGCGGCGTCGGCATGCAGCCGCAGATCGACCGCCTCCGCAAAGGCGTCGACATCCTCGTCGCGACGCCCGGCCGGCTGCTGGACCACCACGGCCAGGGCACGCTGGACCTGTCGCAGGTGCAGATCCTGGTGCTCGACGAAGCCGACCGCATGCTCGACATGGGCTTCATCCACGACATCAAGAAGGTGCTCGCGGTGCTGCCCCAGAAGAAGCAGAGCCTGCTCTTCTCGGCGACCTTCAGCGACGAGATCAAGGCCCTGGCCGACCGCCTGCTGAACCAGCCGGCGCTGATCGAGGTCGCGCGGCGCAACGCCACCGCCGACACCATCGCGCAGAAGGTGCACCCGGTCGGGCGCGAGAAGAAGAAGGAACTGCTGGCGCACCTGATCCGCCAGGGCGACTGGCACCAGGTGCTGGTCTTCACGCGCATGAAGCACGGCGCCAACCGCCTGGCCGAGTACCTGAACGAGCAGGGCATCACGGCGATGGCGATCCACGGCAACAAGAGCCAGGGCGCACGCACCAAGGCGCTGGCCGAGTTCAAGGCCGGCACGCTGCAGGTGCTGGTGGCCACCGACATCGCCGCGCGCGGCATCGACATCGACCAGCTGCCGCACGTCGTCAACTACGAGCTGCCGAACGTGCCGGAAGACTACGTTCACCGCATCGGCCGCACCGGCCGTGCCGGCGCCAGCGGCGAGGCGGTCTCGCTGGTCTGCCTGGACGAGGAGATCTTCCTGCGCGACATCCAGCGCCTGATCAAGCGCGAGATCCCGGTGCAGGTGATCCCCGGCTTCGAGCCCCCGGCCGGCGAGCGCGCCGAGCCGATCGTGCTCGGCCGCATGACCATCGGCGTCGGCGGCACGCGCCGCAACGCCGGGGGTGGCATGCCCTCGCGCGGCGGCCGGCCGCAAGGCGCGTCGGGCGGTGGCAACGGGGGTGGTGGCCAGCGCCCGGCCGGCGCCGGGGGGCGCGGTGGTGCGTCGTCGCCGCGCGGCGGGTCCTCGCACGGCCACGGCGGCGGCCGCGCCTCGCAAGGCCCGCGCGGGCCGCGTCGCTGAGCGGCGGCCTCCCGAGACACCAATGAAAAAGGCCCCGCGAGGGGCCTTTTGCCTGTCTGCCGCCGGTTGCCCGGCGGCACCGTGTCACTCGCCGCCGAACTTGTAGTCGGTGCGGGCCTTCTTGCGCAGCTCTTCCTGGTACTGCTGCAGGCGGGCCTGCTCGATGCGCTGCTTGATCTGGTCCTTCACGTCGTCGAAGGCCGGGAACTGCGCCTCGCGCGTGTCGTCGAGGCGGATGATGTGCCAGCCGAACTGGCTCTTCACCGGCGTCTGCGTCATCTCGCCCTTCTTCAGCGCGGCCATGGCCTGGCTGAACTCGGGCACGTAGGCGTCGGGCTTGGCGAAGTCCAGGTCGCCGCCGTTCTCGCCGGAGCCCGGGTCCTTGGAGTGCTTCTTCGCCAGTTCCTCGAAGCTGCCACCGGACTTGATCTGGGCGATCAGCTTCTTGGCCTCGTCCTCGGTCTCCACCAGGATGTGGCGGGCACGGTACTCGGTGCCCGAGGCCGCGGCCTTGAACTTGTCGTACTCGGCCTGGGCGTCGGCGTCGGTCACCGGGTGCGTCTTGCGGTAGCTGTCGAACAGCTCGCGGATCAGGATGCTCTGGCGGGCGAGTTCCATCTGCGCCTTGTAGTCGGCCGAGGTGGCGATGCCCTTCTTCTCGGCTTCCTGGACGAAGATCTCGCGCAGCACGACCTGGTCACGGGCCTGCTGCTGCAGTTCCGGGCCGATCTGCTGGCCGGCACGCGCGGCCTGCTGCAGCAGCGTCTCGACACGGCTCTTGGGCACCGGCTTGCCGTTGACGACGGCGATGTTCTGCGCCTGTGCGGCCAGCGGCATCAGCAGTGCGGCGGCCGCGGTGGCGAGCGCCGTGCGCACGGCGAAGGTCTTCGAGCTCATGGATGGCACTTTCGGATGGGTCGCGGATCGCCCGAAGCGGCGGCGCGACGATGGAGTTGTTCGAGGGGTGTCAGTCCTGGCGGGGCGGCTGCGCGTCGATCGCGAGGGCATGCACACCCCGTTGGCCCAGAGGGCCGAGGGCATCATACACAAGGCGATGGCGCGCCAAGGGGGCCAGCCCGGCGAAGCGCGCGCTGCGGATGCGCACCTGGAAATGGCCGCCTTCGCGCGCGCCGGCGTGGCCGGCGTGGCGGGCGCTGTCGTCGACGACTTCGAGCTCGGTCGGCTCCAGAGCGGCGCGCAGCGCGGCTTCGATGTCGGCGGCGCGGCTCATTGTTTGCCCTCGTTCGGCGCCGCCGGCTCTTCGAGATAACGGCCGAGGTACAGGCCCTGGGCGATCGTGAAGGCGAACATCAGGCCGATGCCGCCGAAGAGCTTGAAGTTGACCCAGGCGTCGGTGCTGAAGCTGTAGGCCACCCAGATGTTGAGCAGGCCCATCGCGGCGAAGAACGCGACCCAGGCGAAGTTCAGCCGGTGCCAGACACGTTCGGGCAGCACCATCTGCTCGCCCAGCAGCAGCTTCAGCAGGTTCTTGCCGGCCAGCAGCGGCGCCAGCCACAGCGCGGTGCCCATCGTCCAGTACAGCACGCTGGGCTTCCACTTGATGAAGGTCTCGTTGTGGAACCAGATCGTCAGGCCGCCGAAGACAACGACCAGCACCAGGCTGATCCACAGCATCGCGTCGATGCGCTTGCCGCGCAGCTTGAGCACCAGCACCTGGGCCAGCGTCGCGAGGATCACGACGACGGTCGCCAGCAGCACCGGCGCCTCCTTCGGGCCGACGACGCCGCCGGAGACGAGCGCGCCGAAGTTGGCGGTGGCGAAGTCCGCCGCCCATTCCGGGCGGCTCTCGGCGAGCTTGAAGCAGGCGAAGAAAAGGACGATCGGCAGGAAGTCCAGCAACAGCTTCATGCGAGGCGACGGGAGCGGTTCATGGGGCGATTGTGCCGGCTGCGTCGGGTGGGTTGCGGCGAAGCCGTGACGGCGGCGGGCCGATACGGGCTGGGGTTCACGCGGCCTCGGGCTTGAAGTCGATGGCCGCCGAGTTGATGCAGTAGCGCTGGCCGGTCGGCGCCGGGCCGTCCTCGAAGACATGGCCCAGATGGTTGCCGCAGCGGCGGCAGCGCACCTCGACCCGCACCATGCCGTGGCTGGTGTCGCGCACCTCCTCGATGACGTCGGCCTCCAGCGGCTGCCAGTAGCTCGGCCAGCCGCAGCCGGCGTCGAACTTGGTCTCGCTGGAGAACAGCGGCGCGCCGCAGCCGATGCAGTCGTAGCGGCCGCGGCCGGTGTGGTCCCAGTACTTGCCGGTGAAGGGGCGCTCGGTGGCCGCGTGGCGCGCGACCTGGTACTGCATCGGGTCGAGCTGGGCGCGCCATTCGGCGTCGCTCTTGCGGACCTCGTAGCGCGGGTCGTCGTGCGGATGGGCGGCAGGTGTTTTGTCGAACAGGCTCATGACGAACAGGAGATCTCCAACTGGCGCGCCCAGTCGGGCGGGAAACCGGCGAGCGCCTCTTGCTCGGGCTGCTCGTCGAACGGATGCTGCAGCACGGCCAGCAGCCGCGAGACCTCGCCGAAGTCGCCGGCTTCGGCCTGGCGGATCGCGGTCTCGGCGAGGTGGTTGCGCAGCACGTACTTGGGGTTGCGGCGCTCCATTCGCAAGCGGCGCTCGGCGTCGAGGCTGGCTTCGGCACGCAGGCGTTCGGCATAACGCAGCGCCCAGGCGTCGAAGGCCTCCCGATCGAGGAACAGGTCGCGCAACGCGTCGTGGTTCGCACCCGGCGTGCTGTCGAAACGCGCCAGGCGGCGGAAGCTGATCGTGTAGTCGGCGCCGTCGGCGGCCATGCGGCGCAGCAGGTCGTCGACCAGCGCGCCGTCTTCGGGGCGTTCGTCACGCAGGCCGAGCTTGGCGCGCATCGCCGTCTGCAGCGCGGCCAGGAACTCGCTCTTGTAAGGCTCCAGCGCGGCCACCGCGGCGTCGGGGTCGCCGAGCAGCGGCAGCAGCGCCTGGGCCAGCGCGTGCAGGTTCCAGAACGCGACGTTGGGCTGGCGCGCGTAGGCGTAGCGGCCCTGGTGGTCGGAATGGTTGCAGACGTGCCCCGGGTCGAAGGTGTCGAGGAAGCCGAAAGGCCCGTAGTCGATCGTCAGCCCCAGCAGCGACATGTTGTCGGTGTTCATCACGCCGTGGCAGAAGCCGACCGCCTGCCACTGCGCCACCAGCCGCGCCGTGCGCCGCGCGACTTCTTCCAGCAGCGCGGCGTAGCGGTTGGCGGCCTCGGCCTGGGCGGGGAAGTAGCGTTCGATCGCCGCGTCGGCCAGCCGGCGCAGCGCCGCCTCGTCGGCCGCGGTGTGGGCGAAGTGCTCGAAGTGGCCGAAACGCAGGAAGCTGGGCGCGACACGCGTGACGACGGCGGCGGTCTCGACCCGTTCACGGCGCACCGGCAGCGGCGAGCCGACCAGCGCCAGTGCCCGTGTCGTCGGGATGCCCAGCGCGTGCATCGCCTCGGAGCCCAGGTACTCGCGGATCGACGAGCGCAGCACCGCGCGGCCGTCGCCCATGCGCGAGTAGGGCGTCAGGCCGCAGCCCTTCAACTGCAGCTCCAGCGGCCCGAGCGGCGTGTCGGCCTCGCCCAGCAGCAGCGCGCGGCCGTCGCCCAGCTGCCCGGCCCAGACGCCGAACTGGTGCCCCGAATAGACGGTGGCCAGCGTGCCGCCGGCCGGCTGGGTATTGCCGGCCAGCAGCGCCAGCGCCTCGTCGTGCTGCAGCCAGTCCCACCAGCCGAGCTCCCGCGCGAAGACCTCGTTGCGCGCCACCCAGTGCGCCTCGGGCACCGGCTGCGGCGGCTGGGCGACGGCCAGCGGCGCGCCGGCGCGGCGCACGAAACCGTCGTCGCGCCAGCGTGGGCCGTCGGGGAAGATCCGGTCGGGAGCGTTCATCGGGACCATTGTCGGAAGCGGGCGCGCGCCACGCCGGCGCAGGGGCTTCAGCGGCGCGGGCCGTTATCGTCACGCCTTCGTGATGGACGCCTCGCACTTCCTCGTCTCGCTGCTCAACGGGCTGTCCGTCGGGCTGCTGCTGTTCCTGCTGGCCTCGGGGCTGACGCTGATCTTCAGCCTGATGGGCGTGCTGAACTTCGCCCACGCCAGCTTCTACATGCTGGGTGCCTACGTCGGCGCCACCGTCGCGGCCGGCGCCGGCTTCTGGGTCGCGCTGGTCGTCGCGCCGCTGGTCGTCGGGCTGGCCGGCGCGGGCTTCGAGCGCTGGGTGCTGCGGCGTGTGCACGCGCAAGGCCACGTCGCCGAGCTGCTCGTCACCTTCGGGCTGGCCTACGTCATCGTCGAGGCGGTGCAGCTCGTCTGGGGCCGTCAGCCGCTGGCCTTCGAGCCGCCGGCGGCGCTGGCCGGGCCGCTGTTCACGCTGGTGCAGGCGCCGGCCGGGCTGGCGCTGGCCTGGGGCGCGGCACCCGAGGCCTGCCGTGGCGACGCGGCGCTGGTCTGCACCCAGTTCCCGGCGCTGCGTGCCTTCGCGATGGCGCTGGCGCTGGCGCTGCTGGCCGTGCTGGCGCTGGCGCTGCGCACGACGCGGCTGGGCCTGGTGATCCGCGCCGCGCTGACGCACCCGCAGATGGCGCAGGCGCTGGGCCACGACGTGCCGCGGGTGTTCATGCTGGTCTTCGGCGCCGGCACCGCGCTGGCGGCGCTGGCCGGGGTCGTCGGCGGCGCGATGCGCGTCACCGAGCCCTCGATGGCGCAGGCCGTCGGGCCGGTCGTCTTCGCGCTGATCGTCATCGGCGGGCTGGGCTCGCTGGCCGGGGCCTTCGTCGCCTCGCTGCTGCTGGGCGTGCTGGACTCGTTCGCCGTGGCCAGCGACCGCTCGCTGGCCGACCTGGCCGCCGCGCTGCACTGGACGCCGGCGCCCGAGACCGCGGCGCTGGCGCTGTGGAGCGTGAAGCTGTCGCAGGTGGCGGCGATCCTGCCGTACCTGCTGCTCGTGCTGGTGCTGGTGCTGCGCCCGCGCGGCTTGTTCGGCACGCGCGAAGGATGACGGCGCGCCGGGTCCGCGCCGCGTCCGTCTGGGGCGTCTACGCGCTGGCGCTGGCCGGCGCGCCGTGGCTGTTCGACAGCAGCCTGGCGCTGACGCTGCTGTCGCAGATCGGCATCGCCATCGTCGCCTGCCTGGCCTTCAACCTGCTGCTGGGGCAGGGCGGCATGCTGAGCTTCGGCCATGCGGTCTATTCGGGGCTGGGCGCCTACGCGGCGATCCACACGCTGCGCTGGATGGCCGCCGGCACGCTGGTGCTGCCGGTCAGCCTGGTGCCGCTGGTCGGCGGCCTGGGCGGGCTGGCCGGCGCGGCGACGCTGGGCTGGCTGACGACACGCACCGCCGGCACGCCGTTCGCGATGATCACGCTGGGCCTGGGCGAGCTGGTCGCCGCGGTGGCGCTGATGTTCCCGACGGTCTTCGGCGGCGAAGGCGGGCTGAGCGCCGACCGCGTGATCGGCGAGCCCGTCTGGGGCATCAGCTTCGGCCCGGCCTGGCAGGTTTACGCGCTGATCGCCGTCTACTGCTTTGTCTGCACCGCGGCGATGTACGGCTTCACGCGCACGCCGCTGGGGCGCATGCTGAACGCCGTGCGCGACAACCCGCTGCGCGCCGAGTTCGTCGGCTACAGCGCACGCCGCGTGCGCTACCGGGCCTTCCTCGTCTCGGGCTTCTTCATGGGCGTGGCCGGCGGGCTGGCGGCACTGCATTTCGAGATCGTCAGCGCCGAGGTGCTGGGCTCGCTGCGTTCGGGCGCCTACCTGCTGTTCACGGTGCTGGGCGGCAGCGGCTATTTCGCCGGGCCCATCATCGGCGCGGTGCTGATGGTGCTGTCCGGCGTGCTGCTGTCGGCGCTGACGCGCGCCTGGCTGCTGTACCTCGGGCTGGCCTTCATCGCCGTCGTGATGCTCGCGCCCGGCGGGCTGGCCGGTGCGCTGGCGGGCCTGACGTGCGCCGCCGCCGCGGGTGTCCTGCGCCGGCTGTGGGCCGGGCTGGCGGCCTTGATCGTGCTGGCCGTCGCGGCGCTGGCCGGTCTGGCGCTCATCGTCGAGCTGCTGTACCGGCGCCAGCTCGATGCCGCTTCGGGCCCGGCGCTGAACTTCATCGGCCTGCCGCTGAGCGCCGAGTCGGCCGACGCCTGGGTCGGCGCGGCGCTGCTGCTGGCCACCGCGGTGGGCTTGTTCGAACTGGCACGGCGGCAGTTGGCGCCGCAATGGGCGCAGGAGGGAGCGCGATGACGCCGGCCTTGGAGTTGCGCAACGTGCAGCGGCGTTTCGGCCGCACCGAGGTCGTGCGCGGCGCCAGCCTGGCCGTGAAACCGGGCGAACGCGTCGCGCTGATCGGCCCCAACGGCGCCGGCAAGAGCACGCTGTTCAACCTGATCAGCGGCCAGCTCGCGCCCGACGCCGGCGAGATCCTGCTGAACGGCCAGGCGATCCACGGCCTGCCGCCCTACGAGATCGTGCGCCGCGGGCTGGCGCGCAGCTTCCAGACCAGCCAGCTGTTCACGCGCCTGTCGACGGCGGAGAACCTGCGCTGCGCGCTGCTGCACAGCGAGGGTGCCGGCTACGCCTTCTGGCGCCCGGCACGGCGCCGCGGCCTCGACGAACGCGCCGACGCGCTGCTGGCGATGCTGCGCCTGGAACACCGCCGCGACGTGCCGGCGGCGCAGCTCGCCTACGCCGAGCAGCGTGCGCTGGAGATCGGCCTGACGATCGCCGGCGGCGCCGGCATCGTGCTGCTCGACGAGCCGACCGCCGGCATGAGCCGCGAGGAGACGGCCTGGTTCGTCGCGCTGATCCGCCGCGCGAGCGAAGGGCGCACGCTGCTCGTCGTCGAACACGACATGAGCGTCGTCTTCGAGCTCGCCGACCGCATCGCGGTGCTGGTCGACGGCGAGGTCGTCGCCTTCGACACGCCCGCGGCCGTGCGTGCCGACGCTCGCGTGCAGCAGGCCTATCTGGGCGCGCTGCCGGCGGCCGGGGAGGGCGCATGCTGACGGTGCGTTGCCTCGAAGCCGGCTACGGCGTGCGTCCGGTGCTGCACGGCGTCGAGTTCGACGTCGCGCCCGGCGAGATCGTCGCGCTGCTCGGCCGAAACGGCTCGGGCCGGTCGACGACGGCCAAGGCGCTGATGGGCCTGCTGCCGGCACGCGGTTCGGTGCGCTGGAACGGTGTCGAACTGCTGGGACGACCGGCGCACCAGATCGCGCATGCCGGCCTGGGCTACGTGCCCGAGAGCCGCGACGTCTTCCCGACGCTCAGCGTCGCCGAGAACCTGCGCCTGGGCGAACGCCCGCGCGCCGGCACCCGGCGCTGGACGACGACCGAGCTGCTGGCCCGCTTCCCGCGCCTGGCCGAGCGCGCCCAGGCGCCGGCCGGCGTGCTGTCCGGCGGCGAGCAGCAGATGCTGACGCTGGCCCGCACGCTGGTCGGCGACCCCGCTGTGCTGATCGTCGACGAGCCGACCGAAGGCCTGGCGCCGCAGGTCGTCGCCCAGGTGGCCGAACTGCTGGCCGAGGCGCGCCGGCGCGGCGTCGGCGTGCTGCTGGTCGAGCAGAAGCTGGCGATCGCGCTGCAACTCGCCGACCGCTGCCTGGTGATGGGCCGCGGCCGCATCGTCTTCGCCGGCACGCCGGCCGCGCTGTCGGCCGACGCCGGCGTGCGGCGGGAGTGGCTGGAGGTCTGAGGGCGCGGGCCTTCGGCAGGCGCAGGACGCCTTCAGTGATAGTCGCTTTCGCGCTGATGGCGCACGGCACCGACGTGCACACGCCGCTCGGCCCGGATCTCGAAATAGACGACGAAGCCGCTGGCGCCGAAGGGCACGATGAGCTCGCGTGCGAACGGGCTGCTGGCCGCCTTGCGGCAGCTGAAGGGACTGACGGCGAGAAACCGGCAGGCCTGGCGGATCGCGTCGATGGCTCTCGCTGCGATCTCGACGTCGCCGCTCGGGCTGTTCAGCTCACGCGCGAAAGCGTGTTCGAACAGCCTCAGCAGATCCTCTTCGGCCTCGCGGCTGAAGACGACCTGGTAGTTCATTCGGCCGGCTTCTGACGGCGCTCGCGCGCCTTGCTCAGCCGGGCTTCGAGCTTGGCGATGACCGTCTCCGCCGGCACCCAGTCGCCGTCGGCCTCGGAGCGCGCGACCGCGGCCAGGCCGCGGCGCACGAACTCGGCCTGGTCACGGCGGCGCGCGACCTCGGTGCGCACCGCCTGCTCGACCAGCGACGCCAGGCTCTCGCCTTCTTCGAGCGCCTGCTCGATCTCCTCGCGGAACTGCGGCTCGATGCGCACCGGCGGGATGGTCGTGGACTTCATCGCGCCACTGTATCGCGTTTGCGATACTTTTGGCGTTCAGGCCGACGCCGGGCCCCGCACGCCCCCGGTGAGCTGGCGCGCGATCAGCGTGCGCAGCGGCGACGCGACGCTGGCCGCCTTCAGCACCGCGCCGCGCACCAGCTTGGCCGGCGGCGTGTCGTCGGTGAACAGGCGCACGATGGCGTTGGTGCCGAGGTAGATCGGCAGCGTGCGCATCCGGTGCTCGCGTTCGTAGGCCGCCAGCACCGCGGCGTCGCCGAGGTCGCGGCGCCCGCGTGCGGCGCGCGCCAGTTCACGCGCCAGCACCTCGACGCCGTAGAGGCCGAAGTTGTAGCCGTGCGCGGTGACCGGGTGCATGCCGACCGCGGCGTCGCCGACGAGCGCGAAACGCGGGCCGGCGAAACGTGTCGCGTAGGCCGCGACCAGCGGGTAGGCGTGGCGCGGCGCGGCGACGTCCATGCGGCCGAGGCGACGGTCGAAGTGCTCCTCGACCCGCAGCGCGAAGGCTTCGTCCGACAGCGCCATCCACTCCGGCGCCTGGTCGCTCTTCAGCGTCACGACGGCCGAACTCTGGCGCCCGGCCATCGGCAGGATGGCCAGCGTGTTGCCGTAGCGGAAGCACTCGTGCGCGGTGTTCTCGTGGTCTTCCTCGTGGCGCATGCGCACGACGATGCAGGTGCGGCCGAAGTCCAGCAGGTGCGCGCCGATGCCGCCCAGGCGCCGCGTCGTCGAGAAGCGGCTGTCGGCGGCGACGACCAGCGGCGCGCGCCAGGCGCGGCCGTCGGCCAGGCGCACGGTCGCGGCCTGTTCGTCGCGCTGCAGCGCGGTGACCTTCGCGTCGCCGACGATCTCGACGCCCGGCGTGGCGGCGGCCGCGGCGTAGGCGGCTTCGCGCAGGCGGTGGTTGGGCACCAGGAAACCCAGCGCCTCGTGGCCGTCGGCCTGGCCGTCGAAGGGCAGCACCAGCGGCGACGCGCCGTTGCGCACCAGCGCGCGCTTCAAGGGCGCGATCTCGTCGGCCGGCAGCCGGTCCCAGTGGCCCAGGCGCTCGAGGATGGCGCGCGCACGGTGCGTCAGCGCGATGTCGCGGCCGTCTTCCGGCGGCGCGACCAGCGACTCGGCGCTGTTCTGTTCGAGCACGGTGCAACGCAGGCCGGCCTGCGCGAGCGCCGCCGCCAGCGCCAGGCCCGCGGGGCCGGCGCCGACGATGGCGACGTCGGTGGTGTGGAAGTCGTTCACGGTCATTTGAGGGGCATCAAGGCCCCGAGTGGCCGGCGCACGATATCGGCGCGTCGCCGTCATGGGCTTGACTGAAGTCATGTGCGAGGCGGCGCCGGCCTTTGTCGCCGCAGGGACAGCGCGCCCCGAAACCCGGCTCCTAGAATGAAACGACCGTTCGAAACCGAGCCGAACCGAGGCCTTCCCGTCTCGGAAAACGGCCCCCAGAAGGAGACATCATGGCCGTCCGTTACGACCTCCACGGCGAGGTCGCCGTGCTCACGCTGGACAACCCGCCGGTCAACGGCCTGGGGCTGGCGACGCGGCGCGAACTGAGCGCCGGCCTCGAACGTGCGCTGGCCGACCCCGCCGTCGTCGCGATCGTCGTCACCGGCGCCGGCAAGGTGTTCTCGGGCGGCGCCGACATCAAGGAGTTCGGCACCGACCGGGCGATCGCCGAGCCCAATCTGCATTCGCTGATCCGCCAGGTGGAGCTGGCGGGCAAGCCGGTGGTCGCCGCGATGCACGGCACCTGCATGGGCGGCGGGCTGGAGCTGTCGCTGGCCTGCCATTACCGCGTCGCCGCGCCGGCCACCCAGGTCGCGCTGCCCGAGGTCAAGCTCGGCCTGCTGCCCGGCGCCGGCGGCACGCAGCGCCTGCCGCGCGTGCTCGACGTCGAGACCGCGCTGAACATGATCGTCTCCGGCGAGCCGGTGGCCAGCGAGCTGCTGGCCTCGCTGCCCGGGCAGAAGCTCTTCGACCAGATCATCGAAGGCGAGCTGCTGGCCGGCGCCGTGGCCTTCGCCGCCGCCAAGGGCCACGAACACGCCGGCGGCGCGCCGCTGCCGCGGGTGCGCGACCTGAAGGCGCGCCACGCCAACCCCGACGCCTTCTTCCAGTTCGCGCGCCACACCGTGAAGGCGATGGCCAAGCACTTCCCGGCGCCGGCCAAGTGTGTCGACGCCGTCGAAGCGGCGGTCAAACGCGACATCGACGCCGGCCTGGCCTACGAGCGCGAGCTCTTCATGGCGCTGATGTTCACGCCCGAGAGCCAGGCGCTGCGCCACGCCTTCTTCGCCGAACGCGCGGCCAGCAAGATTCCCGACGTGCCGGAGGACACGCCGCTGCGCCGCATCGCCAAGGTCGGCGTCGTCGGCGCCGGCACGATGGGCGGCGGCATCAGCATGAACTTCCTCAACGCCGGCCTGCCGGTGACGATCCTGGAGACGACGGCCGAGGCGCTGGAGCGGGGTGTCGCGACGATCCGCCGCAACTACGAGGCCCAGGTCAAGAAGGGCAAGCTGAAGGAAGACAAGTACCAGCAGCGGATGGCGTTGCTGACGACGACGCTGTCGTATGCCGACCTGGCCGACTGCGACCTCGTCATCGAGGCCGTCTACGAGGACCTGGGCGTCAAGCAGCAGGTCTTCGGTGCGCTCGACGAGGTGGTGAAGCCCGGCGCCATCCTCGCCAGCAACACCTCGACGCTGGATGTGAACCGCATCGCCGGCTTCACCAAGCGCCCGGCCGACGTGGTGGGAATGCACTTCTTCAGCCCGGCCAACGTGATGAAGCTGCTGGAGGTGGTGCGCGGCGAGAAGACCGCCAAGGACGTGCTGGCCACCGTGATGCAGCTCGCCAAGACGATCCGCAAGACGGCGGTGGTCTCGGGTGTCTGCGACGGCTTCATCGGCAACCGCATGATCGAGCAGTACAGCCGTCAGGCCGGTTTCCTGCTGGAAGAAGGCTGCACGCCGCAGCAGGTCGACAAGGCCGTCGAGGCCTTCGGCTTCGCGATGGGCCCGTTCCGCATGGGCGACCTGGCCGGCAACGACATCGGCTGGGCGATCCGCAAGCGCCGCTACGTCGAGCAGCCGCAGATGCGCTACAGCCAGACCGCCGACCTGCTCTGCGAGATGGGCCGCTACGGCCAGAAGACCGGCGCCGGCTGGTACGACTACGCGCCCGGCAAACGCGACGCGATCCCGTCGCCGGTGGTCGAGGAGATGGTGGCGAAGCACCGCGCCGGGCTCGGCATCACGGCGCGCACGATTTCCGACGACGAGATCGTGCACCGCCTGGTCTACGCGCTGGTCAACGAAGGCGCCAAGATCCTCGAGGACGGCATCGCCAGCAAGGCCAGCGACATCGACATGGTCTACCTCACCGGCTACGGCTTCCCGCTGTGGCGCGGCGGGCCGATGTGCTACGCCGACAGCCAGGGCCTCTTCAACGTCGTGCAGACGATGAAGGCCTTCGGCCGCAACCCGCTGGACGACGCCGGCTTCTGGGAGCCTGCGCCGCTGCTCGCCCGCCTGGCCGCCGAAGGCCGCCGCTTCACCGCCTGAAGCCCCGAACCCGAGGACCGACCATGAGCCAAGCCGTCATCGTCTCCACCGCACGCACGCCGCTGGCCAAGAGCTGGAAGGGTGCGTTCAACATGACCCACGGCGCGACGCTGGGGGCTGCGGCCGTCGCCGCGGCCGTGCAGCGCGCCGGCATCGAGCCCGCCGCCGTCGAGGACGTGCTGATGGGCTGCGCCAACCCCGAAGGCGCGACCGGCGCCAACATCGCGCGCCAGATCGCGCTGCGCGCCGGGCTGCCGGTCACGACCGCCGGCATGACGATCAACCGCTTCTGCTCCAGCGGCCTGCAGACGATCGCCAGCGCGGCCCAGCGCATCGTCGCCGGCGAAGGCGAGGTCTATGTCGCCGGCGGCGTCGAGAGCATCTCCTGCGTGCAGCAGGAGATGAACCAGCACATGCTGTTCGACCCGGCGCTGAAGAAGAGCAAGCCCGAGATCTACTGGACGATGCTGCAGACGGCCGAGAACGTCGCCCGGCGCTACGGCATCTCCAAGGAGCGCCAGGACCGCTACGGCGCGCAGAGCCAGCAGCGCGCCTGCGCGGCGCAGGAGCAGGGCCTGTTCGCCGACGAGATCGTGCCGGTGACGACGGTCGCCGGCGTCGCCGACAAGGTGCTGGGGCTGCGCAGCCGCGAAGTCACGGTCAGCGTCGACGAAGGCCTGCGCCCGGGCACGACTTACGAAGGCATCCAGGGCATCCGCCCGGCGATGCCCGGCGGCGTGATCACCGCCGGCAACGCCAGCCAGTTCAGCGACGGGGCCGGCGCCTGCGTCGTCGTGCACGAGCGTTACGCCGAGCAGAAGGGGCTGAAGCCGCTGGGGCGTTTCCTCGGATTCGCCGTCGCCGGCTGCGAGCCCGACGAGATGGGCATCGGCCCGGTGTTCGCGGTGCCCAAGGTCTTGCAGCGTCTGGGCCTGACGGTCGACGACATCGACCTCTGGGAACTCAACGAAGCCTTTGCGGTGCAGGTGCTGTACTGCGCCGACCGGCTGGGCATCCCGATGGAGCGGCTCAACGTCAACGGCGGCGCGATCGCGATCGGCCACCCCTACGGCGTCAGCGGCCAGCGCCTGACCGGCCACGCGCTGATCGAAGGCCGGCGCCGCGGTGCCAAACGGGTCTGCGTGACGATGTGCATCGGCGGCGGCATGGGCGCGGCCGGCGTGTTCGAGGTGCTGTGAGGCTCGCGGCTGACAAGCCGGCGCGAGAGCCGGCCGCCGGGGCGCGCCCTTGCGCTCATGTCCCCCGTCCCGGCTGCGCCGGGACTCCTCCTTTACTTCGCTCCAGGGCGCGCCCCACCGTCCGGCTCGGAGACGCCGCATGAGCCCTCAGGACTTGTCCGGGGCTCATTCCCGCCTAGCGGGACCGGCCGCCAGGCCGAAGGGTGCGCCAGTGAGCCCTCAGGACTTGTCCGGGGCTCATTCCCGCCTGGCGGGACCGGCCGCAGGCCGAAGGGTGCCAAAGTGAGTTCGCTGCGCGAACACCTGGACGTCCTGCTGCACGACTGGCTGGACGTCGACGCACTCTTCACCCGCGACCGCCACGCCGAGCACTCGCGCGAGACCGTCGGCGCGGTGCTCGACCTGGCCGAGCGCATCGCCGCCGAACGTTTCGCGCCGGCCAACCGCCGCGCCGACGTCGAGGAGCCGCGTTTCGACGGCGAACGCGTGCACCTGCCCGAGAGCACACCCGCCGCGGTCGCGGCCTATGTCGAGTCGGGGCTGCTGGCGGCGTCGCAGGACGCCGAGTTCGGCGGTCTGCAGCTGCCGTGCGTCGCCGAGATGGCGGCCAACGCCTTCTTCAGCAAGGCCAGCGTCGCGATCGCCGGCTACGCGATGCTGACCACCGGCAACGCCAACCTGATCGCCGCGCACGGCACGCCGGTGCAGCGCGAGACCTTCGCACGCCGGCTGTTCGCCGGAGAATGGTTCGGCACGATGTGTCTCAGCGAGCCGCAGGCCGGCTCGTCGCTGTCGGACGTCGCGACCCGCGCCGAGCCCGACGGCCCCGGCCACGAGGCCGATGCGCTGGGCCCGCGTTACCGGCTGCGCGGCCACAAGATGTGGATCTCCGGCGGCGAACACGAGCTGGCGGCCAACATCGTGCATCTGGTGCTGGCCAAGATCCCCGACGAAACCGGCCGATTGCCGCCGGGCGTCAAGGGACTGTCGCTGTTCATCTGCCCGAAGTTCCTGCCCGGGCCCGATGGCCGGCCGGGCCGGCGCAACGACGTGGCGCTGGCCGGGCTGAACCACAAGCTGGGTTACCGCGGCACGACGAACACGCTGCTGAACTTCGGCGAACGCGACGGCGCCGTCGCCTGGCTCGTCGGCCGCCCCGGCGACGGCCTGCGCTGCATGTTCCACATGATGAACGAGGCGCGCATAGCCGTCGGCCTGGGCGCGGTGATGCTGGGCTGGGCGGGTTACGAGGCCAGCCTGGAGTACGCGCGCCAGCGTCCGCAGGGCCGGCCGCTGGGCGCCAAGGACGCGACGCAGCCGCAGGTGCCGATCCTGCGCCACGCCGACGTGCGCCGCATGCTGCTGGCGCAGAAGAGCTATGTCGAAGGCGGGCTGGCGCTGTCGCTGTACTGCGCCCGCCTCGTCGACGAGGCGCGCACCGGCACGCCCGAGGCCGCGGCCGACGCGCGCCGGCTGCTGGAGCTGCTGACGCCGATCGCCAAGAGCTGGCCCAGCGAGTGGTGCCTGGAGGCCAACTCGCTGGCGATCCAGGTGCTGGGCGGCTGCGGCTACACACGCGACTTCCCGGTCGAGCAGTACTGGCGCGACAACCGCCTGAACATGATCCACGAGGGCACGCACGGCATCCAGGCGCTGGACCTGCTGGGCCGCAAGGTGCTGGCCGACGGCGGCGCGGCGCTGAAGCTGCTGGCGACCCGCATCGACGCCACGGCTCAGCGTGCCGGCCAGGTGGCCGGACTGGCCGAAGCCGGCGTCGCGCTGGCCGGTGCTTTGCAGCGCCTGGGCGCGGCGACACGTTCGGCCTGGGCCACCGGGGACGCCGAAGCGGCGACGGCCAACGCGACGCCCTATCTGCAGGCCTTCGGCCACGTCGTCGTCGCCTGGCTGTGGCTGGATCTGGCCGTCGCGACCGGCGCCTCGCGCCCGGGCACACTGGCGGCCACACGCTACTTCTACGCCTACGAGCTGCCCAAGATCGACGCCTGGCTGGCGCCGGTGGCGCGGCGCGAGGCGCTGGTGCGTGAACTGGACGACTCCTGTTTCTGACCGAGGAACCAACGATGGCTGTACGACACCTGGTGATGTGGACCCTGAAGGACAAGGCCGATGCGCCGCGCTTCAAGGCCGAACTCGATTCCTGCGCGGCGCTGGTGCCGGGCATGCTGCACTTCCGCGCCGCGATCGCCGAGCCCGGCTGCGAGGCCAACGTCGACGTGCTGCTCGACTCGACCTTCGCCGATGCCGCCGCGCTGGACGCCTACCAGAACCACCCGCATCACCAGGCGGTGTCCAAGCTGCTGGGCACGCTGCGCCAGACGCGCCACGTGCTCGACTACACGACGGAGGGCTGATGAGCACGCCGGTGATGGACCTCTTCCGCCTCGACGGGCGTGTCGCGCTCGTCACCGGCGGCTCGCGTGGCCTGGGGCTGCAGATCGCCGAGGCGCTGGGTGAAGCCGGCGCCAAGGTGATGCTGACCTCGCGCAAGGCGGCCGACCTGGAGCAGGCCGTCGCCCACCTGGCCGATCGCGGCGTCGACGCACGCTGGGTCGCCGGTGACGCCAGCCGGCCCGAGGACGTGCAGCGCATCGTCGACGAGACGCTGCAGCGCCTGGGGCCGATCGACATCCTCGTCAACAACGCCGGCGCCACCTGGGGCGCGCCGGCCGAGGACCACCCGCTCGACGCCTGGGACAAGGTCATGGACCTGAACGTGCGCAGCCTGTTCCTGTTCTCGCAGGCGGTGGCGCGCGCCAGCATGATCCCGCGCCGTTCGGGGCGCATCGTCAACGTCGCCTCGATAGCCGGTCTGGCCGGCAGCCTGAACATGCAGTTCATCGCCTACGGCACGAGCAAGGGCGCGGTCGTCAACTTCACGCGCACGCTGGCCGGCGAATGGGGCCGCCACGGCATCAACGTCAACGCGCTGGCGCCGGGATTCTTCCCGAGCAAGATGACGCGCGGCACGCTCGAAGCGGTCGGCGAGCAGCGGCTGGCCGCAGCCGCGCCGCTGGGCCGCATCGGCGACGACGACGATCTGAAAGGCGCCGCGCTGCTGCTGTGCAGCCCGGCCGGCAAACACATCACGGGCCAGGTGCTGGCGGTGGACGGCGGTGTCAGCGCCGTGCACGCTGGCTAGGGCTCCAGGAGACGACATGAACAACCAGCAGATCGTGCTGGCCTCGCGCCCGCAAGGCGAAGCGACGGCCGCCAACTTCCGCTTCGTCGAGGCGCCGCTGCCGGCGCTGGCCGACGGCCAGGTGCTCGTGCGCCACCACTACCTGAGCCTCGATCCGTACATGCGCGGCCGCATGAACGACTCCAAGAGCTACGCCGCGCCGCAGCCGCTGGGCGAGGTGATGATCGGCGGCACGGTCGGCGAGGTCGTCGACTCCCGCCACCCGGGCTACGCCGCCGGCGATGCGGTCGTCGGCATGGGTGGGTGGCAGCTCTATTCGGTGGTCGACGGCGGCGCGGCCGGCATGCTGCGCAAGGTCGACACGCGGCTGCCGCTGTCGGCCTATCTGGGCGCCGTCGGCATGCCGGGCGTCACCGCCTGGTACGGGCTGGTGCGCATCATCGCGCCCAAGCCCGGGCAGACGGTGGTCGTCAGCGCCGCCAGCGGCGCGGTCGGCAGCGTCGTCGGTCAGCTCGCCAAGGCGCGCGGCTGCCGCGTCGTCGGTTATGCCGGCGGAGCGGCCAAATGCGCCTACGTCGTGGACGAACTGGGCTTCGACGCCTGCATCGACTACCGCGAACACGCCGACGCACGCTCGCTGGCACGTGCGCTGCGCGACGCCGCTCCCGACGGCGTCGACGGGTGCTTCGAGAACGTCGGCGGCGCGGTGATGGACGCGACGATGCTGCGAATGAACGACTTCGGCCGCATCTCGCTGTGCGGAATGATCGCCGGCTACGACGGCCAGCCCATCCCGATGACCTGGCCGCAGCTCATCCTGCAGTCGCGGCTGACGGTGCAGGGTTTCATCGTCAGCGAACACATGGGCGACTGGCCCGAGGCGCTGCGCGAACTGGCGGCGGGTGTGGCCGGCGGCACGATCAAGTACCGCGAGAGCATCGCCGACGGCCTGGCCGCGGCGCCCGAGGCCTTCCTCGGCATGCTGAAGGGCCGCAACTTCGGCAAACAACTGGTGAAACTCGTTTGATCCACTGGCACTGGCTGCGCTGGGACGACCTGCGCCTGGACGACCTCTACGACGCGCTGGCGCTGCGCTGCCGCGTCTTCATCCTCGAACAAGGGCCGTACCTGGACCCCGACGGCATCGACCGGCACTGCTGGCATCTGCTCGGCCGCGACGACGCCGGCGTGTTGCAGGCCTATCTGCGTGTCGTCGATCCGGGGCTGAAGTACGCCGAGCCGTCGATCGGCCGCGTCATCAGCTCGGCCGAGCGCCGCGGCACCGGGCTGGGCCGCGCGCTGGTCGCCGAGGGCGTCACGCGCTGTCTGGCGGCGTGGCCGGGGCAGGGCATCCGCATCAGCGCCCAGGCCCACCTCGAACGTTTCTACGCCGGCTTCGGCTTCGAGCCGGTCGGCGAGCCTTATCTCGAAGACGACATCCCCCACCTCGAAATGCTGCTGAGGAGCCCCCGATGAACACCGACTGGCAGGGCCGCGTCGCGGTCATCACCGGCGCCGCGAGCGGCTTCGGGCTGGAGACCGCGCGCATCGCTGCCGCACGCGGCATGAAGATCGTCGCCGCCGACCTGCAGGCCGCCGCGCTGGAGGCCGCGGCCGAGGAGCTGCGTGGCCGTGGCGCCGAGGTGCTGCCGTTCCGGCTGGACGTCGCCAAGGCGGCCGAGGTCGAGGCGCTGGCCGCGGCCACCTTCGAGCGTTTCGGCACGCCGCATTTCGTCTTCAACAACGCCGGCGTCGGTGCCGGCGGGCTGATCTGGGAGCAGTCGGCGCGCGACTGGGAATGGGTGCTGGGCGTCAACCTGATGGGCGTGGCGCACGGCGTGCGCGTCTTCGTGCCGGCGATGCTGGAAGCGGCGAAAGCCGACCCCGGCTACCGCGGCCACGTCGTCAACACCGCCAGCATGGCCGGCCTCGTCAACATGCCCAACATGGGCGTCTACAACGTCAGCAAACACGCCGTCGTGGCGCTCAGCGAGACGCTGTACCAGGACCTGTCGCTGGTCGCCGAACGTGTGCACGCCCACGTGCTGTGCCCGTTCTTCGTGCCCACCGGCATCCACGAGAGCGGCCGCCACCGCCCGCCCGAGCTGGCCGCCGACGGCCGGCCGACACGCAGCCAGATGGTCGCCCAGGCGATGATGGAAAAAGCCGTCACCGGCGGCAAGGTCAGCGCTGCCGACGTCGCGCAGTGGGTCTTCGACGCGATGGACGAGAACCGCTTCTACGTCTTCAGCCATCCGCAGACGCTGGGCTCGGTGCGCCAGCGTTTGGACGACCTCGTCGCCGGGCGTAACCCGAGCGACGCCTTCGCCGACCGACCCCAGGTCGGCGACCAGCTGCGCGCGGCGCTGCGCGGCCGGGGCTGAGCGGCAGCGGTTACAGTCCGGGCGCCGGCATGGTGCCGGCACACGTCTTCAGGGCGGGGTGGAACTCCCCACCGGCGGTAGGCGGCTCCGGCCGCGAGCCCGCGAGCGCCCGGCGCAAGCCGGGGTCAGCAGACCTGGTGCGAAGCCAGGGCCGACGGTCACAGTCCGGATGAAAGAAGACGTGCCGCTGTGCCGCGCCCGGCTCCGGCTGGTTGCGGCGTGGCGGCGCGCAGGCGTCCCTGGAACGTCTCCATCCCACTCGAAGGAGCGTCTCCACATGAATCACTCTGTCCACACCCCGGCGCTGGCCGGTTCTCCGTCCACGCTGCGCCAGCGGCTGGCTGCCGCCGCGGCGGCGATGCGCGCCGGCCGCCCGGTGCTGCTCGTCGACGACGACGACCGCGAAAACGAGGCCGACCTGATCGTCGCCGCCGAACACCTCACCGAGGCGACGATGGCGATGCTGATCCGCGAATGCAGCGGCATCGTCTGCCTGTGCCTGCCGCCCGAGGCCATAGCGCGGCTGCGCCTGGCGCCGATGGTCGTTCACAACGGCAGCCGCCACGGCACGGCCTTCACCGTGTCGATCGAGGCGCGCGACGGCGTCACGACCGGTGTCAGCGCCGCCGACCGGCTGACGACGGTGCGTGCCGCCACCGCGCCCGGTGCCGGTGCCAACGCGCTGGTCAGCCCCGGCCACGTCTTCCCGCTGCGTGCCGAAGCTGGCGGCGTGCTGCAGCGCCGCGGCCACACCGAAGGCGCGATCGAGCTCTGCGACCTGGCCGGCCTGCAACGCGCCGCGGTGCTCTGCGAGCTGATGAACCCCGACGGCAGCATGGCGCGTGGCGCCCAGATCGAGGCCTTCGCCGCGCTGCACGGGCTGCCGACGCTGTCCATCGAGGACCTCGTGCAGTGGCGCCAGGGGAGGGCCGATGGCTGATCGCCTGGCCGTCGTCATCGGTGCCGGCCCGGCCGGACTGATGGCCGCCGAACGCCTGGCCGCCGCCGGGCACCGTGTCGAGGTCTTCGACGCGATGCCCTCGGCGGGGCGCAAGTTCCTGCTCGCCGGCAAGGGCGGGCTGAACCTGACGCACTCCGAGCCCTTCGAGCGTTTCGTCACGCGTTACGGCCCGGCCGCCGGCTGGATGGCGCCGCGGCTGCAGGCTTTCGGCGCTGACGCGCTGCGCGCCTGGGCCGCCGGGCTCGGCGTGTCGACCTTCGTCGGCACCTCGGGCCGCGTCTTCCCGGCGGAGATGAAGGCCGCGCCGCTGCTGCGCGCCTGGCTGCACCGGCTGCGTGCGGCCGGCGTCGTCTTCCAGATGCGCCACCGCTGGACCGGCTGGAGCGATGACGGCGCGCTGGCCTTCGACGGCCCGGCCGGGCCGGTGACGCGCCGCGCCGACGCCACGATCCTGGCGCTGGGCGGCGCCAGCTGGCCGCGCCTGGGCAGCAACGGCGCCTGGTGGCCCTGGCTGGCAGCGCGTGGCGTCGAACTCGCGCCGCTGGCGCCGTCCAACTGCGGTTTCGACGTCGCCTGGAGCGAGTTCCTGCGCACGCGCCACGCCGGCGAGCCGCTGAAGTCGGTGGCCATCACCTTCGGCGGCGAGCGCCGCCCGGGCGAATTCGTGCTGACCGAGACCGGCGTCGAAGGCAGCCTGGTCTACGCCTTCTCGGCCGCGCTGCGCGATGCGATCGCGCGCGACGGCCGGGCGGTGTTCGAGCTCGACCTGCTGCCGGCGCGGCCGCTGGAGTGGGTGCGGCGCGAACTGGCGCACCCGCGTGGCAGCCGCTCGCTGGCCTCGCACCTGAAGTCGCGCCTGAACCTGGGCGGCGTGAAGACCGCGCTGCTGTGGGAGCTGGTGCCCAAGGCCGATCAGCACGACGTCGACAAGCTGGCCGCGGCGATCAAGGCCTTGCCGGTGCCGGTGACGGCGCCGCGGCCGATCGCCGAGGCGATCAGCAGCGCCGGCGGCGTGCGCCTCGGTGCCGTCGACGACGCCCTGATGCTGCACGCGCTTCCGGGCGTCTTCGTCGCCGGCGAGATGCTCGACTGGGAGGCACCGACCGGCGGTTATCTGCTGACCGGCTGCTTCACGACCGGGCTCGCGGCGGGTGACGGCGCCGCGCGCTGGCTGTCGCGCTGAGCCCTCGCGCCGGCCGTGGCCACCGCCGGCGGGCGGTCACGGCCGGCCATTAAACTGCGCGCCTTTCGCTTTCCCGGACTTTGCTTTTGGACAAGATCGTTCTGCAGATCGCCGCCGAACTGAAGGTTCGCCCGGCGCAGGTGCTGGCCGCGGTCGAACTGCTCGACG
Source organism: Rubrivivax sp. JA1026 (assembly GCF_011065555.1). Taxonomy (NCBI): domain Bacteria; kingdom Pseudomonadati; phylum Pseudomonadota; class Betaproteobacteria; order Burkholderiales; family Sphaerotilaceae; genus Rubrivivax; species Rubrivivax sp. JA1026. The sequence continues at coordinate 76,984 of NZ_JAALCQ010000012.1, forward strand.
GCGGCGCCACGGTGCCGTTCATCGCCCGTTACCGCAAGGAGGCGACCGACGGCCTCGACGACGTCCAGCTGCGTGAACTGGAGGCCCGCCTGGCCTATCTGCGCGAGCTGGAGGAGCGCCGCGCCGCGGTGCTCAAGAGCATCGACGAACAAGGCAAGCTGACGCCCGAACTGCGCGCCGCCATCGAGGCCGCGCCGACCAAGCAGGAACTGGAAGACCTGTACCTGCCGTACAAGCCGCGCCGCCGCACCAAGGGCATGATCGCGCGCGAAGCCGGCCTCGAGCCGCTGGCCGACAAGCTCTTTGCCGACCCGACGCTGGAGCCGCTGGCCGAGGCCGCCGCCTTCATCAACGCCGACGGCGGTTTTGCCGACGCGCACGCGGTGCTCGACGGCGTGCGCGACCTGCTCGCCGAACGCTGGGCCGAAGACGCGGTGCTGGTCGGCCAGCTGCGCGAATGGCTCTGGGCCGAAGGCCTGTTCCAGAGCAAGCTGGTCGACGGCAAGGACGGCAACCACGCCGACGCCGCCAAGTTCCGCGACTACTTCGACTACGCCGAGCCGATCCGCACCGTGCCCAGCCACCGCGCGCTGGCCGTGTTCCGCGGCCGCACGCAGGAGTGGCTGGACGCCAAGCTGGTGCTGGACGAGGAACTCGTGCCCGGCCAGCCCTCGCGGGCCGAAGGCCGCATCGCGCGCCACCTGGGCTGGAGCCATGCCAAGCGCCCGGCCGACGACCTGATCCGCAAGACCGTCGCCTGGACCTGGAAGGTCAAGCTCTCGCTGTCGCTGGAGCGCGACCTGTTCTCGCGCCTGCGCGAGGAAGCGGAAGGCGTGGCGATCAAGGTCTTCGCCGACAACCTGCGCGACCTGCTGCTGGCCGCGCCGGCCGGCAAGCGTGTCGTGATGGGCCTGGACCCGGGCATCCGCACGGGCGTCAAGGTGGCCGTCGTCAGCGACACCGGCAAGGTGCTGGACACCTCGACCGTCTACCCGCACGAGCCGCGCAACGACTGGGAAGGTTCGCTGCACGTGCTCGGCCGCCTGGTGGCGACGCACGGCGTCAACCTGATCGCGATCGGCAACGGCACCGCCAGCCGCGAGACCGACAAGCTGGCCGCCGACCTGATCAAACGCATCCGCCAGATGGCGCCCGACGTCCAGATCGACAAGGTCGTCGTCAGCGAGGCCGGCGCCTCGGTCTATTCGGCCAGCGAGTACGCGAGCAAGGAGTTGCCCGAGCTGGACGTCAGCCTGCGCGGTGCCGTCAGCATCGCGCGCCGGCTGCAGGATCCGCTGGCCGAGCTGGTGAAGATCGACCCGAAGAGCATCGGCGTCGGCCAGTACCAGCACGACGTCAACCAGAGCGGGCTGGCGAAGTCGCTGGACGCCGTCGTCGAGGACTGCGTGAACGGCGTCGGTGTCGACCTGAACACCGCGTCGGCGCCGCTGCTGGCGCGGGTGTCGGGGCTGTCGCCGGCCGTGGCGGCGAGCATCGTGCGCTGGCGCGACGCGCACGGCGCCTTCCGCAACCGCCAGCAGCTGCTGGAGGTGTCGGGCCTGGGGCCGCGCACTTTCGAGCAGGCCGCCGGTTTCCTGCGCATCCGCGACGGTGACAACCCGCTGGACCTGACCGGGGTGCACCCGGAGACCTATCCGGTCGTGCAGAAGATGCTGGCCGCCACCGGCCGGCCGGTGCAGGAGCTGATGGGCCGCGCCGAGGTGCTGCGCACGCTGAAGCCCGAACTCTTCGCCGACGACAAGTTCGGCGCCATCACGGTCAAGGACATCCTCGCCGAACTGGAGAAGCCCGGGCGCGACCCGCGGCCCGACTTCACGGTGGCGCGCTTCAACGAAGGCGTCGAGGACATCAAGGACCTGCAGCCGGGCATGGTGCTCGAAGGCACGGTCAGCAACGTCGCCCAGTTCGGCGCTTTCGTCGACCTGGGTGTGCACCAGGACGGCCTGGTGCACGTCAGCCAGCTGTCGAACAAGTTCGTCAACGACGCGCGCGAGGTCGTGAAGACCGGCCAGACGGTCAAGGTGCGTGTGCTCGAGGTCGACCTGGCACGCAAGCGCATCTCGCTGACGATGAAGCTGGATGCGGCGCCGCGCCCGGCGGGGGACCGCGGCGGCAACGCCTACCGGCCCGCGGGACGCGACGAGCGTGCCCGCGGCGGCGGCCAGGCCGCCGCGCAGCAGCAGGGTCAGGGCGCGATGGCCGCGGCCTTCGCCAAGTTGTTGACCAAGCGCTCGTAGTTCTCCTGGCCCTGGGCGCGCTGGACGGCCTCCAGCGCGCGGCGGCGGATGTCGTCGTCGATGCGCGCCGCCGGGCGGTAGCTGGCGTCCAGACGCACGGCCACCGGGCTGGGCTCCAGCTGCACCTGCGGCACGCTGATCGGCGACGAGCGCATCAGCGCGAAGATGTCGCGCTGGGCCTGCAGCGCCGGTGACAGCTGCGGCGTGATGCCGGTCTGCGGCAGCGTGACGAACACCGCCAGCGCGGCCATGCCCGTGGCCATCACCGCGCGCGGCCGGCCGATGGCAGCGGCTGCGCTGCGGGCGGCGTTGACCACCGGCGGCGGCACGAGGTCGGCAAAACCGCGGTTCTCGGCGGCGCGTGCCACCGGGCGCGGCGGCTCGCGGTCTTCCGGCGTCAGCAGCAGGCCGGCGCGGCGCACCGCGCGGCCGACGGCCTCGCTGCCGGTCAGCACCGTGAACGGCACCGCGAGCAGCAGCGGCAGGACGAGCGGCGCCAGGTGCCAGACCCCGATCTCGCCGCTGCGCTGGCCCAGCACCGCCAGCGCCAGCAGCGGCAGCGACATCAGGCCGATGCTGACCGCGGCGTCGCGCCAGGCGACCGTGCCGGCCTGCCGCGGCGGCGACTTCCATTCCAGCTTCAGCCCGGTCAGCGCGCCGATGACGAAGGTCGTGTGGGCGAGCATGCGCAGCGGTGCCTGGATCGCCGAGGCCAGCAGTTCCAGCACCGAGCTGGCGAGCAGCGCGGCGGTGCCGCCGAAGCGGCGCGCCTGGCCGGCGGCCAGCACCGCGACGACGCCGAGCACACGCGGCATCAGCAGCAGCACGGCGGTCATGACCCAGAGCACGACGGCGCTGTCGTGCGACATCTCCGGCGGGTCCAGCAGCGTGCCCAGCACGACGAAGCCGATCCACAGCGGCGCGATCGCGTACGACAGCGCGCCGGTGACGAACATTGCGCGGTGCGCCGGGCGCCAGCCCGGTTCGGCCACCAGGCGCGCGTTCTGCAGGTTGCCCTGGCACCAGCGGCGGTCACGCTGCAGCTCGGCGAGCAGGTTGGGCGGGTACTGCTCCCAGGAGCCGTCGAGCTGCGGCGCCAGCCAGACCTCGTAGCCGGCACGGCGCATCAGCGCCGCCTCGACGAAGTCGTGCGACAGGATCTCGCCGGCCAGGCCGCCGCGGCCCGGGATCGGCGCCAGCGCGCAGTGCTTCATGAAGGCTTCGACGCGGATGATCGCGTTGTGGCCCCAGTAGTGCGACTCGCCGAGCTGCCAGAAGGCCATGCCCAGCGAGAACAGCCGGCCGGTGACCCGCGTGGCGAACTGCTGCAGCTGCGAGTGCAGCGTGTCCTGCGCCCGCGCCGTCGGCAGCGACTGCACGATGCCGGCGCGCGGGTTCTCTTCCATCAGCCGCACCATGTCGACCAGCGTGCGGCCGCTCATCGTGCTGTCGGCGTCGAGCACGACCATGTAGCGGTACTGCGAGCCCCAGCGGCGGCAGAAGTCGGCGACGTTGCCGGCCTTGCGCTTGGTGCGCCGGCGGCGCCAGCGGTAGAAGACACGCGCGCCGCCGTCGACCTCGCCGTCGCCCAGCATCGTGCGCAGCCGCTCCCAGGCGGCGACTTCGGCCGCGCGCAGCTTCGGGTCGGCGGTGTCCGACAGCACGTAGATGTCGAACAGCGACAGCGCCCCGGTGGCGGCGAGCGACTCGCAGGTCGCGCGCAGGCCGCCGTACACGGTGGCGATGTCCTCGTTGCAGATCGGCATGATCACCGCGGTGCGTGCGCCGCGGTCGATCGGCGCGTGCGGGCGCTTGAGCGTCAGCGCGTGCGGGTCGCCGCGCAGCATCACCCAGCCGCCCATCAGCGCGGTGACGAAGCCGATCGCCACCCAGGCGAAGAGCAGCGTCTGCAGCAGCGCCTGCGGCCATGGCGTGCCCTCGGGTGTCAGCGACCAGGCGGCGACGGCGAACGCCGCCACCAGCGCCAGCAGCAGCCGGCGGCGCGCCATCGCGGCGGCCAGCCAGGGCGTGTCGCGTGGCACCGCGCCGTAGCTCATGCCGGGCATCGCGGCGAACAGCAGGCCGCGCAGGAAACCGAACCAGGGGTGCGGTCGCATCGGCGAACGCGCGACCGGGGGTGCGGTGCGTAGAGTGGTTTTCATTGGGGTGCGAGGGCGTAGGACCAGGTTTCGGACAGCGTGCGGTCGCCCAGGCGCAGGAACGCACGCAGCTCGAGGGCGCGGCCGGCATCGGCGCGCTCGACATCGATCGAGACACGCCAGCCGCCGCGCGCCGGATTGGGATAAGCGACCGCGCGCAGCGCACGCGCGTTGTCATTGCCGCTGACGACCGCCTCGACGGCGGCGTCGGCCGGCAGCCCGGCCAGCGCCGGGCCGTCGAAGTCGAGGTGGAACTGCAGGCGCTGTGGCGGGATCGGCGCCTCGCGGTAGCCGTGGCCGAAACGCGTCTGCACGACGCGCGCGCCCGGCGGCTGGGTCGCGGCATCGGCGGCCCAGTGCATGCGCCAGCCGATGGCCATCGGCTGTCCCGGGGGCGGCAGCGTCTGCGGCACCCAGTAGGCGGCGATGTTGTCGTGGGTTTCGTCGGGCGTGTGGAACTGCAGCAGCTCGACACGGCCGGCGCCCCAGTCGCCGAGCGGCTCGATCCAGACGCTGGGCCGGCGCTCGTAGGCGGCTTCGAGGTCTTCGTAGCTGGTGAAGCTGCGGTCACGCTGCTGCAGGCCGAAACCGCGCGGGGACTTCAGCGCGAACGAGGTGACGAAGGCGCCTCGCCTCGGGTTGGTCAGCGGACGCCAGATCCACTCGCCGTCGCCGGTGGCGATCTGCAGGCCGTCGGAGTCGTGCACCTCGGGGCGGTAGTCGTCGGCCACCGGCTGGTTCTCTCCGTGCAGGAACATGCTCGACAGCGGCGCGATGCCCAGCGTCGCGACCGGCGCGCGCAGCCACAGCCGGGCCTGCACGTCGACGACGGTCGTCTGCCCGGGCTTGACGTCGAACTGGTAGGCGCCGGCCACACGCGGGCCGTCGAGCAGGGCGTACAGGCGCAGCGTCTGCGCGCCCGGCACCGGGCGTTCGAGCCAGAAGGCGGTGAAGGCCGGGAACTCCTCGCCGTTGCCGCCGGCGGTGTCCACCGCCAGGCCACGTGCCGACAGGCCGTAGCGCTGGCCGGCGCCCAGCGCGCGGAAGTAGCTCGCGCCGAGGAAGACGATCAGCTCGTCCATCACTATCGGCGTGTTCAGCGCGTGGTGCACACGCAGCCCGGCGATGCCGGAGACCACCTCCGACGGCGGCAGCACGCCTTCGTCGCTGAACGCGGCGCGCGGGATCTCCAGCGGCCGGGCCTGGCCGTCGACGATCTCCATCAGCTTCAGCGGCCGCGTGAAGCCGCGGCCGACGTGGAAGAACTGCAGCTCGAAGGGCAGGGCCTCGGGGCGCCACAGGCCCTGGTCGGGGCGGAAGCGGACCTTGCGGTAGTCGTCGTAGCTGAGCTGGGCGAGTTCGGCCGGCAGCGGCGCCGGTTCCCGGTAAGGCTGGCGCGCCAGGGCTTCGGCGTCGCGGGCGACATCGTCGAGGCCGAAGGCGCCGGCCTGGCCGGCCGTCAGGGAGGAGGCGGCGACCACGAGGGTCGTCAGGGCACGCAGCCAGCCGCTGCGGCGCATCACGGACGTCGCTTCAATTTGCATTGCCTTGGAACATAGGGTCGCAACCGCCGCGTGTCGCGGGGTGCGGGCGTATCGGGCCGTGAGCGATGGCAACAAGACCTGCCCTAGCATCGCGGCCCATGCGTGCTTTGCAACTCTTCGCCGGGCCACGCGCACGGCGTGCACTCCAGGAACGCGGCCTGCGGGCCACCGACGTCCGGGTGATGCCGGGTGCCGCCGGCGGGCCGAAAGGTCTGGTGCTCATTCCGCTCGACCGGTTCATTTTCGGGCATTGGCTGCGTGACACGACGGAGACCGTGCACCTTCTGGGCGCATCGATCGGCTCCTGGAGACTGGCTTCGGCCTGCCTGCCCGACGCCGACGGGGCGCTGGCGACTCTGGCCGAGGACTACATCACGCAACACTACGAGCACGAACCGGGCCGGCCGCCGACGAAGCGGCAGGTCAGCGAATCATTCGGACAGACCGTCAACGCACGACTGGGTGTTCGCGCTGACGAGGTGTTGTCGCATCCGCGTTTTCGGCTGCACGTTTTCACGAGTCGCGGCCGCCATGTCCTGCGGCGGGAAGGGCGCTGGCGCACGCCGATCGGCTACGCCGGCGCCTTCGTCGCCAACGCCGCCAGCCGGCGAGCGCTGGGCGGCTGGATCGAGCGGGTCGTCTTCAGCGACCCGCGCGACGCGCTGCCGTTCGCGCTGTCGGACTATCCGAGCCGGGTCTGCGCGCTGACACCGCACAACCTCGCGCCGGCGGTGCTGGCCAGCTGCTCGATCCCGTTCTGGCTCGACGCCGTGCACGACGTGCCGGGTGGCCCGCGCGGCGCCTACTGGGACGGTGGCATCACCGACTACCACCTGCACCTGGGCTACGCGGCGATGACCGACGGCCTGGTGCTGTACCCGCACTTCCAGCCACAGGTCGTGCCCGGCTGGCTGGACAAGGCCTGGAAACGCCGCCATCGCGCGACACCGCTGCTCGACAACGTCGTCGTCCTGGCCCCGACGCCCGAGTGGGTGGCCTCGCTGCCGAACGGCAAGCTGCCCGACCGCGCCGACTTCAAGGCCTACGGCGACGACCTTGCGGGCCGTGTGCGCGTGTGGCGCCGCGCAGTCGACGAGAGCCGCCGCCTGGCCGACGAATTCGCCGAGCTGGTGGCTTCCGGGCGCACGATCGACGCTGCGGCGCTTGCATGAGGGCTAAAATGCCCGTTCCCATCAACCCAACAAGGGCGAGAAAGGCATGACGGTTATGACACCGCGGACTACCCCGTTCACCACCGAGGTCTGAGCCCCGCGCGTCCCGCGATTCCCTTTCTCCGGACAAAGCGCGGCCTGGCTCCGCGCTTTTTCATTTCCCGAGGTTGAACATGATCCAGATCACCCTGCCGGATGGTTCCCGGCGTGAATACCCGGCGCCGCTGACGGTCGCCGACGTCGCCGCCTCGATCGGCGCCGGCCTGGCCAAGGCCGCACTGGCCGGCCGCGTCGACGGCAAGCTGGTCGACACGAGCTATCGCATCGAACGCGACGCGCAGCTCGCGATCGTCACCGAGAAGGACCCCGACGCGCTGGAGCTGATCCGCCACTCGACGGCCCACCTCCTGGCCTACGCGGTCAAGCAGCTGTTCCCCGAGGCCCAGGTGACGATCGGCCCGACGGTCGAAAACGGCTTCTATTACGACTTCGCCTACAAGCGCCCGTTCACGCCGGAAGACCTGGCGGCGATCGAGAAGCGCATGGCCGAACTCGCGGCCAAGAACGAGCCGGTCGTGCGCCGCGTGCTGCCGCGCGACGAGGCCGTGGCCTATTTCAAGGGTCTGGGCGAGGACTACAAGGCCGAGATCATCGGCAGCATCCCGAGCAACGAAGACGTCTCGCTGTACCGCGAAGGCGACTTCGAGGATCTGTGCCGCGGCCCGCACGTGCCGAGCACGGGCCGGCTCAAGCACTTCAAGCTGATGAAGGTGGCCGGAGCCTACTGGCGCGGCGACCAGAACAACGAGCAGCTGCAGCGCATCTACGGCACGGCCTGGGCGACCAAGGACGAGCTGCAGGGCTATCTGCGCATGCTCGAGGAAGCCGAGAAGCGCGACCACCGCAAGCTTGGCCGCGAGCTCGACCTGTTCCACCTCGACGAGCATTCGCCCGGCACGGTGTTCTGGCACCCCAAGGGCTGGACCGTCTGGCAGGAGGTCGAGCAGTACATGCGCCGTGTCTACCGCGACAACGGCTACCAGGAGGTCAAGGGCCCGCAGATCCTGGACAAGGCGCTGTGGGAGAAGACCGGCCACTGGGACAAGTACCGCGAGAACATGTTCACGACGGAATCGGAGAAGCGCGACTACGCGCTGAAACCGATGAACTGTCCCGGCCACATCCTGATCTTCAAGCAGGGCATCAAGAGCTACCGCGACCTGCCGCTGCGCTACGGCGAGTTCGGCCAGTGCCACCGCAACGAGCCCACCGGCGGCCTGCACGGCATCATGCGCGTGCGCGGCTTCACGCAGGACGACGGCCACATCTTCTGCACCGAGGACATGATCCTGGGCGAGTGCGTGGCCTACACGGCGCTGCTGCAGAAGGTCTACGCCGACTTCGGCTTCACCGACATCCTCTACAAGGTCGCCACGCGGCCCGAGAAGCGCATCGGCAGCGACGCCATCTGGGACAAGGCCGAGGAGGCGCTGATCGAGAGCCTGAAGCGCTCGGGCTGCGACTACGTCATTGCCCCGGGCGATGGCGCGTTCTATGGCCCGAAGATCGAGTACACGCTGAAGGACGCGATCGGTCGCCAATGGCAGTGCGGCACGATGCAGGTCGATTTCTCGATGGCCGAGCGGCTGGACGCCGAGTACGTCGCCGAGGACGGCTCGCGCCGCCACCCGGTGATGCTGCACCGCGCGATCGTCGGCAGCCTCGAGCGTTTCATCGGCATCCTGATCGAGCAGCACGCCGGCGCGTTGCCGGTCTGGCTGGCGCCGGTGCAGGCGGTGGTGGCGTCGATCACGGATTCCCAGGCCGATTACGCCGCCGAAGTGGCGAAATCGCTGCAAAAGCAGGGGCTGCGAGTGCACCTGGACCTGCGCAACGAGAAAATCAACTATAAAATCCGCGAGCACTCTGTGCAGAAGGCCCCGTTCATCCTCGTCGTCGGTGACAAGGAGAAGGCAAACGGGGCTGTTGCCGTGCGCGCGAGGGGCAACCTCGATCTCGGCGTGATGCCTCTCGCAGACTTCCAGCAGAAGATCGCCAGCGACATCGCCGCCAAGGTATGAGCCTTGCCCGCGCCGCCCGCACCTACGTCTTGGATTGACGGTCCGTCGCCTTCGGGCCGCTCGAGGAGTTGACACATCGCTACGTTCATGGATCGCCGCACTCCCAACGCGGAGCGCAAGCACAGGCTGAATCGGGAGATCATGGCGCCGCAGGTGCGCTTGAACGGGGTCGACAACGAACCCCTGGGCATCGTCCCGACGATGGAGGCCCTGCGCATGGCTGGCGAGCTGGACGTCGATCTCGTCGAGATCGCGGCCACTGCGGATCCGCCGGTGTGTCGGCTGATGGACTACGGCAAGTTCAAGTACCAGGAGCAGAAGAAGGCTGCCGAAGCCAAGTCCAAGCAGAAGGTCATCGAGGTCAAGGAAGTCAAGTTCCGTCCCGGTACCGACGAAGGCGACTACGCGATCAAGATGCGCAACCTGCGCCGCTTCATCGCGGAGGACGGCGACAAGGGCAAGGTCACGCTGCGTTTCCGCGGCCGCGAGATCACGCACCAGGATATCGGCATGCGTCTCCTGGAGCGCATCCGCGACGAGTTGGCGGACGTGGCGGTCGTCGAGCACATGCCCAAGCTCGAAGGCCGGCAGATGATCATGGTGCTGGCGCCCAAGCGGAAGTGAAGGCGCGGGCCGTTTGAGTTGATGGAATTCCGCCGCCGCGGTCGGTCACCGCGGCGGGGGAGCAGAAGCCGCTGCAGGCCGACAAGCACGCCGGATTCTTCCGGCGACGCCTGCAGGGGTCACTTAGAAGGAGCAGTCATGCCCAAGATGAAGACCAAGAGCAGCGCGAAGAAGCGCTTCCGCGTGCGTCCGGGTGGCACCGTCAAGCGGGGCCAGGCGTTCAAGCGCCACATCCTGACGAAGAAGAGCACGACCCGTAAGCGCCACCTGCGCGGCGCCGCGAACGTGCACGAGACCGACATGGGCCACATCGCCTCGATGCTGCCCTTCGCCGGCCTGTAATCTTCTTACGCACGCACAAGGAGCCACACAATGCCTCGCGTCAAACGCGGTGTAACCGCCCACGCCCGCCACAAGAAGATCCTGGCCCTCGCCAAGGGTTTCCGTGGCCGTCGCAAGAACGTCTTCCGCATCGCCAAGCAGGCGGTGATGAAGGCGGGCCAGTACGCCTACCGCGACCGTCGTACCCGCAAGCGGGTGTTCCGTCAGCTCTGGATCGCGCGTATCAACGCCGCGAGCCGTGAGCTCGGCATCACCTACAGCAAGTTCATGGCCGGCCTGAAGAAGGCGCAGATCGACATCGACCGCAAGGTCCTGGCCGATCTGGCGGTCAAGGACCCGGCGGCCTTCGGCGCCATCGTGGCGAAGGTGAAGGCCCAGCTCGCTTGACCGGCAAGCCCCGGCTCGCCGGGGCATGAGCGTTCCAAAGGCCGTCAGCTTGCAGGCGGCCTTTTTTGTTTTCTCGAGCCGACACCGTGGGCGCCGGCTCTCCGCAGATCCTGCCGACATGAACGACCTCGAATCGCTGGTGCAGGCTGCCGTTGCCGACTTCGGCGCGGCGCCCAACCCGGCCGAACTGGAGAACGCCAAGGCGCGCTACCTCGGCAAGAGCGGTCGCGTGACCGAGCTGCTGAAGGGCATGGCCGCCTTGCCGCCCGAGCAGAAGAAGACGCTCGGCGCCGAGATCAACCAGGCCAAGGCCCGCATCGAGACCGAGCTGACGGCCGCGCGCGAGCGCCTGGCCGAAGCCGAACTCGCCGCGCAGCTGCGCGCCGAGGCGCTGGACGTCACGCTGCCCGGCCGCGGGCGTTCGGTCGGCGGGCTGCACCCGGTCAGCCGCGTCATCGAGCGCATCGAGCAGATCTTCGGTTCGATGGGCTTCGACGTCGCCGAGGGTCCCGAGATCGAGACCGACTGGATGAGCTTCACCGCGCTGAACAACCCGGAGAACCATCCGGCGCGTTCGATGCAGGACACCTTCTACGTCGACCTGAAGGACGAGCAGGGCCGCTGGCTGAACCTGCGTCCGCACACCAGCCCGATGCAGGTGCGCTACGCACGTGCCCACGCCGCCAAGCACGCTGCCGATCTGGCTGCCGGCAAGAGCATCCCCGAGATCCGCGTCGTCGCCCCCGGCCGCACCTACCGCGTCGACAGCGACGCCACGCACTCGCCGATGTTCCACCAGTGCGAAGGCCTGTGGATCGGCGAGAACGTCAGCTTCAAGGACCTGAAGTTCGTCTTCTCGGAGTTCATCCGCCAGTTCTTCGAGACCGACGACTTCGACGTGCGCTTCCGGCCGTCGTTCTTCCCGTTCACCGAACCGTCGGCCGAGATCGACATCGCCTTCCGTAGCGGCCCGCTGGCCGGGCGCTGGCTCGAGGTCGCCGGCTCCGGCCAGGTGCACCCGAACGTCGTGCGCAACTTCGGCCTCGACCCCGAGCGCCACATCGGCTTCGCCTTCGGCATGGGCCCGGACCGCCTGGCCATGCTGCGCTACGGCGTGCCCGACCTGCGCCTGTTCTTCGACAACGACCTGCGCTTCCTTTCCCAGTTCCGCTGACCCGACGAGAGCCGCATGCAGTTCCCAGAATCCTGGTTGCGCGAGTTCTGCAACCCCCCGCTCGGCACGCAACAGCTCGCTGACCTGCTGACCATGTCCGGCCTCGAGGTCGAGAGCCTGGCGCCGGTGGCGCCGCCGTTCAGCGGCATCGTCGTCGCCGAGATCCTCGAAGCCGAGCCGCACCCTCAGGCCGACCGCCTGCGCGTCTGCAAGGTGTCCATCGGCGCCGCCGAGCCGCTGCAGATCGTCTGCGGCGCGCCCAATGCGCGCGCCGGCCTGAAGGCGCCGCTGGCCACCGTCGGCGCGGTCCTGCCGCCCGGCGAGGACGGCAAGCCGTTCAAGATCGGCGTCGGCAAGCTGCGCGGCGTGCAGAGCTTCGGCATGCTGTGCTCGGCGCGCGAACTGAAGATCGCCGACGAGCACGGCGGCCTGCTCGAACTGCCGGCCGACGCGCCGGTGGGCACCGACATCCGCGAGTACCTGAAGCTCGACGACACCGTCTTCACGCTGAAGCTGACGCCCAACCTGGCGCACGCACTGAGCGTCTACGGCATCGCGCGCGAGGTCTCGGCGCTGACCGGCACGCCGCTGGTGACGCCGGCCATCGCGCCGGTCGTGCCGGCGCACGACCAGCGCCTGCCGGTCGAGGTGCAGGCCGCCGACCTGTGCGGCCGCTTCTCCGGCCGCGTCGTGCGCGGCGTCGACACGAAGGCCAGGACGCCGCAGTGGATGGTCGACCGCCTGGCGCGCTGCGGCCAGCGCAGCGTCAGCGCGCTGGTCGACATCTCGAACTACGTGATGTTCGAGTTCGGCCGCCCGTCGCACATCTTCGACCTCGACAAGATCCACGAGAAGCTGGTCGTGCGCTGGGGCCGCGAAGGCGAGACGCTGAAGCTGCTCAATGGCAACACGATCACCGTGGATGCCAAGGTCGGCGTCATCGCCGACGCGGTGCAGGTCGAGTCGCTGGCCGGCATCATGGGCGGCGACGCCACCGCGGTGTCCGACGACACGAAGAACGTCTACGTCGAGGCCGCGTTCTGGTGGCCCGAGGCGGTGCAGGGCCGTTCGCGGCGCTACAACTTCAGCACCGATGCCGGCCACCGTTTCGAGCGTGGCGTCGACCCGGCGCTGACCGTCGAGCACATCGAGCGCATCACGCAGCTGATCATCGACATCTGCGGCGGCGAAGCCGGCCCGATGGACGACCAGACGCTGGCGTTGCCGAAGGCCGAGCCGGTGACGCTGCGTGTCGAGCGTGCCGCCAAGGTCACCGGCCTGCCGCTGACGCAGCCGCAGTGCGCCGAGGTCTTCCGCCGCCTGGGACTGCAGTTCAGCGAGGAAGCCGGCCGCCTGACCGTGACGCCGCCGAGCTGGCGCTTCGACCTGAAGATCGAGGAAGACCTGATCGAGGAGGTCGTGCGTGTCGTCGGCTACGACAAGCTGCCCGCGACGCCGCCGCAGGCGCCGGTGACGGCGCGCGTGCGCCCCGAGGCGCGCCGCAGCGCGTCGGCGCTGCAGCGTGCGGTCGCCGCACTCGACTACCAGGAGACGATCAACTTCAGCTTCGTCGAGGAGCGCTGGGAGCGCGAGCTGGCCGGCAATGCCGACCCGATCAAGGTGCTGAACCCGATCGCCGCGCCGCTGGCGGTGATGCGCTCGAGCCTCGTCGGCAGCCTGGTGGCCGTGCTGCGCGGCAACCTGGCGCGCAAGGCGACGCGTGTGCGCGTCTTCGAGCTCGGCCGCGTGTTCCGCCGCGACCCGGCGGCCGTGGACGGCCCGCTGGCGGTCGCTGGCGTCGCCCAGCCGCTGCGCGTGGCCGGCCTGGCCTACGGCGGCGTCGTGCCGCTGCAGTGGGGCCAGAAGGAGCGCCTGGTCGACTTCTTCGACGTCAAGGCCGACGTCGAGGCGCTGTTCGCGCCGCGCAAGCCGGTCTTCGTCGCCGCCGAGCACCCGGCGCTGCACCCGGGGCGCTGCGCGCGCATCGAGGTCGACGGCCGCGCCGTCGGTTACGTCGGCGAACTGCACCCGAAGTGGCGGCAGGCCTACGAACTGCCGCAGGCGCCGGTGGTCTTCGAACTCGAGGCTGCGGCGCTGCTCGAGCGCCCGCTGCCGAACGTCGAACCGCTGTCGCGCCAGCAGTCCGTCTGGCGCGATCTGGCGCTGGTGGTGGGCGAGGGCGTTCGCCACGATGCGCTGATCGCCGCGCTGCGTGCCGACGCCCTGGTGCGTCAGGCGACGCTGTTCGACCTGTACAAGCCGGCTCAGCCGGGTGGCGGTCTGGCCGCGGGCGAACGCAGCCTGGCCGTGCGCCTGGAACTGCTGGACCCGGCCGCGACACTGACCGAGGAGCGCATCGAAGCGGCCGTCACCGCCGCCGTCGAGCGCGTGCAGGCCGCCTGCGGCGCGCGTCTTCGCACCTGAGCCCTAGCCGAGATCCGACATGACCGACACCGCACCGAAGGAACGCGTCATCCTGCCGTCGCTGGAGACGCCGACCCTCACGAAGGCCGAGCTCGCCGACCTGCTGTTCGACCGTCTGGGCCTGAACAAGCGCGAGTCCAAGGACATGGTCGAAGCCTTCTTCGAGATCGTGCACGGCACGCTCGTCGAAGGCGACGACGTCAAGCTCTCGGGCTTCGGCAACTTCAACATCCGCCGCAAGGCGCCGCGCCCGGGCCGCAACCCGCGCACCGGCGAGCTCATCCCGATCAAGGCGCGCAACGTCGTCACCTTCCACGCGAGTCACAAGTTGAAGGCGATCGTGCAGGGCGACACGCCGGCCGAGGGGGACTTCGAGTAAAGTCTCGATCCCGCGTCGATCCTGTTGTTTTCAATGGAGAAAACGCTCCCCTCCATCCCTGCCAAACGCTACTTCACGATCGGTGAGGTGAGCGAGCTGTGCGGCGTCAAGCCGTATGTGCTGCGGTACTGGGAACAGGAGTTCACGCAGCTCAAGCCGATGAAGCGGCGGGGCAACCGCCGCTATTACCAGCATCACGAGGTGCTGCTGATCCGGCGCATCCGCGAGCTGCTTTACGACCAGGGCTTCACGATCAGCGGCGCACGCAACCGGCTGGCCGACGGCCATCCGGCAGCGCGTGCCGCCGCGCTCGACGCCATCGACGGCTCGGTGCCGGCGGAGTTCGAGGGCGCCGCCGATCCGGCGGCCGAGGCGGTCGACTCCGAGCTCGCGACGGCTGCGGACTGGTCGGACGGGGTGTCGCATCTGCGGGCCGAACTGCTGTCGATCCGCGAGTTGCTGACGCCATGATTCACAAGCGCATTCCCTGAGGTATACTGCAGGGCTTCGTCGGGGTGTAGCGCAGCCTGGTAGCGCACTTGCATGGGGTGCAAGGGGTCGCGAGTTCGAATCCCGCCATCCCGACCATTGATAAGCCGAGGCCCGGTATCGCAAGATACCGGGCCTTTTGCTTGGGCCGCCAGTTGTGCCGCGTCTTTCCATTCGCGCCGGTGCGGCCTTGCGCTCGATTTGGACGATTGACGATGCCGATCTACGAATACGCCTGCCAGGACTGCGGCCAGCGCTTCGAGACGCTGGTGCGCTCGGACACTGTTCCCGAATGCCCGCACTGCCACTCGACGGCGCTGGACAAACAGCTGTCGGTTTTCGCCGCGGGCAAGTCCGAAGCCCATGCGCCCGCACCGATGCCGAACCCGTGCGCCGGCTGCGGCCGCGCTGGCGGCCCGGGTTCCTGCGCCTTCGACTGAGCCCGGCCGCCGCAGGCGGGCGGCTCAGGCCCCTCGTCGCAATCCGCCGCCCCTGAGCCGCGGGGTGCTCCTCCTCTGGCAGCGCCCCGTCACCAGACGTCGGGCGGCGCCGGCGCGCGTCTGCGGGTCATACCTGCAAAGGTTTGGAGGACCGGAAACGGCGTTCCGCTGGTGGAATTCGTCTCACTGAATTGGCAGCCGCAAGGCTTAATCGGGAGACGATCATGTGGGACATCATTGCTGAAATCCTGGGCTTCCCTCGCACCGGCGGCCTCTGATTGATTATTGAATTGCGGTGCTGACCCGATGGAATTCGGCGGGATTTCGCTCCCGGCGCCATCGGTTTTCAGCGCGCAATGTTTTCTGCGCCCGGCAAGTGCTGGTGATCACGACCCGGGCCTTCGATGCGGGAGCGTTCGTCCCTCCAGCGCACTCGCGTCAGGCGTCGCCCGTCATGGGCGACGCCTCTTTTTTCGCCAACCGGGAGGCTCTCGCGTGCCGAGGCCTCAGAGCAGCCCGATCTCCATGGCTTTCAGCACCGCGCTGTGCTTGCTGGAGACCTCGAGCTTCGTCATCGCATTGCGAAGATGAAACACCACCGTGTGCTCGCTCATCGACAGGATCTGGCCGATCGCCCAGGCCGACTTGCCCTCGCGGGTCCATTGCAGCACCTCGCGTTCGCGCGGCGTGAGCTTCGGACGCTTCGGGAGGCTGTCGAGCTTCGGCATCATCACCCGCGCCGCAGTCTCCTGGGCGTGCACCGCCAGCAGCTGCAGGTCGGCCATCAGGCGCATCAGTTCGCGCTCGTCGGCCGGCAATGCCTGTTCGCGGTCGACGCCGAACAGGAACTGGCGGCCGCCGGGCATGTGCAGCGACATCGAGATGCCGGTGCGGAACCCGTAGCGCGCCTGCGTTTCCCAGAGGTCGCCGGCGCCGGCCTCGACGTACGTCGTCTGGTCGTACACGAAGGGCACGCTCGCGGTGCGCAGGCGCTGCAGCACCGGGTCGCGCCGCGAGTCCGCCTCGTCCATCGACGCCTCGGCGAAGTCCGACGGCAGGTTGCTCAGGCGCGAGACGATGGACGGCTGCGACGGGCGCTTGATCATCAGCACGGCCTGGACGATCTGGAAGTCGAGATTCTGGGCAAAGCTCACGAGCCGCGACTTGAACGTCGCGTGATCGCTCGCGGTGCCAATGTCCAGAAAATCCCGGTATCTCATCGCCGTGACCAACATGCCGACCGCGGCGCATCGTCGCGCCCTTGCCGGCGAATTCCTTTGCAGATCGTCATCTAATGGGCACCGTTTGCGTCGAACCCTGGATGATCCGGATGTGGCCCATCCGTGAATGGTACATGCCGGACGACCCCGCCGAATGGCCGGCGTGGTGGCACATGGGAACTCGGGTGCGCGCGCCGCGTGACGAGCAGGGCCGCTGGCAAGGCGACACCGTGTGGGCTGCCACGCTCGAAGGCGTCGAGGTGGCCGCGACATGGAGCTGGACCGAACTGCGGCCCGGCGTGGTGGTGCTCAGCGATCCCAACGGGATCGAGTCCAACCTGCGCTGCGTCGGCGCGACCGCGCCGGCCGAAGAGGGGCTGTCGGCGATGGTCGCCCTCAACCGCCTGGCACACGAACTGCCGTGGTGCGAAACCGTGTGCACCATCCTGCGCATGGTGCGCCACCACTCGCCGGCGAAGGCCGAGCCGGCGCGTGTGCGATCGCCCCGGCGCCAGCGCGCATCCGTCGCCTGCTGAGCCGCGGCCCACACGCTCCGTTCGCCTCATTCCGGCGCGAACAGACGGCCTCGCGGTCCCCAGCGCTGCGGCGTCAGCCCGCGGCAGTCTCCGCCGCCTGAGCCGAGGCGCGCACCAGCAGCCGCTTGCGCACCAGCTGCACGTGGCTGCGCAGGTCGTACAGCTCGCCCGTGTAGGCCAGCGGCAGGCCGATACGGGCGATCTGCGCGTCGATGCGGTCGAGCTCGG
Source organism: Rubrivivax sp. JA1026 (assembly GCF_011065555.1). Taxonomy (NCBI): domain Bacteria; kingdom Pseudomonadati; phylum Pseudomonadota; class Betaproteobacteria; order Burkholderiales; family Sphaerotilaceae; genus Rubrivivax; species Rubrivivax sp. JA1026. The sequence goes on from NZ_JAALCQ010000012.1 coordinate 94,441, forward strand.
CGTGCAGGCGGCCAAACTCCGCATCCGGCCGCTCGATGGCCTGCTCGAGCTCCCGCAGATTGGCGTACCAGCGGTAGACGCGCGAGCGGAAGCGCATCGCCAGCAGCGGCGGCAGCACGCGCGACAAGGGGATCAGTGCCGCGGCCAGCGGCAGCAGCACGATCCACATGCGGTCGACGAAGCTTGCGAACCAGAACGGGAAGTAGCGCTGCAGCCAGGGCGGGCCGCTGCGCGCGAATCGCTCGGCCTCCGGCGCCAGCGGCCACTCGGCACTGGCCGCCTGCGGGAACTCGTTGGGTGCGTGCAGCCAGCCGGCACCTCCATGCGCCTGGCGGGCGGCCTGTACCAGCAGTTGAACCAGCGCCGGGTGCAGGTCCTGCCGGGCCACCAGCGAGGCGCTGGTGGCCACCAGGTGCAGGTCGTGCGGCGGCTGGTCGTGCGCCAGGTCGACGACGCCTCGCGGCAGCGCCAGCGCGTGCAGGAACGGGAACCGACGGGCGTAGGCCTGGGCCTGCTCGAAGTCCATCAGCCGCACGCCGGGTGCGCGCAGCAGGTACTGCACCAGCGGCGCATCGGCGGCCGAGACCATCGCCAGCGCGTCGGCCCGGCCCTCGACGAGCTCGACGACGCCGAACACGGTCGGCCGGTGCTCGAGCCGCATCGCTCTTGGGTCGACGCCGTTGGCGGCCAGGATCTGCCGCCACAGCGGCGCCGTGCCGCCGCCTTGCGGGCCGACCTCGACGCGCCAGCCGGCCATCTGCGCCACGCGGTTCGGCCCCCTTGGCCCGAAACCCCGCGCACTGGCCTCGCGGTAGAACACCCACAGCGGCTCGTGCGCGATCGTGCCCAGCGACTGCAGCGTGTCGGAGTCCCGGTCAACGATCTCGTCGACGCCGCCTTGCACGAACGCCACCTGCACGCCGGAGGCCGGATCGCGCAGCAGCCGGAGGTTGTCGGCCGAGCCGCCGGTGGGCCGGATCTCGACCTCGACACCGTGCGCGCGCAGCAGCGGGACGTAACGCCGCGCGAACTCCTCGTAAGCGCCTTGTGCCGGCCCGCTGGCCATGACGATGCGGCGCTCGGGCGTCGGCTCCAGCCAGCGGTAGGCCACCCAGGCCGCCGCCACGGCCGCCACCGCCAGGGCCAGCGAGGCCCAGGCCGACAACTGCAGCAGCGCGTCACGCCAGCGCAGCGCGAGCGGGCGGGCCAGCGGTGCGCGCGGGGAAGGGGGGCCGGAGTCCATCGGGCACGACGATAACGGAGAGAAGATCGGGCTGCTTTCCGTCACATGGCATCGTCTCTCGTGTTCCGGCAGGCGGACGCACGCAGGACTCAGGGAAAGTGACTAGTGTTTGTCGCAACCACATGCCCGTCCGGCATTCGTGATTAGGATTGGCGCATGACGGAACGCAGTACCGGACCTGCGCCCGCCTCGGAGCCGTCACCGCGGGACGCTGGCAAGTCGATCTCGCCCCGGTGGAGCGGCACCCTGCGCGCGGCACTCTGGCTTCTTGGCCCAGCAGACCGCCTGGCACGCCTGTGGTACGCGCTGCGCAGCGCTGCGGTGCGCCGGCGCTCGGTCGTCTTGCCGCTGCAGATGGGCGTCTCGGCCTGTGCAGGCGGCGTCGCGATGGCGCCCTGCACGATGCCGGCCGTGGTGTCCGCCGGGCGCCATGGCGCACCGGCGCCCGCCGGGCGCTCGCAGCCCGAGGTGATGCGCCTGATCGAGTCCGTGCTGCTGCCCGGCCTCGTGGCCTGGCACCAGTCGCTGCCGGCTGTTGTCGACGAGCGCCGGGCCATCGAACTGGCCCGCCGCCTGGTGGGGCCCACCGGCACCGGCGTGCGAGAGCTGCTTTGCGAGCACTACGCCGGCCACGGTTCACTGCACCGCCTGTTCACCGGGCTCGTCGAGCCGGCGGCTCGCCGCCTGGGTGATCTGTGGTCGTCCGACGACTGCACCGAGAGCGAGGTCACCATCGGGCTGTGCCGGCTGCTGTCGGAGCTGCGCCAGCTCGACGGCTGCGGCTCGCGCGTCGCCGGCCATGCCGGCCGTGCCGCGCTGGTCGTGCCTTTGCCCGGCGAGCCCCACATGCTCGGCGCCGCGCTCGACGCGGAGTCGCTCTGGCAGGCCGGCTGGCTGCCGCAGTCCGAGTACCCGGAAACCGACGACGCCCTGCAGACCCTGGTTGCCGCGCGCCACTACGACGTGCTCTGCATCTCGCTGAGCCCGTCGTTCCGTCGCTCGCACCGGCTCGACCGCCTGGCGCAGTTCATCTCCCGGGCCCGTGCCGTGTCGCTCAACCCGAACTTGGTCGTCGTCGTTAGCGGGCGGGCCTTCCACGAGGACCGCAGCGCGGCGCGCCGCGTCGGCGCCGACGGCAGCAGCCGCTGGGCCTCGCGCTTCGAGCTGCTGCACTGACTCCGGCGGCCGCGCCGGCCGGGATCACCCGCAGCGCCGCAGCTGCGCGTCGGGCAGCTCGGCCAGTGGCCGCCAGCCCAAGGTCCGTGCCTCGTCCAGCATCGCGCCGGGCACATCGACGACCAGGATGCGGCCGTCTGACAGGCCGCACATCGCCGCGCGGATGCGCCCATCGTGGCCGCAGCGCGGTGCGGTCGCCTGCACGCCGGCAGCCGCCAGGCGCTGCAGCGCGGCGTCCATCGGATCGGCCGCGGCCGGCTCGCACTGCCGCGTGCCCGCGGAAAGAAAGACGCTCACGCGCTCGCCATCGGCCGATGCGCAGCCGCCGCCCAGCGTCGAAACCAGCACCAGGCCGATGACGGCCCGCCTCTGGCGGCGGGCGCTGCGAACAGGATCGTTCATCGGCCCATGCTCGCGCCGGGCGCGCCCCGGGTCAAGCGCGGCCTCAGTGGCGCGAGAAGAGGTCACGCAGCTTGCACAGCAGCCGCGTCACGTCCGGTCGGGTGTCGGGCAGCGGGTCGCCCGCGATCAGGCGCTCGAGCGCGCGGCGCGGGTCCGACTCGCCGGTGCGCACGACCTCCGCGCCCCAGCTGGCCATGTGACGCACGAAGCCGTCACCGGCACTGCCCACGACCAGCATCTCGCAGCCGCGCAGCGGATGCGGGCCGTCGTCCCTGAAGTGATGCGGAAGCTGCTCCCGGCTCAGCTCGAGGGTCTGCGGCTGCGGCAGCGGCTGGCCGGCGCGGCATTCGTAGACGAGCCAGTGGCGACACTGGCCGGCGTGGCCGGCGATGCGGCCGGCGTTCTCGTCGACGGCGACAGCGATGCGCATGGCGCGGCGGGCCTCAGCGTGCCGGTGCGGCCGGCGTCGCCACCCGCGCCTGCAGCGGCGCAGGCGCGGCGGCCTGGACGACGGGGACCGACCGATCGTGGACGGCGAGCGGGGGCAAGAAGCGGTTCATGGCGTCAGCGGTCACCAGGATGAGTCCTTATACCAGAGCGTTGCTGCGCTGCAGCATGTTCCATGCGTGGCACCGTGACGGTCGTGCTCGACACGGTCCGCGCCGGATGCAGCACGCCCAGGCCGCTCACGTCACTGTCACGCAGCGCCGGCTCAATGAGCGGCAGGTCGCAATCGACCGCCTGGCGGGCGGCCGACGCGTCGGCGAAACGGCGTCAAGGCAGGTCGGCATTCGGGGTCATGCGCACGCGGGGCCAAGACCGCGCCTGCGGCCAAGGCGCCCTGTGCCGCCTGCGGCGTCATTCACGAGAGGGAACGTGCAGATCGTCTACGTCACCGAAACCTATCCGCCCGAAGTCAACGGCGTCGCGCTGACGACCGCGCGCACCGTGGCCCACCTCCGGGCCGCAGGCCACCCGGTGCATCTGGTGCGCCCGCGCCAGCGTGGCGAGGCGGCACGCGACGACGCCGACGAATGGCGCTGTGCCGGCGCGCCGATCCCGATGTATCCCGAGCTGCGCTGGGGACTGGCGACACGGGCCGCGTTGCGTCGGCGCTGGCGTCGGATCGCGCCGGCACTGGTGCATGTCGCGACACCCGGGCCGCTGGCGCACGCCGCGCTGGCCGCCGCCCGCGCCGAGGGCATCCCGACCAGTGCCGACTTCCGCACCAACTTCCACGCCTACGGCCGGCACTACGGGCTGGGCTGGCTGGAGCCGCTGGTGATGGCCTGGCTGCGGCGTCTGCACGAGCGCGCCGACTGCAGCTTCGTGCCGACCGCCGCGCTGGCGGCCGAGCTCGCGGCAGCCGGCTTCCGGCGGCTGGCGGTCAGCGGCCGCGGCGTCGACGCCCGGCGTTTCGATCCGGCGCGGCGCGACGACAGGCTGCGTGCCGCCTGGGGCGCCGCCGCCGCCGACCCGGTGCTGTTGCACGTCGGCCGGCTGGCGGCGGAGAAGAACGTCGCGCTGGCGCTGCGCTGCTGGGAGCGGCTGCGCGCCGCCCGGCCGGGGCTGCGCATGGTCGTCGTCGGCGACGGCCCGCAGCGCCCGAGCCTGCAGCGCCGTCACCCCGAGGCGTGTTTCGTCGGCCAGCGCACCGGCGAGGAGCTCGCGCGTCACTACGCCAGCGCCGACGCCTTCGCCTTCCCGAGCCTGACCGACACCTTCGGCAACGTGACGCTGGAAGCCCTGGCCAGCGGGCTGGCGCTCGCCGCCTTCGACACCGCCGCCGCCGCGGTGCACGTGGTCGACGGCGACAACGGCTGCCTGGCGCCGCCGGGCGACGAAGCCGGCTTCGAGGCCGCACTGGCCCGTGCGCTGGCGCAGGCCCGGCCCGGCTCGGCCCTGCGCCGCCGGGCCCGCGAGAGCGCTGTCGCGGCCGACTGGCCTCTCGTGCTGCAGCGTTTCGAGCAGGTCTTGTGCGCGGTGGCCGAGCGCCGCGGCGCAGGGCGGCTGGGCGATGCCGCTCCGGCCTGATCTCTCGCGCCGGCACGGCGCCGCGTCCGGCCTGCCACCAGCGGAACCGGGGCCATCTGCAGCGACGCAGTATCGATGCATGCGCCTCCCGTTCCAGACCCTGGCCCTGATTCAGGCCCCGATGGCCGGCGTACAGGACGAGTGCCTGGCGCTGGCTGCCGCCGACGCCGGCGCGATCGGCTCGCTGGCAGCGGCGATGCTGCCGCTGCCAGCGCTCGAGCAGTCGCTGCAGCGGCTGCGTGACGCCGGCCGGCCATACAACGTCAACTTCTTCGCCCACGTGCCGCCGCCGCCCGCGGCGGCGTTCGACCGCCGCTGGCTGGCCGCGTTGGCGCCGTACTACGACGAACTGGGCCTGCCGCCGCCCGGGCCCGGTGCGGCAGTGGCCAGCCGACAACCCTTCGGCGCCGAGGCCGCGGAGCTGCTGGAGGCCGTGCGTCCGCCGATCGTCAGCTTCCACTTCGGCCTGCCCGAGCCGGCCTTGCTGGCGCGCGTGCACCGCTGGGGCGCCTTCGTGCTGGCTTCGGCGACGACGCTGGACGAGGCGTTGTGGCTGCAGGCTCGCGGCGTCGACGCCGTCATCGCCCAGGGGCTGGAGGCCGGCGGCCACCGCGGCCACTTCCTCGACCCGGACCCGGCGCGCCAGCTCGACACTGCGACGCTGGTCTCGGCGCTGGTGGCGCGGCTGGACGTGCCGGTCATCGCCGCCGGCGGCATCGCCGACGCGGCCGGCGTGCGTGCGGCGATGGAGCGCGGCGCCGCGGCCGTGCAGTGCGGCACCGCCTTCCTGCTCTGCGACGAGGCCCGCACCTCGGCGCTGCACCGCGCCCGGCTGCGCGAGCCGTCGGAGCCAACGGTGCTGACCAACCTGTTCTCCGGCGGCCTGGCGCGCGGGCTCGTCAACCGGGCGATGCGCGAGCTGGGCCCGCTGAGCGCGGTGGCGCCGCCGTTCCCGCTGGCGTCGGCGGCGCTGGCGCCGCTGCGTGAACGTGCCGAGGCGCTGGGCCGCGACGACTTCACGCCGCTGTGGTCGGGCACGCGCCGCGACGGCTGCCGCGAAGCGCCCGCGGCCGAGGTCGTCAAGGCCCTGGCCGCCGGCTTCGACGCCTGAGCGCGCCGCGCCCCGGCCTCGGCGCGAAGCCCCCCGCATCGGTCCGGGCACTGCGATTGCCAGATGATGGAGACAGGAGCTGCCGGTGATGAACCCCGTCGTCTGGCTTGCCGTCGGCGGGGGCGCCCGCAGGATCACGCGCTCCGACGCGCAGCAGGGCCTGTTCCTCCACGCCGTCGGCGGCGTCATCGGCGCGGCGTTGGCGGTCTGGCTGCTGTCGCCGCAGGTCGGCATCGGCGAGCCCAGCCTTGGCGCGCTCCTCGTTTCGCTGGCCGGCGCGGTCATCGTGCCGACCCTCGTCAACCTGTTCCGTCGCGGCACGCCGCGTTGACTGGAGATCCCCGATGACTTCGACTCCCGACGACACCCCCCGCGCTGCCGCCGCCGCCACGGCCGGCAGCCCCGACGGCCGCGTCCAGCAGGACGAACTGCTGCAGCGCGTGGTGCAGGGCGCGCACGAGACCATCGACCGGCTGGCCGATCGTGCCGCGCCGCACGTCGGCCGGCTGCACGACGGCGTGCACGACGCCCAGGAGCGCCTGCACGCCAAGGCCGATGCCTTGCGCGAGACCGGCGACGAGTGGACCGAGAGCCTGCGCGAGACGGTGCGCGAGCACCCGATCGCCGCGATCGCCACCGCGCTGGCCGTCGGTGTGCTGATCGCGCGCCTGACGCGCTGAGCGGCGCCGATGGACGACGCCCGCGGCGCAGCACCGGGCGGCGAGGGCGGGGCCGATGCGGCCTCGTCCCCGCCGCCGCCCCAGGGCTGGCTGGACACGCTGCAGTCGTTGCTTCAGGAACTGCCCGGCCTGGTCAGCGACCGGGTCGAGCTGCTGTCGCTCGAGCTGGTGCGCGCCGGCCGTGCGCTGGCGCAGATCCTGATGCTGGTCGTGGCGGTCGCGGTGCTGGCCGTCACCGGCTGGCTGGCGCTGTGGGCCGGCGCCACCGTCGCGCTGCTCGAAGCCGGCCTGCACTGGGCCTGGGCACTGGCCCTGGTGCTGGCGCTGAATCTGGCGGCGGCGCTGCTGGCGCTGCGGCGCATCCGCCGTCTGGTGCCGCTGCTGCAACTGCCGCGCACGCGGCGTCACCTGACGCTGACGCCGACGTCCCCGCCGCGCCAGGCCAACCCGGACCCTGCCGATGAACGTGCTGCCGCCTGACGCCGACCTGGACGCGCGCATCGAGGCGGCCGAGGCGGCGCTGATCGCGCGTCAGCGGCGGCTGGTCGCCGGCGCCGAGACGCTGGGCCGGCGTGCGCGCCGCGCGGCCAGCCCGTGGCGCCTGGCGGCCTCGGGGCTGGCCGTGCTGCTCGCCGGAACAGCGCTGTGGCGCGTGCTGAAGACGGGGCCTGCCACCGTTCCGCCGTCCGCCCGCGTGCCGCCGCCCGTGGGTGGCGACGCCGCCGCGCTGCCCTGGGCCAGCCTGCTGGGGCTGCTGTGGCCGCTGCTGCCGGCACGCTGGCGCGACCGCACCAGCCCCGCCACGGCGGCTGCCGTGCTCGGAGTCGGCGTGCCGCTGCTGCAGAAGTGGATGCAGCCGCCGGCCTGGCCGCCGCTGGCCACCGTCGAGCACGTCGATCTGGCGCGCTACGCCGGCACCTGGCACGAGGTGGCGCGGCTGGGCTCGCGGCGCGCTGCCGCGGGCGTCGGCTCGCCGCAGGTGCACTACATCCTGTCCGGCGACGGGCTGCGGGTCGAGAACCGCGGCCGTGGGGCCGACGGCCGCGAGCGTGTCGCCCGCGGCGTGGTGCGCGTGGTGCCGGGCAGCGGCAATGCCCGGCTGGAGCAGAACTTCCTGCCGTCCTGGCTGCACGCGCTGCCGCTGGGCTGGGCCGACTGCCGCATCCTCGCGCTGGATCGCGGCTACACGGTGGCGCTGCTCGGCCACCCGAGCCGGGAGTCGCTGTGGCTGCTGTCGCGCACGCCGTCGGTTGCGCCGCAGACGCTGCAGGCCCTGCTGGACATCGCGCGCAGCGAAGGCTTCGCCGTCGAGCGGCTGCACCTGCATCTCCCGCCGGAGGACGGAGCCGCCGACCCGGGCGGCGACGCCGCGACGCGCACACCGGGCCGCGTCTGACGACGCGAACAGCGGGGGCACCGCGTTCCCCCGCGGCGGTCACACCGTCAGGCGTGCGGGCTCGCGCCTCGTCGCGCCTGCTCCAAGGCCGGGTGCGCGCTGCACACGGCTTCGTCCTACGCCACCGTGCCTTGCCGCCCGACCTGCACCCGCCGGGTGGCGGCGTACGGTTGTCGTCATGGGGCAGCCTTCCCGGCGGCCCGTCACGAGGATGGCGACGAGCCTGTACGACCGCCCGATGCCGGCCGGCTCGACCCCGCCCTCGCACCAGGAGGTGTCCGATGAACCCGATGTCCCCCTTGATCGCCGCGCTGGCCGTGGCCGCCGGCAGCGCCGTCGCCCAGGAGCCGCTGGCCGAGCCGGCCCGCGTGCCGCCCGGCGTGCGCCTGGTGCCGGTGGCCGCTCCCGAGGCGCCGTCACGCGCGGCCGTGCGCGACGAGTACCTGCGTGCGCGCGCCGATGGCACGCTGACCCCCGACGGCGAAGCCGGCGACACGCCGGCGGTGCTGGCGGCGCGTGAACAGGCGCACCGGCAGCAGCATGCCGCCTGGGACGCCGTGCCCGACCGCCTGGCGGCGCTGGCTGCGGCCCGGGCGGCCGCGACCCGGATGTCCGGCCCGGCGGCGGTGGACGGCGCCGACGTCTACGAGATGCAGGACGAGCGCGGCGAGCTGGTCGGCTTCCTCTTCGTCGTCGAGTGAGACGCTGGTGCGGGCGGGCAGGCCGCTGGCCCGACGCTGCCGCGGCTTGTGCCAGGGCAAGCACACGGCCGTCGGAAGGGGCAGAATGCGGGTTGGCAATCATACCCCGCCCCGTATCATGACCGACTCCTATCGCGACCTCACCGCCTCGATCTCGGCCTCGCTGGCCAAGCTGCGCGCCGACATTCCCGACACCACGCGGGGCTTCTCCGCCCTGGCCATGGCGGCCACGAAGAGCGGCACGCTGGACAAGAAGACCAAGGAACTGATCGCGATGGCGCTGTCGGTCGGCGCACGCTGCGATCCCTGTGTCGGCTTTCACGCCGACGCGCTGGTCAAGCTCGGCTGCACGCGTGCCGAGTTCGAGGAGATGCTGGGGCTGTGCGTCTACATGGGCGGCGGGCCTTCGCTGATGTACGCGGCCAAGGCCCTGCAGGCCTACGAGGAGTTCGGCGGCGAACGTGCGGCGCCCGCCGCCTGAGACCGCGGCGGCACGGCTGCCGATAACATCGGCGCCATGACTGTCCGCGTCCCGTGCCGCCGCCGCGGCCCGTTCCGCGCCGGGGCAGGGGGCCGCTGATGCAGGTCACCGCCAACGGCATCGCCATCGAAGTCGACGACCGCGGCCCGCCCGACGGCACGCCGCTGGTGCTCGTGATGGGGCTGGGCATGCAGCTCACGGCCTGGCCCGAGGAGTTCGTGCAGCAGTTCGTCGAGCGGGGCTTTCGCGTCGTGCGCTTCGACAACCGCGATGCCGGCCTGAGCCAGGGTTTCGACGCGCTGGGCGTGCCCAACCTCGCGTTCGCCGGCATCCGCTACGCGCTGCACCTGCCGTCACGCTCGCCGTACCGGCTGGCCGACATGGCGGCCGACACGCTGGGCGTGATGGACGCGCTGGGACTGGCTTCTGCGCACCTGTGCGGCGCCTCGATGGGCGGCATGATCGCCCAGCACATCGCCGCGCGTCGCCCGGAGCGCGTGCGCAGCCTGGCGCTGATGATGACGACCTCGGGCGCGCGCGGCCTGCCGCAGCCGACGCTGCGCGCGCGCCAGGCGCTGCTCGCTCGCCCGGCGGACAACTCGCGCGCCGCGATCGTCGCCCACCTGGAGCGCGTGATGCAGCGCATCGGCAGCCCGGGCTACCCGCCCGACCCGGCGGTGATGCGCCGCCGCTTCGAGGAAGCCGTCGACCGCGCCTGGCGCCCGGCCGGCACGGCGCGCCAGATCGCCGCCGTCATCGCCGACGGCGACCGCACGCCGATGCTCGGTGCGATCCGCGCGCCGACCGTCGTGCTGCACGGCCGCGCCGACCCGCTGGTGCCGCCGGCGGCGGCGCACGACCTGGGCGTCAAGATCCGCGGCGCGCAGGTCGAGATCGTCGACGGCATGGGCCACGACCTGCCGGCCGAACTGCTGCCGCGTTTTGCCGACACGATCGAAGCCAATACACGCCGGGCCTGAGACCGGCTTCTTGCCGTCCGGTCGCTGGTGACAATCGCTCGCGGAGGACCTTGGGGAGGCCGCTCTTGGAAGTGCGAGACAAGCACCACGTCCACATCGTGGGCCGCGCCGGCGCGGCCCGGAGCCTCGTGTTCGCGCACGGTTTCGGCACCGATCAGCGCGCCTGGGACACGATCTGGCCCGCATTCGCCGACGAGTTCCGCATCGTGCTGTACGACCACGTCGGCGCCGGCCGTTCGGACCCGGCGGCCTTCGAGCAGCATCGTTACCTGACGATGGACGGCTACGCGCGTGACCTCAACATGCTGCTCGACGAACTGGCGCTGAAGGACGTCGTGCTGGTCGGCCATTCGATGGGCGCCACGGCCTCCATGCTCGCCGCGATCGCGCGTCCGGAGCAGTTTGCGCGCCTGGCCTGCATTGGCGCGTCGGCGCGTTACCTCGACGAGCCCGGCTACCACGGCGGCTTCAGCGAGGCCGACCTGAACGCGCTGTACCGCGCGGTGACGATCGGCCGCGACGCCTGGGCCGAACAGTTCGCGCCGGTGGCGATGGGCAACCGCGACCGGCCCGAACTCGCCGAGCACTTCGCCCGGGCGATCAAGAGCGTGCCGGCCGACGCGATCCTGACCGTGCTGTGCTCGATCTTCCAGTGCGACTACCGCCAGACCCTGCAGCGCCTGCAGCGCCCGACGCTGCTGCTGCAGACACGAGCCGACGCCGCCGTGCCGCTGGAGGCGGCCGAGTTCCTGCACCGCACGATCGCCGGCAGCACGCTGCGTGTCATCGATGCCGAAGGTCATCTGCCGCACATGAGCGCCCCGGAGTGCGTGATCGAGGCCCTGCAGGACTTCGTGCGCGCGCCGGGCTGAGACAATCGCCGGCTGCGCCGCCCGGCGCGCGAGCCCTGCGATGTCTGCCGTTCCTGCTTCCGTCCCTGCCGTCGAACCCAGCCCCTGGCGCCTTTGTGTTGCGCCGATGCTGGACTGGACTGACCGCCACTGCCGCCACTTCCACCGCCTGCTGACCCAGCACGCGCGCCTGTACACCGAGATGGTGACCACCGGTGCGCTGCTGCACGGCGACCAGCCGCGGCACCTCGACTTCGGCGACGAGGAGCATCCGGTCGCGCTGCAGCTCGGCGGCAGCGAGCCCGCCGATCTGGCCGCCTGCGCGAAGCTGGCCGAGCGCTGGGGCTACGACGAGGTCAACCTGAACTGCGGCTGCCCCAGCCCGCGTGTGCAGCGTGGTGCCTTCGGCGCCTGCCTGATGAACGAGCCGGCGCTGGTCGCCGACGCGGTGAAGGCCATGCGCGACGCGGTCTCGCTGCCGGTCACCGTCAAGCACCGCATCGGCCTGGGCAAGGACGAGAGCTACGCCTTCGTGCGCGACTTCGTCGGCAGCGTGGCCGAGGCCGGTTGCGAGGTCTTCATCGTGCACGCGCGCAACGCCTGGCTCGAAGGCCTGAGCCCGAAGGAGAACCGCGACATCCCGCCGCTGCGCTACGAGGTCGCGCACCGGCTGAAAACCGAGTTCCCGCAGCTCACCATCGTCGTCAACGGCGGCATCGCCGGCGACGAGGCGATCGCCGCGCAGCTCGCCCACGTCGACGGCGTGATGGTCGGCCGCGCCGCGTATCACGAGCCCTGGACGCTCTCGACCTGGGACGAACGTTTCTTCGGCGCACCGGCGCCGGCGTCCGACCGCGCCGCGGTGGAGCTGGCGATGGTGCGCTACATGGAGCGTCAGGCCGCCGCCGGCGTGCCCTGGGCGCACGTCGCGCGCCACATGCTGGGCCTGTGGAACGGCGAGGCCGGCGCGCGGCGCTGGCGCCAGGTCTGGTCGGACCACCGCCTGAAGGCCGAGCCGGCGGCTGCCGTGCACGCGCTGGCGCAGCGTCCGGCGCGTGCCGCGGCGGAGCAGGGCGCTCCGGCGGCTTGACATTCGGCAGCCGCAGACGCGGCAGCGCGACGTAGGATGCGGCCATCGCCGGCGGCGTGAACGCCGGCGGCACGAGGCCGGCCGCCTGCGCGGGCGCCGGCCTTCCTCGTTCCCGACTCCGCCGCGTGCCGCGGCGCCTCGACGACCTATGACGAAACGACTCGCCATCATCGGCGGCAGCGGCCTGTACGACCTGCCCGGCCTCACCGACACCCGCTGGGTCTCGGTCGACACGCCCTGGGGCGCGCCCTCCGACGAGATCTTCCTCGGCCGCCTGGGCGACGCCGAACTGGCCTTCCTGCCGCGCCACGGCCGCGGCCACCGCATCCCGCCGAGCGAGGTCAACTACCGCGCCAACATCGCCGCGCTGAAGCAGCTGGGCGCCACCGACGTGCTGTCGTGCAGCGCCGTCGGCGGCCTGCGCGCCGACTTGCCGCCGGGCACCTTCGTCATCGTCGACCAGTTCATCGACCGCACGTTCGCGCGCGAGAAGAGCTTCTTCGGCACCGGCTGCGTGGCCCACGTCTCGATGGCCGACCCGACCTGCCCGCGCCTGGGCGACCACGTGCAGAAGCGCCTGGCCGAGCAGGGCGTGCCGCATGTTCGCGGCGGCACCTACCTGACGATGGAAGGGCCGCAGTTCTCCACGCGCGCCGAGTCGCACCTGTACCGCTCGTGGAACTGCAGCGTCATCGGCATGACCAACATGCCCGAGGCCAAGCTCGCACGCGAGGCCGAGCTCTGCTACTGCTCGGTCAGCATGGTCACCGACTTCGACTGCTGGCACGTCGGCCACGACGCCGTGACCGTCGACGCGATCGTCAAGGTGCTGCTGGACAACGCCGAGAACGCGCGCCAGATGGTGCGCGGCCTGGCCGAGGACGTCGCCCACGACGAACACGCCGCCGCCTGCCGCTGCCGCCACGCGCTGGACAACGCGATCATCACCGCGCCTGCCGCACGCGACCCCGAGGTCGTGAAGCGCCTGCAACCCATCGCCGGCCGGGTGCTCGGATGAAGGTCGACGGAACCCCGCTGCGCACCATCCGCGCCGTCGCCGGCCGCGCGGCGGTCGAGATCATCGACCAGCGCCTGCTGCCGCACCGCCTGGTCATCGAACGCGTCGCCAGCGCCGACGAGATGATCGTCGCGATCCGCGACATGTGGGTGCGCGGCGCGCCGCTGATCGGCGCCAGCGCCGCCTACGGCGTGGCGCTGCTGATGAACGCCGACGCCGGCGATGCCGCGCTCGAAGCCGGCTGCGAACGCATCCGCGCCGCGCGCCCGACCGCCGTCAACCTGGCCTGGGCCGTCGACCGCATGCTGAGCCACCTGCGCCCGCTGCCGGCCGCCGAGCGCCGCGCCGCCGCCTGGGCGCTGGCCGACGCGATCGCCGAGGAAGACGTGGCCGTCAACCGTGCCATCGGCGACCACGGCCTGGCGCTGATCGAGGCCATCGCGGCGAAGCGCCCCGGCCCGGTCAGGGTGCTGACGCACTGCAACGCCGGCTGGCTGGCCACCGTCGACTGGGGCACCGCGACGGCGCCGATCTACCGCGCCCAGGAGCGTGGCATCGAGCTGCACGTGTGGGTGGACGAAACGCGCCCGCGCAACCAGGGCGCCAGCCTGACGGCCTGGGAACTGGGCAAGGCCGGCGTGCCGCACACGCTGGTCGCCGACAACGCCGGCGGCCATTTGATGCAGCGTGGCGAGGTCGACCTGTGCATCGTCGGCTGCGACCGCGTGACGATCCGCGGCGACGTCTGCAACAAGATCGGCACCTATCTGAAGGCGCTGGCCGCGCACGACAACGGCGTGCCGTTCTACGTCGCGATGCCGACCTCGACGCTGGACCCGCAACTCGCCGACGGCGTGCGCGAGATCCCGATCGAGGAACGCAGCGCGCGCGAGGTGACGCACATCGCCGGGCTGACGGCGGCCGGCGAACTGGCCGAGGTCTGCCTGGTGCCCCAGGGCACGACGGCCGCCAACCCGGCCTTCGACGTCACGCCGGCGCGCCTGGTCAGCGGCCTCGTCACCGAGCACGGCGTCTTCCCGGCCGACGAGACGGCGCTGCGCGCGCTGGCCGCCCGGAGCGCACGATGAGCGTGCCCTTCGTCGAGGTCGCCGCACGCGAGGACGCCGCCGCCGCGGTGCGGCTGCTCGACGCGCGCGGGCTGAACCGCGGCAGCACCGGCAACCTCAGCGTGCGCTGCGGCGACGCGATGCTGATCACGCCGACCGGCATGGGCTCCGAGGTCTGCGGCGAGGACTTCGTGCGGGTCTTCCTCGCCGACGGCCGTGTCGAAGGGACCTGGCAGCCGTCGTCGGAATGGCATTTCCACCAGGCGGTCTACCGCGCCCGGCCTGACCTGAACGCCGTCGTGCACACGCATTCGCCCAACGCGACGGCGCTGGCCTGCCTGGACCGGCCGCTGCCGGCCTTCCACTACATGATCGCGGTGGCCGGTGGCGACACCGTGCCGCTGGTGCCGTATCACACCTTCGGCACCGAGGCGCTGTCGGCGGCGGTCGGCGAGGCGATGGCCGATCGCAAGGCCTGCCTGCTGGCGCACCACGGGCTGGTGGCCGCCGGCGCGACGCTGGCCGAGGCGATGAAGGTCTGCCAGGAGATCGAGTCGCTGTGCGAGGTCTACCTGAAGGCGCTGGCGGTGACCGAGCCGCGTGTGCTCGGCCGTGCCGAGATGGACGAGGTGATCGCCAGGTTCCGCAGCTACGGCCGCAGCGCGCGCCGCGGCTGACGGCGTAGGACAGGCCGTACAGCGGCTTAGGAGCCCGCCGACGCCGGCCGCACCGGCGGTGTTCCACACTGGTTCCATCGGGGCCACCGAGCCCCGGATCCTGCAAGGAGTGGAACCATGAACACGACACGCCCTCTCGCCATTGCCAGCGTTGTGGCCGCCGTGGCGCTCGCCGGGTGCTCCGGCATGACGACCCAGCAGCGCGACACCGCGATCGGCGCCGGCATCGGCGGTGTCGCCGGCTCGGTGCTGACCGGCGGCAGCGCGGCCGGCACGATCGGCGGCGCCGCGGTCGGTGGCGTCATCGGCCACGAGACCAGCAAGGGCAAGAAATGAGGCTGGGGTCAGAAAGGCCGGAAAGGCCGGGGTCAGGTCCCTCGGGACCTGACCCCTACCGCTGACCCCTACCGCTGACCCCTACCGCTGACCCCTACCGCTGACCCCTACCGCTGACCCCTACCGCTGACCCCTGCCGCTGCCCCCTGCCGCGCCGGCCAGGTGGCGAGCAACAGCCCGCCCAGCGCCAGCGCAAATGCCCAGGCATGGCTGGCGCCGAAGTGCTCGCCGAGGAAGACGACGCCGACCAGTGCGGCGGCAACCGGCAGCATCACGGTGAACACCCCCGCCTGCGACGCCGGCACGTGGCGCAGCCCGGCCATCCACAGCCAGACCGTCACCATGCTGGCGGCGATGGCGTAGAACACCAGCAGCGCCCAGGTCGACGGCGCGACGGCGCCGAAGTCGAAACTG
Source organism: Rubrivivax sp. JA1026 (assembly GCF_011065555.1). Classification (NCBI taxonomy): domain Bacteria; kingdom Pseudomonadati; phylum Pseudomonadota; class Betaproteobacteria; order Burkholderiales; family Sphaerotilaceae; genus Rubrivivax; species Rubrivivax sp. JA1026. The sequence goes on from NZ_JAALCQ010000012.1 coordinate 110,098, forward strand.
AGCGCCTGCCAGACGCCGAACGGCGTGACCAGCGCCAGCCCCCAGAGGTTGATCAGCGCGCTGATGCGCTTGGGCGAGACGTTGCCGGTGAGGCGTTTGCCGATGACGACGTAGCTCGCTTCGCAGACCACGGCGCCCAGCAGCAGCGCGTAGCCCCACCAAGGGGCCTCGGCCTCGGCGCTGCCGGCCGGCGCCTTGGCCAGCGCCAGCAGCGCGATGCCGGCCACGGCCAGCACGATGGCCGCCATCACGCGGCGCGAGATGCGTTCGCCGAGGAAGATCCGCGACAGGATCGCCACCGCGGCGGGGATTGCCGCCATCACGACACCGGCGGCCAGCGCCGAGGTCGCCTTGACGCCGAACAGCATGCAGATGCTGAACAGGAAGTTGCCGAGAAAACTCTCCCAGAACAGCAGCTTGCGGTCGTGCGCCGACAAGGGCGCTTCGTCGGCCGGGCGCTTGACCCAGTGCGCCATCGCCACCGCGGCGATGCCGAACCTCAGCCAGGCAAGCAGAAAGACGGGCAGCGCCGCGACGAGCAGCCGCGACAGGCCGACATAGCAGCCGACCAGCGCCATGCCGGAGGCCAGGCAGGCATAGGCCAGCAGCGGAACACGAGGCGAGGTCATCAAAAAGCCGCGGCGTAGCGCTCCAGTTCCCAGCCGCTGACGTGGCGCGCGTACTCGGTCCATTCGGCGCGTTTGAGGCGCAGGAACTCCGGGCCCAGCGTGGGCCCGAGCGCGCCCAGCACCACCGGGTCGGCGGCCAGCGCGTCCAGCGCCTCGGCCAGCGACTGCGGCAGCAGGCCGATGCCGCGTGCGCGGATCGTCGCCAGGTCGAGCGCGAACAGGTCGTCGTCGACGGCCGGCGGCGGCACCAGGCCGCGTTCGAGGCCGTCGAGCCCGGCGGCGATCAGCCCTGCGGTGGCCAGGTATGGGTTGGCGCTGGCGTCGGGCAGCCGCCACTCGAAGCGGCCGGGCAGGGTGCGCACGAGCGCGGTGCGGTTGTTCGGCCCGTGGGCGATGCAGGCCGGCGCCCAGGTCGTGCCCGACAACGATTCGCCGACGGTCAGCCGCTTGTACGAGTTGACGGTCGGCGCGGCGAGCGCGGCCAGCGCAGGTGCATGGGCCAGCACACCGGCGACGAAGGCCGGCAGCAGCTCGGCCGCCGGCTCGGCGCCGCGCCACAGCGAGACGTGGAGGTGCAGCCCGCTGCCCGGCTGGTCGGCGAAGGGCTTGGGCATCATCGAGAAGACGAGCCCACGCTCCTCGGCCAGTGCATGCGCGGCGAGCTTGAACAGCATCAGGTGGTCGCAGCTCGCCAGTGCCTCGTCGTGGCCGAAGTTGACTTCGTACTGGCCGTGGGCGTCCTCGTGGTCGATCTGCAGCACGTCCAGCCCGGCGTCGGCCAGCGCGGAAGACAGCGCGTGCAGAAACCCATGCTGGCGCGGCAGCGACTTCAGGTCGTAGGAGGGCTTGTCCAGGCGGTCGGCGTCGTCGGCCGGCAGCCAGCGGCCTGCGGCGTCGCGCTTCAGCAGGAAGAACTCGGGCTCGATGCCGGTCTGCATCGCGAGCCCGTGCGCGGCCAGACGCTCGCGCGCGCGGCGCAGCACCTGGCGCGGACAGGCGTCGAAGGGTTCGCCGGCCACGAAACCGTCGCCGACCAGGCGCGCGACCCCCGGCCACCACGGCAAGGGCAGGGCGGTCGCGGCGTCGCCGCGGGCGTAGTACTCGGAGCGCGGGCCGCAGCGCGGCAGCGCCGTGCCCCAGATCGACGGCCCGGCGAAACCGGCGCCGGTGGCGAGCACCTCGTCCAGGTGCGCCAGCGGCACGAGCTTGCCCTTGGCGACGCCGTGCACGTCGGTGAACTGCAGCAGCAGCGTGTGCACGCCGGCGGCCTCGAGCCGCTCGCGCAGCGGCTTCATGCCGGGTTGATGCGCAGCCAGGTGGTCTTCAACTCGGTGTACTTGTCGAAGGCGTGCAGGCTCTTGTCGCGGCCGTTGCCGCTCTGCTTGTAGCCCCCGAACGGGACGGTGATGTCGTCCTCGTCGTACTGGTTGACGTGCACGGTGCCGGCGCGCAGCGCACGCGCGACGCGGTGCGCGCGGTGCACGTTGTCGCTCCAGACGCTGGCCTGCAGGCCGTAGGCGCTGGCGTTGGCCATCGCCACCGCCTCGGCCTCGTCGGCGAAGCGCAGCACCGACAGCACCGGGCCGAAGATCTCCTCGCGGGCGATGCGCATCGTGTTCGTCACGCCGGCGAAGACCGTCGGCTCGACGTAGAAGCCGCCGCTGTCGGCGCGCGCGCGCCGGCCGCCGGCCAGGCAGCTCGCGCCTTCGGCCAGGCCGGCGTCGATGTAGCCGAGCACGGTGGCCATCTGCTGCTCGTCGACCAGCGCGCCCATCACGGTCGAGGGCTCCAGCGGGTCGGCCGGCGTGAACCTGGGCGCCAGCGCCGCCACGCGCGCGGCGAACTCGTCGGCGATGCTGTCGTGCACCAGCAGGCGCGACGGTGCGTTGCAGCTCTCGCCCTGGTTGAAGAAGATGCTGTCGGCCACCGTCTCGGCGGCGCGGCCCAGGTCGGCGTCGGGGAAGACGAGGAATGCCGACTTGCCGCCCAGCTCGTTGTAGACGCGCTTCAGGTTGGAGCGGCCCGCGTACTCCAGCATGCGCCGGCCGATGCGCGTGCTGCCGGTGAAGCCGATCGCGTCGACGTCGGGGTGCAGCGCCAGCGCCTCGCCGGCTTCACCGCCGTAACCCGGCACGACGTTGAAGACACCCGGCGGCAGCCCGGCCTCGATGGCGATCTCGGCCAGGCGCAGCGCGGTGTACGGGCTCTTCTCGCTGGGCTTCAGCACCACCGAGTTGCCCGCCGCCAGCGCCGGCCCGAGTTTCCAGGCGGCCATGATCATCGGGTAGTTCCAGGGCACGATCGCCCCGACGACGCCCATCGGCTCGCGCGTGATCAGCGCCAGCGCGTTGTCGGCGGTCGGCGCGATCTCGTCGTAGACCTTGTCCACCGCCTCGGCGTACCAGGCGATGCAGCGTGCCGTCGCCGGCACGTCGACGGCAAGCGACCAGCGGATCGGCTTGCCCATGTCCAGCGTCTCGAGCAGGGCCAGCTCGTCCTTGGCGGCGAGGATGGCGTCGGCGAAACGCTGCAGGATCTTCTTGCGCACCGCCGGGGCCTTGCCGGCCCAGCGGCGGTCGTCGAAGGCCGCGCGGGCCGCAGCCACCGCGCGGTCCACGTCCTCGGCGCGGCCGCGCACCACGTCGCCGAGGCGGCGGCCGTCGATCGGCGAGCGTTTCTCGAAGGTCTCGCCGGAGGCTCCGGCAATGCGCTGGCCGTCGATCAGCGCGCGGCCGTCGAAAGCCAGCGCCGCGGCACGTTCGTGCCAGTTCGGGGTAGAGGAAGTCATCGCGTCTCCTGGAGGGCTCGGCACGGGCCGTGCCGGCCCGCCGGGGGGCGCGGCGTCAGAACTTGACGACCACCGAGGCGCCGAGCAGGTGGTTGTTCTTGCGGTAGCTGCCGTCCTTCACGTCCTCGAACACGGCCAGCGAGGCACCGTCGTAGCGGTACTCGAGCTTGAAGATCGTGTTCTCGTCGTAGAGGTAGTTGCCGCCGACCGTCAGCGCGTAGCGGTTGGCGCCCTTGGACGGATCGCCGACGACGATCGGATTGCCGTCTTCGTCGTAGCCGCTGAGCGCCCGGCCGATGCCGTTGGCACCGTCGTCGAAGCTGTAGCCGAGCAGGCCGCCGCCGTTCTTGCGGTTGTGGATGTAGTCGGCGCGCACCACGCCTTCCAGACGCGGCGTGATCTTGTAGGCCGCGGTCGTCGACAGGCCCCACCAGCGTGCGTCGCGCGGGCCGTCCTCCTGGTAGATCGCGGCCTTCTTCTGCTGGCCGTAGCTGATCTGGCCGAACAGCGAGAGGTCGCCCCGCGTGTAGTAGGCGTCGGCTTCGAGCAGGTGGACCTGGGTGCGCTCGCCTTCGGCGTCGGTGCCGTCGGCGGCGTAGTTGACGGTCTTGCCGTGCAGGCCGGTGAAGCCGAAGCCGCTGAACTCGCCCTTCGAGTAGTCGACGCGGTAGATCAGCGACGGCGACTTCTGGCCCCGGCCCTGGCGCGGCGTGTTGAAGTTGGCCAGGCCGACCTTGGCCACCCACTTGCCGCTGGTCAGTTCGTAGACCGCGCCGGTGTACGACGTCGGCGCCATGAAGTCGAACAGCAGGTTGTGGGTGACAAGCTTGTTGCCGTCGGGCAGTGTCATCTCGTAACCGGTCCAGTCGGGGATCTGGCCCACCCAGAGGCGGTTCTGCAGGTCGCCCAACGGGATCGACACCGAGGCCTCGTGCACGATCGAGCCGCCGTTGGTCAGCGCGCCGGTGCCGCGTTCGGGCGCCAGCGTCAGGTGCCAGATCGTGCCGCCCTCGGTCTCCTTCAGGAAATCGAGCACGGCCATGCCGAAGTACGAGTTGTCGTAGGTGTAGCGGCCGTCCTCGCCGTTGAGCAGCACGAAGGACGCGTTGTCGGCGCGGCGGTTGTAGATCCAGGTCGGGTCGATCTGGCCACTGATCTTCAGGCCCTTGAAGCCCTGCATCTCGAGGTCGTCCTGCAGCGCCTCGGCCTTGGTGCCGATGCGCGCCAGCTCCTGCGCCTGCTCGGGCGTCATGCCCCACTGGCCGGGCTGCGGCGCGGCCGCGGGCTGCGCGGCGAGCTTCTTCTCGAGTTCGCCGACGCGGTCGCGCAGCGCACGCAGTTCCTTCAGCAGTTCCTCGTTGCTCTGGGCGGCCGCGGGGAAGGCGGCCCCGATCGCGATGACGAGGGCGGTCAGGCGGACGGGCTTCATCAGGATTCCTCCTCGGGTGGTCTTCGGATCCGGTTCGATGCTCAGGCGCGGGACGCGGCGGCCAGGTCCAGCAGACGCTGGCGCTCGCGACGGGCAATGACGTAGCTGGCGACGATCACGCCGATCGCGACGACGGCGACGGTGATTGCGGCGACGGCGTTGACGCTCGGGTTCAGCCCCAGGCGGGCGCGCGAGAAGATGACCAGCGGCATCGTCGTCGCCCCGGGGCCGGACAGGAAGTTCGACAGCACGACGTCGTCCAGCGAGATCGTGAAAGTCAGCAGCCAGGCCGAGACCAGCGACTGGCCGATCATCGGCAGCGTCACCAGCCAGAAGACCTGGGCCGGGCGGGCGCCGAGGTCCATCGCCGCCTCCTCCAGCCGCGGGTTCAGGTCCTGCAGCCGCGACTGCACGACCACCGTCGCGTAGGCCATGCCGAGCAGCAGGTGGCCGATCCAGATCGTCGTCAGGCCGCGTTCGGGGAAGCCCAGCGCACGCTGCACGCTGACCAGCATCAGCAGCAGCGACAGGCCGACGACGACCTCGGGCATCACGAGCGGCGCATTGACCATGCCGGAGAACACGGTGCGGCCGAAGAAGCGCTTGTACTTGACGAGCACGAAGGCCGCCAAGGTGCCCAGCACGACCGAGCCACAGGCCGTCAGGAAGGCGACCTTGAGGCTCAGCCACAGCCCCGAGATGATCTCGGTGTCGTGGATCAGCGACTGGTACCAGCGCAGCGTGAAGCCGCGCCAGACGTTGGGCAGCGGCGAGTCGTTGAACGAGTAGACGACCAGCGCGACGATGGGCACGAACAGGAAGGTGTAGCCCGCCGCCAGCCAGGCGCGCCCGAACCACAGGTTGAAACGCGAAGGCTTCATCGCTGTGCCTCCTGGGCTTCGGCCTGGTATTTGTTGAAGATCGCCAGCGGCACGATGATCAGCAGGATCATGATGACCGCGACGCTCGAGGCCATCGGCCAGTCGTTGTTGGAGAAGAACTCGTCCCAGATGACGCGGCCGATCATCAGCGTCTCGGGGCCGCCGAGCAGTTCGGGGATCACGTACTCGCCGACGCAGGGGATGAACACCAGCATCGAGCCGGCGATGATCCCGGCCTTGGACAGCGGCACGGTGATCTTCCAGAAGGCCACCCAGGGCGAGGCGCCGAGGTCGGCCGCCGCCTCCAGCAGCCGCAGGTCCATCTTGGACAGGTTGGCGTACAGCGGCAGGATCATGAACGGCAGGTAGGTGTAGACCATGCCGAGGATCAGCGAGAACGGCGTGTTCATCAGCTTGCCCGGCGCCGGGATCAGGCCGATGGCGGCCAGCAACTGGTCCAGGCCGATGCCGACGACGAACTGGGCGACGACGCCGCCGTCGCTCAGCAGACCCTTCCAGGCGTAGACGCGCAGCAGGAACGAGGTCCAGAACGGCAGCATCACCAGCATCAGCAGCGCCGGCTGCACCGTGCTGCGCGCGCGTGCCATGAAGTAGGCGAACGGGTAGCCGATGGCCAGGCACAGCAGCGTCGTCGTCGCCGCGTACTGCACGCTGCTCAGGTAGGTGCGGAAGTAGAGGCTGTCCTCGGCGATGTAGAGGTAGTTGCCGAACTTCAGCGTCAGCTGGAAGACGCCGTCGGCGAAGCTGATCACGTCCTTGAACGCGACCGTCTCCATCTCGGAGACGCTGATCTTGCCGACGATCAGGAACGGGAACAGGAAGAACAGCAGCAGGAACGCGTACGGCAGCGCGATGACGAGCTGCCGGCCGTTGAACCAGGACTTCAGACGTTGCACGGCCGCGCTCACTGGGTGAGGACGACGTGGGCCGAACGAGACCAGTGCACCCAGACCTCGTCGCCCCAGGTGTAGCTCTCGTCGCGGTGACGCTGCGTGTTGGCCACGCTCACCTTGATCAGCGCGCCGCTGGGCAGCACGACGTGATAGACGGTGAACATGCCGAAGTACGACAGCTCCTTGATCTTGCCGGGGGCGCAGTTGAACTCGTGCTCGGCCGGCTGGTGGTGCGAGATGTGGATCTTCTCGGGGCGCAGGGCCACCGTGACCGGCATGCCCTCGGTGCCGGTGATGCCGTGGCCGACGAAGTGGCGGCAGTCGGCGCAGTCGATGACGACGTGGTCGGGCTCGTCGACGGTCAGCGTGCCGTCCATCAGGTTGACGTTGCCGATGAAGTCGGCGACGAAGCGCGTCGCCGGCGTCTCGTAGATCTCGCTGGGGGCGCCGACCTGCAGGAAGCGGCCTTCGGACATGATGGCCAGGCGGGTGGCCATCGTCATCGCCTCTTCCTGGTCGTGGGTGACCATCACGCAGGTCACGCCGACCTGCTCGATGATGTTGACGAGCTCGATCTGGGTCTGTTCGCGCAGCTTCTTGTCGAGCGCGCCCATCGGCTCGTCGAGCAGCAGCAGTTGCGGCTGCTTGGCCAGGCTGCGCGCCAGCGCGACACGCTGCTGCTGGCCGCCGGAGAGCTGGTGCGGCTTGCGCTGGGCGTACTTGCCCAACTGCACCAGCTTGAGCATGGCCTCGACACGTTCGGCGATGCGATCCTTGGGCTGGCCTTCGCGGCGCAGGCCGAAAGCGATGTTCTCCCACACCGTCAGGTGCGGGAAGAGCGCGTAGCTCTGGAACATCATGTTCATCGGCCGCTCGTACGGCGGCAGCGTCGCCAGGTCGACGCCGTTCAGCAGGATGCGCCCGGAGGTCGGCGTCTCGAAGCCGGCGAGCATGCGCAGCAGCGTGCTCTTGCCGCAGCCCGAGGGGCCGAGCAGGGCGAAGATCTCGCCCTTGGCGATGTCGACGTTGGCGTGGTTGACGGCACGGTGACCGTCGAAGTCCTTGACGACGTCCTGGATCTGCAGGAACTGCTTTTCTTTGTCGGTGGCAACCATCTCAGCGGCGGGCCTGTGTCTGTCTGAAGAAGGAAAAAGAACGAGCGGAAAGCGAGTCAAGCTGCCGCTGCGGACCGGCTCCGCCGGTCCGCTGGCGGCGCCCCCCCTCGGGGGGGGGAGCGCCGCAGGCGCTACGGGGGGCTCAAATCCCGGGGGCTACATCCCCGTCTTGAACGAGGTGAAGGTCCGGGTCATCAGCCGGCGCAGGTCGTTGTTCAGCGAGTCCGGCGAAACCATGCGGGCCATGTCCGAGGGTGACAGGAAGACCGTCGGATTGTTGGCCACTTCGGGCTTGACGAACTTGCGCGACTCGGCGTTCGGGTTGGCGTAGAAGACCTTGTTGGTCAGCGACGCGTGCACCTCGGGGCGCAGGATGTAGTTGATGAACTTGTGCGCGTTGCCCGGACGCGGCGCGTCCGCCGGGATCACCATCACGTCGAAGAACAGCAGGCCGCCGGTCTTCGGGATCAGCGCCTCGATCTTCTGGCCGGTCTTGCCGTCGATCGCCCGCTGGCGCGCGATGTTGATGTCACCCGACCAGCCCAGCGCCAGGCAGATCGAGCCGTTGGCCATGTCGTTGATGTAGCCCGACGAGCTGAACAGCGTGATGTGCGGTCGCACGCTCTTCAGCAGCTGGCCGGCCGCGGCGTAGTCGCTCGGCGTCTTGCTGAACGAGGGCTTGCCCAGGTAGTGCAGCGCCGCGGGCACGACCTCGGAGGCCGAGTCCAGGAAGCTGACGCCGCAGCTCTTGAGCTTGGAGATGTACTCGGGCTTGAAGACCAGGTCCCAGGCGTTGTCGGGCATCGGCATCGAGCCCAGCGCCGCCTTGACCTTGTCGACGTTGATGCCGACCGTCGTGTAGCCCCACAGCCAGTCGACCATGTACTCGTTGCCCGGATCCATCTTGGCCAGTGCCGCCTGCACCGCCGGGTCGAGGTTCTTCAGGTTCGGGATCTGCGCCTTGTCCAGCTTGCGCAGCAGGCCGCCTTCGAGCTGCAGCTTGGCCCAGTTGGACGACGGCACGACGATGTCGTAGCCCGTCTTGCCCGCCACCAGCTTGGCGTGCACGATCTCGTTGTTGTCGAAGTTGTCGTACCGGACCTTGATCCCGGTTTCCTTCTCGAAGTTGCGGATCGTGTCCTCGGCGATGTAGTCCGACCAGTTGTAGACGTTCAGGATCTTTTCTTCTTCCTGGGCGAACACGGACGAGCAGGCCAGGGCCAAGCCTGCCATCGCTAGGACGGACTTCAAGTTCATGAGGGAACCTCCGAAGGGGTGGGGATTGTCGTGAACAGCGCGCGAGTCTAAGACAGCTAGGACAGCCAGCCGCCCGCCTTGGCGTCGGCAAGCGTCAGATCCAGGCAACGACGGATCAGACCCATCATCTCGTCGATCTGCTGCCGGGTGATCACGAGCGGGGGCGCGATGATCATCCGGTCACCGACCGCCCGCATGATCAGGCCTTCGCGGAAGCAGTGGCCCCGGCAGACCATGCCGATCTCCACGGACTCGGGGAAGGGCGTGCCCGTCGCCTTGTCTTTGGCCAGCAGGATCGCCCCCATCAGCCCGCAGCTTTCCGCGTCGGCGACCAGCGGATGGTCGCGCAGCGTCGCGAACTGACTCGCAAGATACGGGCCGACGTCGTCGCGCACGTGCTCGACGAGCTTGAGCTCGCGCATCAGCTTGATGTTGGCCAGGGCCACCGCGCAGGCCACCGGGTGGCCGCTGTAGGTGTAGCCGTGGTTGAACTCGCCGCCCTTCTCGATCAGCACCTTGGCGATGCGCTCGCCGACCATCACGCCGCCCAGCGGCACGTAGCCGCTGGTCACGCCCTTGGCGAAGGTCATCAGGTCGGGCTTGGTGCCCATGGTCTCGCAGCCGAACCAGCGGCCGGTGCGGCCGAAGCCGCAGATGACCTCGTCGCTGACCAGCAGGATGCCGTACTGGTCGCAGATGCGCTGGACTTCGGGCCAGTAGGTCGCCGGCGGGATGATGACGCCGCCGGCGCCCTGGATCGGCTCGCCGATGAAGGCGGCGACTCGCTCGGGGCCGAGCTCGAGGATCTTGGCTTCGAGCCAGCGTGCGGCGACGAGGCCGAACTCGTCGCGCGACAGGCCCTTGCCGTGTTCGTGCCAGTAGGGCTGGCCGATGTGCACGATGCCGGGGATCGGCAGCCCGCCCTGGGCGTGCATGCCGCTCATGCCGCCCAGCGAGGCGCCGGCCATCGTCGAGCCGTGATAGGCGTTGTCGCGGCTGATGATGACCTGGCGCTCGGGCTGGCCGAGCAGGTCCCAGTAGCGGCGCACCATGCGCACGACGGTGTCGTTGCCTTCGCTGCCCGAGCCGCTGAAGAAGACGTGCTGGAACTGCGGCGGCGTCACCTCGGCCAGCAGCTCGGCCAGCTCGATGGCCGGCGGCGTCGCGGTCTGGAAGAAGGCGTTGTAGAACGGCAGCTGCTTGAGCTGCGCGGTCGCGGCGTCGACCAGCGCCTGCTGGCCGTAGCCGACGTTGACGCACCACAGCCCGCTCATCGCGTCGAGGATCTTGTGGCCCTCGGTGTCCCAGAGGTAGATGTTCTCGGCGCGTTCGATGACGCGCGCTCCCTTGCGCGACAGCGCCTGGAAGTCGGTGAACGGGTGCAGGAAGTGCGCCGCGTCGGCGGCCTGCCATTCCCGGGTGGTGCGTTGCGTGGACATCGGGCTTCCTTCAGACGTGGAGCAGCAGGTGTTCACGCTCCCAGGGCGAGATCACCTTCATGAATTCGGCGTGCTCGATCTCCTTCACCTCGGTGTAGACGGTGATGAAGTCCTCGCCGAGCACACGCGCGAGCTCGCGCTCGTCGCGCAGCAGCGTCAGCGCCTCGCCCAGGCTGCGGGGCAGGGCGTACTCGCCGAGGTAGGCGTCGCCCTTGCACTCGGCCGAGGGCTCGATGCGGTGCTGGATGCCGAGCCAGCCGCAGGCCAGCGTCGCGGCCAGCGCGACGTACGGGTTGGCGTCCGCGCCGATGACGCGGTTCTCGATGCGGCGCGCGTTCGGCGACGCCACCGGGCTGCGGATGCCGACGGTGCGGTTGTCGGTGCCCCACTGGATGTTGATCGGCGCCGCGGTGAAGCGCGCCAGCCGGCGGTAGCTGTTGACGTAGGGGGCGAACAGCGCCATCGCCGCCGGGATGTATTTCTGCAGGCCGCCGATGTACCAGTAGAACTCCTTGCTCGGCGTGCCGTCGTCGTTGCTGAAGATGTTGCGGCCGTCGCTCTTGCGCACGATGCTCTGGTGCACGTGCATCGCGCTGCCCGGCTCGCCGGCGATCGGCTTGGCCATGAAGGTCGCGAACATGTCGTGGCGCAGCGCCGCCTCGCGCACCGTGCGCTTGAAGAGGAAGACCTCGTCGGCCAGGCCCAGCGGGTGGGCGTGGAAGAAGTTGATCTCCATCTGCCCGGCGCCGATCTCGTGGATCAGCGTGTCCACGTTCAGGCCCATCTTCTCGCAGTAGTCGTAGACGTCCTCGAACAGCGGGTCGAACTCGTTGACCGCGTCGATCGAATACGCCTGGCGCGAGGTCTCGCTGCGGCCGCTGCGGCCGACCGGCGGCTTCAGCGGCACGTCGGGGTCGGTGTTGCGCGCCACGAGATAGAACTCGAGCTCGGGCGCCACCACCGGCTCCAGCCCGAGATCGGCGTACAGGTCGCAGACGCGGCGCAGCACCGAACGCGGCGCGAACGGCACGAGCTTGCCTTCGCGGTCGTAGCAGTCGTGGATGACCTGTGCCGTCGGGTCGCTCGCCCAGGGCACGATGCGCACCGTCGTCGGGTCCGGCTGCAGGTGCATGTCGCGGTCGGTCGGCGTGATGACGTCGTAGTACGGCCCCTCCTCGGGGAACTCGCCGGTCACGCCCATCGCGACGATGGCCTCGGGCAGCCGCATGCCGCGGTCTTCGGTGAACTTCTCGCGCGGCAGGATCTTGCCGCGGGCCACGCCGGTGAGGTCGGGCACCAGGCACTCGATCTCGGTGACGCGGTTCTTGTCGAGCCACTGTTCGAGCTCGCTGAAGGTGTAGGGATCTTTCTTGACCATGGGGTACCTGTCTTCGCTGTCGGCGCGCCGCGATCGAAGGGGCGGCGCACGAAACCCTGTCGTTCAAGCGGCAGGGACGCGAGGCAAGGGCCCGCGCACCCGGTCGCGGTAGGCACGCACGGCGACGCCGAACGCGGTGAAGAGCTGGACCGAGACGGGGTTGTCCGCGGCACGCCACTCGGGGTGCCACTGGACGCAGAGGTTGAAGCCCGGCGCGGCGGGCAGGGTGAAGGCTTCGACGAGACCGTCGGGCGCATGGGCCTCGGCGCGCAGGCCGGGCGCGAGCCGGCAGACGCCCTGGCCGTGCACCGAGTTGACCTCGAAGTGCTCGCGCCCGGTGATCGCCGCCAGCACGCCGCCGGCGACGACGTCGACACGGTGCGCCAGGTCGTACTGAATCGCCGCCGGCTGGTCGGCCGGCGCGCGGTGGTCGTGGCGGCCCTCGGCCTGGTGCACCGCCTGGTACAGCGTGCCGCCGAGCGCGACGTTGACCTCCTGGAAACCGCGGCAGATGCCGAACAGCGGCACGCCGCGTTCGAGCGCCCGCCGGATCAGCGGCAGCGTCCAGGCGTCGCGCTCCGGGTCCAGCGGTAGCGTTGGGTCGAGCACCGTCTCGTTGAAATGCGAGGGGTGCACGTTGGATTGCGAGCCCGTCAGCAGGACGCCGTCGCAGGTGTCCAGCAGCGCGTCGATCTCGTCGGGTCCGAAGGGCGGTGCGATCAGCGGCAAGGCGCCGGCGAGGCGCACGGCGTCGACGTACTTGCGTCCGGCGACGTGGAACGGGTGTTCGCCGGAAGGGCGATTGCAGCTGGTGACGAGAACGACGGGCGGGCGTTGGCTCATGAAGTACGGGGGTCAGCCGAGGATGTCTCGCAGCCTATACCAGGCCATGCCGAGCACCAATGCGGGTGTACGCAGCATCCGGCCGCCGGGGAAGGCCCGGTGGCGCAGCCTGGCGAAGACGTCGAAGCGGGACGCGTCGCCGGCGATCGCCTCGGCGACGAGGCGGCCGGCCAACCCGGTCAGCGCGAGGCCGTGACCGGAGAAACCTTGCAGGTAGTAGACGTTGGGCGCGCCGGCGAGGCGGCCGAAGTCGGGGGCGCGGTTCATCGAGATGTCGACGAAACCGCCCCAGGCGTAGTCGACCTGGGCCGACGCGAGCTGGGGGAAGCTCAGCAGCATGCGCTGGCGCATGCTCTGTGCGAGGTTGGACGGCGTCAGCGTGCTGTAGCTGACGCGGCCGCCGTAGAGCATGCGGTTGTCGTCGGTGGTGCGGAAGTAGTCGAGCACGAAGTTGGTGTCGCAGACCGCCGATCGCGACGGGATCAGCCGGTCGGCCACCGCGTCGTCGAGCACGCTGCTGCACGCAATGTACGTGCCGACCGGCATGATGCGCGGCTCGAGCGCCGGCGCCAGTCCCGAGAGGTACACGTTGCCGGCGAGCAGCACGCGCCGGGCGTGCACCTCGCCGCCGGCGGTGCGCAGCACGGCCGGCTCGCCCGGCGTCATCGACACCACCGGGCTGTGTTCGTGCAGGCGCACGCCGGCCTCGGCGGCGGCGCGCGCGATGCCCAGCGCGTACTTCAGCGGATGCAGGTGCCCGGAGCGCGGGTCGTGCACGCCGCTGTGGAATCGCGGGCTGTCGATCCAGTCGCGCACCTCGGCGTGGCCGACGCGGGTCAGCGGGTAGCCGTAGACCGAGTCCATGCGGTCGGCCCATTCGGCGAGCTCGGCGCCCTTGCGGGCGTTGGTCGCCAGGCCCAGGTAGCCGTCGCGCCATTCGCATTCGATGCCGTGGCGGGCGATGCGCTCGCGGATCAGGTCCAGGGCCTCGATCGACATCGCCCAGACGCGCTTGGCTTCGTCCAGGCCGAGCTGGGCCTCGATCGTGGCCTGGTCGCAGGCCAGGCCGTGGATCGCCTGGCCGCCGTTGCGGCCGCTGCCGCCCCAGGCGAGCTGGCGGCCTTCGAGCAGCACGACGTCGAAGCCGCGCTGGCGCAGCTCCAGCGCCGCCGACAGCCCGGCCAGACCGCCGCCGACGACGGCGACGTCGCAGCTCGTCGTGCCGGCCAGCGGTGCATGGCCGGGGCCACGCGCCACGGTCGCCGCGTAATAGGAGTCGCGGGCCAGGTCCTGGTCCGTGTCGAGCAGCGGCATCGCGGCGGCCTCCGGGCGTCCGTGCGTCAGGCCAGGCGGCGCAGGGCCGTGCGGATCGTCTCGACGATGCGGTCGATCTGCGCCGTCTCGATGATCAGCGGCGGCGACAGCGCGATGACGTCACCGGTGGTGCGGATCAGCACGCCCTGCTCGTAGCAATCGAGGAAGGCGTCGAAGGCGCGCTTGCCGGGCTCGCCCGGCCGCGTGGCCAGCTCGATGCCGCCGACGAAGCCGACGTTGCGCACGTCGACGACATGCGGCTCGCCCTTCAGCGAATGCACCGCCTGCGCGAAGTGGCCGCCGAGCTCGGTGGCGCGGGTCAGCAGGCCTTCCTCGGCGTAGGTGTCGAGTGTCGCCAGGCCGGCGGCGCAGGCCAGCGGGTGGCCGGAATAGGTGTAGCCGTGGGCGAACTCGATCAGGTGCTCGGGCCCGTTCATGAAGGTGTCGTGGATCGTGTCCTTGACGAGCACGGCCCCCATCGGCACGGTGCCGTTGGTCACGCCCTTGGCCAGCGTCACGAGGTCCGGCGTCACGCCGAAGGTCTGTGCCGCGAAGGGCTGGCCGGTGCGGCCGAAACCGGTGATGACCTCGTCGAAGATCAGCAGGATGCCGTGGCGGTCGCAGATCTCGCGCAGGCGCTGCAGGTAGCCCTGGGGCGGCAGCAGCACACCGGTGGAGCCGGCGACCGGCTCGACGATGACCGCGGCGATCGTCGACGCGTCGTGCAGCGCGACCAGGCGCTCCAGGTCGTCGGCGAGTTCGGCGCCGTGCGCGGGCTGGCCGACGCTGAAGGCGTTGCGCGCCGGGTCGTGGGTGTGGCGGATGTGGTCGACACCCCCCAGCAGCGTGCCGAAGACCTTGCGGTTGCCGACGATGCCGCCGACCGAGATGCCGCCGAAGTTGACGCCGTGGTAACCACGCTCGCGGCCGATCAGCCGCGTGCGGCTGCCTTCACCGCGCGCGCGGTGATAGGCCAGCGCGATCTTCAGCGCCGTCTCGACCGACTCGGAGCCCGAGTTCGTGAAGAAGACGTGGTCCAGCCCGGCCGGTGCCAGCTTGGCGAGACGGTCGGCGAGCTCGAACGCCTTGGGGTGCGCCATCTGGAACGGCGGCGCGTAGTCCAGTTCGGCGGCCTGGGCCTGGATGGCCTGCACGATCTTCGGGCGCGCGTGGCCGGCGTTGACGCACCACAGGCCGGCCACGCCATCGAGGATCTGGCGGCCACGGTCGTCCCAGTAGTACATGCCTTCCGAGCGGGTCAGCAGGCGCGGAGCCTTCTTGAACTGCCGGTTGGCGGTGAAGGGCATCCAGTAGGCGGAAAGATCCTGAGTCATGGCGGTGTTCCGGGGTGGCGCCAAGGCTGGCGCCGGGTGTTTCGACGTGGGAAGACGGGTGCGGGACCCGGCCTCAGTCTAGCCAGGACCGTTAGCAATGTGCGTGCTCGGTCGATGCGGGTTGGCCCGTGGCAACGCACTATGATGCGATCGAACTGACGGAAAGCGCAATTTCATGCGAACTAGCGAAGCATCGCCGCAATGGCCTGCCAAACTCGACGCGATCGACCGGGCCATCCTGCAGGAACTGCAGATCGACGGCCGGCTGTCCAACGTCGACCTCGCGCAGCGTGTTCACCTGTCGCCGTCGGCCTGCCTGCGGCGCGTCAAGGCGCTGGAGGAGCAGGGCGTCGTCGACCGCTACGTCGCGCTGCTCAATCCACGCGCCATCGGTCGCCACGGCACGAGCTACACCATCGTCAACCTGGAGAGCACGCAGCCGGGCAAGCTCGAAGCCTTCGAGCGCGCGGTGAAGGACACGCCGGAGATCCTCGACTGCTTCTACGTCGCCGGGGCCAACGACTACCTGGTGCGCTTCACCTACCGCGACGCCGAGGACCTGGAGCGTTTCCACGCCGAGGTGCTGCCCCGCCTGCCCGGCGTGGTGCGCTCCAACTCCATGTTGGTGCTGCGCACCGTGAAGAAGACCAGCGCCTTGCCGCTGTGACGCCACAACGAAAACGGGCGCCCTCGGGCGCCCGCGTCGGCTGGAGACGATGCCGCTCAGCCGCGCGACTTCGCGCCTTCCTCCAGCGAGGCCTGGTGGCGCCGGGCCGCCGGGTAGACCAGCGACTCCTCCAGGCCGATGTGCTCGTAGTAGAGCGCGGTGAAGACCGGCAGCGCGTGGCGCAGCATCACCAGGTCGTACCAGTTGTAGCCCTCGGCGATGGCCTCGATCTGCGGCGCCAGCTCCAGCCAGTCTTCCTCGAGCCAGCCGTGGTCCTGCTGCAGACGCTTGATGCTCTGCACCAGTTCGGCATCGCCCTTGGCCAGCAGCTGCGGGAAGACGAAACGCTCTTCGTCGGCGTGGTGCTGGCGGGCGTGGCCGCTGAAGAACGCGTGGATCTCGGCGGCGCTGGCGCGCGCCACCTCGTCGGCACCGTTCTCGTCGATGTGCGCCAGCAGGCGGTCGAACTGGCCCAGCACCTCGATCACGCGGGCATGCGTGCGGTCGAGCGCCTCGAAAGGCGGAACCGGCGGCGCCGGGATGCGGGCGGGACGGGCCTTGGTTCCAGAGCTAGCAACCATCGCGACTCCTTCAGGGTTTTCCTGATTGTTCGAACGAGCAAAGTGCCGGACTTGCGCGGGATCAAGTTCGGTTCGCCGTCACCGGCGCACCGCTCCTGCTCCGGTCGGGGCCTGGGACAGCCGGCCGGACAGGTAGGTCCAGACGAAGGTCGCGGCGGCCGACGACGCGAGTTCCGCATGATCGTACGGCGGCGAGACCTCGACGCAATCCATGCCCACGAAAGCAAGGTCTGCCCACTCCTCGAGCAGCGTCAGCACCTGGTTGGTGCTCATGCCACCCGGTTCCGGGGTGCCGGTGCCGGGCGCGAACGCCGGATCCAGGCAGTCGATGTCCAGCGACAGATAGACCGGCGGCATGCCGTGCGCGGCGAAACGCTCGCGCACCGCGGCCAGCACCGGAGCCAGTTGCGCCGGGCTCTCCAGGCCGCGCAGCTCGCGCGCGCCGAAGAACAGGCCGCCCCGGTCGGGCACGTAGTCGCGGGCCTCGCGCACCGCGGCCGAGCGGATGCCGACCTGGACGAAGCAGGCAGGATCGACCAGGCCTTCGACGAAGGCCTCGTGCACCCAGGTGCCGTGGCCCGAGGGCTCGCCGAAGTGGTCTTCCCAGGTGTCGCAATGGGCGTCGAAATGGATCACCGCCAGCGGCCGGCCGAGCCGGGCGCGGTACTCGCGCAGCAGCGGCAGCGTCATCGAGTGGTCGCCGCCCAGCCAGGCCATGTGGTGGGCGGCGATCAGTTCCGCCGCCGCGGGCTGCAGCGCACGCCGCATGCCCTCGATCGAGGTGTTGGGCAGCGGCAGGTCGCCGGCGTCGGCCAGCGCGCCGATCGGCGACGTGCCGAACAGCGGATGCGTGGCGTCGCAGAGCATGTGGCTGGCGGCGCGGATCGCGCGTGGCCCGAAGCGTGCACCGGGCCGGTTGGTCACCGCGCCGTCCCAGGCGACGCCGGCGACGCAGAACGGCATCGCCGGCGCGGCCTCGCGCGTCGGCACCTTCAGGAACGAGGCGTGATCGGAAAGGAAGGCGAAGTGGCTCATCGGACGGGAGGGCAGCGGCGCGATCGCGCCGCAGTGGCAGCCATCATAAGGAAGCGCGGGCGATGAAGCCGGTGCTCGTGCTGCAGCACCAGTCGAGCGACGGGCCGGCCTTTCTGGCGACGTGGCTGCGCGCGCGTGGCGTCGCCTTCGAGGTCCGCAACGCCGAGGCCGGAGAGGCCTTCCCCGAATCGACCGAAGCCTATGCCGCGCTGGCCCTGCTGGGCGGCGAGATGAGCGCCAACGACCCGCTGTCGGCGCTGCGCGCCGGCGAGCGCCTGATCCTCGACGCGATGCAGCGCTCGCGGCCGGTGATCGGCCACTGCCTAGGCGGGCAGCTGATGGCGCGGGCACTCGGTGCGCGTGTCGTCGAGTCGCCGGCCCCCGAGATCGGCTGGTTGCCGATCGACGTCGCCGACTAGGACGTCGCGCGCGCCTGGTTCGGCGAGGCGCGGCAGTACACGGTCTTCCAGTGGCACTACGAGGCGTTCGAGCTGCCGCGTGACGCCGTGCGCCTGGCCGGCAGCGCAGCCTGTCCGAACCAGGCCTTCGCGATCGGCCCGCACCTGGCGCTGCAGTTCCATGTCGAGCAGGACGCCGAGAAGCTGGCGCGATGGTCGTGCGACGACGGCCCGCGCTATCGGCAGGCGCTCGGAGCGCACGCCAGCGTGCAGGACGGCGAGGCCATGCGTCGGCACGGCCTGGCCGCACTGGCCGCGCAGCAAGGCCTGGCCGATGGCCTTTACCGGCGCTGGCTGGCGGCGAGCGGCATCGATCTCACGTGATGGAAGGCTTCTTCCGCATCGCGGGATCGGGCGACGCTGCACCGCAGCAAAATGCACCATATGAAAGAAAGCGATCTCGCATCGCGGGACTTTCTTGCTAAGTCATTGATTTGTCTAGACTCAATCTTTTGTCTTATATAAGACAGAAGTCTTGGCAGCGCGCGTCGCGAAGGGTACGCTTGCGTCATCGTTTCTCCCTTGGACCAGGAGTCTTCCGATGACGCAACCGACCCGCGAACAACAGGCCGCCGCACTCGAAAAAGAGTGGGCCGAGAACCCGCGCTGGAAAGGCATCAAGCGCGGCTACACCGCCGCCGACGTGGTGCGCCTGCGCGGCTCGCTCGCCATCGAGCACACGCTCGCCAAGCGTGGTGCCGAGAAGCTCTGGACGCTGATCAACAACGAGCCGTTCATCAACGCGCTCGGCGCGCTCACCGGCAACCAGGCGATGCAGCAGGTCAAGGCCGGCCTGAAGGCGATCTACCTGTCGGGCTGGCAGGTCGCCGGTGACGCCAACAGCAACGGCGAGATGTATCCCGACCAGTCGCTGTACTCGGTGGACTCGGTGCCCAAGGTCGTCAAGCGCATCAACGCGACCTTCCAGCGTGCCGACCAGATCCAGTGGAGCGAAGGCAAGAACGACATCGACTTCTTCGCGCCCATCGTCGCCGACGCCGAAGCCGGCTTCGGCGGCGTGCTCAACGCCTTCGAGCTGATGAAGGCCATGATCGACGCCGGTGCCGCCGGCGTGCACTTCGAGGACCAACTCGCCGCCGTCAAGAAGTGCGGCCACATGGGTGGCAAGGTGCTGGTGCCGACGCGTGAAGCGATCAGCAAGCTCGTCGCCGCCCGCCTGGCCGCCGACGTGATGGGCACGCCGACCGTGCTGCTGGCGCGCACCGACGCCGAGGCCGCCGACCTGGTGACCAGCGACGTCGACGAGAACGACCAGCCCTTCCTGACCGGCGAGCGCACCGTCGAAGGCTTCTTCCGCACGAAGAACGGCCTCGAGCAGTCGATCAGCCGCGGCCTGGCCTACGCGCCGTACGCCGACCTGATCTGGTGCGAGACCGGCAAGCCCGACCTGGCGTTCGCCAAGGCCTTTGCCGACGCGATCCACGCCAAGTTCCCGGGCAAGCTGCTGGCCTACAACTGCTCGCCGTCGTTCAACTGGAAGAAGAACCTCGACGACGCGACGATCGCCAAGTTCCAGCGCGAGCTGGGCGCGATGGGCTACAAGTTCCAGTTCATCACGCTGGCCGGCTTCCACAGCCTGAACTACGGCATGTTCGACCTGGCCTACGGCTACGCCCGCGACAACATGACGGCCTTCGTCGAACTGCAGCAGAAGGAGTTCGCCGCCGCCGAGCGTGGTTTCACCGCGGTGAAGCACCAGCGCGAGGTCGGCACCGGCTACTTCGACGCCGTGACGACGACGATCGAGAAGCAGGCCTCGACGGCCGCGCTGAAGGGTTCGACCGAGGACGAGCAGTTCCTCGACGGCGCGCACTGACGCGCCCCGCGCCGGGCCGCAGCGCCCGGCGCGCAACCGGTTCCGAGAGGAAGCCAGAGGAGACAGGCGAACGGCACGGCCCGCGAGGGTCGTGCCGTTTTGCCATGCGAAGTCGGGATTTGCCCCGCGGGAAGCCCGGCGGCGTAGCATGGCCCGCCAGGAGGTGACTCGATGAAAGTCGGAATCATCGGCGTCGGTTATGTCGGCGCCAGCGTGGCGGTCTCGCTGCTGCACGGCGGCGTCACGCGTGAACTGCTGCTGCACGACCGCGACGCCGCGCGCGCCGAAGGCGAGGCGATGGACCTGGCGCAGGGCGCGCCGTACTACCCACGCGCCACGGTGCGTGCGGTCGACCTCGACGAGGTCTCGCGTTGCGACGTCGTCGTCTTCGCCGCCGGCCGCAACGGCCGTCCGGGCGAATCGCGGCTGCAGCTGCTGGCCGACAACTTCCGCGTCGCCAGCGACATCGGCCGCGTCGTCGGCCGCCATGCGGGGATCATCGTCGCGATCTCCAACCCGGTCGA
Organism: Rubrivivax sp. JA1026; assembly: GCF_011065555.1. Lineage (NCBI taxonomy): Bacteria > Pseudomonadati > Pseudomonadota > Betaproteobacteria > Burkholderiales > Sphaerotilaceae > Rubrivivax > Rubrivivax sp. JA1026. The sequence goes on from NZ_JAALCQ010000012.1 coordinate 130,521, forward strand.
CGTGTTGACGCGCGTGCTGCAGCAGTCCTCGGGGCTTCCGCCGGAGCGTGTCCTCGGCACCGGCACGATGCTCGACACCGCGCGCCTGCGCCAGGCGCTGGCCGAACGGCTGGCGGTGGACTCGCGTTCGGTGCACGCCCAGGTGCTGGGCGAACACGGCGACTCCGAGATCGTGCAATGGTCCGGCGCCCAGGTCGGCGGCCGGCCGCTGCGCGACTGGCCGGGCTGGACGCGCGACGACGAACAGCGCCTGGGCCACGAGGTCAAGCGCGCGGCCTACGAGATCATCCAGCGCAAGGGGGTCACGAACCACGCGATCGGCCTCGTCACCGCCGACCTGGTGCGCGCCATCGTGCGTGACGAGCACCGCGTGCTGACCGTCACACGCTGCCACGCGGGCGAGGGGCTGGACGGTGTCGCGTTGTCGCTGCCGGCGATCGTCGGCCGCGACGGCGCGACGAAGGTGATCCCGCCGTCGCTCGCCGACGACGAAGCCGAGGCCCTGGCGCATTCGGCGCAGGTGCTGCGCGACGCCTGGTCGCAGCTGGCGCCGGCCTGAACTACATCGACGCTTCGAGCATTGCGAGGTAGTCCTCGGCGCTGGCCAGCCGCGGATTGGTCTTGTGGCAGTGGTCGGCCAGCGCGCCGGCCACGACCTTGTCGAACAGCTCGCGCGTGACGCCCATCTCGGCCAGCCGCGCCGGCAGGCCGAGGCGGGCATTGAGCGCGCGCACGGCCTCGGCGACTTCGGCGCCGTCGTCGCCGCAACCCGGCAGGCCCATCGCCTGCGCCAGGTGCTGCATGCGCTTGTCGCGACGCACCGACTCGGCCTTGGCGTTGAAACACAGCACCGCCGGCAGGAAGACCGCGTTCAGGCTGCCGTGGTGCAGCCGCGGGTCGGCACCGCCCAGCGCGTGGCTCAGCGAATGCACGCAGCCCAGGCCTTTCTGGAAGGCCAGCGCGCCCTGCATGCTGGCGCTCATCATGTTCCAGCGCGCCTCGCGGTCCTGGCCGTCGCGGGTCGCACGTTCGATGTGCGCCCAGCCGCGTGCCAGGCCATCGAGCGCGATGCCATCGGCCGGCGGGATCGGCGCCGGCGCGAGAAAGGTCTCGATGCAGTGCGCGATCGCGTCCATGCCGGTGGCCGCGGTCAGCTTCGGGGGCAGCGCCAGCGTCAGCTCGGGGTCGAGCAGCGCGGCCTTGGGCACCAGATGCCAGCTGTGGAAACCCAGCTTGCGGCCGTCGTCGACGATGACGATCGCGCCGCGTGCGACCTCGCTGCCGGTGCCGGCGGTCGTCGGCACCGCGATCAGCGGCGCGACACGCTCGCTGATGCGTGCGCTGCCGCCTTCGATCGTCGCGTAGTGCGCCAGCGGGCCGTCGTGCGTCGCGGCGATCGCGACGCCCTTGGCCAGGTCGATCGACGAGCCGCCACCGACGGCCACCAGCCCGTCGCAGCCGTGTTCGCGCCAGACGCGCACGGCCTCGCGCACCGCGGCTTCGGTCGGGTTGGACGGCGTGCCGTCGTAGACCGCGTGCGGCAGGTCGCCGAGCGCGTCCAGCGCCGGTTGCAGCACGCCGGCGGCACGCACGCCGGCGTCGGTGACGACGAGCGGGCGGCGCATGCCGGTGCGTTCGCACTCGGCGCGCAGCAGGCGCACCGCGCCGAAATCGAGGTCGATCTGGGTGACGTAGAACATTCGGGCCATCGGGCCAGTATCCTCGCGGCCACCTTGGGAACGCATCTGCTGAAACCCGCAATGGCGGGCCTGCTCGAACGCATCCGCCGCGCCGAGCGCAGGCCCTTCCATGCGATGGAACCCGCGGCCGCCCGCGCCGCCTACGAAACCGCCGCCGAAGTGCTGGACCTGCCGCGTGCGCCGCTGGCCCGTGTCGAGGACTTCACGATCCCCGCCGCCGACGGCACGGCGCTGCGCGCGCGGCTCTACGCGCCGTCGCACGAACGCCTGCCGCTGCTGCTGTACCTGCATGGCGGCGGCTTCGTCGTCGGCAGCCTGGAGACCCACGACAGCCTGTGCCGCCAGCTCGCGCGGCGCAGCGGCGGCGCCATCGTCGCGCTGGACTACCGCCTGGCGCCCGAGCACCGTTTCCCGGCCGCGGTCGACGACGCCTGGGCGGCGATGGCCTGGCTGGCCGCGAACGCCGGCACGCTGGGGCTGGACGGCTCCCGGCTGGCGGTCGGCGGCGACAGCGCCGGGGGCACGCTGGCCGCGGTCTGCGCGATCCACGCCCGCGACCTCGGCCTGCCGCTGGCGCTGCAGCTGCTGGTGACGCCGGGCACGACGGCGCACGCCGACACCGCCAGCCACACGCTGTTCGCCAACGGCTTCCTGATCGACGCCGCGACGATCGCCTGGTTCTTCGACCATTACATCGACCACCACCACCGCCGCGACTGGCGTTTCGCGCCGCTGGAGGCCGAGGACCTGGATGGCGTCGCGCCGGCCTGCCTGCTGCTGGCCGAATGCGACCCGCTGGTCGACGAAGGCATCGCCTACGCCGACCGGCTGCGCCTCGCCGGCGTGCCGGTGGCGCTGGAGATCGCGCGCGGTTTGACCCACGACTTCATCAAGATGGGCCGCGCGCTGCCCGAGGCCGCCATGGCTCTCGAACAGGCTGCCGCGGCGCTGAAACACGCCTGGAACCCATGACGACGCACGACACCTTCCGATCGCCGACGACGCTGCGCGTCGGCACCTGGGCCGAACTCGGCACCGACGCGCAGGCCGTGCGCAGCGCGGTCTTCGTCGTCGAGCAGGGCATCCCGGCCGAACTGGAATGGGACGCGGCCGACGCCGGCGCGCTGCACGTCGTCGCCTGCGCGGATGGCGTGCCGGTGGCCACCGGGCGCTGGCTGACCAGCGACGAGCCGGGCGTGGTGCGTGTGGGCCGCATGGCCGTGCTGGCGGCGCACCGAGGCGGTGGTCTCGGCCGCCGGGTGCTCGACGCCCTGATCGACGCCGCGCGCGCCGCGGGCCACGCCACGGTGATGCTGCACGCGCAAGAGAGCGCGATCGGCTTCTACGACCGGGCGGGGTTCGAGGCCGTCGGCCCGAGCTTCGTCGAGGCCGGCATCGTGCACCAGGAGATGCGCCGCCGGATCTGAGCCGGTGCGCGGCGCAAGTTCAGGCCAGCGGCACGAAGCGCTCGACGTGGCGCTCGCCGACGATCCACGGTGCCAGCGCCGTCGCCAGGTGCGCCTCGGCGGTGTCGGCCTCGCGTTCGTCAGCAGCGCCGTGCACTTCCATCAGCGTCGCCAGGCCGTCTCGGACCTCTGGCCGGCGCAACAGCTCGACGGCAAAGGGCAGCGCTGCGAAGGCGGCGCGCGCCGCCACCGCGCAAGCCTCGACGTCGCGTTCGGCGACGCGGTAGTAGACGTAACGCCGCGCCGGCGCGGCCATCAGGCCTCGGCCGCCGGGATGGCGTAGGGCAGGGCGGCCGGGCGCAGCGCCGGGCCGTCGGCGGCGCCCAGGTGCAGCGCGACACCGTCGGCCAGCGCGGCGATCTTGGTTTCGGCCAGCACCGCCCAGGCGCCGGAGCCGTCGGGTGCCGGCGCCGCGGCGACGACCATGCCGGCCGGCTGTGCCGGATCGTCGGCGGCATAGACGTCCTGGCCAGGGGCGGCCGGGGCGTCGGCGTCGAACAGGAAGGCGCGGCGCTTGAGCGTGCCGCGGTACTGGCTGCGCGCGACGATCTCCTGGCCGGGGTAGCAGCCCTTCTGGAAGTTGACGCCGCCGACGAGTTCCAGGTTCACCATCTGCGGCACGAACTGCTCGACGGTGGCGGCGACGATGCGCGGCACCGCGCTCTGCACCTCCAGCCAGGCCCAGGCTTCGGGCGCCAGCGCCGGCAGCACCGGCGGCTCGGCGCCGGCGAACAGCCAGCGCGGCACGCCCTGCACGTCGTCCAGGCGCAGCAGCTCGCTGGCTTCGTCGGGCGCGACGCGCCGCCAGGCCGCAGCCGGCGCCCCGGCACCGAGCGCGGCCGCCGCCGCGTCACCGGCCAGCCCCCACAGCGGCCATTCGGCGCTGGCGTCCTCAAGCTGGCACTGGGCGCGCAGCACGAACATCTTCAGCCGCTTGAGCACGGCTGGCAGCAGGTCGGCGCTGCAGGCCAGCAGGAACTCGGCCGGGCCGCGGCGCCAGACGACGAAACTGGCCAGCAGCCGGCCCTTGGCCGAGCAGTAACCGGCGAGGCGCACGGTGCCCGCATCCAGGCGCAGAACCTCCTGCGTCAACTGGCCTTGCAGAAAGGCGGCGGCATCGTTGCCGGAGGCCCGAATCACGCCCCAGTCGGTCAGACGAACGGCACCCTGGAGCTTTGACATGGCAGCGACGGTTGACTTCATGCGGCCCATTATCATCGCCGCCCATGTCTAGAAGGGGGTCCGGCTCGGGCCGGTGGCAGGCTGCGATCCTGTCCTTGTTGCTGCTGCCGCTGGTCGGCGTGGTCATCGCGCTGTGGTGGCTCGGCCGCCCGCTGGAGCTGGCCGCGCCGACGGTGGAAGTCTCGGTCGAAGCCGGCACGCCGCCGCGGCAGATCGCCGAGGCCTGGGTGCGCGCCGGCGTCGTCACGTCGCCGCGCCTGCTCTACGAGTGGTTCCGCTGGTCGGGCGAGGCGCGCCGCATCCGCGCCGGCAGTTATGCCGTCGAACCCGGCGCGACGCCGCGCACGCTGCTGGCCAAGATGGTCGAGGGTGACGAGCAGCTCGCCACCGTGCGCCTGATCGAAGGCTGGACCTGGCGCCAGTTCCGTGCCGAGCTCGCCAAGGCGCCGCGGCTGAAGCCGACCACCGCGCAGATGAGCGACGCCGAGCTGATGGCCGCGATCGGCGCGCCCGGCATCGCGCCCGAAGGCCGCTTCTTCCCCGACACCTACGCCTACAGCGTCGGCGTCAGCGACCTGCTGGTGTTGAAGCGCGCCTACGCCAAGATGCAGCAGGAACTGGACGCTGCCTGGGCCGAACGCGCCGCCGACCTGCCGCTGAAGACGCCCGAGCAGGCGCTGACGCTGGCCTCGATCGTCGAGAAGGAGACCGGCCGCGAGGCCGACCGTTCGCTGGTTGCCGGCGTGTTCACCAACCGGCTGCGTGTCGGCATGCCGCTGCAGACCGACCCGACCGTCATCTACGGCCTGGGCGAACGTTTCGACGGCAACCTGCGCCGCGTGCACCTGGAAACCGACGGCCCGTTCAACACCTACACCCGTCCCGGCCTGCCGCCGACGCCGATCGCGATGCCCGGGCGCGCCTCGCTGCGCGCCGCGGTGCAGCCGGCGGCGACCAAGGCGCTGTACTTCGTCGCCCGCGGCGACGGCAGCAGCCAGTTCAGCGAAACGCTGGACGCCCATAATCGCGCGGTGAACCAGTTCCAGCGCGGCCGCAAGTGACGGCGGGCCGCTTCCTCAGCTTCGAAGGCATCGACGGCGCCGGCAAGAGCTCGCACATCGAGTGGCTGGCCGGCTGGCTGCGCGAGCGTGGCCGCGAGGTGCTGGTGACGCGCGAGCCCGGCGGCACCGAACTCGCCGAACGCCTGCGCGAACTGGTGCTGCACCAGCCGATGGACGCGCTGACCGAGGCGCTGCTGGTCTTCGCCGCACGTCGCGACCACCTCGCCACGCGCATCGAGCCGGCGCTGGCTGCGGGTGCCGTCGTGCTTTGCGACCGTTTCACCGACGCGACCTTCGCCTACCAGGGCGCCGGCCGCGGCTTCGACCTCGGCGTGCTCGCCACGCTGGAAACCTGGGTCCAGCAGGGCCGCCAGCCCGACCTGACCGTGTGGTTCGACCTGCCGACGGCGGTCGCTGCCGCGCGCCGCGCCGCGGTGCGTGCACCCGACCGCTTCGAGAGCCAGGACGAGGCCTTCTTCGAGCGTGTGCGCTCGGGTTACGCCCGCCGCGCCGCGGCCGACCCGGGCCGCTTCGTGATCCTCGACGCCGCAGCCACGCCCGACGCGGTGCGGGCGCAGCTCGAAGCCGCCTTGGAGTCTCGCGGCCCGTGGTGAACCTGGTCGTCGACGAACACGGCGCGCCGCCGCTGCCCTGGCTGGCCGCGCCGCTGGCCGACACGCTGGCACGCCAGCGTGGCCACGCGCTGCTGCTGCACGGCGCGGCCGGTGTCGGCACGCTGCATTTCGCCGTCGCGCTGGCGCAGAGCTGGCTGTGCGAGGGCCACGACGGCCATCCGCGCCCGGCCTGCGGCCGCTGCCCGAGCTGCCATCTCGTGCAGAGCAAGCTGCACCCGGACCTGCTGGTGCTGATGCCTGCGACGGCCCGCCAGAGCCATGCCTGGCCGGCCCCGGGGGACAAGACCGAGGACGAAGGCAAGAAGAAACCCAGCCGCCAGATCCGCATCGACGAGATCCGCCACGCGATCGACTGGGTGGCGCGCACCACCTCGCGCGGCCGCGGCAAGGTCGTCGTGCTGCATCCGGCCGAGGCGATCAACCTGCAGGCCGCCAACGCGCTGCTGAAGACGCTGGAGGAGCCGCCGCCCGGCACCCGGCTGCTGCTCGGCGCCGGCGACCCGCAGCACCTGCTGCCCACCGTGCGCAGCCGCTGCCACCGCGTCGCGCTGGCCGCCCCGCCGACGGCGCAGGCGCTGGACTGGCTGGCCGGGCAGGGCGTCGCCGAACCCGAGGTGCTGCTGGCCGCGGCCGCCGGCCGGCCCCTGGATGCCCAGGCGCTGGCTGCCGACGGTGTCAGCGCCGCGGCCTGGCGCGCGCTGCCGGCGGCGCTGGCGCGCGGCCAGGCGCAGGCCGTTTCGGGCTGGCCGGTGCCGCGCATCGTCGACGCGCTGCAGAAGCTCTGCCACGACGCGGCGGCGATCGGCGCGGGCGCCGCGCCGCGTTACTTCCCGGCCGGCAGCGTGCCGCGTGCGCGCAGTCCGCAGGCGCTGCACGACTGGCATCAGGCGCTGCAGCGCGTCGCCCGCCACGACGAGCACCCCTGGCACGAGCCGCTGCTGGTCGACGCGCTGGTCGCCCAGGCGAGCGCCGCGCTTACACTGCGCTCATGACAGATCGCGTGCCGTCGAGACTTGGCGGGCTGGGCCCGGCCACGGCGCCAGCCGGCCTGCAGAGCCGCCCCAGCGTGATCCAGCTGGTGTTCCGCGAGAAGGGCGCGCTGTACGCGGCCTACATCCCCTTTCTCAGCGAAGGCGGGCTGTTCGTGCCGACCACGCGTGACTACCGGCTGGGCGACGACATCTACCTGCTGCTGTCGCTGCCCGAGGACCCGCAGCGTTACCCGGTCGCCGGCAAGGTCGCCTGGATCACCCCGGCCAACGCCTCCGGCGGCCGCACCCAGGGCGTCGGCGTGCGTTTCCCGGCCGACGAGAAGACCCGCGCGCTGCGGCTGAAGATCGAGGAAGTGCTCGGCACGTCGATCTCCTCGTCCAAGCCGACGCAGACGATCTGACCCCGTCGTGACACCCGGCCGGCGCGAGCACGGTCCTGCATTGCCCATGTTCGTCGACTCGCACTGCCACCTGACGTTTCCTGAATTGCACGGCCGCGTCGACGCCGTGCTGGCCGACATGGCCGCCGCCGGCGTGCACGCCGCGCTGACGATCTGCACCACGCTCGAGGAGTTCGAGGCCGTGCATGCGCTGGCGCTGGCCCACCGCGAGCTGTGGTGCAGCGTCGGCGTGCATCCCGACACCGAAGGCCAGGCCGAGCCCGACCTGTCGACGCTGGTGGCGCTGGCCCGCCGCGACCGTGTCGTCGCCATCGGCGAGACCGGGCTGGACTACTACCGGCTCAACGGCCGCAGCCTGGCCGACATGGCGTGGCAGCGCGAGCGTTTCCGCGTGCACATCCGCGCCGCGCGCGAGACCGGCCTGCCGCTGGTCGTGCACACGCGGTCGTCGGCCGAGGACACGCTGGCGATCCTGAAAGAGGAGGGCGCGGAGGCGGTCGGCGGCGTCTTCCACTGCTTCACCGAGACGCGCGAGGTCGCGCGTGCGGCGCTGGACCTGGGGTTCCACATCTCGTTCTCCGGCATCCTGACCTTCCGCAACGCCGAGGAGTTGCGCGCGGTGGCGCTGGAGGTGCCGCTCGATCGCTGCCTGATCGAGACCGACAGTCCCTACCTGGCCCCGGTGCCGCACCGCGGCAGGACCAACGAGCCGGCCTACGTCGCCCACGTCGCGGCCAGGCTCGCCGAGCTCAAGGGGCTGGACCCGGCCGAGGTGGGCGCCGCGACGACACGCAACTTCGAGCGGCTGTTCAGGGTCTCGACGGCCTCTGCGCAGGCTTGAGAAGACACTTCAGCTTCAGGCCACAAGTTGCTGTCCTGAAATGAGTTTTCTCGGAAGATCGGGATCTGTCCAGATGTTCAAGCGTTGGTTGAAGTTCATCCTACAGGCAGCTGTCGCACTGAGCGTTTTTCCCGCCGCAGCCGATTCCTACGTCGATTTCTTCCGCGCGGTCCAGATCGACAACGACAGCGCCGTGAGCCGGCTGCTCGAGCGCGGCTTCGACCCGAACTCGGTCAGCGAGCAGGGTGAGCTCGCTCTGGCGCTGGCGATCAAGGAGCGCGCCGATCGTGTCGCGCAGCGTCTGCTGCAGGACCCGCGCATCGACATCGACCGCGCCAGTGCCCGCGGCGAGACGGCGCTGATGATGGCGGCGATCCACGGCCGGCTGGACTGGGTCGAGCGCCTCGTCGCGCGGGGGGCCGCGATCGACCGCGAGGGCTGGACGCCGCTGCATTACGCGGCCAGCGGGCCCGACATGCGCATCGTCACCCGGCTGGTCGCGCTGGGCGCCCGCATCGACGCCCGATCACCCAACGGCAGCACGCCGCTGATGATGGCCGCCGGTTACGGCGACCAGCGCAACGCCCTGGCGCTGCTCGGCCTGGGCGCCGACCCGGCACTGCGCAACGCCCGCGGCCTCAGTGCCGCCGACTTCGCCCGCCAGACCGGCCACGACGCGCTGGCCGACCAGCTCGACGCCGCCGCCAAGGCCGGCGCGGCGCGGCGCTGACAGCACGCTTGTCGGAAAGCCGCCGACATCCGCCATGGCATCGGCCCGACTCGGCAGGCCGAGCCGCCGCCCGTACATTGAGATCAGCCGGAATCGCCGGCCAACGGGAGGTCCGCCATGGCCCGCATCACGTCTCGCAGCAATCCGTTCACGCTGATGATGAATCCCGAGGTCGTGCTCGCCGCGATCGAGCGTTCCGAACGACTGGGTCAGCTGAACCGCCGGATCTGCCGCCCGCTGGACCGTCCGGTGCTCCGCGCCGTCATCGGCTCGGAGGTGACTGCGGACGACGATGACGAGTCGGGCGAACCGGATCTGCAGTGACACGCCGTCGCGCGCGCGCCGAACGCTGGCGCGCCGAGACGACGGTGCCGACGGCGGCCACCGCCAGGACGATCAGCCCGCCGACGAAGACCTGCAGGCGGTGCTCGCGCAGATAGGCGACGGCGCGTCGCACGGCAGACGGCTCGGCGCTGCGCACCGGGCTGGGCGCGGGCGCAGCTGACGGTTCGCCACCGGCGCCGGCCGGGCCTCCGGTCCACTGGGTCGACGGCTCGGCCGCGGCCTCGGTGTGGCCGCCAGCGACGTCGTGCTCCTGCGGCTCCTGCATCACGGCGGCCGTGCCGCTGCGAGCGCTGTCCTGCGGTCTTGCGCGCGCCGGGTTGGTGCCGTCGCTGCCGGTCGCGGCTTGCGGCTGGCCGTTCTGCAGTTCCAGCAGCAGGCGGATGGTCTGCGACGCGCCGGGCACGACGTCGATGCCGCCGGCCGTGGCCGTCGAAGCCGACGGACCCGGCGCCGCAGGCGGGGTGTCCGGAACACCCGTGGCCGGTGCCGCGAGGCAGCACGAGGCGCCGAAAGCCAGCGACACGACGGCCGCACGGGGCGACCCAGGCACACGAATCATGGGATGGGGGCTTGCAAGATGGACCGCACGCGCTAGCAAAAGCCGAGCCCTCGAAGAAACGGCGTGTCGGCACAGGCACTTAGCGAGGGTGACGATGTTCTCAGGGAGAAGATGTAACGAAATCCGACAGCAGCGATGGGGCCGAAACAACGACAATGTATATTATGTCAAATATGCGGTCGCACAGCAGCCTGGCGTCTTCAGCTTTCCGCACCGCCCACACGATGGCGGCACCTGCAAGCCGCAACGCCGCTCAGCGCGTCTCGGGAGGCTGCGCGCGATGGATGCGTCCGCGGCCGGCCAGCTTGGCGCGGTACATCGCCCGGTCGGCACGTTCGATGGCGGGCTCCAGGTCGGCAGGCCCCAGGCAGCGCGCGACGCCGGCGGAAAAGCCGATCCGCCAGTTCGTCGGCAGGCCGTCGACGATGATCTCGGCGCACACCGCCAGCACGCGCTCCAGGCAGGCACAGGCCTCGTCCTCGGAGGTGTCGGGCAGGATGAAGAGGAACTCCTCGCCTCCCCAGCGCGAGACGCAGTCCTCGGCGCGCAGTTCTCGCTGGGCGACGTCGGCGAAGGCCTGGAGCACGCGGTCGCCGGTCTGGTGGCCATGGCCGTCGTTGATCTGTTTGAAGCGGTCCAGGTCGACCAGCGCAACGACCAGCGGGCGTTCGTGTCGGGCCGCCTGCCCTGCCGCTCGCCGAAGCTCGTCCATCGCGGCGCGCCGGTTCAGCAGGCCGGTCAAGGTGTCGCGCGTGGCCAGCAGCCGGATGCGCTCCAGCGCCTGGCTCAGCTCGTTCTTCTGGCGCGTCAGCCGCGAGCGCAAGCGGCTCAGACGGTCGGACAGAACCTGCATCATCGTCATCGACGTGGCGAGGAAGGCCCAGCTCGCGGCCTCCACCAGTGCCGGGTGCGACTGCGGCGACTCGGCCGCCAGGGCGGCCATCACGCCGCCCATCAGCACGATGCCGAAGTTGGCCAGCGCACGCGACGCACGCGACTCCAGCGCGAAGATGCCGAAACACAGGATCAGCGGCATCAGGCACAGCAGCGCTGACCGGTAGGGCCCGCACAAGGCGTAAGCGCTGGCGGTGCAGAGCATCGCGAACACCATCTGCGGCGCGCTCAGCGACGGCTCGACGCGGGCCCGCTCCCCCAGGCCGCTGCGCACCGCGGCGTAGAAGGCCACGCAGCCGACGAGCGTGACGGCGACGTACCACGCGACCGTCGCGCCCGGCAGCACACCCTGGCGCCACGCGAGCACGAGCAGCGCGTGGATCAGCAGCAGCGGCGGCATCGCCAGCAGCGACTGGGAGACGCGCGTGCGGCGGCCGTGGCTCGTGCCGAGCACGAGCGCACTCCAGGAGACTTGACGGCGCGCCATTCGCCTTGTTATCGGCTGTACGACCGATAGATGAAGCTGCGATGACGCAGCCGGGGCGACAGATGTCATGCAAGCCCGCGCCCCGGCGACGGGAGCCGCCGTGCGCGCAGCGTCTGCCACGCACGGCGAGCGGCTCAGAACAGAAGCCAGAAGCGCCGCAACCAGGCCGGAGCCGGCGGCGCGGGACGGTAGGTCTGGCGGTACTTCGCGGCGGTGTTCATGGCGGCGGCTCCGGTGAAGATACGTAACTGTATGGGCATACAGTATCGCTGCGCAAGCCCGGCATGGCGGCGCCGCGTCGGACCCCGGGCGCCCTTGCCCGCCGCGACACCCGCGAAGCGGTGTCGCGTCGGGCCGGCCGGGCTCAGAGTTCGACCTTGCCGATGTTGTCCAGCAGGAAGGGCTGCACCCGCGCCGCGACCGCCGGCTGCACCGCGAGCAGGCGCTCGAACCCGATGTCGAAGTGCGCCTGCGCCGCGCGCAGCCTCGCGTGCTCCGACGCGAGCTTGAAGAACAGCACCTGGGTGATCTGGCGGCGCGCCTCGATCGCCAGGGCCGCCAGCCGCACGTTGACGGTCCCGGCCGCCTCGTCGGCGTCGACCGAGCCGAGCTGGAACTTGGCGCCGCCGACGTGCATGCTGCTGCGGTCGAAGATCGTGATCCACGGGCTGCCGGCGTCCATCTCCTTCAGGCCCTTGAGCACCGAGACGACGAGCGAGGTCGCGGCAACCGCGGCGCCGCCGAGCGCGGCGGTCAGCACCGGCAGGATCGCCTGGTGCACGCCGGCGTTGTCGTCGCCGACGGCGGTGTCGTGGAACTCCATCGACCGAGTCGTCCAGCCGACGTTCTGCAGCACCTCGACGTACTTCGTGTACCAGGCCATCACGTCGGGGTTGCCGTTGGAAGCCTTGTTGGCGGCCAGCTGCGCCAACAGCAGGCAGTCGGCCACCGCCGAGCGCTGCGCCGGCTTGACGACCGGCCGGAACTCGGCGAGCTGGGCGCCCACGGCCACCACCTCCTGGCCGCTGCCGAACTCCGGCACGCTGGCGCCGCTGCGCGTGACGCGGCGTTCGATCTCGGGCAGCGCGAGTGCGCGCACGTACTGGACGGGATCTCGTGACATGGGCCCTCCTCGGGGCCGGCACGCGGGGAGGCGCCGGCTCCGGCAGCCTACGCTGCGAACCCCGGCCTGCCCGCAGACCAGCTAGGGATGCGGCGGCCGCCTTCAGTGCCCTCCGCCGAGCTGGGCCCGCGCCAGCTGCCCCAGCGTGCGCAGCGCCGGCTCGATGCGTGCATCGCCCGGGTGACCGTAGTTCAGCCGCAGACAGCGCGCGAAACGCCGGTCGGCCGAGAACAGCGGCCCCGGCGCCAGGCCGATGTCGTGCGCCGCCGCCTGGCGCTGCAGCAGCAGCGCGTCGACGCCTTCGGGCAGCTCGACCCAGAGGAAGTAGCCGCCTTCGGGCCGCGTGACGCGCGTGCCGGCCGGGAAGTGGCGCGCCAGCGCCGCCAGCATGCGCGCCTGGCTGTCGGCCAGCGCCTGGCGCAGCTGGCGCAGGTGGCGGTCGTAACCGCCGTGCTGCAGGTAGGCCGCCAGCGCCTCCTGCGAGGGCATCGCGGTGGTCAGCGTCGTCATCAGCTTCAGGCGCTGCACCGCCTGGGCGTGGCGCCCCGCCGCCGTCCAGCCGACGCGGTAACCCGGCGCCAGGCATTTGGAGAACGAGCTGCAGTGCATCACCAGCCCGTCGCGGTCGAAGGCCTTGGCCGGCGGTGGGCGGCGGGCGCCGAAGTGCAGCTCGCCGTAGACGTCGTCCTCGATCAGCGGCACGCCGTGGCGCGCCAGCAGCTCGACCAGCGCGCGTTTGTTCGCCTCGGGCATCAGGCTGCCCAGCGGGTTCTGGAAGCTGGGCATGAACCAGCAGGCCTTGACCGGGTGGCGCTGCAGCACCTCGGCCAGCGAATCGATCTCGACGCCGTGGCGCGGGTGCGTGGCGACCTCGACGGCGCGCAGCTGCAGCCGCTCCAGCGCCTGCAGCGCGGCGTAGAAGGTCGGCGACTCCACGGCGACCAGGTCGCCGGGCCGCGTGACGGCCTGCAGGCACAGGTTCAGCGCCTCCATCGCGCCGTCGGTGACGACCAGCTCGCGCGCGTCGACCGCGGTGCCGGCGACGACGTAGCGCAGGCCGATCTGCCGGCGCAGCGCCTCGCTGCCGGTGGTCAGCTCTTCGACGATGCGGCCGGCGTCCAGGCGGCGCATCGCCGGCGTCAGCGTGCGCGCCAGCGCGTCCAGCGGGAACAGCGCCGGGCTCGGGAAGGCCGAGCCCAGCGGCACGACGTCGGGCCGGCGTGTCGAGCCGAGCACGTCGAAGACCAGCTCGCTGATCTCGACTTCGGTCGTGCGCGGGCTCGGCGAGGCCGTCGCCGGCTCGGTGGCGCGTGCGGCCACCGGCTCGGCGACGTAGTAGCCCGAACGCGGCCGCGCCTGGATCAGGCCCCGCGCCTCGAGCCGGTAATAGGCCTCGAAGACGGTCGCCGGGCTGATGCGCCGGCTGGCGCTGGCCTGGCGCACCGAGGGCAGGCGCTCGCCCGGCCGCAGCGTGCCGCTGCGGATCAGTTCGGCGATCTCTTCTGCATAACGTTCGTAGCGCTTCACTGATCCGGTCCCGGTTGGCGAGCCACTGTAGCGCCGCTGGGAGCGGCCGGGTGCGATGCCCTCGGGCGGGCCATCTGATCCGGTTTTTTGTCTGGCTTCTGAGTCTTATCGGATCAGTTTCGACGCGGCACAGTGCGCTTGACTTCCCGCAAGACGCCATGAGCACACCCGCCCGCGTGATCCCCTTGAAGCCCGTGGCCGCCGACGGCCGCACGCCGCTGCTGACGCCGCGGCTGAAGATCCACCCGCGTTCGACGTCCGGCCGCTACACACGCTGGCGCTGGGCGCTGGTCTGGCTGACGCAGGCGGTGTTCTACGGCCTGCCCTGGCTGCCGTGGAACGGCCGGCCGGCGGTGCTGTTCAGCCTGGAGACGCAGCGCTTCTACCTCTTCGACCTGGTGCTGGTGCCGCAGGACATGGTGTTCCTCAGCGGGCTGCTGGTGTTCAGCGCGCTGCTGCTGTTCTTCGTCACCGCGCTGGCCGGGCGGCTGTGGTGCGGCTTCGCCTGCCCGCAGACGGTCTACACCGAGATGTTCATCTGGCTGGAGGCACGTTTCGAAGGCGACCGTGCGGCGCGCCAGCGCCTGGACGCGGCGCCCTGGGGCGCCGCCAAGCTGGCACGCCGCGGCGGCAAACATCTGGCCTGGACGGCGCTGTCGCTGTGGACCGGCATCAGCTTCGTCGCCTGGTTCACGCCGATGCGCGAGCTGCTGCCGGCGCTGCTGGCCGGCACCGCCGGCTGGTACGCCTTCTGGGCGCTGGTCTACGGCGGCTTCACCTACCTGAACGCCGGGCAACTGCGCGAGCAGGTCTGCCGCCACATGTGCCCGTACGCGCGTTTCCAGGGTTCGATGCTCGACCCCGACTCGCACATCGTCGGCTACGACCGCCAGCGCGGCGAACCGCGTGGCCACCACGCCCGCGGCGAGAACGCCGCCGCACGCGGCCAGGGCGCCTGCGTCGACTGCACGCTGTGCATGCAGGTCTGCCCGGCCGGCATCGACATCCGCGCCGGGCTGCAGAGCGAGTGCATCAGCTGCGGCGTCTGCGTCGACGCCTGCGACGCGGTGATGGACAAGCTGGGCGACGCGCGCGGGCTGATCCGTTTCGACAGCCAGCGCCGTTTCGACGGCCAGCCGGCGCCGGCGCGGCGCTGGCGCGTGCCGGTCTACGGCGCGCTGCTGCTGGGCGTCGGCAGCGCGCTGGCCGCCGGGCTGGTGATGCGCTCGCCGCTGCGCGTGGACCTGATGCGCGACCGCGGCGTGATGGCGCGCGAAGCCGAGCCGGGCTGGGTCGAGAACGTCTACCGCGTGCGCCTGACCAACGCCAGCGAACACGCCTGGCGGCTGCAGGCACGGGTGCAGGGCCTGGACGGTGCCGAGGTGCTGGGCGCCGGCGCGATCGAGCTGGCGCCGGCCGGCGAACACACGCTGCCGCTGAGCGTGCGTGCGCCGGTGCTGGCCGACGGCGAACGGGTGCGCACGATCCGCCTGGTCTTCGAGCCGGCCGAAGGCAGCGCGGGACCGCGGGTCGAGGAGGCCAGCACCTTTCTGATGCCGCGCTGAGCCGTCAGAGCGCCGGCATCGCCCGCGCCACGATCGCCGCCACGTCCACCCCACGCGGCAGCGTGCCGTACTGGCGCGCGCCGCCGCCGCCCAGGCGCGAGGCGCAGAAGGCGTCGGCCACCGCCGCCGGGGCGTGGCGCACCAGCAGCGAGGCCTGCAGCGCCAGCGCCATGCGGTCGACGAGGCCGCGCGCGCGGAACTCCAGGTCGGAGAGCTCGGCGAACTCGTCCTGCAGCGCCGTGACCCAGCGGTCGAGCCGGCGGTCGGCGCCACGCGCCGGCGCCAGCTCGGCGAAGAAGGCGTGCAGCGCCGCCGGCGCCTTCTCGGCGGCGCGCAGCATGTCCAGGCACTGCACGTTGCCGCTGCCTTCCCAGATCGCGTTGACCGGCGCCTCGCGGTACAGGCGCGGGAACGGGCTGTCCTCCATGACCCCGCTGCCGCCGATGCACTCCATCGCTTCGGCGGCGTGAGCGGCCGTGCGCTTGCAGACCCAGTACTTGCCGATCGCCGTGCCCAGGCGCAGCAGCGCCTGCTCGTGGGCGTCGCCGGGCGTGTCCATCGCACGCGCCAGGCGCATCGTCAGCGCCAGCGAGGCTTCGCTCTCCAGCGCCAGGTCGGCGAGCACGTTTTGCATCAGCGGCTGCTCGGCGAGGCGGCGGCCGAAGGCCGAACGCAGCGTGGCGTGATGCAGCGCCAGCGCCGCCGCGGCACGCTGGCCGGCGCTGGAGCCGACCATGCAGTCGAAACGCGTGCAGGCGACCATCTCGATGATCGTGCGCACGCCGCGGCCTTCGTCGCCGACGCGCCAGGCGAGCGCGCCGCGCAGCTCGGTCTCGCTGCTGGCGTTGGAGACGTTGCCCATCTTGCGTTTCAGCCGCAGCAGCTGCAGCGCGTTCTTCGTGCCGTCGGGCCGCCAGCGCGGCAGCAGGAAACAGCTCAGCCCGCCCGGCGCTTGCGCCAGCACCAGGAAGGCGTCGCACATCGGCGCCGAGACGAAGTACTTGTGGCCGACGAGTTCGTAGACGCCGCCGGCACCGGCCGGCCGCGCCTGCGTCGTGTTGGCGCGCACGTCCGAGCCGCCCTGCTTCTCGGTCATCGCCATGCCGATCGTGACGCCTGCCTTCTGCGCGTCGGGCACGTTGCGCGGGTCGTAGACGCGGGCGGTGATGCGCGGCAGCCAGGCCTCGGCCAGCGCCGGCGTCGTGCGCAGCGTCGGCACCGAGGCGAAGGTCATCGTCACCGGGCAGCCGTGGCCGGCCTCGACCTGGCTCTGCAGGTAGAACGCGGCTGCACGCGCGACGTGCGCGCCCGGCCGCGGCGCGGTGTGCGGCGCCGAATGCAGCCCGTGCTCGATCGCCGAGCGCATCAGCTCGTGGTACGCGGGGTGGAAGCGCACCTGGTCGACACGGCGGCCGAAACGGTCGTGGGTGTCGAGCTCGGGCGGGTGGCGGTTGGCCTCGGCGCCCAGTTCGCGGTAGGCGGCAGCGCCGGTCAGACGGCCGAAGGCGCTAAGCTCGTCGTCGGCCCAGGCCGCGCCTTCGCGCACGACGGCTTCGACCAGCGCGGCGTCGGCGCGGTAGGCGTCATGGTCGGGCAGCTCGGCGCCGACGTTGAAGACCTCGTGGGTCTCGGCCAGCACGCTGTCGTTCGGGTTCATCGGTGGATCTCCTCGGTTTCGGCGGCACGGGCAGCGCGTGATCGGGCCAGAAAGCCGTGCCAGATCGCCTGGCCGGCGGCATCGAAACGTTCGACGGTGCGCAGGTAGCGTGCGCGGGCCTCGGCGTCGACCAGCGGCGCCGGCAGCAACGGGTCGAAGACCAGACGGCGGATGGCCTCGCCACCGAGTTCGAAGGACTCGCGTGCCGCCTGCTCGGGCGCCAGGCCGGGCGCGGCGTCCAGCCAGGCGGCGAGCCGCGCCGTGCCTTCGCGGTAGCTGGCGTCCAGCGCCGCGCCGTCCCAGAGCGACGCAGCACGCGTGGCGTCGGCGGCCGACAGCCCGCCGAGCACGAACACCGTGCCGACGGCGGCACCGTCGGGCAGCAGCGCGGCCAGGCGCTCGCGCAGCGCCTCGACGCCGCCGGCCAGGTTGTCGGGCCGCAGGTGCAGGCCACGTTCGAACTCGGCCAGGCCGAGCAGGCCGAAAGCCCGCTCGCGAGCGCGCAGCGCCGGCCGGTCGCTGCGGCCGGCGGCACCGACGTGCACCGCCAGCCAGTCGCCGCGCCACGCGACCAGGCGTTCGGGCAGGCGTTTCCAGGCCAGCACCGCGTCGGCCAGCGGCCTTGCCGCGGGGCCGAGCGCGTAGCGCCCGCGTGCCGGCGCCACCAGCAGGCCCGCGGCGGCGGCGCGGGTCAGCGCGACACGCACGGTGTTCTCCGGCAGACCGAACAGCGCCGCCGCAGCCAGCAGTTCGGGCACCGCCAGCGCCGTGTCGCCGCTGCGTTCGGCACCGAGCAGCAGGCTGAGGATCAGCGATCGGGGGTCGGGGGCCATGCCAAGACATTACGTGCGTCGACAGGAATCTCCTATCGCCGTAATCCCTGCCGACAATCGCCAGAAGTTGCACGTTTGCATTCTTGTTGGTGCACGTTTATCCTCGGTGCATGGAATCCATCGACGTCCCGCTTGCCCGCCGCGAACTGATAGCCGCCCGGCTCGCCGCCGGCCAGGGCGTTGCCGCCGCGGCTTTGGCGGCCGAGTTCTCCGTCTCGGAAGACGCGATCCGCCGCGACCTGCGCGCGCTGGCCGCCGAAGGCCGCTGCCGCCGCGTCTACGGCGGCGCGCTGCCGCCGATGCCCGGAGTGCTGCCAATGGCGGTGCGAAGCGGCGCCGACCTCGTGCACAAACGTGCATTGGCACGCGCGGCCGCCACCACCGTGCGCCGCGGCGAGTTCCTGTTTCTGGACAACGGCAGCACCAACCTCGCGCTTGCCGAACTGCTGCCCGAGGACCACGCGCTGACGGTGGCGACGAACTCGGTCGACATCGCCGCGGCGCTGCTTCGCCGCGCGGACCTGCGCCTGCTGATGCTGGGCGGCGTCGTCGACCCGACGGTCGGCGGCTGCGTCGACACGACCGCGCTGCTGGCGCTGCAGCGCCTGGACATCGACCGCGCCTTCGTCGGCGCCTGCGCGATCTCGGCCGAGACCGGCGCCAGCGCGCACGACGCGCCCGACGCCGAGTTCAAGCGTGCGCTGCTGGCCGCCAGCCGCGAGCACGTGGTGATGGTGACGAACGACAAGCTCGGCACGCGTGCGCCGCACCGTTTCGCGGCGCTGCAGGCGCTGGGCACGGTGATCGTCGAACACGACGCCGATGCCGCCGCGCTGGCCGCCGCCGGCGCCACCATCCTGCACGCCGACGCGCCGGTCTGAACCTTCACCGGAGACACCCGATGCGCCTCGCCCACGTCGCCCTCTGGACCCGCGACCTCGACGCCTCGGCCGCCTTCTGGCAACGCCTGTTCGGCGCCACGATCGCCCCGCCCTACCGCAGCCAACGCCGGCCGGGTTTCGTCTCGATCTTCGCGACACTGCCCGGCGACACGCTGCGGCTGGAGCTGATGGCCGCACCCTGGCTGGCCGACGCGCCGGCCGGCGACGCCGTCGGCTGGGATCACGTCGCGATCTCGCTCGGCGATGCGGCGGCCGTCGATGCGCTGGCGACGCTCAGTGCATCCGAAGGCTGTTTGCTCTCGGCGCCGCGCCGCACGGGTGACGGCTTCTACGAAGCGGTGATCGCGACGCCGGACGGCACGCGTGTCGAGGTGACGGCCTGAACCCGGCTCAGCGCAGCCGCGTCGGCGGCGACGCGGCCGCGGCCGACAGCGTCGACAACATCGGCGACGGCGCCGCCGCCTCGGGGTCGTACGGGTGCCAGCGCTGCCCGCCCAGCGCCGCCAGGATGCGGCGCACGTAGGCCCGCGTCTCGGCGTACGGCGGCACGCCGCGGTAGCGGTCGACCGCACCTTCGCCGGCGTTGTAGGCGGCCAGCGTGAACAGCACGTCGCCCTGGTAGTACGCCAGCAGCCAGCGCAGATAGGCCATGCCGCCGCGGATGTTCTGCACCGGGTCGGACAGCTTGCGCACCTTGAAACGTGCCGCGGTGTCGGGCATCAACTGCATCAGGCCCTGGGCGTTCTTCGGCGACAGCGCGCCGGGGTCGAAGCCGCTCTCGGTGGCCATCACCGCCAGCACGAGCTGCGGCGCGAGCTTGTACTCGGGCGCCACGAGGTCGACGAAACGCACGATGGGCTGCGGCGCGTTGGCCGGCGGCGGCAGCGCGGCGAACAGCGCCGACGGCGAACGCACGGCGCCGGCGCGGGGCTGCGGCCGGGCGGTGGCCGTCAGCGGGTCCTGCTCCGGCGGCCGCAGGCACGGCGGCGGCGGCCCGAGCGGCGCGCCCAGGTGCGAGGCCATGTTCAGCGCCTGCGGCAGGCCTTGTTCGGCGGCGGCAGCGAACAGGTGCGCGGCCTGCGCCTCGTCGCGCTCGATGCCGCGGGCGTTGGTCAGCATCCAGGCCAGGTTGAACTGCGACTCGGCGTCGCCGTAGCGCGCGGCCCGGCAATACAGCTGCGCGGCCAGCAGCGCGTCGCGCGGCACGCCGTCGCCGTACTCGTGGGCCTTGGCCTCCAGCCGCCAGCGTTCGACCTGGGCCGGCACGACCGGCCCGCGTTCGGGCGGCGGGGTGTCGGGCCGCGGCAGCGCCGACAGGTCGGGCACCGCCTGCGCGTGCGCGGCCAGCACCAGCCAGCAGGCGGTGGCGGCGAGGACGGCGCGGCCGCTTCGGGCGGCGCGCACGACGGCGGCAGGGCGGCACGGCTTCATCGGCGCAGCGAGTCTAGGCCGCGCGGCAGCGCCCCGCTCTCCCCGAGCTCGGCGGGTCGTTGGGCGCCGGGCGTGACGGAATGCGCCGGTCGGCCGCTCAGCTGAACAGCCGCCGCGCCGCCGGCGAGCCGGCGGCCAGGTCCAGCTGCTCGAGCTGGGCATAGAGCTGCTGCAGCTCGCGGCCGATGGCGTCGAAGGCGTGCAGCGTGACCGGCTGGCCCTGGTCGTCGACGATGGTCGCGTCCATCTCGTCGGCCAGCGTCGTCGTCACGCGGTGCCAGGTCGGGAACGGTTCGTGGCGGGCCTCGGTCTGCGGCACGTCCAGCGTCAGCGTGCAGTCGCGCACGGCCGCCATCTGGGCGTCGTCGGCGAGCGCGGCCTGCGAGTCGTAGCTCAGCACCAGCACCGGCGGCGCCCCGGCCTCGGGCCCCGGCAGCACCAGCCGGCCCGGCAGCGCCCCGGGCAGGAAACCCAGGCGCTGGGCCACCTGCTGCAGGTAGCCCACCGACCAGGCGACGTGGTTGGAGCGCAGCGTGACGGTCAGCTGGGCGTCCAGCGGGCTGGCCAGGCCGTCGAGCTCGCGGGCGCGGGCCACGACTTCCAGCATGTCGGGGAAGTCGGGCATCGCGCCGATGGCTTCGCAGAAGGCCTGCACCTTCTGCACGAACTCGGAGTACTCGATCTCGTTGAGCGCGCCGCTGCGGCTGGCGAGCTGCACGCCGGCCTGCAGTTCGCCGTAGCGGTGGCCCGCCCGCGGCTGTTCCCAGTCGCCGGTCTCGGTGTCCAGGCCCTCGACGTAGAACGGTTTGGTGCCGGCGCGGCGCGACGGCGGCAGGTGCGAGAGCACGAAATCGCCGGTCACCGGCGACTCCAGCGTCATCGGCACGAGTGCGTCGATCAGCGCGTCCAGGCGCGCCGGGCGGCGTGTGCCCGGGGGCGGCGGCGCCGGGGCGGCGTCCAGCGCCGGTTCGTCGGCCGGATCGCCGGTGGCAGGCGCGCTGCCCAGGCCGGGTTCGACACGCTCGGGCGCGTCGGGTTGGACGTCCGGCCGGCGCGGGCCGGCGCGGCGGGTGGAGAGCCAGCCCTGGACGATCAGGGCAACGAGAACGAGGCCGCCGACGAGGGCGAGTGCCGTGGTGAGGGTCATGCCGCTTCGGCGAAACCGATGGCCGCTTCCATGTCGACGGCGACGATGCGCGAGACGCCCTGCTCCTGCATCGTCACGCCGATCAGCTGTTCGGCCATCTCCATCGCGATCTTGTTGTGGCTGATGAAGAGGAACTGGGTGCCCGCGCTCATCTCGGTGACGAGGTTGCGGTAACGCTCGGTGTTGGCGTCGTCCAGCGGTGCGTCGACCTCGTCGAGCAGGCAGAACGGCGCCGGGTTGAGCTGGAAGATCGCGAACACCAGCGCGATCGCGGTCAGCGCCTTCTCGCCGCCGGACAGCAGGTGGATGGTGCTGTTCTTCTTGCCCGGAGGCTGCGCCATCACCTGCAC
This sequence comes from Rubrivivax sp. JA1026, assembly GCF_011065555.1. Lineage (NCBI taxonomy): Bacteria > Pseudomonadati > Pseudomonadota > Betaproteobacteria > Burkholderiales > Sphaerotilaceae > Rubrivivax > Rubrivivax sp. JA1026. The sequence goes on from NZ_JAALCQ010000012.1 coordinate 152,349, forward strand.
GCCGGCGTCGAGGATCTCGTCGCCGGTCATCACGAGCCTGGCCTGGCCGCCGCCGAACAGCGACGGGAACATGCGCCCGAAGTGTTCGTTGACCTGGTTGAAGGTGCTGCCCAGCAGGTCGCGTGTCTCCAGGTCGATCTTGCGGATCGCGTCTTCCAGCGTCGTGATGGCGTCGGTCAGGTCGGCGAGCTGGGCGTCGAGGAAGGTCTTGCGTTCGCGCGAGGCGGTCAGCTCGTCCAGCGCGGCGAGGTTGACGGCGCCCAGCGCCGCGATCTCGCGGTTGATGCGGTCGATCTCGGTCTGCAGACCCCAGAGCTTGACGCCGCCCTGCTCGATGCCGGTGGCCAGCGCCTCCAGGTCGACTTCGGCGGCCTGCAGCTGCTCCAGGTACTGCGCGCCGCCGAGCTGCGCCGCCTGCTGCTCCAGCTGCAGCTTGGTGATCTGCTCGCGCAGCGGCGCCATGCCGTGCTCCAGCCCCAGGCGCTGCTCGTCGGCGCGGCGCATCTGCGCCGACAGGTCGTCGTAGCGGCTGCGCGCGGCGCCGAGTTCACGTTCGCGATCCAGGCGCAGCGCCAGCGCTTCCTGCAGCCCGGCTTCGGCCGCGGCGTCGTCGAAACCGGCGAGCTCGGTGCGGATCTGCTCGGCGGCCTGCTCGTTGGCGGCGATCTGCGCCGCCGCGGTTTCCAGCGAACGCTGCAGCTCGTCGCGTCGAGCGGCCAGCGAACGGGCCTGGAAACGCGCTTCCTGCGCCTGGCGCTCCAGCGCACGCTGCTGCTCGCGTGCGTCGGCCAGGCGGCGGTCGGCGGCGATGACCTCGTCTTCCAGGTCGGCGTGGCGCTGCTGGGCGTCACCGAGTTCGACGTCGAGTTCCTCGAAACGCGCTTCGCCGACGGCGCGGCGTTCCTCGATGGCCTCCATCTGGGCGTCGATCTCGGCGAGCTCGTCGCCGAGCTGCTCGCGGCGCTGCAGCGCGGCCTCGGCCTGCTGGCTCAGGCGCAGCAGCTCGACGTGCAGCGCGTGGGCGCGGTTCTGCGCCTCGGCGGCTTCGCGGCGTGCGGCGGACAGGCGGCCGCTGGCTTCGGTGTAGGCGGCTTCCAGGCGCACGGACTGGGTGCGAGCCTCCTCGGCGATCAGCGTCTGGGCGCGCTGCTGGCGGTCGAGGTTCTCGATCTCCTGGGCGCGCGCCAGCAGGCCGGCCTGTTCGGAGTCGGGCGCGTAGAAGGCGACGGCGTACTGGCTGACGGCGTGGCCCTCGCGCGTCATCACCACTTCGCCGTGCGTCAGCTGGCCGCGTGCGGCCAGCGCCGCGTCCAGCGAGTCGGCGGTGTAGACGCCTTCGAGCCAGTCGCCGAGCAGCGCCTTCAGGCCGGCGTCGCCCAGGCGCAGCAGGTCCGCCAGCCGCGGCAGCGTGGCGTGCGTGCTGGCGATGGCGCCCGAGGGCAGCGCGTAGAAGGCCAGCTTGGCCGGCGGGGCGTCGGCGGCGAAGGCACGCACGGTGTCCAGGCGGCCGACGGCGAGCGCGTTCAGGCGTTCGCGCAGCGCGGCTTCCAGCGCCGTCTCCCAGCCCGGCTCGATGTGCACCTGGCGCCACAGGCCCTGCATGCCGGTGAGGCCGTGGCGCTCCAGCCAGGGCTTGAGCTTGCCTTCGGTCTGCACCTTCTCCTGCAGCGTACGCAGTGCTTCCAGGCGCGCGGCGATGTCGGCCTGCCTGGCGTTCTCGCGGTTGACGGCGGCCTGCGCGGCGCGGCGCTGCTCGTCGAGTGCCGGAACCTGCTCGGACAGCTCGTGCAGCCGGCCTTCGGCTTCTTCGTGACGCGCGGCGGCGACGGCTTCGTCTTCGCGCAGCGCGTCCAGGCGCGCGGTGTCGGGCGCCTGCAGTTGCTGGCGCTCGCCGGCCAGGCGCTCGCGGCGTGTGCGCAGCTGGCGCGCCTGCTCGTCGAGGTTGCGGCTGTCGGCGGCCAGCACCTGGATCTGCTGCTGCACCTGGGTGACGGCGTTGCGCTGGCGGTTGGCGTCGGCCTGGGCGGCACGCAGGCCGTCTTCCAGCGCCGGCAGTTCCAGCCCCTGGTCCTCGGCCTGGGCGACGAGCACGTCGGCCTCTTCGTCGGCGGCGACGATCTGGCCGGCGATGTCTTCAAGCTCGGCCTCGGCGGCAGCCTGGCGTTCGCGCCAGCCCTCGTTCTGCGCGTCGAGTGCGGCCAGGCGCTGCTCGGCACGCTGGCGGCCGTCGACGACGTAGCGGATGCGTTCCTCGAGCCGGCTCACTTCCAGTGCCGCTTCGGACAGCGAACCCTGGCGCGCATGCAGCTCGTCGCTGGCTTCGTAGTGCGCCTGGCGCAGCTGCTCGAGTTCGGCCTCGACGTGGCGCAGCTCGGCCAAACGTTGCTCGAGCACGTTGGTCGCGGCCAGCACCGCGGTCTTGACACGTTCTTCCTCGCCGGCGGCGTCGCGCGCCTTCAGGAACCACAGCTGATGCAGCTTGGTCGTGCCGTCGTCCTGCAGCCGGCGGTAGGCGGCGGCGACCTCGGCCTGCTTCTCCAGCTTCTCGAGGTTGAGGTTCAGCTCGCGCAGGATGTCCTCGACGCGCGTCAGGTTCTCGCGCGTGTCCTTCAGCCGGTTCTCGGTCTCGCGGCGGCGTTCCTTGTACTTGGAGACGCCGGCGGCCTCTTCGAGGAACAGGCGCAGCTCCTCGGGGCGGCTCTCGATGATGCGGCTGATCGTGCCCTGGCCGATGATCGCGTAGGCACGCGGGCCCAGGCCGGTGCCGAGGAACACGTCCTGCACGTCGCGCCGGCGCACCGGCTGGTTGTTGATGAAGTAGCTGGACGTGCCGTCGCGCGTCAGCACGCGCTTGACGGCGATCTCGGAGAACGCGTTCCACTGGCCGCCGGCGCGCGCCGAACTGTTGTCGAAGACGAGTTCGACGCTGGCCCGGCTGGCGGGCTTGCGCTGGCCCGAGCCGTTGAAGATCACGTCCTGCATCGACTCGCCGCGCAGTTCGCTGGCCTTGCTCTCGCCGAGCACCCAACGCACCGCGTCCATGATGTTGCTCTTGCCGCAGCCGTTCGGGCCGACGACGCCGACACGCTGCCCGGGCAGCTGGAAGGTGGTCGGTTCGGCGAAGGACTTGAAGCCGGCGAGCTTGATCTGGTTCAGTCGCATCGAGGCGGCCGCTGACGGTGGGTCAAAACACGCAAGTGCTTGATCTACATGGCAAAACGCGCTCGACGGGGGAGCGCGC